>CAYXCW010000057.1:0-30643 GCA_964463555.1 uncultured bacterium
ACTGTCCACTGTCCACTGTCCACTGTCCACTGTCCACTGTCCACTGTCCACTGTTACCCACCGAAAACAACTTCAATGCGCTTGGCATCGCCCAAATGCGATCGCACGTTGACGCTACTAGCGTGGGGGACAATCGTAATCGGGGGAGGCGTTGTACCCCACTGTTGCACTAATTTTTGCAAAAATCGGTCTTGTTCGGTGCGTAAACCCCAAATATCGCCGCCGCGATTGATAATGGTAAACCAAACTAACCCGCGATCGCGTGTTGGCATTACCCCCGCTAACGCACTCACATCCCGCAGCGTGCCGGTTTTAATCGCCGTCGCGGTGGGAATGTCCCGGTGGATCATTGTCCCCGTGCGATCGCTCCCCGCAACTGGAAATACATCCCCAATGTTCAATCCGTAGGGTTGCAATTTGCGTTGAATTGCTACTAACATCGCACAAGCGGCGCGGGGAGAAATGCGATTTTCTACTCCCAATCCAGAACCGTTAATCAATTGTATTTCTTGTCTGGGGAATCCGGCGATCGCTGCTGCCTTATTCGCCACCACTTGATGACCACCCACTAAATCCGCAATCTGTTGCGATAGCTTATTATCGCTGTATACATTGACAATTTTGAGAATTTGTGCTAAAGGCAGCGAGCGATGGCGTAACAGCAATTGAGTTTTAGTTGGTTCGGGGGCAACGATGACATTACCGGCAATTTGTAATTGAGGTTTGGGGGTGCCGGGAGGCATGGAACGGTGGGCGAAACTGACACCGCGAGGCCAAGTTTTAGCATTGAGTCCTTGTTTTAACAATTGACCCGATTCGGCGAGGGTAGGGGCGTAATTCATCGTGAAATTGCCCGAAACGATGAGGTTGCCGGAAACGCGGCGGATGCCCATGCGATTGAGGGCATTACCGAGAGCGATCGCTTCTTCCCACAAAAACACCGGATTCCCCCGCCCAGACACCACCAAATCCCCCTGCAACACCCCATTTTTAATCGGCCCAGTAGCGCTAACCAGGGTTTCAAACTGGTGGGAAGGTTGCCAAATTGCCAGCGCCGCCAAGGTTGTAGCAATCTTCGTCAGCGAAGCCGCCGGTAAAGGAGTAGTGCCCTGCTTATTTGCCAACAATACTGGGCCAGACTGCATCCACACCGCCTGTCCTCCAGCAGGGCCTTTATTCGCTAAATCTTTGAAATATTGCGCTAAATTCTTCATCGTAGCGGCCTCTGGCTGCGCTGGAACCACAAATCCCGGCGTATCCAGCCAAGACAGACGCTTATCGGCATCGAGTTTAGAGCGATGCAATCCTGCCATATCCAGCCATACAGACATTACCCCAGAGCTAAATAATTCCAGCATGTATCCGTTCTCTCCAATTGACGCATCGGGAAGGTGGGCATCTGTGCATGTGTTCAGGCGTGCAGGTGAGATTGTCAGAGAGATTTAAGCACAGATTGGGGTTGGTACCAAAAAAGCAAGTTAAATACACTTAAATTGGCTGACTACCACACCAAGCTTGAGAAAGCTCCTTAACCCAAGAGCTATTGACCCACGATCCAATCCCAGACAGTAATCATACCTGCTCACCCGCCCCCCTGGTTATAGGGGAGATGGGGAAGCTGGGGAAGCTGGGGGAGCTGAGGGAGCTGAGGGAGCTGAGGGAGCTGGGGGAGCTGGGGGAGCTGGGGGAGTAATTTATTCTAGTGCCAAATTCTTCCTTGTCTCCCTTGTCTCCCTTGTCTTCCTTGTCTTCCTTGTCTCCCTTGTCTCCCTTGTCTTCCTTGTCTCCCTTGTCCCCCTTGTCTCCCTTGTCTCCCTTGTCCCCCTTGTCTCCCTTGTCTTCCTTGTCCCCCAGCTCAAACAGCTGGCGCATCGGTTCCCAATAGGTATATCTTGGGATGAGAGCCAAATGGCACGCACGAAGGTCGCGGGTGAGGAAGGATGTTGAATGTTATTGAAGATACTACTTCCACATCTGCCAAATCTCCCTTATCTGAGTGAGATTCGGGTGAGAGCCATCTGGTAGAATTTTTGAGGTTTCTATAACTTTGATCAATGGGATCAACTCGCGCACGGATTGCAATTGACGCTATGGGCGGCGATTTCGCACCCTCCGAAATCGTCGTAGGGGCGCTCAGAGCCAGGGAAGAATTGGATGTCGAGGTGTTGCTGGTGGGGGATGTCCCTCAGATCGAAGCGATTCTAAACCAACACACCAGTTCTCATAACATTGAAATTGTGGCTTCAGAAGGCACGATCGAAATGCATGAGGAGCCACTTAGCGGCTTAAAACGCAAGCCCAAAGCTTCGATCAACGTCGCGATGGACTTGGTGAAGCAAAAGCGGGCAGATGCAGTTGTTTCAGCCGGACACTCTGGGGCGGCTATGGCAGCGGCTTTGCTGCGTTTGGGACGCTTGCCGGGAATCGATCGCCCAGCGATTGGTGCGGTGTTTCCGACGATGATTGCGGGTAAACCAGTACTGATCTTAGACGTGGGAGCGAATGTAGATTCGCGTCCTAAGTTTTTGGATCAGTTTGCCGTCATGGGGTCGGTTTACAGCCGCTACGTGCTGGATGTAGAAAATCCCAGAGTGGGATTAATCAACATCGGCGAGGAAGAGTGCAAAGGCAACGATTTGGCAATTCGCGCTCACCAAATGCTGAAGGAAAATCCCAGAATTAACTTTGTGGGCAATGCCGAAGGGCGGGATGTGCTTTCGGGCAATTATGATGTGATCGTTTGCGATGGCTTTGTCGGCAATGTGTTATTAAAATTTGCCGAAGCCGTAGGCGAAGTGATGCTAAACATCGTCAAAGAAGAGTTGCCCCAAGGACTGAATGGGATGTTGGGGACAGCAATCCTCAAACCAAATCTGAAGCGAATCAAACAACGGATGGATCACGCCGAACACGGTGGTGGTTTGCTGTTGGGAGTAGCGGGAATTTGCATTATCAGCCACGGATCTTCCCAAGCACCTTCGATTTTTAATGCAATTCGCTTGGCAAAAGAAGCCGTCGATCACCAGGTACTGGAACGCATTGCTTCCCAGTATCAGAAAACCGCTGTAAAGGCGGCTGATGGAGAATAATGTTGGAACAATTTCAGGCAGGCATTGCCATTACAGGGTGTGGGGCTTGCACGCCGCAAGCTGGTGTGGATAATTTCGGACTCTCTCAGATTGTGGAAACATCTGATGAGTGGATCGCAACCCGAACCGGGATCAAACAGCGGCGCTTGGCGTCGCCAGATGATTCCCTCAGTGCGATCGCTACATCTGCAGCCATTAATGCGCTAGAAATGGCAGCGATCGCGCCAGAAGATCTCGATCTGATTATCCTGGCAACATCTACCCCTGATGACCTGTTTGGCAGTGCCAGCCTCATACAAGCCCAACTAGGGGCAACTCGCGCCGTCGCTTTTGACCTCACCGCCGCTTGTTCGGGGTTTGTGTTCGGAATGGTTACGGCGGCGCAGTTCATTCGCACGGGAGTTTATCGTAACGTACTGTTAATCGGCGCCGATGTCCTCTCCCGCTGGGTAGATTGGAGCGATCGCAGCACCTGCGTATTATTTGGAGATGGCGCAGGAGCGGTGGTAATGCAGGCATTAGAGGGAGGATGCGATCGCCTACTCGGATTTGAACTCAGAAGCGACGGCACTCAAAATCACTTCCTCAGCCTAGCTTACCAAGCCCAACCCCAAGAACTGATTGAAGGGGTTAGCGTTGCTAAAGGCATTTACCAACCCATTACCATGAACGGTCAAGAAGTATATCGCTTCGCCGTTAAAAGAGTGCCAGAAGTTATAGAAAAAGCCCTTTTTCGCGCCAATCTCAGCGTTGATCGAGTAGATTGGTTGCTATTACATCAAGCCAATCAAAGAATACTCGACGCCGTCGCCTCTCGCCTGAAAATTCCCGATAGCAAAGTTATCAGCAATCTTGCCAACTACGGCAATACCTCCGCCGCCTCAATTCCCATCGCCCTCGATCAAGCCGTCCGTCAAGGCAAAATTAAACCAGGAGATACTATCGCCGCCTCTGGTTTCGGTGCAGGATTAACCTGGGGTGCTGCTATCTTCCAATGGGGATAAAGGGATTTTAGATTTTAGATTTTAGATTTTAGATTTTAGTAAATCTCAATCTGAAATCTGAAATTTAAAATCTGCAATTTTAGGAGGATTGCTATGAATTTAACCATACAGGATTTTGAGAAAATACAAGAATTATTGCAAGATGCTTCCCTAGATTATCAGATGGAATTGCAAGATGGAAATGTTGTAATTATGGGGCCATCAGATATTGTATCCAGTGAGATTAGCGCGCGTTTAATCGCATTTTTATTCAGTTGGATTGAACCGCGAAAATTAGGACGGTTATTTGATTCTAGCGGTGGCTTTATTCTGTCTGATACCAACTTACGCGCCCCCGATGTATCGTTTGTTTCAGCAGAAAGATTGCGCCAAAGTCCTCGTGCTTTTGGTCAATTAATTCCTGACATGGTTGTAGAGATTAAATCTAAAACAGATCGGTTTAAAAAAATTGAAGAAAAAATAGAAATGTATCTCGCACTAGCAGCGAGAGTAGGTATACTAATAGATCCAGATAAACAGACAGTAACAATTTATCGCCCCAATAGCGAACCAACGCTGCTAAATAACCAAGATACCCTGACTATTCCAGAATTGTTTCCAGGGTGGGAGTTGCCCATCCCAGAACTATGGCCTCCCGTATTCGATTAATTGACTGTCTGCCAATTACCAATTACCAATTACCAATTAGCAATTAGCGAAAAATGACAAAAACTGCATGGGTATTTCCAGGACAAGGTTCGCAAGCAATAGGCATGGGAGTGGATTTATTAGAACTGCCAGGTGCTAAAACAAAATTTGAACAAGCAGAGCAAATTTTAGGTTGGTCGGTTCCGGAAATCTGTAAAAGTGAGGAAGATAAACTATCGCGCACGCTTTATACTCAGCCTTGTTTGTATGTAGTAGAAAGCATTCTCGCCGATTTAATCAAAGAAAAGGGAAATCAACCCGACTTAGTTGCGGGACACAGTTTAGGCGAATATGTAGCGCTTTATGCGGCTGCTGTTTTTGATTTTGAATCGGGTTTAAAATTAGTCAAACGTCGTTCTGAATTGATGGATAGCGCTGCCGGTGGAATGATGGCGGCTTTGATGGGATTTAAACGGGAAGAATTAGAAGCAAAAATCGCCCAAAATCCTGATGTTGTTCTGGCAAACGATAACAGTTCGTCTCAAGTTGTGATTTCCGGCACGCCAGAAGGAGTAGAAGCCATCCTCTCTCAAGTTAAAGCAAAACGTGCGGTGCGTTTAAATGTATCCGGTGCGTTTCACTCGCCTTTGATGGCAAATGCGGCGACCGAATTTAAAGAAGTTCTTGAATCTGTTACATTTTCAGATGCTGCGGTGCCAGTATTATCAAATGTCGATCCAGTACCAGCAGTAGATGCTAATCTTCTTAAGCAGCGCCTTACTCAACAAATGACCGGAGCTGTGCGGTGGCGGGAAATTCAAGACGAATTACCAAAACAAGGCATTGAACAAGTAATAGAAATTGGTCCCGGTAAGGTACTAACGGGTTTAATTAAACGCGCTTGTCCGGATTTAACTTTGGTTAATATTGGTAGTGCAGCCGAATTGCCTGGTTAAATTTAACTTGGTCGGTAATGACGCTAAGCATCTGTATATAACGTGCGTTATGCGTCGCTGACTGGGATTGCTTTTTAAGTTAGGTTCATTCACATCTTGCACCAGAGCCAACAGAAATAAATTTCTGGCTGAGAGCTAAAACCCGTTGAAACGGGTTAAAACGTTGATTTTAGTTAGCTTTAGCTAACTTAAGCTTTCAGCCCCAAATTTATTTGGAGGCTGTTTATCTCTTAGGTGCAAGATGTGAGTTCAGCCAAAAGGCTTGAATGCAATAGCGCCAGCAAAAATGGCAGCTGCTATTGCATTCCTCCATTCGCTATAATTCTTGATTGTTGCTGTAAATATATCAAATATCCTATTTAGAAAAAATAAGATTAACCACGCTCGGCATGAAGAGCAGTCACTATGGCAAAAGACGTTTTCCATCAACAGGTTAAAAATGCCTTAATCAAAGACGGATGGAATATCACCCATGACCCTCTGACTATTCGCATTAGTGAGGCGGTAAAATTACAAATTGATTTGGCGGCAGAAAGCGCGATCGCAGCCCAACGGGGTTCAGAAAAAATTGCGGTAGAAATTAAAAGCTTTGTTGGGGATTCGGATATTAGCGCATTTCATACTGCGTTGGGTCAATATCTTAACTATTGCCAAGCGCTGGAAGAGCAAGAACCAGACCGAATTGTTTATTTAGCCATCCCGGTTGAAACCTATCAAGATTTTTTTCAGCTTCCGTTCATCCAACGCACTCTTAGACGTTATCAAGTCAAGCTGATAATTTACGATCCCAAACAGGAGGAGATTAAGCAATGGATAAAATAGAACAATATAGACAATTTGTCAAGCAAATATTGACAGAACACGCCCAAATAGCAACTACTACTGATACAGTGAAGGCAGAGCTAATCTTTGACAGCGAACATGACCATTATCAACTCGCTTATGTAGGCTGGCAAGGAGACAAGCGGGTATTTGGTCCGGTGATGCACTTTGATATTCAAGACGGCAAAATTTGGATTCAATATAACGGGACTGAAGACTCTATTGCCGAGAGGTTGGTTGAGATGGGCGTACCCAATTCGGATATTGTCCTGGGGTTTCATTCCGCTTTTAAACGCCAATTTACCAGTTATGCGGTTGGTTAATAGCTTCACCTTTAAACGAGAAATTAATTATGGGTAGAAATCGAGAACCATTTGCTAGTTTAATGCTGTACCACGCCTTTAAGTGGTCGGTGGTTAGCCCCATGTTTAATTGTTACTTTCGGGGGCAGGTTTATGGGGCAGAAAATGTGCCGCAAGAAGGGCCGGTGGTGGTGGTTAGCAACCATGCTAGTTACTTTGACCCGCCGATTTTATCTTGTTGCGTGCGGCGTCCGGTGGCTTACATGGCAAAGGAAGAACTGTTTCAAGTGCCGGTTTTAAAGCAGGCGATTGAATTGTATGGTGCTTATCCGGTGAAGCGTGAAGCCGCAGATCGCAGTACAATTCGGGCAGCGCTCAATTATTTGGAAGCTGGGTGGGCAACTGGTGTATTTTTGCAAGGGACTCGCACGCCAGATGAACGAATTACAGAACCTAAGCTGGGTGCGGCATTGATTGCAGCTAAAGCAAAAGCACCTTTGTTGCCGGTGAGTTTGTGGGGGACGAGTAAAATTTTGGGGGAAGGTTCTGCAATGCCGCGTCTGGTGCCGGTGACGGTGCGAATCGGTGAGTTAATCGATCCGCCTAGTTCCACAGATCGCCAAGAATTAGAATCGATCACCCAGCGGTGTGCATCTGAAATTAACGCACTGTACGATTTAGGACGTTGAGTCACAGGGAGTCTGTAACGCGATAGACGTTGTGGGGCGCGATCGCAAGTTAAAATGAGCCATAATCGGTAACAGTTCTTTACTAATGTCAGACTTAAGAGCAGAATTAGCAGCAACGCTCGATGAAGCCGAATGGACTTGGCTCAGTCCCCACGCTAAGCGCGATTCATTGATTGTAGTGGCTACTGGACTCGATTTGGTGGATGTGGGGGTGGCGATCGCTAATGATAACGTACCATCGGTGCAGCGCTGGATCGGCGAACAACTGATCTATAAACCCTCAGATCTGCAAAAAGAAGCCTGGAATAGCAACCCAACCCAGCGGTTTAACGCCTTAATCGTACAACCTTACGTACTGATTCAAGAACTGCCAGCTGCTTAAAATTCGCTTATATCATCTCCTTAAGCAACGGTTGTGTGACTGCTAATAGCTAATCGCTAATAGCTACTTTCTTGCAATTGACAATTAGCCATTAGCCATTAGCCATTCATACACTACCGATACCACAGGAAATGATATTACTGGGTTTAAGACTTTCCTATTTCGTAAGTCATGGAACCAAATTATCCTAACTCAATTCTCAGGCATCTACCTGGAGAAAAGATGAGTGAACCCAACACCAAAAATTTCTGGAATCGATTGAGTAATTGGGCGCTGGTTCGCTTTCTGCTTTTCTTTGCGTCGGGATGGGCGCTAGTTCAGCTGTTAGCTTACTTTGAAGGCGTAGTAGTTATTTTCAGCTTTGCGGCGATTATCGCCTTTTTACTCAGCTATCCGGTGAAATGGCTGCGCCGTTTTTTACCCCACGGCGTAGCAGCTAGTTTTGTTTTCCTACTCAGCTTGGTAATTATTGTCGGTTTTACTGCCACAGTGGGATTGACAATATTATCCCAGGGACAACAGCTAGTTGACAAGAGTCTACCGGATTTTCTCAGTTACCTCAACAATTTAGTAGCACAACTTGAGAAATATCTCAATGCGCGTCATGTCAAGGTAGATTTTCGAGCATTTGAAGTCCGGTTGCAAAATCAAGATATCGCATTTATTGGGAATAGCATTGGGACTATTCTCGCTAGTTCGCCAATTTTGCTGGATTACTTCATCAAGTTTATCTTGATTGAAGTTGTGGCTTTCTTCATGCTGCTTGATGGAGAACATCTTTGGAATTTTCTCATGAGATTTGTTCCCAAGCCACAACGTTACAAGTTTACCTCGATCGTTCAGCACAATTTTTTAGAGTTCTTTCGCGGACAGCTAATTTTAAGTTTGTTTTTTAGCTTTGCAGCGTTTGTCATTTTCTTGGTTTTACAAGTTCCTTTTGCCCTGGTTTTGGCTGCGATCGCTGGAATTTTTCAAATGATTCCTGGGATTGGAGCGACGTTAGGAATTAGTTTAATTTGTCTAATTTTATTACCCCAAAACAGTTGGATAGCTCTGAATGTTTTGATTGCTTGCATTGTGATTCAGCAATTCAAAGATAACTTGCTCGCCCCTAGAATTATGCAAGACACGCTCAACGTTCATCCCGTTGTTGGCTTCTTTGCTTTATTAGTCGGGTATAGATTAGCGGGATTGTTGGGAATTTTTATGGCAATTCCCATTGCAGGTGTAATTATTAGCTTACTAGAAATTGACGATATCAAAGCGTTAGATAAAAGTAAAATTAATGGTTCTGAAAAAACCGGCTGAGAGTCGAACCCGTGCGCCCAGTCACAACCCAAAGAATCGCCCTCGCGCCATCGCGGACGGATTTTTTCACAGGTTCTGGCGGTTTTTCCGAAGGCACTGCAACGGGTTTTAAGACAATTCCGCGACTACCTAAAACAATCTCGCCAATAATACTGGCGCGACGCATGTGGTAATCAGAAGTAATCAAATAAACGCTATTAATGCCTCTAGCTTTTAATTCATCGGCTAGGGTAGTAAAATTTGTCACCGTGTCCACCGCCCGATTATCTAAATGCAGGCGATTAGGTGAAATTCCCTCTTTAGCAAAAAACCGTTCTATATACCTTTTATTTGGACTACCGCCAGAAACCCAGATCGGTAAATCTGGATGCTGACGGGCAAATTCTACTGTAAATCTTTCTCGCTCTAACTGTTTGGTCGATCCTCCCAAGACTAAGACAGCTTGGGGTGCGTCAAAACTTCTGATATATCGATATCCTATGCCTAGCAGGACGGGTAGCGCCAGCGCCGAAACCAACCACCTGCGTTTAAAGCCAGCAGTTTTCTTTTGTGGCTTGTCATCTTGCTTGCTGGAATAGATCCTTAATACCATGAATCAATGAATCAAAGCGATCGCATTCAGTTACACATTACCGGAACGTCATTGCCCAGGCTAACGACTCCCCTGTTAAAGAATACCGTTAACCGGAGCGGGAAACAGTTGGAAAAACGACACGATTTAACAATTTCCCCTGTAATGCTACATAGGTAACGCTAGCAGGGGAAAAAGGTAATTATATTACCACATATACGGGACTGGCGCGATTTGAACGCGCGACCTAGCGCTTCAGATTTGTGTGAGTTTCCCCACTCTCTGGACTATATCTTCACCATAGGCTTTAAGCCTTTAGGTGGTGGCCTTTTAGTCTCTACGCCTTCCAAGTATGACTCAGCACTTAGCACTGACCTTGGCTTGGTTCGGTATTCCCATGAAGTGTAAACTCTTTAGGGTTCACCGAGTTTGACCACATTCACTCATTGAGTTTCCCCAATGGTGCCCGATTTTTCAGGAGGCGCTCGCTCTATCCAGCTGAGCTACAGCCCCAGGTACAAAGCCATGATAGCAGATCGAAGCCTTTCAACTCGACTGCCAAGTTTCATTCCAAGGACTGCCCCCTACTTCTAATCCACACAGCGAACTGCTAGCTTTCAGGATAAGTTTAGAACTACTGCCGCTCAATTCTTGTAATTTAATCGTTAAATTACCGTGCATGGTATCGCGGCAAGCAAAAGCTAAGCCTTTTTCTGTAGGTGCGCGCAAGGGAGTGCCGGGAAGATTGGTAGTCGCCGTCAGTTCTACTTCATATTGAGCATTTTTTGCCTGCATCTGCCAACTACCCCAAGGCTGAATATTCCAGCTAACCTGGGAATTCCAAGGCACGAATTCGTAGAATTTACCTTGATAGTGCAAGCCAATCATCGCTACTTCTTCCATCCACCACAATACACCCCGCCTACCGCCGCCAGCTGTTAAAGCAAGGTCGGGATCGCTATCAAAGCAGTTGCAATTTAGCCAAAACCATTTTTGGGGAAAGGCACCGCCCCAATTTTTTTCGCCGTAAGCTGGGGCATCGGTGAACTCGTAGCGTTTACCGTTCCACTCAATCCACCCAGTAGCGAGGCCGTGTGCCATTAAGATCTGCCATCCTGGTTCAAAAATCTGTAAAAAAGATAACCATCCGGCAGTTGATTGCTGAATTTGTCCAGAGTTTCCCCAGCCGTATAGTGGTTTGATTGAATATTGCCAGCGGGCAAAGTTACCAGAACCTGGGTCTTTAAGATATCCTTGATGCCAGGTAGCGGTAGCTTGATAGCCTTCTTGGACGTGTCGGTCGAAGATTTCTGGGTCGAGAAATCCAGGTAGACTAGATAAATCTGTTTTACCCCAATGACCCAAAGCTAATTCGTCTCGAATTGCCCAAAATTTGTTGACATCTGGGAAAGTGCGGCAGAGATATTCATCGTTAGCGCCGAGAATTTGTGCGCCGCCGCCGCTGTAGGGTTTGCCGCCGATGGGGTCTTCAATAGAATACATAAAAGCGAAGGTTTGGCGGTCTTCGGGGAGGGTGACGCGGTAATACCAACCTTCAAAAAAGCGGCGATCGCTTCCATCCCAATGATACCCGCTATGAGGCGTTTGATAATTGGTCAGATTTAATACCATAGATAGAGGACAGTTGTTGCGGCTGCACAAACATAGCCTGCTGATGCAGGTAAAGAATCAATCTTTATTATGAGCTATTGCCTTAATGCCCAGTGCTATAAACCTCGAAATCCAGATGGGACAAAGTTTTGCCAAAGTTGCGGGTTAAGGTTATTGCTGGGCGATCGCTACCGTCCCCTAAAACTCCTCAGTCAAGGTGGCTTTGGCAGAACTTTCCTCGCTATCGATGAGTGTAAGCCGTCTAAACCGTACTGTGCAATCAAGCAATTTTTTCCCCAAAACCAAAGTACGGATAGTAGCAAAAAAGCAGCCGAAATGTTTCGCTGCGAAGCGATCCGCTTGGAAGAATTAGGACACCATCCCCAGATAGCCGAACTGTTAGCTTATTTTGAACAAGATCGGCGCCAGTATTTAGTTCAAGAGTATATAGAAGGACAAAATTTGGCGGCGGAATTGGCAGCAAAAGGAGCTTTTAACGAAACTCAAATTCGAGAGTTACTCAACGACTTGTTGCTAGTGCTGCGGTTCGTTCACGAACACAACGTTATTCACCGAGATATTAAACCTTCAAATATTATCCGACGTAGTTGCGATCGCCAATTAGTTTTAGTTGATTTTGGCGCGGCTAAATTAACCACCGATCTGGCTTTGGAACTCACCGGCACTGTGATTGGCAGTGCCGGATATACTCCCCCAGAACAACTTTTAGGTAAGGCAGTTTTCGCCAGCGATCTTTACAGTTTGGGCGTTACCTGCATTCACTTAATGACGCAAACTCATCCGATGAATTTGTTTGATGTTTACGAAGGAACCTGGGTTTGGCGACAATACTTGAAGCATCCGGTTAGTAAAGAACTCGGTCAAATTATCGACAAGTTACTAGAACGGGCAACAAAACAACGATATCAATCTATCGAAGTAGTTCTCAACGACTTAAATTTCTATCCAATAGAAACACCAATATCAATATCAACAACGCCGACTGTTTTGGCAAATGGGTGCAATTCACCCGCTCAAACATGGAAATATATTGGCACTGTTTTTGGGCATTCTACGCGCGTGCTTTCTGTTGCCATTAGCCCCGATGGTAAGACACTTGCTAGTAGCAGTCAGAACGGTACAATTAAGCTGTGGTCTTTAGCAGCGGGAAAAGCGGTTCCCTCGATGGCTTTATCAGGGGGTTTGGGTGCGGTTCAATCTATTGGTTTTAGCCCAAATGGAGAGATTCTGGTTAGTTGCGATCGCCACGGCAACATCAAATTTTGGCAAGTTGAAACTGGGGAATTGAAAAGCAGTTTTTGCGGACATTTATCGCCGATCCAGTTGATTGCAATTAGCAACGATGGGCAGATTATAGCCAGCGCTGGGGATAACAACAATATTAAAATTTGGCGTTATTCTAACCAAGAATTGCTTTACACTTTTAACTCGCACTGCCACGTTAATTCAATTGCCTTAACGCCGGACAGCAAAATCCTTGCCAGCGCTTGTCAAGACGGCACAATTAAATTGTGGAGTCTCAAAACTGGCAGATTAATTCAGACCTTAAAATGGCCTGCTGGTGCTGTATATGCAGTAGCTTTCAACCCCTATGGAAAAATTTTAGCAGCGGGTGGTCATGGCAGTAAAATTCACTTGTGGAATCTAGAGAATTGGGAATTGATCGATACGTTGGTAAGTAATTTAGGCTCCGTGCGATCGCTTATTTTCAGCCCCGACGGCGAGACACTTGCCAGCGGCGGCGAAGACAGTACAATTAAGTTTTGGCGCTGGAAAACCGGGCAACTAATTTCCTCTTGTCCGCACCACTTTCAATTAGTATCATCCCTTGCTTTTAGTCCCGATAGTCGGCTACTTGCCAGCGGTTCTCACGATAAGAGTATCAAACTGTGGAGATTATCTGATTAGTTGGTAGCTAAGCGCGGTAAGTTTAAACAAATTTTGGGAATACTGCTTTTGATCTCCAATCAAAGGCTAAATTTTAACTCTATGCGCTGCGTTAACACTATCCCTGGTCATGCAAACTGGGTTTTTTCAGTTGCTATTAGTCCTCACGGACAAATTCTTGCTAGCGGCAGTAGAGATAAAACAATTAAAATTTGGCATCTCAAAACCGGGCAGTTGCTACATACTCTTATAGGTCATACAAAATGGGTCAGATGTCTTGCCTTCACTCCAGATGGAAAAACTCTCGTTAGTGGCGGCGATGATGGTAAATTGAATATCTGGCAGGTGGGTACGGGTAAATTATTAAACACTATTCCGGCGCATTCAACTCCTATTTATTCCATCGCCATTAGCCCAGATGGTAAAACTATTCTCAGTGGGGGCTATGACAAAAGTATAAAAATTTTTCATTTAGACATGGGGCAACTGGGGTACGTTTTAAACGGTCATTCTGACAAAGTTTATGCGGTTGCTATCAGTCCCGATGGACAGATTTTCGCCAGTGGTAGCTTTGACAATACGATCCGATTATGGCAGCCCAAAAAAAGAAAACCTCTGCAAATCCTTAAGGGTCATTCAGCTTGGGTTACTTCGATTGCTTTTAGCCCAGATGGGCAGCTTTTAGCGAGTGGCAGTTACGACAAAACAATAAAAATTTGGCAAGTAGAAACAGGCAAGCTGCTAACTACTATAACAGGTCACCACAGCTATGTTTGGTCGGTTTCTTTCTGCCACGATGGCAACACGATTGCGACGGGTAGCGCCGATTATACGGTTAAGCTGTGGGAAATTAAGAGCCAAAAACGACTGGGTAATTTCAATGGTCATTCTAACTGGGTTAACGCTGTTGTTTTTAGCCCAGACGGAAAAACTATAGCGAGTGGCAGCCATGACATGACTGTGAAAATTTTGCGGTTGGATTGAAACCAATCTGTAGGGGCGGGTTTTACCAAAAATCCGTCCTACCAACAAATAACCTTTATAAACCCGCCCCTACGATCGCGGGGGAAGGGTTTAGATGTATGTTGCGTTTTGCAGGCTAGATAGATAATTGGTGAACTCTGCCTCTACGCGCGGGGCGGGTTTAGATGCATTTTGGGTTTTGCAGGCTAGATGGTTGGTAAAACCCGCCCCTACAACTGTTAAAAAAAGCCCGCGTAGGCGGGCTTTGTATGTATAGCCGCGACTTTAGTCGTGCGGCAAATTAAACAGAGAGTTTAGACATTAACAGGTGTAGGGATTGGTTTCGTCCATTCGGTGTGGAAGGTGCCTTCTTTGTCAACCCGTTTGTAGGTGTGGGCGCCGAAGTAGTCGCGTTGCGCTTGGGTGAGATTTTGGGGTAAGCGATCGCGCCGATAGCTATCGAAGTAATCTAAAGATGCACTAAATGCCGGTACGGGAATACCCAGTAGCGCTGACTGCACTAGCACTTCCCGCCAAGAATTTTGCCGATCCAAAATCGTCTGCATAAATTCAGGCGCTAACAACAAGTTCGGTAACTCCGCATTTTCATCAAACGCATGTTTGATCTTATTCAGGAATCCAGCCCGAATAATGCAGCCACCTTTCCAAATCCGCGCAATTTCACCCAGGTTCAGGTTAAAAGATAGCGTCTTGGATGCCGTACCCAACAGTGCCATTCCTTGAGCATAAGAGCAAATCTTCGAGCAATAAAGGGCATCGCGCACCTGATTGACGAAGGTTTTCACATCTCCTTGGAACTTAGCAGATGGCCCCGTCAAAAGTCTGGAAGCATAAACTCGTTCTTGCTTGGCAGAAGACATAATCCGGGCATTAACTGCCGCTGTCATGGTGGGAATTGCTACACCCAAATCTAAGGCAGTTTGGATCGTCCAGCGTCCGGTACCTTTTTGTCCAGCCGCATCTAAGATCAATTCAACCAGGGGTTGATTCGTTTCTGGATCGATGTACTTGAAGATATCTGCCGTAATCTCAATTAAGAAAGAATTGAGTTCATCGGTGAGGTTCCATTCGGCAAAAACTTCTTGCAGTTGTTGGCGATTGAGTCCAGCGGCATTCTTAAGCAAATCGTAGGCTTCTGCAATTAATTGCATATCGCCGTACTCGATGCCGTTGTGTACCATCTTGACATAGTGACCTGCACCGCCAGGGCCAATGTAGGTGACGCAAGGGCCATCATCTACTTGAGCAGCAATTTTGGTGAAAATGGGTGACAAATATTCGTAGGAACTTTGCGTACCCCCCGGCATTAAGCTAGGGCCATTCAGCGCCCCTTCTTCACCACCAGAAACCCCCATGCCGATAAATCTGTAACCCAGGGGTTCTAATTCCTGGGTGCGACGTTCGGTGTCTTCATACCAAGAGTTCCCGCCGTCAATTAAAATGTCGCCTTCTTCGATAAATGGTTTGAGTTGTTCGATCACCGCATCTACGGGCTTACCCGCTTGCACCATAATTAGGATTTTGCGGGGACGTTCGAGAGATGCTACAAAGTCTTGCAGGGAATAGGTAGCGACGACATTCTTACCCCCGGCGCGGTTTGCCATGAAAGCGTCGGTTTTCTCCCGGCTGCGATTGTAAACGGAAATCGGGAAACCATTACGCTCTACATTGAGTGCTAGGTTTTCTCCCATTACGGCTAGGCCAATTACGCCGAAGCTCTGTAGTGCCATAAAACTTGTTGTAACTCTGCTTAATGGTTTGTTGGGTTGCTTTACTTTCAGGTTATCTCGATACCCAATGTTGTCCCCTAAAGAAGAAATTAAGACTCTGCCAAAGGGGTAAAATTACCGATTAGATTCCAACAGACGTGGCAGGGAGTTCGGCTATGCTTGCATACATCTTGGCGTTGGCTGTCGGCCTTGGTAGTCTTAGCATTTACCTGGCTGCCTTCTTTGTGCCAGAAATCCATCGCAAAACTGACTTTTATTGGAGTGGGGTCGGGCTGTTTTATGCTTTGATGTTGTGGGTGTGCGCTGGACGCCTGACTGGTGGGGTTTTGCTGGGTCAAATCGCAGCTGTTTCCTTGTTGGGATGGTTTTGTTGGCAAACCCTGACATTGCGGCGCCAGATGGTTCCTGCCGCACAACAAACTGAGTTACCTTCTTCTGCTGAGTTGCAGTCAAAATTTGGTGGGTTGTTGACCTCGGTTCAAGCTAAAATTCCGGGAACGCGGGGCGGAACAACCAAGCGTAACGTGCCAGCTGTGGCTCGTGCAACTGCACCAGCGAAGTCAGAAGATGAGATGATGGTGGTCAGCGAACCAATGGTAACGACAAAACCTTCGCCGTTTGAAGCGATCGCTAACCCCGATTCCACCCCAGACGATGTCCCCTCTCTCGTTCAAGAAATCCAACAAAACCTCGAGTCTGAGACGACAGCACCGGAAAAGCCAACCGATTCGATTTAAACTAATAGGTTGGGTTGACCTAACCAAACCCAACTTATAGATGATATAATTTCAAATTCACCGTCATTCAGGCGGGGGAAAATGTCAGAATATTAAAGCAGCAAGACATCACTGTTATTTGGCATCGAACTGTGACGGAAGCAAAAACATACAAAGACACTGTAAACCTACCCAAAACCGACTTTGACATGCGTGCCAACGCAGTCAAGCGCGAACCCGAAATCCAAAAGTTTTGGGCAGAAAATAAGATTTACGAAAAACTTTCGCAAAATAATCCTGGCGATCTGTTTATTTTGCACGATGGGCCGCCCTACGCCAACGGTACGCTACATTTGGGTCACGCCCTGAATAAAATTCTTAAAGATATTATTAACAAATATCAGTTGCTGCGCGGGCGCAAGGTGCGCTACATCCCCGGTTGGGATTGTCACGGTTTGCCAATTGAACTGAAAGTATTGCAGCAACTCAAACCAGAGGAACGGCAAAAACTGACACCGTTGGAATTACGCCACAAAGCGCGGGATTTCGCCCTCAAAGCGGTTGACGAACAGCGGGAAAGCTTTAAGCGCTACGGCGTTTGGGGGGATTGGGATAATCCTTATCTGACTTTAAAACCAGAGTACGAAGCGGCACAAATCGGCGTATTCGGTCAGATGGTGTTAAAAGGATACATCTATCGCGGTCTAAAACCCGTTCACTGGAGTCCTAGTTCTAAAACCGCACTGGCAGAAGCTGAGTTAGAGTATCCGGAAGGTCATACTTCTCCCAGCATCTACGTCGCTTTCCCGATGACGGGTTTGCCCCCAGGGTTGAAGTTGGATTTGGAAGATTATTTACCCGATTTGGGCGTAGCAGTCTGGACAACGACGCCTTGGACTATTCCAGCCAATTTAGCCGTCAGCGTCAATCCAGAATTGACTTACGCGGTGGTGGAAATAGAGGACAAGGGGGATAAGGGAGACAAGGAAGACAAGGAAGACAAGGGAGACAAGGAAGACAAGGGAGAGTTATCCTTGATATCCAATGGCAGTCCAAAAGCGACTAGCAAGTCCTCTGGGAAAGGTAAGGGGAAAGACAAGTCTTCCAGTCCTAAACCTGTAGAAGAAAAGGCAAGTCAGCCAGTTAAGTTTAAGTATCTCCTGGTGGCAGCAGATTTAATTGATCGCTTGTCGTCTACCTTGGGTGTGAAGCTGCACAAAAAAGCAATGGTGACGGGGAAGGATTTGGAAGGTGCTACCTATCGCCATCCTCTATTTGACCGTTCTAGTCAGATTGTAATTGGGGGAGATTACGTTACAACTGAATCTGGGACGGGGTTAGTTCATACCGCACCCGGTCACGGTCAAGAAGACTATATGGTCGGTCAGCGGTACAATTTACCCATCCTGTCGCCGGTGGATGCAGATGGGAAATTTACCGAAGAAGCAGGACAGTTTGCTGGATTGTCTGTAGTGACTAAAGGCGAACAAAGTATCAGCGAAGGTAACGCTGCTGTAATCGAGGGACTAAAAGCGGCAGGGTGCTTGCTGAAACAAGAACGTTACGAACATAAATATCCCTACGATTGGCGTACCAAGAAACCTACCATCTTTCGGGCGACGGAACAGTGGTTCGCTTCGGTAGAGGGATTCCGGGAACAGGCATTGGAAGCGATCGCCGCCGTAAAATGGATTCCATCCCAAGGGGAAAATCGCATCACTCCAATGGTCGCAGAAAGATCTGATTGGTGTATCTCCCGTCAGCGCAATTGGGGCGTCCCAATTCCCGTATTCTACGACGAAGCAAGCGGCGAACCCCTGCTCAACGAAGAAACGATCGCTCACGTCCAGAAAATTATCGCAGAAATTGGTTCCGATGCCTGGTGGGAATTGTCGGTAGCAGAATTATTGCCGGAAAAATACCGCGATAACGGTCATACCTACCGCAAAGGCACCGATACAATGGATGTCTGGTTCGATTCCGGATCGTCTTGGGCGGCGGTGGCGAAACAACGTCCCGAATTATGCTATCCCGTCGATATGTATCTGGAAGGATCGGATCAGCATCGGGGTTGGTTCCAGTCCAGCTTGCTCACCAGCGTAGCAAATAACGGCGTCGCACCTTATAAAACGGTTTTAACCCACGGTTTCACTGTAGACGAAGAAGGACGCAAGCAAAGCAAGTCCCTGGGAAATGGTTTCGATCCGAACGAAATCATCGAAGGCGGTAAAATCAAACTCAAACAAAACGGGAAAGAAAAGCAAGTCGAACTCCCACCTTACGGTGCAGATGTGTTGCGTCTGTGGGTGTCTTCCGTAGACTATACGAACGACGTTCCCTTGAGTGTAAATATCCTCAAACAGTTAGGCGATATTCGCGGGAAAATCCGCAATACGGCGCGCTTCTTATTGGGAAATTTACACGATTTTGACCCGGCAAAAGATACGGTTCCCTACGAGGAATTACCCGAAATCGACCGCTACATGCTGCATCGAATGACGGAAGTATTCGCAGAAGTAACCGAAGCTTATGAAAGCTTTCAATTCTTCCGCTTCTTCCAAGCATTGCAGAATTTCTGCGTCGTCGATTTATCCAACTTCTATCTAGATATCGCCAAAGATCGGTTGTATATCAGCGCCGAAGATACTTACAGACGTCGCACCTGTCAAACCGTGATGGCGATCGCATTAGAAAATCTAGCACGCGCGATCGCACCCGTCCTCTGTCACATGGCAGAAGATATCTGGGAATATCTCCCCTATAAAACACCCTACAAATCCGTATTTGAATCGGGTTGGGTAAAACTAGAAGAACAATGGAAAAATCCCGAACTCGCCGCCAAGTGGCAAAAACTGCGTCAAATTCGCGGCGAAGTTAACAAGGTAATGGAGCAAGCCCGCGCCGAAAAGATGATAGGCTCATCTTTAGAAGCAAAGGTATTACTCTACGTCGGCGATGAAGAATTGCGCCAGCAATTGCAGGCATTAAATCCCTCTAGTTCAGTACCGCCAGGGATAAAACTACCCCAAGAAACTGAAACCGAAGCAATTCACGTTGCAGTTGAAATAGCACCTCCCGAACAACTAGCGCTAGTTGCAGAAAAAGCACCAGAAAAATCGCAGCAAAGCTTCAACAAAGTGGCGACAGTTATAGGGAATTTGCCAGATTATCTGGATGAATTTCTGGCAAAATACGGCAAATCCCTGATAACAGTGGGAATGCTTGTAACGCTGCTAGTCGTCCTGCGCGTGGTATCGGTAATAGTAGGGACGGTGAATAGTCTACCCCTGCTACAAACCTTATTTGAACTCGTCGGGATGCTGTACTCGATAGTGTTCGTCAAAAATAATTTACTGTTGGCAAGCGATCGCCAAAACCTAGCCAATCGCGTAATATCGCTGAAAACAGAAGTTATAGATGATACAGCTTCAGTCGGGATAGAAGTAGGTGGAAAAGACCAGAGTCCAGAGCTAGAGCCAAAAGCAGAAGTTAACGCTCAAACAGATACTGAGTCAAAACCAACACCAATTACCAATGAGCAATTACCAATTACCAACGGAGTCGATGAACTGCGTTATCTGTTTATATCCTCCCAAGTCGAACTGGTAGACTCGCCAGCAAAACTGGAAGAATTGCAGTATAAAGGACAGTCCGAGACATTGGGAATTGGGGTAGTGAAAGCAGATGGGGTAAAATGCGATCGCTGCTGGAATTACTCAATACACGTCGGCGAATCATCGCAACATCCGCTGTTATGCGAACGTTGCATCCCAGCATTAGCAGCTCAATTTTAATTGGAAAAACAACAGAATCCCGGTTTCTTAAAGAAACCGGGATTCTTTCTGAAGCCGGGACAAGGCATGATAAAAGTTATCTGTTTGTCCGATATATTGATGATGCCGTGTCCCTACGCAACAACTCTGTGAGGTTTTGCAATATTTTACAGCCCGCGAAGGCGGGCTTAGTTTGTCTAACCGCGACTTTAGTCATTTGATATTTTAAAGCCCGCGAAGGCGGGCTTAGTTTGTGTAGCCGCGACTTTAGTCGTTCGGCATCAAAAAGGCGATGAAAGCAGATGTGGGATAAAAACCAATTGCAATTACTCAAAACCCATCCTAGTCGGATTTTGCTTCTGAGTCGTCACAATTGTTAACTTCTGCATAAATTCTTGCCCTAACTGGGAGAAAGCTTTAGCACCCGCACACTGAGGATTGCACAAAACAACCGGCATAAAAGTATCAACCGCTCTGGAAATATTCACATCAACGGGAATGCGAGTTTTGAAAATTTTAGCCGCACTGTAATCTTCATTCACTCGGCGCATCACCTGATTGTAATATCTGCCCGCGATCATATTACCCGACATCGTAAACGCAATTCCCAACAATTGCAGATTGACAGGATCGTTTTTATGGGTTTCCTTCAGTTGGGCAATTCTTCTTTCCAGTAACTGAATCCCAATTACCGATAAAGGTTCTGGTCTGGCAGGTAATACGTAAAAATCGCTAGCCAGCAAACCGCTGCGAGTTAAAAGATGATAGCCAGGAGCGCAGTCTAGGATGATAAAATCGTAGTCTTTTAGGGCAGGCTCCAAAAGACTTTTTACCAAGAACAGTTCAAACTTAGTCCAAATCTGTTCAAAATTATTATTTCCTGAAAGCATTGCTTTTTCGTAAAGCATTTCAGAGACTAAAAATTCATCGTACAGGTCAATATCTCCTGGCAATAAATCAAATCCCTTCAAGCTAGAGACGTAGGGAAAAATCACATCTTGAACCGGAATATTGAGCTTAATATCCGGTTTAATTGCCTTATTGACCAGATGGCGCAGCGTCCGCTTATCTCGGCGGCGCTTGGCGAAATCCTGGGGCGACATTAAGCTAAGAGTAGCGCTGATTTGGTTGTCGAGATCGACCACCAAAACTTTTTTACCAAAATCCTTGACTAAAGAAGCGGCGAGGTTTACGGTTAGGGTGGTCTTACCGACGCCACCTTTCATATTGGCAGTTGCAATGATATATCCCATTCGTTAGTGTCCTCTCAAAGAATGACGCCGGGGAAAGTTTCGCGTTTGGGGTAGATATAGAAAATTTTTCAACGACAAGGGAAAACAGTACAATTTTTAGCTTAAGGTTGAGGTTGAGTTCAACAAATTAACAGCCGATCGCTTTTCTACAACTGAATAGTTGTCGCTAATAAGCTTTGCAACCTGTGCAAATGAGATCCTAGCTGGTAGAGCAAATCGCCTTTACCCAGCAAGTAGGCAGCTGCTGTTTGATTCCCCCCTAACACAATAGTCGAATCTGCCTCACTTGCAGTACGGAGTGCAACCCTCCCCGGTAAATTAGAACGGATCAAAGGAGTCACAACCTTAGCTTCAAAGACGTTGGGTAGCAACGATTGGGTGAATGCCAGCTGCTCGCGCCATTGCACCCAGCCGTTTAATGCTCGATTCTAGCGCATTGCGGATTTGTTTTTCTGACATAAAGTGGGCATACTCGTCAAATATACTGACAAAGCGGGTTGACACCAAAGGCATTACACACCATGTCTCAGACTGATAGTATAGCGATTCCACCAGGGCAAGTAGCTAAGCGAGTGAGTATTTTTCCGTGAAAACGCCGTACTGAAGCGGCTCGCTCTGGGGGAAAATCAGAAATAGTGTGAGGTGGTTTGAGAGCGATCGCAGCATCAGAGAGGAATAATCCCATTGAATTTCGATCCGGAGTTTTGCCGCAACGAGAGTGAAGTAGAAAGCAAACTCATCGTCCAATATCTGCTACCAAAGTTAGGCTACACGCCAGACACCTGGCATCAAGAAGTTACATTTGGCAAAATCCGTTTAGACTTCTTAGCATTTGCCATGCAGAAAATCCCCCTGCTGGTAGATGCCAACTCGCCTTTAAGCGTCGTACTGGAAGCGAAGCATCCCAAACAAAACTTAAATCGACATACCCGCCGTCTCAAGCGCTACTTACTCAGTTTAAACGTTCGCTACGGCTTGCTAACCAATGGTCGCGAACTTAGAATCTATGAAAAAATCAAAAATGAAATTCAGTTATTGTTTCACTGTGACTGTAAAAATCTAGAATCTCACATAGAGGATATTAAAGCGATTTTAGGCCGAGAAAGCTTGAAAAATCAAAACTTTCAACCAGATTATCCAGCGAGCTTAACTAATTCCAAAATCCCCATGAAAACTATTGCAGTTTACCATAACAAAGGCGGCGTCGGTAAAACAACAACCGTAGTCAACTTAGCAGCAGCTTTGAGAAATCTAGGCAAGCGAGTCTTGATAGTTGACTTGGATAGCCAAGCCAATACTACCTTTGCTACCGGATTGATCAAAACAATGTTTGATGACGAAAATTTAGATGATATTAAAGACAATAATATTTATCATATCTTGCGTTCTACCGAGTTTAATACTATACCTGAAATTGCTAAAAAGTCTTCGTTTAATAGTGAGGAAATTGATGTTATTCCTTCCCACATTAACTTAATGAAGACTGAAAACGAATTGAACCAAATGAGAAGCAGTCAAAATATGCTAAGCCGAAAATTAAAACAGGTAGAATCCCAATACGATATAGTACTTATTGATACCCCACCTTCTTTGAATCTGTTTGCGTACATTGCCTTACTCACTGCTGATTATTTAATAATTCCTTCCGATCTCAAACCCTTTGCTAATCAAGGGCTGTTAAATGTCAAAGATTTTATTAATGAAATCAATAATTGCAGGGATTCTTATGGTAAACCGAATCTAGAGATATTGGGAGTGCTTCCTTGTAAAATCTCGACCAATGCCAGATTTGTGCAATATAGTTTACCCAGACAAATGGACGTAATTCCCCAACGCTATGGTTTTAATTTAATGGATACAGTCATTTATCAAAGAAACGAACTATCGGCTTGTTTGGAGCAATATCAGTATGTGGGAGACATGCAGATACCCGATCCGAGGTCGGTTTTTGATTTTAAGCCAGATGGCGACTCTGCTAGAGAATTTGAACTATTAGCAGATGAAGTTTTGCAAAAAATAGGAATGGCGTAATGTTACTTTCAACTGCATTTGTACCAGTCAGAGAAATCAATTCAAATGTACCGCGCGATAATTTTTCTGAAGCTGAATTGCAACAAGCGGCTGAGTTAATTTTACAAGCTGAAGGAATCATTAATCCCTTAGTGCTGCGCCAGACAAGTTTTGAATCTTACGAGGTAATTGATGGACACTTTGAGTTTTACGCTGCTGCTAAAGCCAGAGAAATAGATCCTCGTAAAGGCGAGATGATTGGAGCGTTTATTGTTACTAGGGAAAATCAGGAAGCGATCCAAGCGCAAATTCAAGCTTTAAGAAAGCGAGAATTTATTGAGCCGATACAGCCTTCAGCTAGCGCAGGTGAAGTAAGTTTGCTGGCAGAAATAGAACGATTGATTGATAAAAAGATAAGTTTTACCATAAATAATATTAGCCAATCCGTTGATGAGTTATCGAGAAAGATTGACACTATCTTGAGCCAGCCGCCTTCACCTACAACGCAACCTGTAGTTACAAATGTTCCGCGCAAAACGAGTTACAAAAAAATGACTGTACCGCAACTGAAAGAAGAGGCAAAAAAGCGAAATATAACCATCTCTTCCAAAGCTAAAAAAGATGACATTATTAAGGCAATTGAAGAAGCTGAATCGAAAAAAATAGCAGAAAATTAAGCATCGATCCCCCCCAACCCCCCTTGCCAAGGGGGGCTTAAGAGATAGAGAATCTCGGTTTAGGGAAATAACCGGGATTATGAAGAGAAGATGCGCTTTTTTAAACCTGCTTGACTAGCTTTTTCTTCAGGGATTTACCGATTACCTTGGGAACAGCGTACAATTCCCAAAAGAACAGATTCCACAGATATCCAAACTGGGGATAAGTTTTAACTAACAGCGTATCTGCGGTTAAATGAATGCGGGCTTCTTTTAACGATGCATCTTTGGTAATGTATCTGACTTGTTCGGGTTTTGGCATCGCGTGTCCAATGATTTTGTTTTTCTCAAAAGATGTAGCTTGCACGAATAAGCCTAAAGATCTGTCCAAATTCCATAAAGGCACCCAAGTTAAAGCACCAAATATTCGCATTGCTTTGGAAAGTTCTGCTAATGCTGGTTGAACGATCGCATTTCGCCAAACTCGGTTATTGAAGTTTTCAAAATGAATCCCTTCCATATCTGTTCTGTGCTTCCAGGGAATGAGGGCGTGGCGAATGTCAAAGTTTTTATCCAAAGGTGCAATCGGAACTTCTAGCAAACCTTTGTAGTTCCCGCCTTGGAAAGGGAAGGGATTTTCCGGAGTCTTTTTGCAGATTTCTAGTTGAGCAATATCGGGGATTGGCTGCCAATCTTGCTGGATGCGCTGTTCATTTTTGTAGTCTATATTTTCAATTTTTAAGCGCAAGACCCAACTTTCAGGAAATCGCTGGAAATAAGCGGCTGTACATTCTAAAATGTCGGGATGAACGAAGTCATCGTCATCTAAAGCCATTAGGTAATCGGTGGTGACGTTGAGTAAGCCGGTAAACCTTTGCATGACTTCGCCTTTGTAGGGGCTGACGATAGCTTTTATGCGCTTGTCGTCTATGGGTTTAATGGGAGTGTCGGGCGGATAAACTAAAATAAATTGCACGTTGCCTTTCACTTTTAATAACTGTTCTAGCCAATAATCGGAAAAACTGCCTTTGGTAGCGGTAACAATAGATAAAATCGGTTGCTCGTTCATGGTGATAAACTCTAAGCGTTGATTGCAATTCGGTTGTCTTCCAGGGGCGGCTTTAACCCAATATTTCTTGGTTCGACTCAATGGTTGGTAAAACCCGCCCCTAGAGTAAAACCCGCCCCTACAAATTTTAATCCTTGCTTCCTGGTGTCCTATCCGCCTAGTCCCTTCTTCCCCTAGCCCCTAATCCCTCGCCCCTAGCTATACCAGGACTTACCCACGACGATCCTAGAAACCGGGTTTCTGCGTGGATCTTTAGTTTCAAAGCTACGATTTCTCCTATAAACCCGGTTTCTTTGCGTAAGTCCTGTATACATCAAGACTCGCCACTCTACTGAGAAGAGTAATAACATGGCTCTAGAAGGCTGCCCCATATAATCGCAAATTATGACTCTAGATCGAGCCGCAGATAGCCCGGAAACCCCATCTTTTTTGCCTATGGTTTCGGCTATTGTGCCAATTTATAACGGCGAGGCGGACTTGCCGGGTTTAATTGAATGCCTCAAGGCGCAGACTTACCCAGCTGGGAGGGTAGAGTATTTGTTGGTGGATAATAATAGCAGCGATCGCACTCCCAATATTCTCGCCTCTGCCCAAAAGGAAGCCGAGTCCCAAGGACTGACGATTCGCCACCTGACGGAAAATAAGATCCAAAGCTCCTACGCTGCCAGAAATACCGCTATTCGGGCATCTACGGGCGAAATTCTCGCCTTCACCGACGCTGACTGTCGCCCCCTACCTCAGTGGATATCGCACCTGGTACAAGCCTTTGCCGATCCAGCTGTAGGTTTAGTGGTGGGCGAAATTAACGCTTTACCAGGGGAAACGCTACTGGAAAAATACGCCGAACGCCAGAGTATGATGACCCAAAAAGATACTTTAGCCCATCCTTTTTGTCCCTACGGTCAAACTGCTAATTTGGGCATCAGACGCCAAGTTTTTGAACAAATCGGATTGTTTCGCCCCTACATGACGACAGGCGGCGATGCGGATATGTGCTGGCGCATTGGGCGCGAAACCGCTTGGAAACTGGTTTTTGCTGAAACCGCACTGGTGCAGCACCGCCACCGCGCCACCATAGCCGAATTGAAAAGCCAGTGGCGACGCTATGGGCGTTCTAACCGCTACTTGCACGAACTTTACGGGGTGGATTTGATGCGCGACTTCACTTGGAAAGAAAGCGTTTATCGCTTGAGTCGCTGGTTGCTAAAAGAACTGCCCGCCGCGGGGGCGAATGCGATCGCTGGCAAAACGCCCTGGCTCGATGCGATCGCCAGTCCGATTAACCTCTATTGTGCCATCAATCGCTCGGCGGGACAGCGAGAAGCCAAACTTCCCGAACCAGCAAAGACAATCGAATGGCTGTAATAGAGAATTTTAGATTTCAGATTGCAGATTGCAGATTTAAGAGCGGCAAAATAAATCTCAAATCTCAAATCTCAAATCTCAAATTGGTTGACAGGTTCAGCTTCTAAAGACTAGCGTAAAAGAGCGATTAGTAGAACATCAGTTTATGTCAAAACCTCGAATTTGTGCAATTATCTGTACCCACAATCGGGATAAATATTTAGGTGCGGCGATTGATAGCTTACTCGTCCAGGATTTTCCGGATTATGAAGTAATCGTGGTGGATAATGCTTCTAGCGATCGCACCCGCGAAATCGTCGCCGCGCGCCCCCAAGTTAAATATATTTACGAATCGGTTTTGGGGCTATCCACTGCGCGCAATACCGGCGCTAAGGCTACCGATGCCGAAATTCTCGCCTATCTTGATGATGATGCTGTTGCTACTCCCGGTTGGCTGAGCGCGCTTGATCGGGCTTATGAAACTAACGAAAAACTCGCGATTGCTGGCGGTAAAGTCACGCTTTTATGGCCCGAAGGGAGAACCCCGCCCGCTTGGTTATCCGATGGATTGGCTGGCAATTTGGGACTCTACAATCTGGGGGATAAAGTTGTTTATATCACCCAACCTGGTTTAACTCCCAGAGGTTTAAACTATTCGATGCGACGACAATTTTTAGAACAAATTGGTGGATTCGATATAAACTTGGGACGAATTGGCAAATCTTTGCTTTCTAATGAAGAACTGTACATGACAGAACTAGCACTAGAAAATGGTTGGCAAGTCGCCTATCTTCCCGATGCACTTGTCGCCCACAACGTCGCCCCAGAAAGGATGGAACAATCTTGGTTTTTGAATCGGGGTTGGTGGCAAGGTATTAGCGAATGTTACCGCGATCGCATCGCTGGTAGAGCAGGTGCAAAACAATTAATTAGCGGCGGCGATCGCTTAATCCGAGGGTTATACAAATCCTTAAAATATATGGGCGATCCGGCGTTACGCTTTGACAATTTAGTATATAGCTATTGTCAAATCGGTTATTTAAGTGCAGCAATTAAAGGAATGCTTCTACCAGACAAATAAAATAATTGCAGATTTGAGATTTCAGATTCCAGATTTGCTAATAAAATCTAAAATCTGCAATCTGCAATTACTAATTACCTTTCAGTGGAGCGTGGAAAGTGGACAATTATCAACGAAAAACTGAGTTTAGAGCAAGATGATTCGAGGACGGTTGACTAACCATCAACTGTCAACTGTCAACTGTCCACTGTCCACTGTCAACTGTCCACTGTCCACTGTCAACTGTCCACTGTCAACTATTACCAAAGCTGATGAAAAAAGCACTGATTTGCGGTGTATCCGGACAAGATGGAGCTTACTTGGCGCAGTTACTCTTAAACAAGGGTTATGATGTCTGCGGCACTTCGCGAGATGCACAAATGTCCTCGTTCGGTAATTTAGTGCGTTTGGGGATTCGCGATCGCTTAAAATTAGAATCGGTTGTCCTCACCGATTTTCGCAGCGTTTTGCAAGTTCTCAAAAAAGTCGAACCCGATGAAATTTATAACCTCGCTGGACAAAGTTCGGTTGGACTTTCTTTTGAACAACCTGTAGAAACTCTTGAAAGTATCACCGTAGGCACTTTAAACCTTTTAGAAGCAATTCGCTTTACCGGCAAACCAATCAAATTTTACAACGCCGGATCGAGCGAATGCTTCGGCGATATCGGCGATAACGCCGCCGATGAAACTACCCCATTCCGCCCCAGAAGTCCCTATGCTGTCGCTAAAGCAGCAGCGTTTTGGGAAGTCGCCAACTATCGCGAAGCTTACGGATTGTTTGCTTGTTCTGGTATTCTTTTTAACCACGAATCTCCCTTAAGACCAGAAAGATTTGTCACCCAAAAAATAGTTGCCGCAGCTTGTCGCATCGCCGCTGGTAGCGATGAAAAGCTTTATTTGGGCAATGTTTCGATTCAGCGCGATTGGGGCTGGGCGCCGGAATATGTAGAAGCGATGTATTTGATATTACAGCATTCCGAACCGGATGATTATGCGATCGCCACCGGGAAAAGCTGCAAACTAGAAGATTTTGTCGCCGAAACTTTTGCCTGTCTGGGTTTAAACTGGCAAGAGCATGTAGTAACCGATGCCAGCTTATTACGACCTACGGATCTGGCAATTAGTCGCGGCAACCCTGCTAAAGCAAAAGAAAAGTTGGGATGGGAAGCCAAGTATAAAATCAAGGACGTAGTAAGAATGATGGTAGAAGCAAGAAAAAACAAGTGATCGAGGATTTCAGATTTGAGATTGCAGATTTCAGATTGAGGCAGATTTTAGATTTCAGGTTTGAGATTAAACCAAAGCCTATTGGCAAGTTAAATCCAATCTCCTGCTTCAATCTTAAATCCCAAATAAATCTTAAATCTGCAATCTGAAATCTAAAATCTGCAATTACCAATTACCAATTACCAATTACCATGAAAATATTAATGCTCTCTTTAACGTTTCCCTATCCACCCAGTCGCGGCGCAACCGAAGGGAGAACGTTTAATTTACTCAAACATTTGCATCAGCATCACGAGGTGACGCTGGTAACGCAACGCCACAGCGCTATCTCTGATGAGGAAGTAGAAGCACTTCGCAACTTTGTCACCGAATTAGTGATATTTCCCGCACCCCAAGAACCGAAACAAGGGGGAATTGCTGGCATAATTGGCAAGGTGGGACGCTTTAGCGAGGCAGTAATTAAAGCCACTCCGCCAAATGTTTTGCATCGCTATTCACCAGAAATTCAAACTTGGATCGATAACTTTGTTCAAACGGGAAAATGCGACGTAATTGATTGCGAACATAGCGTCAACGAACTTTATATCCGCCCAGAATATCGCCAGCGAGTGGGGACAGTGGTAGATGTTCACAGTTCGGTTTATGGTTGGGTTCGCAATCACCTAGATCTGGGCGTTTCCCACAACCCGTTGCGCGATCGCCTCTACTTAAATCTACTTTTAAAACGCTACGAAAAACGCTACTGTGATAAATTTACCACCATTGTGGTCACTACAGACGATGACCGCCAGCAATTGCAAAATATTAGCCCTGAATCCAGGTTTGAAATTGTTTCCAACGGCGTCGATTTGGAAATGTTTCCCTATCGGGAAAAAGATCCGGGAGGACATCAATTAATCTTTATCGGGGCGATGAATTCTACCCATAATATAGACGCGGCGCGTTTCTTTGCCATTGAAGTATTCCCCCAAATTCAACAGCGCTATCCAGATGCTAAATTTACGATTGTCGGTGCCAATCCAGTAGCGGAAATTTTAGCTTTAAAAGAACGTCCGGGAATCATTGTGACGGGGCGCGTACCTTCGGTGGTAGAATACATGCACCAAGCGACGGTTTGCGTAGTGCCTTTGCGCGTGGGTTTGGGGATTAAAACCAAAACCTTAGAAACCATGTCAGGAGGCACGCCAATTGTAGCAAGCGATCGCGGCTTAGAAGGATTATCAGTCGATCGGGATGGCGTACCTTTGCGCGCTTTACGCGCCAATCGCGTGGAAGAATATGTAGAAGCTATCAGTCGCTTGTTTGAAAATCCCCAACTGCGCGACGAGTTGTCTCGCAATGGGCGATCGCTAGTAGAAACAGAATACACTTGGCAAGGAATTGGTCAACGCTACGAGCAAGTTTTACTGCAAAACTGTCGCTAAGCAGGACTTACGCCAAGAAACCGGGTTTCTATGAAAAATCGTCGCTTTCAAACTAAATATCCACGTAGAAATACGCCAAGAAACCGGGTTTCTATGAAAAATCGTCGCTTTCAAACTAAATATCCA
>CAYXCW010000057.1:30743-44977 GCA_964463555.1 uncultured bacterium
CGTAGAAACCCGGTTTCTGGATCGTCGTGCGTAAATCCTGGCTAAGGTCGGTGAAAAGGCTTCCAGTAAGGGTAGGTTTCTATTTTCACTTTTAACCATAGACGCCGCCAAAAATTAAGCCGCCATCCCGACCAAGCTGTCATGTCAAGATAGTCGAAGAATAAATCTTTTTTTGGGTGTTTACACCCCAAACTCCAAGGTTTACCCGATGTGGAATAGTGAACGATGTAAGGATTATCTTTCAAATCTTGATATACATCTTCTTCCCAGGGACTATCTTGCCACGAGGCATACTTATAAATTCTAGGTTGTTGGTTCCATTTGGGATCGAGTTCCCCCCATTGACCTGCAAAAGCAGCGTTTAGCCCATCCTGATCCATCCACAACCACTCGTCTTGATATTTTTGTATATATTCAATCACCTTGTTGCCAATATTTTCATTTCGCCACTTTTCAACATTAATAACTAATAACCCCGAATTAAAATATTTGGCATCTGATTTGAGGCCAAATTCTTGATATTTTTTCAACCCATTAGAAGCTGATACATAGCGGACGGTCATGTCTTCAACCGCTAAAGCATAATTATCGCCGATATTTATATTCCATAACTGTTCTAAATCCCCTTTTACTATTATATCTGTATCTAAATAAATAACTTTTTTCACTGCCAACGGCAGAATCTTAGGGATTAAAATACGATAGTATATAGCCCTACTGAAATGCTTATAAACTTTCATATCTTTGAAAGTTTCTCGATCTGGTTTTACCCATTTAATTTCGACGTTGTTTTCCTTAATAGATTTAACAATCTTTTTTTTGTTATATGCTTTAATTCCACCATCAATTATGACTATTTCAATATTTTTATCAGTATTTAGATTAACAATTGCTGACCTGGCTGTTGCCGCTAGGGGCATGGCATAATTGTTGTCAGCAACCAAGACAACAACAATTGGCTCTTTATCTGAATTAATTATTGTCATATAAACTTACGCAAGTGTCGCGGCATTTTAGGCGATTTTTAAGTTTTGGTGGTAATAAAAATGTAATTTGCTATTGAAAATTACCTATGACTGATACCCAATTACGAGAAAAAATAGGTAGTTAGCCTCCTTCGCAATCCTATAACTTTGAGGTAGAAATAACTGTCCACTGTCCACTGTCCACTGTCCACTGTCCACTGTCCACTGTTTAACGTCTCAGCCATTGCCACAGCTTAACTTTAAGCACCGCATAAATGGGGAATTGATAAACTTCTGCGATTAGCCAGCCGACTAAAATGAGATGGGACAGGAAAGCTAACCCAATCCAAGCGGTGGGAATCCAAGATCCGGTACTGCCTTCTGCGGGGGGGAAAGTGTGGGCAGAAAGCCAAACTAAAAAAGGCGGGAGGGCGATTAAAGCGATCGCTACCACCCACAATACAAACGTGAGTTCAGTATCGCGCTGGTGGGTTCCCTTCCAGGTACTACCCGTCCATCGCCAAGTCATCGGTTGAGAACTATCTACCACCTGAATCAACTGCTTTTCCAGGTTGGCGGTAAAAATATGGTGGCAAAAGTTACACGCAAAGGCTTCTGTCAGCGTCATTGCCGAGATTTCGCCGTGACGACAGACAGGACAGGTGTAAGTACCAGAGTAACTGAGTTGACTTTCGGGTGCGGTCGATAGCGAAGTCTTAGATAGCTGTTTCATAAGAAAGACGGGAAGCGAGAAACTCAGTCACTTTAGTGCTGAGAGGAAAGCGACACGGGCGGTAATAAGGCGCCGTGGTATTTCAGAATTTATCTGATGATAATTTTCAGTATAGCAAAACTGCTGGCTCTACAAAAGCGATAAATTTTTGCAACATTTATCAAATTCAGCAAATTGACATAACCACAGCGCTCAGCTACCATCAAAACCAAAGAACTGACGCCAAAGTAATACCGATGGCTAAAGCTAAAAACACAATTGGAGTGCAACAAATATTACTCCATCCCGACAAACAAACCAAGGCAATACTTGAATATTTGTGCCAACAATCGGGAAAGCTGTACAACAACGGCGTATACTTCGCCAGACAGATATTTTTCAAGACAGGAAAACTACTATCTGGAAAATTTGATTTAATTTACGAATCGTCGGTATCAAAATCGATGGTTGCTCAATCCATACCCTCAACGCCCATGCAACAGACGTTGATGTCAGTTGCAGAAGCATTCAAGTCTTTTAAGGGATTGAGGGATTTGTATTTTAAGGGCGAATTGCACTTTAGGCCACGCCCGCCCAACTATCTCAAAGGCTCAAAACTGTTCAAAATTACCTATCCTAACTCTGGTGGTCAAAAGCCGGTTCTAATTGATGGTAGCTTGAAGTTTTCTCTGGGGTTAACCGTGAGCAGGTGGTTTGGGTTATCGGAATTTTACTTGCCCATGCCTTCTAATGTCGAGGTTTCATCGGTTAAAGAGTTCACTATCTTACCCAAGAATGGTGCATTTTATCTTGAGCTATCCTACGAAATCAAAAAAGAAAAGCACGATTTGGATATTAATCGTGCTTTGTCGATAGACTTAGGTACTGCTGATAATCTAACGGCCTGCGTCGATACCTTGGGCAACTCTTTTTTAATTGATGCTCGCGCTATGAAGGCCATGAATCAACTATGGAACAAAAAGGTATCAACTCGCAAACAGGGTAAGCCAGAGGGATACTGGGATAAATGGTTGGATAGGATTACCCGCAAGCGCAACCATCAAATGCGCGATGGAATCAACAAGGCAGCTAAAATTATTGTTCAACACTGCTTAAAATACCAAATCGGCACTTTAGTTGTCGGGTGGAATGAAGGCTTCAAGGAAGGCGCTAATCTTGGTCGAATCGAAAATCAGAAATTTGTTCAAATGCCTTTGGCAAAACTAAAGGAACGATTGAAGCAACTTTGTAGCTTGCACGATATTAGATTTGTAGAAACTGAAGAAGCTTACACTTCTCAAGCTAGCTTTCTTGATGGTGACTCCCTACCCAAGTATGGCGAAAAGCCAGATGGGTGGAAAGCATCTGGCAAACGTATTTATCGTGGTTTGTATCGTTCTTCCGACTCGTCGGTTGTTAACGCCGATTTGAATGCTTCTGCAAATATTTTGCGTAAAGTAGCCAGCAATCTAAGCTTGGACTTAGGCTTACTGGGTAGGCGGTGCTTGGTGCGATTCGTTGGCTAGAAACTAGAATCTGTAAGGGTTTAGAGGATTAGCCGCAAGGTATGAACCTTGACAACTGAATGACCATGTAGGTGAAAATCCTACCCCGCAGGTGCAGCGGTGAAAGCACTTCCCCCAGGTTCGCGACTAGCCATCAAAGCCTGAAGCGGGGATGAAAGGTGGTTCTACTGGAAGCCTAATCTGGTATCCATCAAGCAAAGTATCCATGAGTAAAGTCTCGACTTGAAGATGTGATTGAATCGTCGTCAGTCTAACCCAGCTAAATAAGGCTGAACCGCAAGGAAAGCAGGATTTAAGGCAGCGCCTGAAAACTGATTAAGCTGGAGCCAAAAGGCAAAGGATAGGGAATTGGCAAGTCAAGCATTGACCAATTAGCACTTCCCATAAACCCGGCGAATAGCATCACTCTAAAGGTACTCAGAATGGTCATTCGGAACGAAGTAACCTCTCGTTTGCTCTCCTGGAGGTCGAATACCAAGAGCAGGTGCTAACCGTATGCAACGAGCAGGAAAGATAGAGTCAGAAGCGAAAACTCTGGGTAACACCAGAGATATGCAGACGGACTCACGATGATTTGGAAGATAAAGTCTCAAGTAGCGAGTATATATGTCTAAAACGAGTTTAAAGACTACGGTGGAATGGAACCAAGTGAACTGGTGCAAGCTGGAACGCAAAGTTTACAAGCTCCAAAAGAGAATTTATCGAGCCTCTCAGCGTGGCGATGTTAAAACAGTTCGCAGACTCCAGAAGACGTTGATGAAGTCTTGGTCGGCAAGAGCATTAGCGGTTCGTAGAGTAACCCAAGATAATCAAGGGAAGAAGACGGCTGGTGTGGATGGGATAAAAAGCCTGACCCCAAAGCAACGTTTGAACTTAACTGCAAACTTAAAACTTGGGTCAAAGGTCAGCCCAACCAGGCGAGTATGGATTCCTAAACCTGGTACGGAAGAGAAGCGACCTTTGGGTATACCTACAATGAAAGACCGAGCCTTGCAAGCGCTAGTCAAAATGACGTTAGAGCCAGAATGGGAAGCGCGATTTGAACCTAACTCATACGGGTTCAGACCTGGACGCACATGTCAAGATGCGATCGAAGCAATCTTCAACGCGATTAGGCAGAAGCCAAAATACGTGCTTGATGCTGACATTGCAAAATGTTTCGACCGTATTGACCATGAAGCACTGCTCAGGAAATTAAATACATTCCCCACCATTCGCCGACAAATCCGGGCATGGTTAAAGTCAGGAGTGATGGATAACATGCAGTACTTTGATACATCTGAGGGTGTGCCGCAAGGAGGGACGATTTCCCCCTTACTTGCCAATATCGCTCTCCACGGGATGGAAAATCGGATAAAGCAAATGGCTAGAGAGTTACCAGGAGAAAAGAAGAAAAACTGCCACGCCTTAAGCCTAATTCGATACGCCGATGACTTCGTGATTCTCCATGAAGACATAACCGTTGTCCAAAGATGCCAAGAGATAATCTCGGAATGGTTAAAAGACATGGGCCTGGAATTGAAACCAAGCAAAACAAAAATAGCTCATACGCTAGAACAATATGAGCTAACAGAACCAGGATTTGAATTTCTTGGTTTTTATATCCGACAACTTCGGATGGGTAAATACTCATCAGGGAAGAAAAGTAACGGAGAACTACTTGGCTTCAAGACTTTCATCACCCCCAGCAAAGAAAAGCAAAAGATACATTATGCTGAAATCGCAAGAGTTATTGATGCCCATAAGTCAGCACCGCAAGCGGCGCTAATTAGTCGATTAAACCCAATAATCCGGGGTTGGGCAAACTACTACGCGACTGTAGTAAGTAAGGAGGCTTACTCAGATATAGATAACCTCATGTATCAAAAGCTTAAGGCTTGGGCAAAACGCCGTCATCCCACGAAAAATGGGAAATGGATATCAAATAAATATTGGCAATCCATAGGCGGTAAAAACTGGGTATTCGCAACCAAGCAAGGAAAGGAATTCCTTCGGTTACTGATTCATGGTGATACTCCAATAATCCGCCATGAAATGGTTAAAGGCGAATCGTCACCATACAACGGGAACCTGGTTTACTGGAGTAAAAGAATGGGTAAAAACCCAGAAATGCCCCAAAGAGTTGCAAAGCTACTAAAGGCACAAAAGGGTAAATGCGCCCACTGCGGACTACACTTCCGAGAGGAAGATGTGATGGAAATAGACCACAGAATTCCAAAATCGAAAGGTGGAAAGGATTCCTACGACAACTGGCAACTCCTTCACAGACATTGCCACGACACAAAGACAACCAGTGATGGTAGTCTCGGCAACAAATCCGACTGTAATAAGTGTCGAGCCTAAGCCCCCCAAAAGATTAGAAATGATTAATGGTAAATGGGTAATGAGGTATGCATGACAATCACCAAATCATTGAGGAGCGGAATGAAGGGAAACTTTCACGTTCCGTTTTGAAGACCAGCAGGGCTGGCGACAGCCTTGCTGAGTTTAATACGACCGCAGCGAGAGTTAGGCTTTGGCAAACACCAGGCCAATCTCTGTCAGCAGAATCTCAGCGGCTTTAGCCCTGAGAGTGTCAACCCAATCTATAATTTTGAGAAAACTTCAAAACTGAAGTTGCTAGACCAAAGGATCTACCCATCGATTGTAAGCATACCCCTCACCTCAGCGCCCGCTGAGGCTCGCTAACTTTTGTTACGGTATGGGGCAAGTGGTGTGAAGTACCCTGCACTGACCCTACCCCGAAAAGGGGGAAAGGGGGAAACGGGGAAACGGGGAAAGGGGCAAATGGGATTTGGGAAAAGGATGAAGAAACACTTACCCCTTACCCCTTCCCTTTCCGCCTTTTTCCCCTTTTTCCCCTTTTCCCCAAATCCATTTGCCACAATGTCCCATCTTAGATGGGTAGCCGGTACAGGCATGGTAGGGGACTTCAAAGGGTTTTTGGTTAACTTGGTTTTAGTTATCTTCTCGGACTCCAGCGGCGGTCAAACGCTGCTGTTTCAGCGCTTGTAACTGGACTAGGAGAGTTTCGACTTCGGCTTGCAGGTGTAAGAATTTGACTTGCTGATCTGCCTGATAAAGGTTTTTCATCGACTCCGTTAGGCGTGTTTGATTAGTTGATGCCACTGACATAGAGTTTCACTCCTTGGGAGGACAATAACTGGACACAAATACACTAGAGAGACTTAGAACAACGATTGCAGGGCAATCTTCGTCTAGTTACTACTTCCTAGTTACACCACCTGGCAATTGTACCCCGAATGTAAAGCCAGATTAAGTTATCTAGATCAATTTTCCCAGTGGCTGTATAGATGAATTGGTAATTGGTAATTGGTAATGGCTAATTGCTGATGGCTGATGGCTGCTGAAGCCCTTCGCCAGACTCGCGCCCCTGCTCACCTGCTCGATTCTGGGGCATAGATGATAATCTAAGGTGTATCCACATAATTTTTTAACCCTCCTATTTAATCTGTGACTGTTAGTTTGTCCCCTGCTCAATCAAAGCTACAAGCTTGGCCTGGACTGATTGAGGCGTATCGGCCTTATCTGCCGGTGACGCCCAATACGCCCGTCGTAACGCTGCTGGAAGGCAATACACCGCTGATTCCGGTTCCGGCGATCGCATCTATTATCGGCAGATCCGTGCGCGTTTTCGTCAAATTCGACGGTCTTAACCCCACCGGCAGCTTCAAAGACCGGGGGATGACGATGGCAATTTCTAAAGCCAAGGAAGCAGGGGCAAAAGCAGTCATCTGCGCCAGTACGGGCAACACTTCGGCATCGGCAGCTGCCTATGCGCGACGCGGCGGTATGCGCGCGTTTGTGTTAATTCCCGATGGCTACGTAGCGCTGGGTAAGTTAGCCCAAGCATTACTTTACGGGGCAGAAGTCCTGGCAATTAAAGGAAATTTTGACCGGGCGCTGGAAATTGTCTGCGAAATGGCAGAAAGTTATCCAGTCACCCTGGTCAATTCTGTCAATCCCTATCGACTTGAAGGCCAAAAAACCGGGGCTTTTGAAGTGGTAGATGCTTTAGGCAATGCCCCGGACTGGCTGTGCATTCCCGTAGGTAATGCCGGAAATATCACAGCATATTGGATGGGGTTTTGTCAATACCATACTGCGGGAAAATGCGATCGCTTACCCCGCATGATGGGATTTCAGGCATCGGGGGCGTCTCCCTTGGTGACGGGAACCCCCGTAGCACATCCAGAAACCCTGGCAACGGCAATCCGCATCGGTAACCCCGCAAGTTGGGAAAAAGCAGTCGCCGCCAAAGAATCGAGTCAGGGGGCGTTTAATGCCGTTACCGATGAAGAAATTTTAGACGCTTATCGCCTGCTGGCATCCTCTGAAGGCATTTTCTGCGAACCAGCTAGTGCGGCTTCCGTCGCCGGGTTGTTAAAAGTCAAAGACCAAGTTCCCACGGGGGCGACAGTAGTTTGCGTCCTCACCGGAAATGGACTCAAAGATCCAGATACAGCGATTAAACACTGCCAAAACCAGTTTAAAACCGGGGTGGAGCCGGTCTTGTCGGAGGTAGCTTCAGTGATGGGGTTTTAACGAAGGCGGGTAAATCGGCAACGGGTTGAGTGGCAGCTGGAAGCGGCGTAGGGGCAGGAGGATTCTCTTCGATGGCATCCTCCTCAGTTGGGGCATGACCGCGCCGCTGAACGCTGGTAAGGACATCCACCGCATCGCCTAAAGCGGTGGTTAATTTTTCCCGCGTTTGGGCGTGGGCGAGACGTTCGTCTTTGAGAGATTGGGCGATGCGATCGCGTTCGATTAAAACTTCGATTAATTTAGCTTGTAACTCTTGAACATTATCTATCTGTTCCACAGAGGCGGAAATCGCATCAGGTGAGGATAATCTCTCAATTCCTTTGACTTCCTCGTGCAATTGCTGGATTTCGGCTTTTAGCGATTCTATAGTTTGCTGACTTCGCAGGGCTTCATCGCGACGCTGCTGCGCTTCGGTATTGTAGAGTTGACGCCAGTTGGCTGCACTGTCAAGGGCGGCGTCGCGATCGCGCTGCATATCTGCCAATTGCTGTTGCAGCGACTTAATTTCAAGTATCCACTGCTGGATGTCGTAACTCATCTGAAGTAGTTGTTAGTTGATAAGTTTAGTCGTAAATAAAAGTATGCGCTTTCCCCGTTTTATCCGTTTCTTTCGCCACCTAAACTGGGCAACCCTAAAGCTAGCCTTCCAGCGGGCGGGCGAACAACGGTTACCAGGTCTAGCGGCTGAGATGGCATACAACGCCATGTTATCGTTATTTCCGACAATTTTGGCGATCCTGACCGCAATTGGATTGTTTGCCTCCTTACGATTTACTGTAAGAGACATCGCCTATCAAGTCAGTCAAGTTGCTCCCTCCGAAGCGTTATTCTTAATTCAAGGTTTTGTCCAAACCGTCAGCAGAAGCCACAACGAAGGATTATTTTCCCTCAGCTTTATCGTCGCCCTGTGGACGGCTTCGGGGGCGCAGAGTGCCGCAATGGCTGCCCTTGATGAAATTCATCAAATCCCCCTGCAACAGCGACGACCTTTTTGGAAAGCCAAGTTAGTTTCAATTGGCCTGACGATTGGCACAATTTTACTATTAATTGTCGCTGCCTTTTTAATGTTTATCAGCGACCTAATCGTACAAGCGGTAGCGAGTAAAAGCGGTAATCTACAATCAGAACTGTTGAAACTTTGGCGACTCTTGACTTGGCCTGCCGGTTTAGCTATCATCGCTTCTGCCTTTGCATTTATTTACCGCTACGGCCCCAGTCGCTGGAAGAAAGGAAGCCCGATTCTACCAGGAGCGATTTTAGCAGCAATATCTTGGGCAATCTTATCGAGTTTATTTCGGCTTTACGTCACCAATTTCGGCAATTACAACGCCGCATACGGCGCTGTCGGAACCTTTATTGTATTAATGCTGTGGCTGAATTTAAGTTCTTTAGTAATGTTATTTGGCGGTCAGTTAAACGTTACCGTCGGCGAATCCATGCGAAAGAAAGGTTAGAACCAAGATTACCTATCTCCTCTTTTCTCTTCCCTCCGCGTTCTCTGAAGAATTCGGATTCACTAAAGTTATGAGGTCAAGCATTTTAGATCCCCCTAAATCCCCCTTAACAAGGGGGACTAAGAATCCAGTGTTAGCCCCCCTTTTTAAGTTTTAAATGTAGGGTGCGTTAACGCAGTGTAACGCACCGCCACCATATAAGTAGTTGCTGCGTAAATCTTGAAGAAGTAAGTAGGTTGGGTTGAGGTAACGAAACCCAACAGCAATCCTTCACAGGTTGGGTTGAACGATAGTGAAACCCAACCTACAATTATTCCAAACTAAAGGCATAGGACAAGTTATTACTTCTTGGTAGATGTACAGCGCCAACCCAAACCCTTAAACTAATCTAGTTGCCAATTAGCGAGCAATAAACCAGATGTCCAATCCCGCCGATGAATCGAAAGCCATTGTTTTAAGACGCCTGCGCCAGTTAACCGATGTACTGGATAATGCCGTTGCAATTCCGGGTACAAACTACCGCGTTGGTATCGATCCGCTTTTGGGATTGCTTCCCGGCGGAGGAGATACCCTGGGAGCGATTCTTTCAGCTTACATCGTACTGCAAGCCGCGCAGCTGGGCGCACCGCGACCAACATTGGTGCGAATGGTTTGGAATATTCTGTTAGACTCCCTCGTAGGAACGATACCCCTGTTGGGAGATTTGGTCGATGTTGCCTGGAAAGCGAACACCAAAAATATGGCTTTGCTGGAAGCGCACATGCGATCGCCTTACAATCGTCAAAAGACAGACACCTGGTTTGTCTATCTGCTTTTAGGTGGGGTGATTTTGGTGGCGATCGCTATCTCCTTCACCGGTGTCTTCATCCTCACCCAACTGTTCAAACTTGCCACAGGCACCTAACACCCAATTACCCATTACCAATTACCAATTACCAATTACCAATGCTAAAAGATTGGTGGCAAAGTACATTCCCAAAAGGTCGGCAAACTGTAACCATTACCGACGCCAGCGGCTATCCCGTTCAAATTGCTTATGGCGAAAAAGGAAGGGGAAAACCTTTATTTTTAATGCACGGCATCGGCAGTTGGAGTTACAACTGGCGTTACAGCATCGACCCGCTTTCGCAACATTTCCGCGTCATTTGTTTTGATGCCAAAGGACACGGTTTTTCTGATAAACCCGAATATTCAGAACAAATTGGTCATCAAATTATTGAAACCAAGCGCATAATTGAATCTTTATGCAACGAACCAGCGATCGTTGTTGGTCAATCCTTGGGAGCATTGATATCTCTGGGAGTTGCCGCAGAATATCCAGAATTATTCGCTAGCTTAATTGCGATCAACGTCCCAATTTTTCCAGAAAGATTGCCGAATCGGGCGATGCGTTTGTTGTCGGATTTACCGTTAGATTTAGTCCGAATTGTTGATAACTTGCGATTGGCAAAATTATTCGCCCCCTTAGTTTGGACAGCCGTAGCAATCGAACGGCGGGAAGTTTTAGCCAATCCCGATGAAATGACCTTTGAAGAAGTTTACTGGGCGAGTTACCCTTATCTTGAATTTCCCAATGGAATTACTAAATTCGCTGAAGAGTTACAACAATCGGCAAAGGAAATAGAACGCTTGCTTAAAAATGAACCAAATATTATTAGTAAGATTCAAAATAATTTAATTAAAATAACTTGTCCGACGTTGATATTGTGGGGAGAACAAGATAATTGGTTTTCCGTTAAAAATGGCGAAAAATTGCACGCCTGCTTACCTAGTTCCAGATTAAAAATTATCTCAAATTGCGGTCACGATGCGGCGGCAGGGAGTCCCAAGGCGTTGAATGCAGCCATTCTTGAGTTTCTAAGGGATACGGATGTTATGGGGTTAGCATGAGGCTCGTATCATAATGGAATATACTCGATTCTGTCTCTATACTTCGTTTGTTCTATTCACCTCTGATATAAGCCCCCAGAAACTCCAATTGATTTATCATTTCCTCAGCAGACTTAGTGGCAATTAAATTTAAAATACCCCGCAACTGTTCGCCTATTGAGTAACTTTGTTTCGGTACGACTAAAATTCCGGCATGAGTCAGATTTTGCCCGATAACAATGCTATGCAAACGGCAAAAATCTCCCATATTAAAACTATAGATTACACGTCCTTGTTCTGTTGCCCAAATTAGTTGTTCTTCATCTGGGCGTCCGAGATTGTTAGCTTCTGAAGTAGTAATGACATCTACACTAGAACTTCGTAAAGCTTGCACCAATGAGAGTTTGCCAGCATCTTCATCAAAATATAAACAAATCTGACTCACTGAAATTTACCTGCTTTATATTCAGCTTCTAAGCGATCGCACTCTTCGTAGTACGCTGCTATATCAGCCTCAATTGTATCTTTGTTGGCATGATAATAAGCCAAGGCTGCATAAATTTGTGCTAGAGTCAAATGGGGAAATTCGGCAGCGATTTCTTCTGGGGACATTCCAGCTTTGTAATCCATCGCAATGCTTTGGACAGACATTCTAGTTCCAGCAATGCGGGGACGACCTCCACAAGTTCCGGGTGTGCTGACAATCAGCGTCCCGATGTCAGTAATGGTTGGCATATTTGTTCTAACTCTATTTAACTCATATTCTAGCTTGGGTAGCGATCGCTTAGCTTTTAGCCTATGCGATCGCTTGCTATTAACCAGGAATAACCGCATCAAACAGCAACGGGTTTTAGCGGAGGAGAAATTTCTTTTTCCAAGTCCCACAAAGCGATCCAATCTGGATCGCGATCCGCTACACAAACGAAGCCAAAAGGCTCTACTTCACTCACTTGCAATCTGCTGTAAGCGTAACTGCGTTTGCAGTGACATAGCTATAATAATATTCCCCAAGGCTTGGCGATATGTCTCCGGCACGCTACGGGAAGGCTTCCCCCCAGCCCCAAAACATGCGATAATTTGAATCTACACAAACTCTACAAATAGGGTGGACATCCCATACCCTATACTACGGGTAGCGTTTCACTGTTCCCCCGGCGGCTATGGTTCAATTTCCCCAGTCTGGCAACGGTTTTGCATCTGCCCTCGAAGGGCTAGCGGATATTACCTTTCAATTACCCGATCCGGAAGACGAGCAAATTTCGGATGATGTGTTCGATCAGCAGGTAGAAAATGCTTGGCTGGTGTGCGATCGCTTCGACTTGCAAACGGAAATCTGGCGCGGGAAAATATTACGGGCGGTGCGCGATCGCGAGAAGAAAACCGGCGACGGTAGAGGCACGGGCTTTCTTAATTGGCTGAAAAACCGCGAAATTGGCAAAAGTCAGGCTTATTCTTTAATCGAACTCGCCAATAGTGCGGATACTTTGTTGAAAGAGGGACATTTAGATCCGACGGCGATTAAAAATTTCAGCAAGCGCGCGTTTGTCGAAACGGCTAAATCTTCCCCGGAAATTCAACAATTGGTAGCGGATGCGGCACAAAAAGGCGATCGCATTACCAGGCGAGAAGTAAAGCAATTGACGGATGAATGGACGGCGATGTCTTCCGATTTAATCCCGGATGAAGTGAAAGAAAAAGCCGCAGATCGTTCGATTCCCTCTCGCTACCTCGCCCCCCTGGTAAAAGAATTAGAAAAATTACCCGACTCTCACGTCAGCGCTTTGCAAGTTGACGTAGCCACAAATCCGACTGTAGATACCCTCAAACAAGCAACTACAGATGCGCGGAATTTAGCTAAATATCTCGATGCGGCGGCGCAAGTGCAAGCAATTAATCAATCTTCTGTCGATGTGGAAATGGCGCTATCGGAAGCGATGCGTTTAGGCTGTTTAAATACAGCTTCCGACTTGGTAAAACAAGCGGCACAGTTGGAACAAACAATTGCCAAACTTTATACAACTTGGAAACGTTTGGGCAGTTTGGCAGATCGATTATACATCGATACGGGGGCGAGTACGCCTAGCTTGCGATCGCTCATCACTTGCATCGAACGCCTGTCTGGTGAGGTAATCGAAGTACCCCTCGATGATATGGGCGATCGCACCATTCGCCTCAGAATTTTATCTGAGTAAGACACTAACTGATAACCCGTTTTAACGGGTTTTAGCTTTAAGCTGGAAATTTATTTCCCAGCTTCTTCTTTATTTAACGCATAAATGACTACCTCTGGCTCAATTTCCGGATGGATATACTTCTGGAAAAATTTCAAACCCGCTTTTTCCATGACGCGGATAGATGCGCGATTCGCAGCTAAAGCTGAAGACACAACTCGTTGAGTTCCTAATTCGGAAAAGCCTTTTAATACCAACGCCTTCGCGCCTTCTGTGGCGTAACCTTTCCCCCATGAAACTTTTCGCAATCGATACCCCAGTTCGATATCGTTTTTATCGTAAAAGCCTGAAGTGACGTTGAACTGACTGTCTAATGCTGGTCTAAATTGAAACCAACCGATAAACTCGTCACTAGACTTTTCAATCGCTGCCCAAAATCCATAACCTTCATACTTTTGATAATATGCCAGCAATCTGGGTAAGGTTTTGTTTCGGATTGTTTCGCGATCGGTATCTATCGGCTCGCCGCCCTTTATGATGCCTAGATTGGCAAAGCGGATTACTTCGCGATCGCTATCCAATTCAAATAAGTTTTCCGCGTCGGATTCGGTAAACTGCCTTAATATCAATCTTTCTGTCTCTAGAAAAACTTTTGCAGGCATTTTTTCCATTACCCCTTGCTTTTTTGCAAAAATTTGGGTAGTATTAATATCATAATGCAAATCTGTGCCAAAATATTATTTTTACAAATATTCCCATTATAATAAGAATACCACAAAAGCCCAGAAAAAATCGCGAGGAAAGCCTATATTCTTAACTGTTTTTTACCAGAAAAAATGGTTTCTTAGCCTCCCCCTGTGAGCGGGAAAGGAAAAAATTTACCGAGCGATCGCAATCCTATAAGCTTGAGGAATAGCTAACTGTCAACTGTCAACTGTCAACTGTCAACTGTCAACTGTCAACTGTCAACT
>CAYXCW010000058.1:0-26348 GCA_964463555.1 uncultured bacterium
TTGATAGTTGATAGTTGATAGTTGATAGTTGATAGTTGATAGTTGATAGTTAGCTTGGCGTGTCCCGGATATCGTCCTGGGTAATCGACTAGAAATGATACGATCAATTCTCACTATTTAACTCATCAAAATTATGATTGCGTTTCAACCATCCGGTGATGATGGATACGACAAAGAAGCCCAGGAGAGCCACGCCTAAGAAGATTCTACCACCTTCAAAGATGCCAGCTCCCAGGGCGACAATGGGGGGCTTAGCGATCGCAATACTCAAAAGCAAAGCACCCATAAAACTACCCCATGACATGCGGGTTAAACCGACTGCATAGCAAACAAAGTCGAATAACCCAGTCATCAAGACGCCAGTCAGCAAGAAAAAATTGCTTTCCAGGTACTTGCGACTGAGGCGATCTACTCTGCCCATGAAGCGTTCACCTACGAATTTTTGTACCACATCGCGACCATATCGTTTAGCGATGAAGAAATTAGCAGTACAAGCGAGGAAATCGGCGATCGCGATCGCGATCAATCCAGTCCAAAATCCAAAAAGTGCCCCTGCCACAATCGAATAAGCGGTTCCTGGTAATACGGGAATCACAATACTGGTTAACCGCAACAGCAACACCAGTAACGGTGCCCAAATCCCCAGGCGATCGATATTTGCCCGGATCTCTTCTATGCCTATGTGGTTGGCGAACCAAATAGCTAAAGCTAGTAAAATACCAATCAAACCTAACTCAAGAAATCTAGCGATTTTGATTTTCATATTGATTGAGAGATTTTGTGCGATCGTAAGTTTCTCTACTTAATGTACTACCCAAAGAAACCGGGTTTCTAGCAAGGAAAAATCATTGATTTGGAAACTAGAGATCTACGAAGAAACCCGGTTTCTGGCATCGGTGCGTGTAAGTCATACATTACTTAATTTAGTTGATTAAGTGAGAACCTTCCTTAAGGTTAGCGATCGCCAGTTGTTCGCACATCCGCAGATAGAGGATTTCTCAGGAGCGAATTGCTAACGTTTTAAGTATAAGGTGAAGAGGGCAGGGCATTATGCGTTGGCAGCTAGGTCGCAGAAGTACTAATGTTGAAGATCGACGGGGGATGGGAGTTTCCGCGCCTGTCGTCGGTGGGGGGATTGGGGCAATCCTGCTATCGCTGCTGGTGGCGTTTTTGGGTGGCGATCCTAGTATAGTTTTGGAGCAGATAAATCAACAGAGCGATCGCCCGACAACCTCCGCCCCTCGCAACCCTGGCGGTAATGACCAAATGGCAGATTTTGTTTCGGTAGTACTCGCCGATACCGAAGATACCTGGCGCGAAGTATTCCGGCAAAACGGTTCAACATATACAGAACCAAAATTAGTAATATATTCCGATGCCGTGCAATCTGCTTGTGGATTTGCCAGATCGGCAATGGGACCATTTTATTGTCCTCGGGATCAAACAGTTTATATCGACTTAAGTTTTTATCGCGATTTGAAGACCAAATTTCAAGCACCAGGGGATTTTGCCCAAGCATATGTAATTGCTCACGAAGTTGGGCATCACGTCCAAAATGAATTAGGCATTTTGGATAAAGTGCGAAGATTGCAAACTCAGGTAGACAAAGTAGAAGCGAATCAACTTCAGGTGCGCGTTGAGTTACAAGCAGATTGTTTTGCCGGTGTTTGGGCGAATCGCGCTCAAAGATCGAGGAAAATTTTAGAAGAAGGTGATATTGAAGAAGCACTTAATGCTGCTAGTAGTATTGGCGACGATCGCTTGCAGGCAAGAGCGAGAGGGTATGTGGTTCCAGAAACTTTTACCCACGGTAGTTCGGCACAAAGAGTGCGTTGGTTTAGGCGCGGTATTCAAACAGGCGATCCTCAACAATGCAATACTTTTGCAACGCCAAATCTTTAATTGATGAAATATCCTAACGACTGAAGTCGCGGCTATACAAACAAAGCCCGCCTGCGCGGGCTATTTTGTCGAAAATTAAAAAATGCGAACCAAGCTTGCCTGCGCGGGCTGGTTTGGAGAAGAATTAAAAAATTTCTGCTGGGTCTATTTTACGGAGTTTACGTACAGCAATTAATCCAGAAATACAACACATCGATATTGCTAAGATTAGGACAATTAACGAGCGAGTTAATGTCATTTCAATCGGTAAGAATGTAGCGTGTTTTGTTAAATCGTACAAACCTAGCGTGAGAGCAAATCCTGGAATGTAGCCTAAAACTCCTAAAAGTATTCCTTCTTGTAAAACCACAATTTCTAAATATGAGTCTTTGTAACCCATTGCTTTTAAAGTTGCGTACTCTGCTAAATGATCGGCAACATCCGCATAAAGAATTTGATAAACAATAACCGTACCCACAATAAATCCCATCCCTACACCTAAAGTAAAGATAAAACCAATTGATGTACTGGTTTTCCAATAGTTTTTTTCAAATTCCACGAAACCTTCATGAGTTAAGACTCTCACGTCTTTAGGTAAGGTTGATTGGATATTTTTCAGCACCTTTTGAGGATTAACTTCAGGTTTAAGTTGTATGACTCCAATATCAATTTGTCCTACTTTTCGATCGGTAAAGAGGCGGAGGAAATTTAAATCGCTCAAAATTACATTTCCATCTGCCCCAAAAGAAGGCCCCAGGGTAAACAAACCAACAACCTTGACTCTTTTGTTGCCTAATTCAGTAACAATCGGTTTTCCTTGCTCAAACTCTGTAGCAATAGAGCCATATTCTGCACGAGAAGCTCTATCAAATAAAATACTTTCATTCAGTTTAAGCTCGTTGATATTTTCAGCTAGTTCAGGAAAGTTAAAAGTTGGATTCCCTGGTTGAAAGCCATAAACATATATAGCTCTGAAATTTCCATTATCAGGATTTTTCCAGTCTCTAAACCCGACGTATACAGGACTAACGGATTTAACGCCATTAAATCCTAATATTTGATACAAACGACGCCAAGAAAAAGTCCTCATATAACCCAGAGACTTGGAGCGAGTGCTGATTAAAACTAAGTCGGCTTGTAAACTCTGATGGAATCGCGTAGCACTATCGTAAAGAGCAGCTTGAAATCCTAATTGCATAAACATCAGAATAGCGGCAAAAGCAATTCCCGCTAAAGCAATCAACAAACGCAGTTTTTCTCTAGTTAATTGCAGCCATGCTAAAGGGATAGAAAATATCATTTTCTCGCTCTCCCGACAGGTGTAAATGCGCTTAATTAGCTTGTTCAAGCAATTGGTATACATTACCACGAGCTATTGCTTGAATTTATTAAGTAAAACTTTGGTCGTTAAAATTCACCAAAACGCTGATAATACAGTTGCGACAAAAGTAATCCTTCCCGCCCTACAACTGCTTATTTTTAATCTAGTCATTCATCCTATACTAAAATGCTAATTTAATTTCATCAAGTAGTCTAAGCTACTTTTTAGCTTTAAATTGTCAAACCTCGGAAAACCCTACTTTTGGCATAAAATATATACCCAAAGGCAGATGTAAGAAGCTGTTTCAAGATTATATTTGTTTTTACATTTCTCATGTATCGATCAACACAGATATATTTAAAATTCCTATATCTTTAGACTGATTAGTGCAGATCCCCGCTCATTTATGTTGCATCAACCTAGACAGTTTGATTAAAGGTGTGTTAACTTCCTCCTTAGCAAATTGCAATAAATAGATGTTTGGAAAATCTTTCGGATTCGGGTAGAGAGGGAATAAAAATTTTCCTCGCTTGGCGGTACTGGCAAACCGCTCAAAGCCGACAATCTTAGGACTTTCTATTACGGGCTGTTTGGACAGCACGTATATATTTGCATGGCAAGCGTAACTACAACTAAATGGAGGCCAATATGAGCGATCTTGTTTTATAGAATACAGTTTTTCAAAGGATTTTCCAAGTATTTCAGGCAGAGAGTGCCAAGTTAAATCCGGTGATGTAGGAATTTGGAATTACTAAGCGTGGAGGATGAAATGATTGCGTATTTGAATCAGGCAACGGATATCAGGGATGAAGTGGCGAATTTGGTCAGCTTGTTGAGGTACAGAGCGCAAAATCAGCCAGATCAAACCGCTTATACATTTTTGCAGGATGGGGAGATAGAAGCGGGGAGGGTGACTTATCAAGAATTGGATCGAATGGCACGAGCGATCGCATATCATCTTCAAAGCGTATATGCGCCTGGTTGTCGGGCGATGCTGCTTTACCCGCCGGGATTGGAGTTTATTGCGGCGTTTTTTGGCTGCTTGTACGCCAAGGTTATAGCCGTGCCTGCTTATCCACCGCGACCAAATCAGAATATGTCTAGATTGCAAGCGATCGCAACCTCTTCGGGAGCAACTTTAGCACTCACTACGACCTTTCTATCGGAAACAATCAAACAACGCCTGCAAGAATCTGAATTAACCAACTTACATTTGTTAACTACAGATAACATTCCCACCGAATTTGCAGAAACATGGCAAGAACCAAACTTATACCCGAACACCCTAGCTTTTCTTCAGTACACATCGGGTTCTACGGGTACGCCGAAAGGTGTAATGGTGAGCCATCGCAACCTTTGGCACAATTGTGCAATTATCCATCAAAGTTTCGCCGATACACCCAAAAGTCAAGGCGTTAGCTGGCTGCCACCTTACCACGATATGGGATTAATTGGCGGAATTTTGGAACCGCTTTATGTCGGTGCGCCGATGATTTTGATGCCAGCATTGGCGTTTATGCAAAAGCCTTTTCGTTGGTTAGAAGCGATTTCTCGCTACAAAGTTACCACCAGCGGCGGCCCTAATTTTGCTTACGACCTTTGTATTAATAAAATTACGCCCGAACAAAGAGCTAATCTAGATCTCAGTAGCTGGGAAGTAGCTTTTACTGGAGCCGAACCAGTGCGCGCTGAAACCCTAGAAATGTTTGCCCGTACTTTCGCCGATTGCGGCTTTCAAAAAGCAGCATTTCACCCTTGCTACGGCATGGCTGAAACAACCCTGATGGTTTCTGGAAGTCGGAGAAAAGTTGCACCGATTATTAGTCAAATAGATGCGACAGCACTGGAAAGCAACCGAGTCAAAAAAATCGGTCAGGGACAGGAATATACGCGGGCAATTGTCGGTTGCGGTCAAACTTTTTTGGATCAGAAAATTCTGATTGTTGAACCCGAAACCTTAACCGCTTGTCCGCCGGATCGTGTGGGAGAAATTTGGGTATCTAGTCCGAGCGTAGCGCAAGGATATTGGCATCGAACTGAAGAAACAGAACAAACTTTTAATGCTTACCTCGCAGACACAGGAGCAGGGCCATTTCTGCGTACCGGCGACTTGGGATTTTTGCAAGATGGCGAGTTATTTATCACTGGACGAATTAAAGATGTAATTATTATCCGGGGACAAAACCACTATCCCCAGGATATTGAACTGACAGTTGAGAAAAGTCATCCAGCGTTGCGCCCTAGTTTTGGCGCCGCATTTACAGCCGAGATAAAAGGTGAAGAACGATTGGTAATTGTTCAAGAAGTAGAGCGGACTTATCTACGGAAATTGAATGTAAATGAAATAGTAGGAACGATTCGTCAAGCTGTAGCGGCGGAACATGCTTTACAAGTTTATGCGGCGGTGCTGGTAAAAACTGGCAGCATTCCTAAGACTTCCAGCGGTAAGATTCAGCGCCATGCTTGTCGGGCTGGATTTATCACTGGCAGCTTAAATGTTGTCGAGGATTGGAGCGAAAATCCTCAAGGAAAAACTAAGTTTCGGAATCTAGAAGCTGAGGTAAATTCCTTGTTACATAAACTATCAATTGGCAAGCAAGCATAGCCATCTTACCTCGTTTACCTCGTTCCAAGGCTCTTGCCTTGGAATGGAATAAGGGAGGCTCTGCCTCCTTGAGACGGGAGGCAGAGCCTCCAGAAGTCAGCATTTCCAGGTAGAACCTGGAAACGAGAGAAATGAGGGAAACGAGGGAAATGAGAAAAAAGTTCTGGGAGAGTAACGCACTATTCTGGTGTTGGTGCGTTACGTTTCACTAACGCACCCTACAAGTTGGAATAGTGGAAGGAGGAACAGTGAAAAAAATTCTAGCGATTGAAGCTCAAGCAGATACTCGGGATCTGTTTCTAGAAGGTATTAAAGCTGAAGGATTCCATACTATTAGTGCGGCAAACGGTAGGGTTGGCATTGAGTTGGCGCAGAAAGAGTTACCCGATTTGATAATTAGCGAGATTGCACTACCGAAACTCGACGGTTATGGTGTTTTGATGAAGTTGCGCCAGAATCCGGTGACGGCAATTATCCCGTTTATTTTTGTTACTGCTCAATCCGAGAGAACTGAATACCGCAAAGCGATGGAATTGGGGGCGAATGATTATATTACCAAGCCTTGCACGTTAGAGGAATTATTGAAAGCGATCGCTACCCAATTAAAAAAACAACGCCTCCTCACCGAGTGGTATGCTAAACAGTCCAATTCAGCCCGAGAACCCACTGTAACCTGCTGGACTAACCCGGAACCAATTTTACCATCAGATTCCCATTTGTGCGAAGTTTTTAACTTTATTGAGGCTAATTATCACCGACAAATTGCTTTAGAAGATGTTGCTCAAGCAGTTGGTTATTCCCCTGCTTATTTAACCAATTTGATCCGACGTCAAACAGGACAAACAGTGCAACGTTGGATTATTCAGCGCCGAATGGCAGCAGCACGTGATTTGCTGCTAGAAACTGATCAGGTAGTGGGGCAGATTGCTGCTAAGATAGGCTATCAGCATCAAGTTCATTTCTTCCGCCAATTTCGTCAAGTTCACGGGACAACACCCCAAGCTTGGAGAAGCGCCCATCGCAACTAATTGATGAGCGATGCAAAATCGAAAAATTTGTTAGTGCGATCGACAGATTGTTCATTGCCACCCTATCTTTAGATCTTATAAACTTTATCAAAAAGCGAGGCTCTCGATAATGCTAGAGATGAGATGGATTTTAGAGCGATCGCTAAAACTCTAAGACTTTAAACAATGGAAACCAAAAACCCTGAACTAACAATATCCGCCGTTGCGGGTGCTAAATACGATACTCCAAAACACCCGCTAACAGCAGCAGCAATCCAAGAGTGGATAGTTTCCTATTTGGCTCAACTCCTGGAAATTCAACCGGATGAAATTGATACCGAAATACCTTTCGACCAATACGGTTTAGATTCTTCAGCAGCAGTCGGTATGACGGGCGATTTAGAGGATTGGATGGGAACAAAAATCGATCCCACCCTACTTTATGATTATCCCACTATTCAGGCTTTAGCCCAGCATTTAGCTAAAGAATTCAAATGAGGGAGAGGTAACTGTCAACTGTCAACTGTCAACTGTTAAGGTGAATGTCATGGTAAATACAGTTCAAGCATCAAATCAATCCGAAATCAAGAAGCATATCAAGCTCTCAGAAATCAACTATAGACGCAACACAGAATCAGATTTCACCGAGAAAATCGAAGAACTGGATAGAAACTTCAACTACAGCAGCAATAAGGATTATTATTGGAGCGAACCGGAGCTTTCTTTGCTTTACGGAACTCCACTTTACGAACAAGCTTCCCCTGACCAAAAAAAGGCGCTCAATCATCTTTATTGGGCAACTCAATACAATCAAACTGCTGCCACAGAAGCAAATGCCGTACTTTACAACCAGGTAACGGCTGGTGTTTTTAGTACTATTGGCGGTTACGATGCACTCTGCCAAGAATTAGATTTAGAAACGGCACAGGAACGCCATCACATTCATGCCTTCCATACGATTGGTTACAAGACAAAAAGAGATTTGTTAGGTGGAGCATTTAATGCTTCTATCCAGGGCAAATCCTACAAAAAAAACAATTCGCCTCGCAGATTAGCATCCGGACAGAAATCGCAATTTTTTACCTTTAACTGGCAAAGTTCGCCTTTGTCAGGGTTTCAGGAACCCGCCATGCGCTTTGTCACCAATAAAGTGCTGCTAAAGAACCAAGCACGCTACTATTCCCAATATTTGAGAGACTTGGAAGAAAAAGGCGAATCAATTCCCGCTCAAACGACTGGTTTATTAGGACATTTAGCGCCCAAACCTTTGCTACAATTCTTTACTTTGAACTGCGGAACTTCGCCTTTCTTAGCCTGCGTGTTTTACGTCACGCGCTTTATGGCGAACATGCTAATCAAGAATTATGAGTATCGTTATTCCTTGTATTACAAGGAATTAGAAAAAAAGGGAGAATTTATTCCATCTCCCCTCGCCGTCTCTCATTTTCATATGTTAGATGAAGCTTTCCACACAACAACATCTCAACTGATTTCTCAAGATTTGTACAAGGACTTCCCGAAACCAACAGCCTACGAGAAGTTCCTAGCAAATATGACGATATATCGGGCGCAGGCTGTAGGTTTAAATGGCCTTTCTGGGGCAATGCCTGCCATATTCCGCAGCGATGAAAGTTTCATGCTTTCGTTTTATAGGCTGCTACAGTCGCCTGTGTTTAATATGTCTTCTCAAGAGGCTATGGAGTGGTTGCAGAAATGCTTGTGTCAAGAACACGATGGTTTTCATTTAACTTTGAAATACCATCAGCGTCTGTTAACCGATCTGCGCCGCCTGTTTGAACCAATTGATTATTTATGGCCTGTGAATCGCGAAATGCGGGTGATGGCAAAAGGTGCTTCTATTAACCAGGCGATTCAAACTAACATCAAGGCATTTGAACAGTTTTCTATGTCGGTTGTTTAGTTTAAATCAAAAACCCTAGATGGGAGGCAGAGCCTCCCGTCTGCGTTCCCAGGCTCCAGCCTGGGAACGAGAAGATGACAGCAGAGATCGTTAAAATTAGAGGTTTTGACGTGGAAAATATAGCAATTATTGGCATTGGTTGTCGCTTTCCTGGAGCTAAAAATCCCGAAGCATTTTGGCAGCTTTTGCGTAATGGTGTAGATGCCATTAGCGAGATGCCAAAAGAGCGATGGGACATCGATGAATTCTATGACCCGGAACCAGGAAAACCAGGAAAAATTAGTACCCGTTGGGGTGGATTTTTAGACCAAGTAGATCGATTTGATGCGAGCTTTTTTGGGATTTCGCCTCGCGAAGTCGAACGCACAGATCCGCAACAAAGGTTAGTTTTGGAAGTAGCTTGGGAAGCTTTAGAAAATGCCGGAATCGTGCCGTCAAAACTGAGTGGCAGCCAGACGGGTGTTTTTATGGGGATTGGTAACTATGATTATTGCCGATTGCTAGCCCAGGATTTAGCCCATGTAAATGCTTATGATGGCACTGGTAATACTCTCAGTATTGCTGCCAATCGTTTATCGTATATTTTGAATTTGCGCGGGCCAAGTGTAGTAGTAGAAACTGCTTGTTCTTCTTCTTTAGTGGCGCTACATTTTGCCTGCCGCAGTTTGCAAAATGGAGAGTCTAATTTATGTTTGGTGGGTGGAGTTAGTTTAATGCTATCTCCCGATCCATTTATTACTTATTCTCATGCACGGATGATGGCTTCTGATGGTCGCTGCAAGACTTTTGATGCTAGTGCAGATGGTTATGTGCGTGGGGAAGGTTGCGGTGTAATTGTGCTTAAACGCCTTGAGGATGCGCTGAGAGATGGGGATAATATTCAAGCAGTTGTTAAAGGTACGGCAGTCAATCAAGATGGTTTAAGTAATGGATTGACAGCCCCTAATGGCCCTTCTCAACAAGCAGTTATTCGTCAAGCTTTAAAAAATGCGGGGGTGACGGCGGATAAAATTAGTTATGTGGAAACTCATGGAACTGGAACTGCTTTAGGAGATCCGATTGAATTTAAGTCTTTAAAAGCTGTATTAATGGAAGATCGTCAGCCAAATGAACCTTGTTGGATTGGTTCGGTTAAGACTAATATAGGCCATTTGGAAGCGGCTTCTGGAATTGCGAGTGTTATTAAGGTCGTACTGGCGCTGCAACATCGAGAAATTCCGCCTCACTTGCACTTAAAACAGTTGAATCCTTATATTTCTTTAGCAGGAACAACGTTTGCAATTCCAGCTCAATGTCAGCCTTGGTTGGCGGGTACAGAAAGTCGCTTGGCTGGAATTAGTGCGTTTGGTTTCGGCGGCACTAATTGTCACGCAATTTTAGAGGAAGCACCTACGGATTGTAGATTGCAGATTTTAGATTTGGGATTGGAAGATATAAAGCCAAGTTTAAAAGTATTAGAACGTTTTCTCCACTTGCTTACTGTTTCGGCAAAAAGCGATGAGGCTTTGAAGGATTTAGCCGTATCTTATCGGGATTTGGTAACTAATTCTGAAGCAGATTTAGGTAATATTTGTTTTAGTGCGAATACTATGCGATCGCATTTCACCCATCGTCTAGCTGTTGTCGCTGAATCTAAGGAACAATTACGCCAGCAGTTAGAAGCTTTTGCCGCCGGAAAAGAAACTCCCGGACTAATAAGCGGTCAAGTTACTAGCAAGAAATCCCCTAAAATAGCCTTCTTATTTACAGGTCAAGGTTCCCAATATGCGGAGATGGGACGCCAACTTTACGAAACCCAACCTGTTTTCCGTCAAACTCTCGAACAATGCGATAAAATTCTGCGTTCCTATCTCGAAATACCCCTGCTAGAAATTCTCTATCCGGACAATGGAGCGTCTAATACTAAATCGAAAATTGACGAAACAGCTTATACTCAACCCGCTTTATTTGCCCTAGAATATGCGCTATTTCAGTTATGGAAATCTTGGGGAATAGAACCAAGAGCCGTAATAGGTCATAGTGTGGGTGAATATGCTGCCGCTTGTGTAGCAGGAGTATTCAGCCTCGAAGATGGTTTGAAATTAATTGCCGCCAGAGCGCGGTTAATGCAAGCTTTGCCCCAAGATGGTGAAATGGTAGCGGTTTTTGCTAACGAGGCGCAAGTAAATGCTGCTATTAAACCTTATGAGAAAGAAGTTTCAATTGCGGCGATTAATGGGGTACATAGTATTGTTATTTCTGGGAAAATTGAGGGAGTTAGGGAAGCGATCGCAACCTTAGAATCAGAAGGTATCAAATCCAAAAAATTGAACGTTTCCCATGCTTTTCACTCTCCCTTAATGGAGCCAATGCTAGCAAATTTTCACCGGATAGCCGCAGAAATCCGCTACTCATTGCCACAAATCAAGTTAATTTCTAATCTGACGGGAGAAATGGTGACGGCAGAAATCGCCACGCCCGAATATTGGTGTCGTCACGTCCGACAACCTGTGAAATTTGCTCACAGCATGGAAACCCTTTTTAAACAAGGGTATGAAGTGTTTTTGGAAATTGGCCCCAAGCCTACTTTATCGGGAATGGGTCGAGGCAATTTTGAATTACCAATTTCGGGTTCCCAATTAAAGGATAATCGTAAATCTGCACAATTGCTTTGGCTTGTTAGTTTGCATCCAGGGCGAGAAGATTGGCAACAAATGCTGCACAGTTTGGCAATGCTATATGTGCGTGGAGTTCCTGTAGACTGGTCTGGCTTCGATCAAGATTATCCCCGTCGCCGCGTGCAACTGCCAACTTATGCGTTTCAACGACAGCGCTATTGGGCGAAGTTGCCGGAAAACGGTCATTTAAAAGTAGATAATACTTTTAACCTTCTGAATCAAGCAGATACTCGACAGCTAATTCAACAGTTGGAAACAACAGCAAAACTCTCAGAAGATGAGTTGAAATTGCTGCCGAAGTTGCTCGAATTATTAGTTGAGCAAAATCAACAACAGCAAACAGCAGCAACGATTAAAGATTGGCTCTATGAAATAGAATGGCAGCCCAAACCGCGTAACATGACAAATAACGAGTTTGATAACCGGGGTAGTTGGCTAATTTTTGCTGACAAGGGAGGTTTTGGAAAGACTTTAGCTAAAGTTTTGCAAGCAAGAGGTAATAACTGCATTCTGGTTTATGCTGGGGACTCCTATCAAAACCAAGAAACCGGAACTTGGAACATTAAACCTTTTTCTCCCGCAGATTTTGAGCGTTTATTTCACGAAGCTTTAGCAAATCTTGCTCAACCTTTATTGGGAATTATCCACCTGTGGAGTTTAGACGCAAAACCGACAGATGAGTTAAACATTTCCGCGCTGGAACAAGGTCAAATTCTGGGAGTTGGTAGCGTCCTGTATTTAATCCATAAACTGGGTAAAAATATTGCCAATTCCCAAGTTACACCTCGGTTATGGTTGGTGACTCAGGGTGCAGTACCTGTTGGTGATTCGCTGCCTAACTTAGCTCAAGCTCCTTTGTGGGGATTGGCTAAAGTTGTGGCTTTGGAGTATCCCGAATTATGGGGCGGAACGATCGATTTAGACAAGGAAATAACTGAGGTTGAAGCAACAAAGTTATTAGCAGAAATTGTCGATTCTGAAGGGGAAGATCGTATCGCTTTTCGGGATGGACAGCGTTACGTTGCCCGCTTAGTCAGGAAGCAATTACCACAGTCTCAAAAATTAACCTTCCAACCAGATGGTACTTATTTAATTACCGGAGGTTTGGGAGCTTTAGGACTAACAGTTGCTCAGTGGATGGTGGAAAAGGGAGCCAAAAAATTAGTATTAATTGGGCGTCGTGGGGCTTCCGAACAGGTGCAAAAAACTCTTAGTCGCATGGAAGAATCGGGAGCTAAAATTTTTGTGGTTCAAGCCGATGTGGCTAATGAAACCGACATGCGCGGGGTGCTGGATCAAATTAAAATATCGATGTCACCCCTGCGAGGAATTGTACACGCAGCGGGCGTTCCTGGATATGATGCGATCGCACAAATAACCCCCACTACCCTGGACGCTGTATTGCGCCCCAAAGTAATAGGAAGTTGGATTTTACATCAACTTACCAAAGAAATAAAACTAGACTTTTTTGTTAGTTTCTCATCAATTTCTGCGGTCTGGGGTTCTAAAGGACAAGCCCATTATGCAGCGGCAAATTATTTCCTGGATCTGTTATCTCATTACCGCCAAAAACTGCGATTGCCCGCTTTAAGTATCAATTGGGGGCCTTGGGCTGGCGGCGGTATGGCGGTAGAAGAATTTCAGACATGGATGTCTAGAATGGGGATTGAAGCATTGCCACCAACGCAAGCGATCGCATCTCTAGAATACCTGCTGGGAACCAACTGCGTGCAAACAACTGTCGCCAATATTGACTGGAGTTTGTTTAAAGGATTGTATGAAGTTAGGGGGAAGCGATCGCTCCTAGAACAAATTAACTCACAACCACAGAAAACGGTCAATCAACCATCGAATCAATGGTCAGAAATTTTACAACAATTAGAGTCAGCAGCGATATCGAAACGCCAAAATCTTTTAATTACTTTCCTGCAAAATGAAGTCGCCAAATCGCTGAAATTATCACAATTACCAGACTCTCAACAAGGTCTTTTTGACCTGGGGATGGATTCGATTGTAGCGATTGAACTGGTTAACTCAATTCAGTCTCAGTTACAGATAGAATTACCCATTGCCGATTTTCTACAATCCTCCAATATCGACGCGCTGGCAATGTTATTGCTGAAGCAATTTAATCCCGATCGTTCCACTTTAGAGGTAAATGCAAATGTCTTGGATCTAAATCAAGAAGCTGTTTTAGACGATTCAATTTATCCTGAGACAGCTTATACCGAACCAGCGCCAATCAATTCAATTCTTTTAACGGGTGCAACCGGATTTTTAGGAGCATTTTTAGTTAAAGAACTCTTGAATCAGACTGAAGCAGATATTTATTGCCTGGTGCGGGCAGAGGATGCCGAATCGGGTAAGAAGAAAATCCAAGACAACCTGAAATATTACAGCCTTTGGGAAGAAGAACGCAGTTCTAGAATTATTCCAATTATCGGTAACTTATCTCAACCTAAATTGGGTTTGTCAACAGAACAGTTTGAGCAATTAGCTCGTAAAATCGATGTCATTTATCACAATGGAGCCGTTTTAAACTTTGTCTATCCTTACTCGGCATTAAAACCAACCAACGTTTTAGGTACGCAAGAAATTCTCAGATTAGCCTGCCAATTCAAAGTAAAACCTCTCCATTATGTTTCAACCGATGCAGTTTTTGACTCATCGGGTTATTACGATAAAGAGGTAACAGAATCAGAGCCAATTATTCATACCGAGGGCATAGACCTTGGTTATACCCAAACTAAATGGGTAGCAGAAAAATTAGTCACCATCGCCCGCACGCGAGGACTGCCAGTTTCTATTTACAGACCACCTTTAATTGCAGGAGATAGCCGTATAGGATTCTGGAATACAGATGATTTTACCTGCCGATTTCTAAAAGGCTGCATTCAAATGGGAAGTATGCCTAATATGAATTGCGCCATTACGATTGTTCCGGTAGATTATGTCAGCCAAGCGATTGTTTATCTATCCCAACAACAGGAATCATTAGGAAAATCATTCCACTTAAACAATCCCCATTATTCCAGTTGGAATCAAGTAGCAAATTGGATCGATCAATTCGGCTATCCAGTGCGCCAGATTTCTTATGAAGCATGGGAAGCAGAACTCATAGAAACTCTTGGATCTAAAGACAATGCCTTAAACGGTTTGTTACCTTTCTTTCTGCGAAGATGGTCTAAAGAACAACTCACCTTTGCAGAGCTAGGACAAAGAAGAGTCAAGCTCAATTGTCAGGAAACAGTAGCGAGTTTAGCAGGTACATCTATTATCTGTCCTCCCGTAGACTCTAAATTGCTCAATACCTACTTCTCCCACTTCATTGAAAGCAGTTTCTTAGCTACTCCAAAAGTACGCATTATACCAAATCCGCTTTGATCCCCCCTTTTATGCCGAACGACTAAAGTCGCGGCTACACAAACAGAGCAACGCCTATGCCTCCGGCACGCTGCGCGAACGCGGGCTATAAAATAAAGGGGATCTAGAACCCGGATTTGGTATTACTTAATCTTCCTCTCCTCCTCTCTTCCTCTGCGTCCTCTGCGTCTCTGCGGTTCAAATCATTCAAGATCGATGATGAAAACTAATCAAACCCTAGCTTTTCTAGTAACCGGCTTCCCTCCCGATGTCAGTGGTGTTTCTCATTTTAATTGGGAACGCGCCCAATGGTTTGCCAAACAAGGGAACTACCGCGTGGTTGTATTTGCGCCGGATTGGCAACAGAAATCAGAGCCGACATTGGCGCGATCGCACAACGAAAACTTGATTATAGAACGCTATCCCTCAAAACCTTGGCTCCCTTATAAACTCACCCACGTTCCCAAATTTATCGCCGCCAGTTACATTAGGAAAAAGTTACAATATTATCAGCCCGATCTAATTATTGTCACCGATGTAGAACGCTTTTTCTTACTAGGAACTTGGCAATTACCAGGTTTGCGCTATGCCAAAAAACATCGGATTCCTTACATAGCCGAATACCATACCGATCTTTACAACTTCTCAGCCGCTTATCCCGGTTGGCAATGGTTGCGAAATCTTGCCCGTAGTTCTCAATTAGCCAGTTATTTATATCGTCAGATCGATACAACCATCTGTGCCAGCACCGCCGCCAGCCAAAGTTGTAAAGAATTAGGCATTCCTAACGTCAAAACAATTCCCTTTTTAGGCATTAATGTTTCTATCTACAGTCCTAGTCGTTGCAATCGTAAATGGTTAGAACCTTGGTTAACTGCCGAAGAAAAACATCACAAAGTTTTGCTATTTTTGGGTCGCCTTGGTTTCGAGAAAAGAGTTGATTTACTGATCGAAGCCTTTGCCAAATTAAAACACAGACAACCTAATTGTTCTTTAATCATAGCTGGAGATGGCCCGATTGAGGTTGTAGATCGCTTAAAACGTCTTGCCGAAAAAGTGCCTCACATCCACTTTACTGGCTTTATTCTAGGAGAAATGAAGGCCAATTTACTAGCATCATGCGATCTATTTTGTAGCCCTTCCCCTTACGAAACTTTTGGGCGAACGGTAGTAGAAGCGATGGCTTCAGGGATTCCAGTTTTAACTGTAGAGAGCGGTGCAGTATCTGAGTATATACTCGATGGTATAAATGGCTATCTTGTCCCACCTAATGATGCGGAAAAATTAGCCAATTGCATTGAAAAAGTGCTATTAAATAACAATACAGATCTGATTCAGGAAGCCTTGGAAGATTCCAGGCAATTTTCGCTCGATCAAGGATGTGAAAATCTGGATCGTTTCTATCAGCAACTAATGGGTGTGAGTGAGGAGAATGAAGAATCAATCCGACTAAGTAAAACGGGAGCAAACTCCAATGTCATTTAAACTAAAGCGAGTTGTCGTTACAGGTTTGGGAGCCATTACCCCTCTGGGAAATACAGTCACAAAATACTGGCAGGGACTGATTGAGGGGCGCAGTGGGATTAGACCAATTACTTTATTTGATGCCTGTTGTTTGCCTTGCCAAATTGCCGGAGAAGTCAAAGGTTTTGATCCGGGCGATTATTTAAAGCGTAAAGATATTAAACGAATGGATCGCTTTGCTCAGTTTGGAGTTTCTGCGAGTCTGCAAGCGATCGCTGATGCCAAACTGGAAATTAACGACCGCAATGCCACTGAAATCGGTGTATTAATTGGCAGTGGTGTAGGCGGTCTAAAAGTCATGGAAGACCAAGAAGAAGTTTACCTGACTCGCGGCCCAGAGCGCTGTAGTCCGTTTATGATTCCGATGATGATTGCTAATATGGCTTCTGGACTGACAGCGATTTATACAGGCGCAAAAGGCCCTAATTCTTGTACAGTTACTGCTTGCGCTGCGGGATCGAATGCGATAGGAGAAGCATTTAGATTAATTCAAAGAGGAGATGCGATCGCTACAATCTGCGGCGGTACCGAAGCAGCAATTACCCCGATCGCAATTACTGGATTTTCAGTCGCGAAAGCACTATCAACTCGCAACGAAGAGCCAACTCGCGCCAGTCGTCCTTTTGACCGCGATCGCGATGGTTTTGTCATGGGAGAAGGCGCAGGCATTCTAATATTAGAAGAACTAGAACACGCACTGAATCGCAACGCTCATATCTACGCCGAAATTGTCGGTTACGCTCTCACTTCTGATGCCTATCATATGACGGCTCCCGTACCTGGAGGACTTGGCGCTACTAAAGCGATCGCACTAGCATTAAAAGATGCCAATTTATTTCCCGATCGAGTAAGTTATATCAACGCTCACGGCACCAGCACACCCGCTAACGATGTTAATGAAACCTCGGCAATCAAACAAGCTTTAGGACAACATGCGTATCAAATCGCCATTAGTTCGACCAAATCTATGACCGGACATTTATTAGGAGGTTCGGGAGGAATCGAAGCGCTCGCAACAGTAATGAGTGTAAATACAGACATAATTCCACCCACGATCAATTTAGATCATCCCGATTCAGCTTGCGATCTAGATTATGTTCCCAAAATCAGCCGCACTCAACCAGTTGAAGTTGCCCTTTCTAATTCTTTTGGTTTCGGAGGACACAATGTTACCCTGGTGTTTAAAAAATTTAACCGCTAGAACTTGGGAGCGATCGCAAAATTTTTTCAAAAATGTTGCATGTAGGTAGACTGGTTTAAATACCAACCGATAAAATTAAATCAGCCTTGTAGACAACAACGATCTGCTAGTAAGGCAGCATAGTGGCGCTGATTGATTGCGCCTAATCTTTCACATCTCCATCGAGTATTGCTTATCAACTTTTCACAATATTCGATTGTTACTATAGACAGATTTTATGGAGGTGCCAGTGAGGTAATTTTACTAAAGGCTAATTCAAAAATTAGATATTTTTATGGCTAACAATTCAGGCTTTTCAGACAAGACAAAACTTCAAAGATTTTTCCTGTCAATATCAAATTTTGATAACCAGCGCCTGATTTTTCATGCCAGCCGCCAGACGCTTCGTAAAGCTGAAATGGCACGCCTCATCGTCCATGAATGGTTAGAACAGCACGAAGCTGAACTTGAAGAATGGAAAGCCAAAACAGCTTCAGAACTAGGCATTAGCGTCAGAGAATTAGAGCGGCAATTATTAGCGGCTTCTGAAGAGCAAACAAGAGCCAAGAAAAAAGATTAAAAATCCTTGTATTGAAAGTATTTTCAATTTCAAAGCCCGCCTGCGCGGGCTTTGTTTGTGTAGCCCCACCCTTCAGGGTGGGATAATAAATGTTGCATGTAAGTTGCATATGAGTTGCAATTGAGTAGCAACCAGTTTACTATTAATTTAATTGCAGATTGATGCGATCAAAGCACATGCCGCAAGTTCAAGCTTACTGTTGAATTTCTCCATAGGTAGGTAGCACACAAAAAAGTTGATGTACTACACCATTATTAATGCGGAATCCAGGCTAAGTCCCATTGAATGGAGTTGCTTATGAAACTGTCTGAACTAAATCCTCTGATTTCATTATTCAAGTTAAAGCAGGAATTTTCTAAGCTGCCGACGGGATATTACTTCAGTCAAGAAGAAACGCTAGAATTCCTATCCAGACGGCGATGGCCCGATAGCGATCGCCGGATTGACCGCACAACTTTCTGGCGCTGGCGGAATGATGCTGGAATCCAGCACAATAAACTATTCAGCCAATCGGATATCCTGAAACTTTGTCAAATCTGCGACCACTATCGCGTAGATGGAACTCGCAACGAGTACTTAGATTTAGTGAAACAGAGTCAAAACCAAATGCTTAATCGTCTGTTTCAATCCAAGTGCTAAGTAATCCTCAAACGCGAGGCTAATAGATTGTGTGGCAGACTGAGCTTAGGGTGACTCAGTTCAGAGAAATTTTTTGACTTTATCGCTTTGAAAATAAGCGGGTGAGTTAATTTGTCAACTTACCTGCACTCGGTAACACCGCCGATTCATCTATGAATCGATGCGGGAAATATTGAATTGAGCAAGAGTTTTTTCGACACGAATAGCGTTCGCGTAACTTACCAGAGGCAGAGCGATCGCAAACATTTTTGCGACCTATCGTAGGGTGCGTTAGCGATAGCGTAACGCACCACGCATAGCGTAACTGTGACCTATCGTAGGGTGCGTTAGCGATAGCGTAATGCACCATCATGTGACCTATTGTAGGGTGCGTTAGCGACAGCGTAACGCACCATCCGACTAACGCAAAGGATTTAAAAACAAATGGCTCAACTATTTACCATTAACCAATACACACCTAACAGCGACCTCGCCGCCGGATTTCGTCCCAGTCAACTCATTTTCGCTCGCACTGGAAACGATACAATTCTAGGTTATCAACCTATTGTAACCACTTCCGGTGCAACGCAAATTGACTTAATCAACGGCGATTTAACAGTAGAAGATCCCGGTTTTCGTTCGTGGAACGATACTTTTATTTTAGGCGAATGGCAAAAACCTTACTATGCCAACGGCAATCCTGAAATCCTCGGTTTAAACGACTTTGCATTACTCACTGACTTCAACCCCTTACAAGATACCATTCAATTACACGGCACAGCCAATGACTACTTTTTAGTAGATCTTGGACTGGGATCGGCAATAGTTCAGCCACAGCAAACTGGATTGGATGTCATCAGCTTTCTACTTGGCAATTCTAACTTAAATTTAGCCGCCAACTATTTCAATTACCAAGGTAACACCTCACCGCAAGGCCCCGTTTTACCGCAGACTCAGCAATTAGGAACTTCAGGATTCGATCTCAGTGCCACAACTGCCAGCGATCCTTTTGGTAATATTTATATAGCAGGAGGCACAACGGGATCTTTAGGAGGATCGAATAACGGAGAATCTCGCGATGCTTTCGTGGCTAAATATGACAACCAAGGCAATCTATTATTCACCAAACAAGTAGGCACTTCAGATTTTGATACTATCTCCGGTATCGCTACAGATCCGCAAGGTAATTTCTACGTATCGGGGATTACCGCCGGTAATTTAGCATCACCCAAACAAGCATCGAGTACCGATGCCTGGGTTGCTAAATATGACAGCAATGGAAATCAATTATGGATTCGACAGTTTGGTGAAAATATAATTTTTCAATCCTTTAGCATCGATGTCGATGATAATGGCAACGCCTACCTATCGGGAATCGATGTTCGGTCATCTATCGAGATTGCTACCGATGATTTTTGGGTGACTAAATTTGATACCAATGGCAACCAGTTGTGGTTCACAAAAACTGGAAGTGTAGACGATGCTTTTGACGAATCTTACCGCGTTACAGTCGGCAAAGATGGCAGCGTTTACGCCACAGGATGGACTCTCGGAGATTTAGCAGGAACTAATGCGGGAATTTATGATGCTTGGTTAGGTAAATTCGACAACAATTCGGGTCAATTGCAGTGGCTAAAACAATTTGGTACGCCCGATTATGATTGGGCATGGGGCGTTGATACTGACAGTCAAGGCAACGTTTATGCGGCGGGATGGACGCTGGGTAATTTAGGCGGAAATAGTGCCGGAACTTACGATTCTTGGTTAACTAAATATGACAGTCAAGGCAATCGGCAATGGATTAAACAGTTTGGATCTGCTGGTGACGATCAAGCTTTTCACCTCAACATTGACTCGCAGGACAATATCTTCCTCACCGGATATACTAATAGCAACTTAGGCGGAAATAACGCCGGTTCTTATGACCCTTGGGTGGCAAGGTTCGACACCAATGGCAATCAAATATGGCTGCAACAGTTTGGCACTTCCCAATTCGAGCAAGCTTACGGTATTACCAGCGACAACTTTGGTAACCTTTTTGTAACAGGAGTGACTCAGGGTTCTTTGGGAACTACCAATGCCGGATCTTTTGATACTTGGTTAGCCAAACTCGATTCCACATCGGGAAATCTGCTCAGTTTTGCTGGTAATCGACAGCCCAGCGATATTTCTACAGTCGCAGATTTGCTTGAACTTGACCCCAGCTTGCGCCAGATTTCCAGTCAGCAAGTAGACTTTATGGAAAACTTTTTGGAGGAGTTTCTTGTTTCTACAGGTATTGGAATTGATGGATCTGGATTGGTCAAACTTGCTGGTAATTCTTATCAGCAACCTAATCCTACTTCGATTCCCGAACCTTCTTCTGCTATGGGTTTAGTGATGCTTGCTGCGATCGCATGTATCGGTGCTATGCTGAGTAAGCGCCAAAAAATGAAGCTATGTCGGTAGATTCACATCTTGCACCTTGACTAAAAACCGGGTTTCTTGCAAATAACTCAGCTTGAAAGCCTGAATTTCTCGTCAAGAAACCCGGTTTTTGAAAGCTTGTTGATAGTGGTGCAAGATCTGAGTAGATTCACATCTTGCACTTACCCGATAAACAGCCTCCAAATAAATTTGGGGCTGAAAGCTTAAGTAAGCTAAAGCTAACTAAAATCAACGTTTTAACCCGTTTCAACGGGTTTTAGCTTTCAGGTGTGAAATTTATTTCTGTTGGCTGAGTGCAAGATCTGAGTAGATGTGCGAGGTGCGAATAAATAGGGTGCGATGGTGCGTTACGCTGTCGCTAACGCACCCTACAGTAGCTGACTTAACCAGTCGCGAAAGCTGGAATGATAGATTTTGTAACAAACTTCTCCATTTATTTCTATTTTAACTAAGAACTCATACCAATTTTCCAAAGCTTCCTCGATTTCATATTCATCTTCATCAATTGTTTCGGCAATTAATTGTGCCGATATTCCGTCTTTTTCCATTGATGGAATGGTGATAAGTGTCTGAAGCACGCCTAATTCAACAGCAGATAGTTCCTCACCTTTCATTTTCTGCCAATGTTGTTGATAGTATGCTTTTAAGGTGTCTGGAAGTTGATTTAATGGGAGAGCGATCGCATCCCCCATCCCCTTGAAATACATAAAATTATTCTCGCATAAATCTGCAATATTATCAACCAATTCTTGCTCTAAAAGCTTGAGATTATTATTGATATATTTCTGCACATCTTCCCGATTTTGTTTGGGAAACGCATCTAAATTAAAAACTTGAGACGGCGTTTCAATTAACAAACCAGATTTCTCCCGCAAAAAAGGGCGGCGACTGAGGAGAAAATAAACGCGATCGCGCAGATATCGGGGCAGATAAAACAAATTTGAACCAGGGGTTTGACTCCGTGGATCGATCGCATCTAGAGCATCAATCGCAATAATCAAACGTTGATTTGGTTCCAGTTGTTCACCGATCTTTTGCAATAAAAGAGACAGAAACCAACTGCCATCTGTCACATTATCGGGTAGGGATGTGTAACCGAGGGGGTAATCGTTAATTAATTGGTTGCAGAGAGTAGTGAGAAATTGGTCAACTTGATTTTTGCCTTCAATTTGGGCGTTATAATAAACAACATCGGGATTTTCGGTGACATATTTGGCGAGGATGGCACTTTTGCCGCTACCGGGTGCGCCGACGAGGGTGAAATAGCCGCGATTCTCCCGTTCCAAAAAGTCATTTATAGCCGCAAAAACAAACTCGCGACCGACAAAATTTGCGCTCTTTTCTCGAATGACTTGCTCAAATTCTGGCGGATGACCTCTAGGATTTATTGCACTCCGAGTTATAGGTTTTGAATTCATGCAGGATGAGCGGGGAAAGTTGATAATAATTTTAGGACTTACTTGTTGCACCAAAATTGTAAACCAAACCAGAGAACATCGCCATGACTCAAACTATAGATAAACAAACCGATAGACGTTTCATCCATTCAGGCTTAACCTGGGAGCAGTTTAAACTGATTGAAGCCGGGTTTGACGATTCGCCTGGTATTAGACTGTTTTACTACGAGAGCGAGATAGAAATTTTGGCTGTTTCTTTAGAACACGAAACCATTAGCCGTTTTACTGGCGGTCTACTTGGTATTTACTTTGTTGAAAAAGGCATCGAATTTAAACCTACAGGTAGGTTCACTCAAGAAATAGAAGGCGTTGTATCAGCACAAGCTGATGAATCTTATTTTCTTGGAGAGGGAGGTACAACCCCAGATCTCTGTATGGAAGTTGTTTTCAATACCGCTATTGAAAAGAAGCTTAAACGCTATCAGGTACTAGGTGTGCCAGAAGTTTGGTTTTGGGAAGATGGACGGTTTGCGCTTTACTGTCTGCGCGGTGACAGTTATGAGCGAGTTTCTCAGAGTGAAATTGTGCCAGATTTGGACATCGAATTGCTATCAAAATGCGTGCTGATGACTTCTAACGTGGAAGCGACGCGGGAATTTCGGCGGGGGATTAGTGGTTGAGTAGATAGCGATCTAAAAACTCAACTACTCACCAATCCTATTAGCCGAACTATAAGCGATCGCACGTTTGAGAATTTGTCTAACTACTCCATAGCGAGCGCCTACCAACCCATCAAGTTCGTGTTCGATATCTTCCAACCATCCAAGTTTACTTGTCCACTTTCCATTTGGTAATTGTCTAGCTGCATGAGTTGGAATGCCGCTAGAGTCAACATAGATTGCTATTTTCTGAAATCCAGCTTCTAATGAATCGCTATTGCAAATTTCATATCCCAGTGTTTGATAAGCCTGAATGTATGCTTCTAAGGTCTCCTCCTGCGGCACATTTTCAGGCCAATAAAATTGATCTCCCGGTATGGGTTGCCACCAGCGATCGTCTTCCTCAGCAGCCCACGCAAAGCAGTTATATTCTTGCGATTTGGGACTGGTAACTTGATAATCGCTACGAGATAAATTGGGCCATTTTACTTCAAGCTCAGGTCTTCTATACATTCTCTTCGATCGCGTAGCCTTGGTTTCTACCCCACTCTATCCATGCTGATGCCATCTGTTTTACTCTTCCTCTTTGTTCTGGTTTAATAGGATTTTCACCCGTAATTGCGCTCAAAGCTGTTAACCAGTAAAGAGGATTTTTTGTCAATTCAGATAGCAACAGCGGCACAATTTTAGTTCCCATATTAATAATTTCCTGATAGGCAGGATGTTGGGACATTTGAGAAGTGGAAGACATTCCTGCGACTTCATTTTGCCATTGCGTGGCAAGAGTATAAAACTTGTCAACTACCATTGGCTCTAGGTCAGTATTTTTTTTGAAAAGATCTTGAGTGGCATTTAGGAAAGTTTCTGGTTGCACGAGCAAGTTTTCAATGCTCATCAAAACTAATTCTTCTATTGATACATTTAAGTTATTGGCGATTTCTCTTAGCTTTAGCAGTCGGTCATCTGAAATAGAAATTGTAATATTGTTCATGGGGCTGATAAAATTGGATGATGTCTTGATTTTAACAAATCAATCTACAAATCAAACCAATCGCTCATCAACTCACCATCCAAACTAATTTTGCCAGTAGCGCTCCCAAAGGCTCCAACCCATAATCGATTAAATCGAGAGTTACTTCATTTCCCTCCAATTTCAAAAACCGCCACAACAAACCATTACTGATACAACCATATACAGGAATTGGTTCCAGTCCCTTGCGTGCATTAAATCGCATTGCTGCAACCATTTCTGCGGTACATTGCCCATAGCCGCTGGCAATATCCGCTTTTTTGGCTTCAACTAACACGACGACAGGTGCGGTGGGTACGGAGATAATCGGCGAGCGACTTAGTAGGAAATCAACAATTCCATTTAGCCCGACGCTGGCATCAACATTGAAGTCCCGTCCTGAAAATAGGGATACTTTTTCGTCTAGGATTTCCCGAATTTCTAGGAGTATGGGATAAATAATTCCTTCCGAACGGGCTTTCTCACTGGCTGCGGAGACAATGGGAATACTCCGCTTCAAAAATGTTGTTAATAGCTCTGATGGGGCTAAAGCTTCTAACTTCGGGAAAAATGATGCCTCAACTACGGTTAAGTTAAAGGAGTCGAGCGCCTGTTCTAGGGTTTCAAATTGGCTATAGGACATGAGACTACGGCGTCGATAACATGTCTCTACAATCGCACATTATCACCCGATTTAGCAAGTTTGAGCGCTTTACTCCATTCTACTGTTATTTTCATCAGCCAAAGTTGAATTAATCGCAATCCCATTCAATTGCTGCTAACATTCCAGCCGCAGAAAATGCACTCGTCCTGATGCATCGCCCGCGACAATTGTCACACCATCCGGCGTAACGGCACAGCATAATATCGGACTCTCACCAACGAAACTGGCAATAATTTCTCTTGTTACCAAATTCCAGACTTTCAGCGTGTTATCAGATAAACCAGAAATAGCCAGTTTGCCATCGGATGATATCGCGACTGCATTTACCCTGTTACTATGACCAGAGAGGGTAAAAAGTTCTTTTCCTTCTACCAAGTTCCAGACTTTCAGCGTATTATCCCATGACCCAGAAATAGCCAGTTTGCCATCGGATGATATCGCGACTGCATTTACCCTGTCACTATGACCAGAGAGGGTAAAAAGTTCTTTTCCTTCTACCAAGTTCCAGACTTTCAGCGTTTTATCCCCTGACCCAGAAATAGCCAGCTTACCATCAGATGTGAGCGCGACTGCACCTACCCATTTACTATGACCAGAGAGGGTAAAAAGTTCTTTTCTTTCTGCCAAATTCCAGACTTTTAGCATCGCATCATCATCCCCGGAAATAGCCAGTTTGCCATCGGATGATATTGCGACTGCATATACCCATTTACTATGATCAGTGAGGGTAAAAAGTTCTTTTCTTTCTACCAAATTCCATATTGTCAGTGTGTTATCCCATGACACAGAAATTGCCAGCTTGCCATCGGATGATATCGCGACTGCATCTACCCATTTACTATGACCAGAGAGGGTAAAAAGTTCTTTTCTTTCTACCAAATTCCAGACTTTCAGCGTGTTATCCCCTGACCCAGAAATAGCCAGTTTGCCATCGGATGATATCGCGACTGCACGTACCCATTCACTATGACCAGAGAGAGTAAAAAGTTCTTTTCCTTCTACCAAGTTCCAGACTTTCAGCGTTTTATCCCCTGACCCAGAAATAGCCAGTTTACAATCGGATGATATCGCGACTGCACTGACAATGCCACTAGGAGCAGCGAGGGTAAAAAGTTCTTTTCTTTCTGCTAAGCTCCAGACTTTCATCCTTGTATCTAATCGCACAGAAATAACCAGCGTATCATCGGATGCGAGAGCGACTTGACTTGCCCAGTCACTATCACCAGCAGCGAGGGTAAAAAGTTCTTTTCCTTCTGCCAAATTCCAGACTTTTATCGTGCCATCACATGACATAGAAATAGCCAGTTTGCCATCAGATGTGAGCGTGACTGCTTTTACTTCACTAAGATGACCAGTGAGGGTAAAAAGTTCTTTTCCTTTTACCAATTTCCAGATTGTCATCGCGACTGCTCTCACCCAGCTAAGATGATCGCTGAGAGTAAAAAGTTCTTTTCCTTCTGCCAAGTTCCAGACTTTCAGGGTTTTATCATCAGACCCTGATATTGCCAGCTTGCCATCAGACGATATCGCGACTG
>CAYXCW010000058.1:26448-44504 GCA_964463555.1 uncultured bacterium
CCAGCTTGCCATCAGACGATATCGCGACTGCATTTACCGATTTTCTATGACCAGTAAGAGTAAAAAGTTCTTTTCCTTCTGCCAAGTTCCAGACTTTCAGCGTTTTATCATCAGACCCTGATATTGCCAGCTTGCCATCAGACGATATCGCGACTGCATTTACCGATTTTCTATGACCAGTGAGGGTAAAAAGTTCTTTTCCTTTTTCCAAGTTCCAGATTTTCAGCGTGGTATCATGTGACCCAGAAATTGCCAGCTTGCCATCGTTGGCGATCGCCACTGCACTTACCCAGTTACTATGACCAGTAAGGGTACGAATCAAGCGCCCACCAGGGGGGGTTAAATTAGGTATTAAAGCGCGTAACCCAGTAGTTTTACTCTGCCTTGCCACTTCTAGCAATGACTGAATTTCCGGCATTTCAAAATACAGCAAACGCCCCCACAATTGCTCTACCAGTTGCGTCGAATCCTGGGCTAAAATATGCGCCGATAACCGCAGCGCCCCTTGAATCAATTTCAGCGACTTGACTTTCTCTTCGTTGTATTCTGGGTGCGTCAATAATTCTGCATCATCAATCAAATCGTAATCCTCAATCAGCGCTTGCACGCCCAACTCAGGATGGTTCACCTTTGCAGCCAGGAAACCAAAATCTGTCAAGCAATTGTAATATTTGGCTAAATTGCCCGACTCAACCAAATTATAGGGAAACCTGCCTAAATAGGCTTTTTGCTGGTAGGACTTAGCAATCTTCCGCATCATCTTCGTCCTCTTGCTCCATCTGTCTTTCCCAGTAGTCCACAATGCTTTGATTCACATCCTTAAATAACTTACGATTTTTATTTAGCTCTTTTTTGGCTTTCAGGAAGTCTAGGAAACTGGCATGATAAAAGTTGTAGCAGGTATCGCCATCAATTTGCTGTGGTTTCAAATATTCAATCCACCGATCTAAAATGCTTTCCACTTCACCTTCATCCTGGTTAGCAATATCAGCAATCATCTGGCAGGGAATCGGCGTCCCAACTTCTTTTAAGATAAATAAAACCACAACCATCAACTCATTGGGTGCAGTATCCATCCCCATTCGCACCCAATGAGTTTGATAATAATCTATTAGACCATCGGGTAATTGATTTAAACTCAAGTTATCATAAAAACCGCAGGCAATTTCCGGCAGAACGTAGCGCAGGTACATAAAATTATTTTCGCTCTTTTGCGCCACCTGCTCGACAAAAGTTTCGGCAGAAATCTGGCGATTATCGATCCACTTTTTCATCGCCTGTTTATGCTTCGATTCCTCGTAAATAAAAAAGCGAATATAATCTTTAATATCCGCCCGATTCAAGTCATAATACTCGCTGCTGTTTAAATTTAATTCCCGCTGCAACACTTCAGTAAACAATCGCTTCCGACCAGGTTCGTAAGGTCGCCGCGTCATCAAGAAATACACGTTAGGCGGCAGGGTTTTAGGTAAATATAAAATATTTTCTGCCCCAGCTTCTTGCTCAACTTCATCCAAGGCATCAATGACAATAATGATGCGTTCGTCGGGAAATTTGTGGCTAACTTTGGCGAGTAAGGTGGGTAAATCTGCTTTTTCCGCGTCGGACAACTTGTAAAAATTAATCAATTGTTGGCGAATAGAATCTAAAAACAATTCCGCTCGATTGCGACCCTCTGCCAGAATATTGAAATAACCAGGACAGGAGCGAACAGAAGCAATGTAATGGGCAGCGATCGCGCTTTTCCCCATTCCCGCATCTCCCACAATGGTAAAATAACCATTGGGATTAGAATTGACAAACTCGTCAAATTTATCGAACACAAATTTACGACCGCAGAAGTGTCTAATTTTTTCTTCAATCAGCGATCTAAATTCCGGCGGTAGCTGCTGCGGATACCAATCTTTTGGGTCAACAATATCTGTAGGTTCTATCTGCAAAACCTTGGCAATATTGATCGCCGCCCATCGTTCCACGCCATTAGGACATTCTTTTGTTCCCAGCAAGCGTTTAACTGTATCCTCACCTACATTAGCTGTTTCCGCAAGTTCTTTTATTGTCAAACCTGCTTCTCTATAAGCTTCTCTAAGTTTAATTTTACCGGCGGCACTAGATTGAACTTTATCAGATTGAAGCATAGATATTTTTCAGCGGTGAATCGATGCGTTGAGAAACCAGGTTTCTGGCTATTAAGTGAATTTAGCACCCTCTGTGTGTATTGAACTGGAGACAGCAGCCCCCATATTGTCAATAAATATAGCCGAAGTTATATTTCCCTGTCCAGGGCAGATAAATTTTACCACTCCACCTATCTGCCCTAATTTATAGGGCAGAGGTTCAATAAACAACAAATCTATTTGCCCTAGACGCTACATTTTTGCTCGATGTAAAACAGGATAAAGAACGCATTTGAAAAGTCAATCAACCATGAACAACTCTTTCAACCAACCCCAATCCAGCGATGACAATACCAATATGAAAGCAGAAATCGTGCAAGAATTATTACGCCAAGCCCGTCTAACATTTAATCTAGCATTTGGTGTCACGGCAGCATCTGCCATCATGACATTAAGCGGAGTAGGATTGCTGTATTTAGATAAAGTATCCGAAGCCAGTTTAACAGCAGGAAGCGGAACCCTGGCGACGCTGACAAGTTTGCAATATGCCAAAGAAGCGAAGGAGGAATTAGAAAAGCTGATGGCAAAGCTAGAGGAGTAAACATGCACTCAGAAACCCGGTTTGTTAGATAATACCTTCGCCAATTTTCCGCAACGCCTACACCCTAAAGGGTGTGGCTACACAAACAAAGCCTGCCTTCGCAGGCTGAAATTTTTACAGGCTGCCGAGGCAGCCTTGGTTTGTATAGCGACACCCTAAAGGGTATTGGATTTTGGCGAAGGTATTGTTAGAAAAACCGGGTTTCTAGCCTCCAAATTCTTGTGGGATGGGCATGTTGTCCGTTATTATTAAAAAATTTGCGATCGCACCTCAACACGCCAAATTCATCCCCAGATCTCTATCCCCAGGTAGATGCGAACTTTATGGACAACAAAATTATGTTAAGAAATATATTGTCCAAACTATGTATTAAACAGCACAAATCAAGTTATTAGTCAAAATATTAAGGATTTTGTAATTATTGTGTCAACTTGTGTGTATTGAGACTCAGTAGGATCTCAATTGGGTATCTTGAAACTATGCAGCAATCATAAACTAGAGGTCGTATGACTCCTACGATGTTACGCCAACTTTGGTCTGTAATTGAGACTACCCAATCCCACGTTTTATTAAGACTAGACGACGCTAGCCTGGTAGATTGGTTGGTGAAGCAGGTAAAAAGCGAGCGATCGCTCAACCATGACGAAGCCGATACTGTGAGTAATTACCTATACTCGCGCTTGAATTTAATCCGAGATCTCGCCGAAGAACGCTAGGTGTGAAGAAAGATCGCTCTATGGAAGGATGCCCAAAACAAATACAAGCGCTCTCACCCCCTGCAAGCATATAATTGATAGCGCAACAAATCAGCTAAAAGCAACTTTCTGCGAGAAAGTAAAAGGCATATATGCGTAAATGGGGCTTCCTGATATTATTTACTCTACCCCTGCTATTGTCCATTACCGCCTGTAGCGGACAGTCGGGACAAACATCTGCAACTGGAGGTACAGCAGCGCAGGGAAAAAGTCGTTTAGATACGGTAAAAAGTCGCGGTAAGCTAATTTGTGGAGTCAGCGGCGAATTACCGGGGTTTAGTTTTGTCGATAAAGAAGGCAATTATAAAGGATTGGATGTGGAAGTATGTCGCGCGATCGCATCCGCCATATTCGATAATCCAGATGCAGTAGAATTTCGCAATCTCAACGCCAAAGAACGCTTCACCGCCTTACAAACAGGTGAAATCGATGTCCTCAGTCGCAATACAAGTTGGACAATTAGTCGCGATACTTCTGTAGGTTTAGAATTTGCCCCTGTGGTATTCTATGACGGTCAGGGCATTATGGTGAAAAAAGATAGCAATATCAAAACCCTCGCAGACTTAAAAGACAAAGCTATCTGCACCCAAACAGGAACGACAAACGAACAAAATTTAGCCGACCAAATGCGAAAGCGGGGTATTACTTATAAACCAGTTGTGTTTGAAGATATCAATACCGCCTATGCAACTTACGCCGAAGGTAGGTGTCAAGCAGTAACATCAGATCGTTCGCAATTACTATCCCGCAAAACCACTTTACCACAGCCGCAAAATCACGTAATTCTCAATGAAGTACTATCAAAAGAACCCCTAGCACCCGCAGTTACTAATGGTGATTCTCGCTGGCATGATGTCGTCAAGTGGTCGATTTATGCCTTAATCAATGCCGAAGAATTAGGGATAAATTCAAAGAATTTAGCATCTTTTGAAAACAGCAACGACCCAGATATCAAGCGCTTCTTAGGTAAAGAAGGAAATTTAGGCGAAGGACTGGGCTTAACGAATGACTTCGCAGTTAGAATTGTTAAACATGTAGGCAACTATGGCGAAGTTTACAATCGCTACCTTGGTCCAGGAACCCCTTTTAACCTACCTCGCGGTCAAAACAATCTTTGGAATAAAGGCGGGTTACTTTACTCTCCACCATTTAGGTAATAGTTAATTTCAGATCTTAGATTTCAGATTTCAGATTTGAGAAAAGCAGATTGCAAATGTAACTCAAATTTCCTTAAATCTTAAATCTGCCATCTTAAATCTGAAATCACCAATTACCAATTACCAATTACCAATTACCAAATGAAATTATTGCGCGATATTCGATTTTGGCGGATTGCTATTCAAGTATTGGCTGTATTGGTAGCAGTCATTGTAGTGGCAATTTTGTGGAGTAACCTCAGCCGCAACTTACAACAGTTGGGAATTCAACTAGGATTTAACTTCCTCGGTTCGCAAGCATCTTTTGATATTGGCGAAACTTTGATTTCCTATCAACCTTCCGATACTTATGCGCGTGCTTTGCAAGTCGGATTGTTAAATTCCCTGCGGGTGATGGTTGCGGGAATTATTCTGACAACAATAGTAGGAATTACCGCAGGGATAGCGCGTCTTTCTGATAATTGGTTAGTCAGAAAGTTGGCGTTAGTTTATGTGGAAACCTTCCGCAATACGCCGTTGCTGTTGCAATTGCTATTTTGGTACTTTGCAGTTTTCTTGAGTCTGCCAAAAGTAGAAGATAAAATTTCCCTGTTTGGGTTGATTTATCTCAGCCAAAATGGACTCGAACTTCCCGGTTTGAAGTTTTCGCCAGAATTAGCCGCTTTGTTGGTTGGTTTGACCTTTTATACAGGTGCATTTATCGCAGAAATTGTGCGGGGTGGGATTCAATCTGTGCCGCGAGGACAGTGGGAGGCGGCGAAAGCACTTGGTTTTAAATCTGGGTTAGCAATGCGGTTGATAATTTTTCCCCAAGCTTTGCGGGTAATTGTACCGCCGCTGACGAGTCAATATTTGAATTTAGCCAAGAATTCTAGTTTAGCGATCGCAGTCGGCTATCCCGATCTTTATTTTGTCGCATCGACGACGTTTAATCAAACAGGTCGCGCGGTTGAAGTTATGCTGTTGCTGATGGTAACCTATCTGGCAATTAGTCTAACTATTGCGTTGTTGATGAATTTATTAAACCGTACCGTACAACTCAAAGAACGATAATGTTTGTAGCTTTTTCAGCCGCACCCTTAAGGGTGCGGCTACACAAACAGAGCAACGCCTACGCGGGCTATAACTCGTTCCCAGGCGTAAGCCCGGAGAACGAGATCTTCGAGGCTCTGCCTCGCTTATCCTAATGCCATTCTACTAACGCAAGTTGCTAGTTACAAATATGCTTGGTTCGATCCCCCCTAACCCCCCTTCACAAGGGGGGCTAGCACCAGATTCAAAGTCCCCCTTTTTAAGGGGGATTTAGGGGGATCGAAAACGCTTAACCTCATAACTAGCAACTTGAGTTACTATAGTCCTCACTACGAATTTAAAAACTATGAAATGGTTACGCAAGAATCTATTTAATACCTGGTACAACAGTCTTCTAACAATTCTCTGTATCTGGATAGTGTTGCAGGGATTGTTAGGGTTTCTGGGTTGGGTGTTTACACAAGCAAATTGGCAAGTTGTTAGTACTAATTGGCGGTTATTTTGGGTTGGTCGATATCCGGTGACGCAGCAATGGCGAATTTGGATAATTTTTGCGCTGACGGTGGCGTTGGTTGCCGGATCTTGGATGCAATCAAAATTACCCAATCAAAAATTAAAAGAAACGATTTATTATTTTGGTCTTTTACCTTTTTATATTGCATTTTTTCCCATCATTTGGTGGCTAATTGGCGGTGGATGGGGTTTAACACCTGTAGGAACTAATTTGTGGAATGGATTGTTACTAACGCTGTTGATGTCGGCAGTCAGTATTATTCTGTCATTTCCTTTGGGTGTATTGTTGGCATTGGGGCGTCAAAGTAACTTACCCATTTTGCGATGGGGATGCATTTTTTATATTGAAATAATTCGGGGATTGCCATTAATTGGGATTTTGTTTATTGCACAGGTAATGCTGCCTTTGGTGTTGCCAAGTGAGATCAGATTGGATCGGGTATTGCGAGCGATCGCAGGTTTAGTCCTGTTCAGCGCCGCCTACATGGCAGAGAATGTGCGTGGAGGTTTGCAAGCAGTGCCAAGGGGGCAAGCCGAGGCAGCGCGATCGCTTGGATTAAATGCTCCTTTAGTCGTGTTATTAATCGTACTCCCCCAAGCGTTGCGTGCTGTAATTCCTGCCATTGTCGGGCAGTTTATTGGGTTATTTAAAGATACATCCCTGCTGTCGTTATTTGCGTTAGTCGAGTTAACGGGAATTTCTCGTTCTATCCTCGCACAACCAGAATTTTTGGGTAGATATGCCGAAGTTTATCTGTTTGTCGGATTGATTTATTGGGTATTTTGTTATTCCATGTCAATGGCAAGTCGGCAATTAGAAAAACAACTGGGTGTGGGAGGGCGTTGAAAAAGCTCCCCGACTTCTTACCATAGCGATGGAAAAAGCCAGTAACATAGAAACTATAACTAATTAAATATTTGCAAGTTAGAAATCTGAGGTATTGTCATGCCTTCACCATTTCCGGGGGTAGATCCCTATCTGGAACATCCCGACTTTTGGTCTGAATTACATAATCGCTTAATTGTAGCGATCGCAGACGATCTCGCCCCTCATCTGCGTCCAAAATACTACATAGCGATTGAAAAGCGCACCTACCTCGGTCAAGCAGACAATAGCTTTTTAGTCGGAATTCCCGACGTAGCGGTATTTCCGCAACAAACAGCTATGCGCGCCCCTAGAAATCAGACCTCATCAACAACAATTCTCAATCCATCTGAACCCGTCCAGGTAGATGTCCCTTCGATCGAGGAAGTTAAAGAAACTTATTTAGAAATTAGGGAAAAAGGAAAAAGTCATGCCATTACCGTTATGGAGATTCTTTCACCAAAAAACAAGCGTTCTAAAGCAGGACGCGAGGTATACGAACGCAAACGGCATCATATATTAGCTAGTCTGACTAATTTAGTCGAAATAGATTTACTCAGAGGTGGAAAACCCATGCCAATTATTGGAAATCCACCCAAAACGGATTATCGCATTTTAATTAGTCGCAGCGATCGCCGCCCTAGATCTGACCTATATCTGTTTAATTTGCGAGACTCAATTCCCTCTTGGTCTTTACCGTTAACACCTAGAGAAATTGAACCAATCGTCGATTTGCAACGTCTGGTGAACGAAGTTTACGACCGGGCAGGTTTTGATACCAGAATAGACTATAATCAATCCTGCGTACCACCCCTATCAGAACCAGATGCAGCTTGGGCTAACTCCCTATTGCAAGAAAAAGGATTTATTGCTTCATAAACTCTAATTTTACAGGAATTTAAGCAATGATATCAAACGCAGAATCCCCATCGATCATCGTCGCGCAAGATGTCCACAAGTGGTACGGTAAATTTCACGTGTTAAAAGGTGCTAGCCTTTCAGTCAATCGGGGAGAAGTGGTAGTAATAATGGGGCCATCCGGTTCTGGTAAATCTACTTTTATTCGTACATTCAACGCTTTAGAAGAATACCAAAAAGGCAAAATTGAAATCGACGGCATTACCCTGAGTCACGATTTGCGTAACATTGAAACAATTCGCCGTGAAGTGGGAATGGTATTTCAGCAATTTAATTTATTCCCTCACTTAACCGTACTGCAAAATATTACTTTAGCTCCGATATGGGTGCGAAAGAAAGCCAAAGCGGAAGCACAAGCAACGGCAATGCAACTATTAGAGAGAGTGGGAATATTAGAACAGGCGGGCAAGTATCCGGGACAATTATCTGGAGGACAACAACAACGGGTAGCGATCGCGCGCGCCCTCGCCATGCAACCTAAAATTATGCTATTCGACGAACCTACATCCGCCTTAGATCCAGAAATGGTACGGGAAGTGCTAGATGTAATGCGAAGTCTCGCCAATGACGGCATGACTATGGTAGTAGTCACCCACGAAGTCGGATTCGCCCGCGAAGTCGCCGACCGAGTTATTCTAATGGATAGCGGCTTAATAATAGAAGAGGGGACGCCAGAAGCATTTTTCCAGCGTCCCAAAGAAGAACGGACTCGCAAGTTTTTGTCGCAAATTTTGTAGATGGTAATGGGTAATTGCTAATTGCTAATTGGTATTTATTTTACCCATTACCTATTACCCATTACCTAATCAACTGGCGATGGTAATGGTATTACTTTTTCTGAATTTTGGCTTTGATTCGACTGGGATGGTAAACCTTTAGGTGAATAGCCTTTACTTGTAGATACCAAAGCATAACCTAAATAGGCGGGGAGAATAACAGCGCTTATAGCAGCGATCGCAAACAATACACCCAGAGGACTCATCGTCGGGCCATAATGACACCGATAGGGGTCGAAAGACAGGCGTTCTGGTTTAATTAAATCCCGTAGGGCTACGGGGCGTTTAAATCGCACCCTTCGATCGTCGAGTTTTTCCAACATCACCCAGCCTGCCTCCGCTTCTTCTTCGCACAAACGTTGTAAAATCGCTTGGTTGCGAAACAAGTCGCGATTGGCACGCACAATTTTAAATTCCCAGCCCAACAGGCGTAAATCCCGCGCTCCCGATTGAGCCGATCCGTTTGTTTGACCATTTACAGCCGTGTCGATGTCAGCTCTAAAATCATAACGAGTCAAGATCTCTTCCTCCTCTTCCTCTTCTTGAGCGATCGCAATTGTCCGCCAGCGCATCCATCCACCGATTAAAGAAGCCTGAAAGCCGAGACTTCCGACTAAAAGGCTTAAAATGGCAAATTCCAGCATAAGTACTGTAGATAGTCTATTTCACTTCCTTCTTGGATATATACTCCCGTCCAGGATAATTTGCTAGCAGTCGATCTGAGAAACCTGATTTTACGGTACTTTTCCGAAAATTCTGGTAACCTCTTCTTAACCTAACCCCTAGTCCCTACTCCCTAACCCCTATCGAGGTGGTACGGGTAAATAACCTTCCATTAGGCAATCTTGACCGATGACGCGCCAAGTAACTCGTTCTAGAGTCAGCGCCTGAGTCATAGTGGTAAAGCCCAGATCGCCTACGGGAGTAGGTGCGATTGTACCGCCAACTATTTTGGGGGCAATAAACGCGAGGATTTTTTGTACCGCACCCTGAGCGATCGCGCTAGCAGCCAATATACCGCCGCATTCCCACAGCACCGAGAGGAAACCTTGGTCATAAAAGTAAGCCATTGCCCGCTCTGGCGTCAAAGACACCAGTTCTTCCACCATCACGCCCCGTTTCCTCAGATACTCCTGAAATTTTGGATTTGCGCCTTTCTCAGTTAACACTAACGTCGGTACCTCTGTCGTCTCCCAAAGGTAAGCTTTTTCTGGTAAGTTCAGCGTGCGACTCATCACCACCCGCAGGGGATTGTGAGCATCGGTCTGATGGCTGGTTAAATGGGGATTATCCTGGCGCAGGGTATTACCGCCGATCGCAATTGCATCGCAACTTGCCCGCAGTTGATGCACCTCGCTGCGCGCGTCTAGGGAGGTAATCCAAGCGCTGTGTCCGCCCGTGGCAGCAATTTTACCGTCCGCCGTCATGGCGTATTTCAAAATACCAAACGGACGCCGGTATAAAATGCGATGCACAAATGCTTCATTCAGCTTTTGACAAGCTTCTTCTTCCACACCCACTACCACTTCAATTCCCGCCGCGCGCAAGCGGGCAATACCGCCGCCACCCACCAGGGGGTTCGGATCGACCATTCCCACCACCACCCGCGCCACACCAGCTGCCACTAAAGCTTCCGAACAAGGAGGGGTACGCCCGTAATGGTTGCAAGGTTCCAAGCTGACGTAAATCGTCGCCCCCTTGGCCTTTTCTCCTGCCTCTCGCAGTGCAAACACTTCCGCATGGGGTTGTCCCGCCGCTGGATGGTATCCTTCCCCTACAATCTGTCCGTCTTTGACGATTACAGCGCCGACGAGGGGATTGGGAGCAGTTCGTCCCAAAGCCTTGCGGGCAAGTTCCAGACATCGGCGCATCATGGCGCGGTCAAATTCTTCGCTGTTCATCGTTCCTGCCCTTTCCCTGAGTTCTAGTTTGCCTTGGAAGCACGAACGAATGAACTACCCCGCCTCACAGGAGGACGGGGTTTCTAATTCCCCATCCAAATTGAGGCTGGATTTTTGACGCTTCCTTTGTCCAAGTTGCCTCATCGATCCAGTATGCTTGCGCTTACTGGTCGAATTAGTAGAGCCTAGACATCCACAGTCTACGAGGCGAGTTCCTAGCCCCGGTTGTGCATTAGTCTCAACATTATATAAAACCATCACCGAACCTCGATCGCGAGGTGTTTCAAATCCGCAATCACCGCAAACGTGATAGCGATTTGATAAATCTGCCCAGTCTTTATGGACTACTCCACAATTAGGGCAGCGCTGTGATGGTTTTATTTGTTTTGTCGGCAGCATCAACATCAAACCACCCTTCTGTTCAATTTTGTACGCCATCATTTTATTCAGTGCACCGAAACCAACAGAAAGAATTGACTTATTAAGTCCGGCTTTCTGCTTTTTACGTTGGCTGCCTTTTTTAGCTTTGCGCGTCATGGATTTGGTGTTCAACTGTTCGGTGACACCGATGTCATAACGACTCGCAATCTCTGATGTCACCTTATGCTGCCAATCCTGGCGTTGATCGGCTACCTTTCTTTGCAGCCTAGATATCTGCTTTCTTGTCTTCCTCCACCGTCTTGAAGCTTTAACTTTCTTTTTCCGACTAGGTGCGCGCTTACGCCTCAAATCTGAAGACTTTCGCTTAATTAACTGCTCGCAGCGCTGAGTAAAGCGCGGATTTTCCAATTCGGTAAAAGTGTCTCCATTATAAAGAGTTAGCGCTGTTTCTGTCCCCAAATCAAAACATACAATTGATTCATAATTCAAATCCGAATCCGAACCAAATTTAGTTTCCGGTGTCGCGATCTCGACGGTAAATGATGCAAACCATTGATTCGTACCCGGCTTGTAAACAATAGTCAAGGTAGTAGGAATGCCCCATTGTTTTGATTGACCGCGCATCCTAATCGTGATGCCCAAATCATTTAAAGTAACGCTTCCGTGCTTACCGTTACTATTAACCTTCCAGCCAGATGTCGCTGGATAACTCCAGCCGGAGTAGTCGCGAATTGACTTAAATTTAGGTTTCTTTCTCAATCCTTGAAAGAATGCACCATAAGCTAAATCGACGCGCTTAACCGTAGCTTGCAGTGCTTGTGAGTGCAAATAGGAAAACTCAACCCATTCTTTTTTGAATGCAGGTAAACAATTTTGTTGCTCAAAATAAGTAACGGTTTTTTGAGAGGCTCTCCACTCATAGCGACGATGAGCTATGCAGGCATTGTACAAATAGGCATGATTTCTCCGTGCCTCAAACAGCTTATTTTCTTGCTGTTTGTTGGGGTACAGTCGAAATGTTTGCCTTCTTGTCGCCATGCGTTATTTACTATCCTTGATCGCTTCAACTGGCGCTTTACAATAAAATTACTATATCACGTTTTTTAGATAGGAGATTGGGAAAAATAGGGGTAAGGGTACCCCTATTTTTTCCCCTACTATTCATCCCCACCGCTCCCGTCGGATGGGGAATTCCGCAGGTCTTGTTAACTAAGACTCTTGCAAGTTTATCCGTTTCCACCAAAGATTGAGCGGATAGTAAACTACCGGCGCCCAGAGACTGCTGAGGATAGCAGACGCGAGGGCAATTCGCTGGTAGTCAGTCCAAATTTCTGCTAACTGGCGATCGCGTAAAATCCCAAACTGAATCGCCATTACCGTTTCTGCCACCACCGCCATCCCAAATACAATCAATGCTACGGAAATAAAATCTTCTTGAATATACCGTTGCTTTTTGATCCGGGCGCTGATCGTGCCTACGCAGGCTAAAGCGATCGCGTGACTCGGATAGGGATTTGTCATCCCATCTTGTATTAAGCCTAGAGCTAAACCAGCGATCGCTCCCTGTAGCGGCGTCCGCTTGACGCTCCAAGCCACCACCCAAATCAATAGCCAGTTGGGACCAAGACCCAACAAATCCATTCCCGGTAATCTTACCGGCATCAGCGTCGCACAGATCGCTATCGAGCCAATCGTTACCATCCAATTGCCAATTTGTTGCCGGTAGGTCTGCCAATTTGCGATGTCAAGCAAGGGTTAAAGTCTCCTCATTTCAGTTTTGAGATTTCCAATTTAATTTGAAGTCTAAAAACATTCGTTATTCCGGGTTGCTATGAGTCGGGTAGACTACAACCCACTCCAAACTATTCATCGGCGCTGACAGTTTAATCGTCGCTTCTGGTGCCGGATTTTTGCTCAAATCTACTGATTCTACCTGCCCTACCGGCAAGCCTGACGGAAATAAATGACTAATAGATGAAGTCATTACGAAATCGCCCTTGCGAACATCTGGAGTTTTTTCAAAGAATTGCATCACTGCTTTATTATTCGAGCGACCCCGCATAATACCCATGTAGCGACTGCGACCGATGATAACGCCGACTCCACTGCTAGGATCGCTGATTAACAAAACCCGACTCGTATTGGGAGTAACATCTGTCACCCGACCGACCAACCCGCCAGGAGCCGTTACCACGTAGTCTTTTTTTATCCCGGCTTGGGAACCTCGACCCAAAGTGACTTGCTGCCACCAATGATCTGCACTTCGCCCGATAATGGGAGCCACAATTCCTTGGCCTTTTTGCTGGGATTGAAATGCCAATAGTTGTTTTAGTTTTTGATTTTGGCTTTCTAGTTCTCCCAACTGCGCCTGCAATTCCAACACCCGAGCATCGGCTATCTGCTCCTGTTTGGTTAAATCTGATTGAAAAGGACGGGTGACCAACTGGTAAAGCTCAAATATGGCTGCTCCTTGGGTAGCTTTTGCAAACCAGGCAGCACTGGCGATTAAACTCACCAGTACTACTTGTGACCAATGCCGATCCCACCAGCGACGTAGCGTATACATAGAGCGTTGCAAGTTTTAACTTTTGAGTTCTCGTTTTATTTTGACAGAGGAATCCTACTTCGTTATCTTTCTCATCTGCATCATCTACGTCTGATGTGCCAAATTCCACCACCAAAATAGAATACAGCGCGATCGCTCGCTGGGAAAAATTCCGGCGAGCGCGCTTGCAAACCCAACCATACTAGGGCGATCCTGGAGGCACAAAATTATCAATTATTTTGTCAAATTTTTATCCTGTCTTAGTTTTAACTAGGGTTGATTTGTTGCCAGGGAATTGAATCCCCATTCATCAAGTTGGGGGTTGCGACACAAAAGATTAACCGCTTGAGCAAAGACGTTAAAACAGGAAGGTTACTTTTTAATTCTCAACGCCTTTCTCAAACCAATTACATCGGGCGAGAGTAACCGCTAAATACCCGATCGAGCTGTTTGATATTTTCTAACACTCGACCCGTTCCCAAAACCACGCAGCTCAGCGGATCTGCGGCTACGTGTACCACAATGCCGGTTTCGTGGCTAATCAGAGTATCCAGACCTTTGAGCAGGGCGCCGCCTCCTGCTAACATAATCCCCCGGTCAATAATATCCGCTGCCAGTTCGGGAGGAGTGCGTTCCAAAGTGCGCTTGACTGCATCAACAATGATCGACAGCGGTTCCGACATACTTTCGCGAATTTCTGGCCCTTTAACCGTCACGGTGCGCGGTAAACCAGAAAGCAGGTGCAAGCCTCGAACTTCGACAATCGTATCTTCATCGGCATCGGTGGGATAAGCCGAGCCAATTTGAATCTTGATTTCTTCAGCGGTTCGTTCTCCAATCACCAGATTGTGAACTTTCTTCATGTATTGGATGATCGAGTCGTTCAACTCATCACCCGCAATTCGCACCGATTCGCTGATTACCGTCCCCTGCAAGCTCAAAACCGCCACTTCCGTGGTGCCGCCGCCGATGTCGATAATCATGTTACCTGTAGGTTCTGCTACGGGCAATCCGGCTCCAATTGCTGCCGCTACAGGTTCGTCAATCAAGCGCACATCCCTAGCGCCTGCTTGAATTGCCGCATCCATCACCGCTCGTCGTTCGACGCCGGTAACGCCGCTGGGAATGCCAATCACGATGCGAGGCGAGACTAAAGCGTTACCTTCGTGTACCCGCCGGATAAAGTGCTTGAGCATAATTTCAGCGGTATCGAAATCGGCGATGACGCCATCGCGCAAGGGGCGCAAAGCTGCTACGTTACCGGGACAACGCCCCAGCATGTTTTTCGCTTCTTCTCCGACTGCGATCGGCTCCCTTGTATATTTGTCAATGGCAACTACAGAAGGTTCTTGCAGAACAATACCTTTACCCGAAACGTAAACTAGCGTGTTTGCAGTTCCGAGGTCGATACCCATGTCCCTGGAAAAAGAGGGAAGGCGATTGAAAATACCCACGCGATTTTACTGCCCCCAATTCAAATACTTGTTTGTACTACTACCTAACCGTGCTGGATTCTATTACGTTTTCTCCACGGCGTCTAGTTCTACAGGACAATTCTTTAGTCAATAGCATGGAAATGCTTCAATTGCGTGTTTTGGGCTAAAGTAGATAGACGACAAAAGAGTACAGCCGTACTGAATTGGTAGTATGAGTGTAAATTTAGTAACTCTCGTAGGCCATGTAGGCCAAAATCCTGATGTGAAGTATTTCGAGTCCGGTAGCGTTAAGTGTCGGTTGACTCTGGCGGTGAACCGTTGGACTCGTGATGGCAATCAAACTGATTGGTTCAATTTGGAACTCTGGGGCAAAACGGCAGAGGTAGCTGCCAATTACGTCCGTAAGGGCAGCTTGATTGGGGTGCAAGGTTCTTTAAAGTTGGATCGCTGGAGGGATGGTGCCACGGGCGCTAATCGCTCCACACCCATTATCAAGGTCGATCAACTGCGGCTCTTAGGTGCCAAACACGATGCCGAGACGGCGCAGATGGATGGTTACTCGGGCGGGGAAATTTAGCTAAAACTTAACCACAACGAGGCCAGAAACCGGGTTTCTTTGTAGACGATTTTTCAGAGAAACCCGGTTTCTTGACATCAATCCTATCAGCAAGCGCGATCGCTCTTCCTCTGATCTAGACTCAATAGGGGAACTCTCAGCGCATCGGCTTGCCTCCCATGAACTTAAATCAACAAATTCAAGTTTTAATCGACAATGCTCCCCAAGATGGGACTACGCCCCAGGTGGTGCGCGCGATCGCTCCCGTTCTCAAGCAGGTGGCTCAGAAGTTGCGCCATTCCCAATACTACATTCTGCAAACCCTCAATGCTGATTGGGTCTTGACAGTTTTAAGCAATCGTGGTAATCCACTACTAGAAAAGCGCGTTATCTATGCTTTTCCGACTCAGCAGGATGCTCTGACTGCTCAGAGTACGATGTCACAGACGCAAGCGATCGCTCTCCCGATGCCAGTTACCCATATTTTGTTCCAACTGGTGGCAATGGAAGCCGTCAATAGCATCGTTTTTTTTGAGACGTCAGGAAACAGATCTGCCGCCACCGAAGTTAGTCGCGAAGATCTGCAATCATTAATTCAACTGCACCTGCAACAAAGTCAGTCACAACAGCGTCGTCAACGCAGCAATCTGCCTCCCGACATCGCCTGAGTCGATTTGTGGATGAGTGCTAGTACAGACGACTCAGAACGTAGTCAGTCATGCTAATCAAAGCTTGACGGCACTCGGAGGGGGGTAAATCAGCTAAGCACTCCATAGCGAGTTTAGCTTGAGTGGCGGCTAATTCCCGCGCCCGTTCGATGCCGTGACTGGCTTCGATCAGTGCGATCGCCTGCTCTAAATCTCCAGGGTTAGAAAACTCCCGTTCGATCAGCACTTCCAGTAATGGTTCTTTTTCCAAGGCAAACAGGACGGGTGCTGTCAAATTGCCGCCGATCAAATCGGCACAGGCGGGTTTACCCAATGCTTCTGTAGAGCCGGTGAAATCCAGAATATCATCTACCACTTGGAACGCCAAACCTAAATGGCGCCCATAGCTGTAAGCATTTTCAGCCATCTCGACAGGCACATCGCTTAAAACCGCAGCTGCCTTGCAGCTGTTAGCAATCAGAGAAGCCGTTTTATAGTAACTCTTCTCCAAATAAGCTTCAAACGATAAGCTGCTGTCGAAGCGATTGAGTCCTTGCTGAATTTCACCCGTTGCCAGATCCATAATCACTTGCGACAGGAGTTTAACCACCTCCAAGTTATCCAGATTGGCTAAATACCAGGAAGATTGAGCAAACAAAAAATCACCCGCCAGTACGGCGATACGGTTACCAAACAGGCTGTGAACCGTAGGAACGCCGCGACGCACTTCTGATTCATCTACCACATCATCGTGTACCAGGCTAGCCGTGTGAATCATTTCGGTAATTTCCGCTAGCCGTCGATGCCGGGGGGTAATGTCTTTATCTTGCATCCGCATCATCGCCCGCGAAATCAGCAGGACGATCGCAGGTCTTACCCGCTTTCCCCCTGCTCCAAAAAGGTGTTCCGCTGCCGCAGACAGGATAGGATGACGGTTGCCAACAAGCTGCTTGAGGTTTTCCGACAGCAAGCGCAAGTCTACTTCTACAGGGGAAAATAGGGAAGTCGCTGAAGTCATGGATCTGCCGGTTCGGGCGTTATTTTTACGAAATTTAACATATTCTGTACTCATTTTAAGCGAACCCATTCATAGATGGGAATAAGCCGGTTGAGGTAGGGGGGGTAAAAGGGGTAACTCCTGACTCTACCCCACGGGGATCGCGGACAACGACATCAAAACCCGCATCTACAGGCAGAAGCTCACTCGCCGAGGCTTTAAAAAAATTTTTGTAAAATTGTTAAGCATTTTGGGAAACAGTGTCGAAAAGCCGAGAAGCTTGTGATAGTCTAGATAGTAAGGATTTCAAAAAAATTCAGATACTTGCTCCCAAACAGCCAGCAGTAGCTGGTGCAGGGTGCGACAGAGGGGCTGGTTATTTATACGTAGGGGTAGCGCAAAATTTGCAGCTGCTGTTACTGCTTATTAGTCCCGGAGAATTTGTTCCTTAAACAAATTCTAGGTTTGGCGCGGCAAAAAAAGTTTCTAAGCGCAGCCTAGAGTTCTACATTAACTTGAGACAGCATTTGGAGGCAATTATGTTTCCAAACGTTGCCTTGTATGACAGATGTCAGCGCGAATTAATCGCTTTGACAAGCTGACAAACCCTTATTGCTATCAAACTTGACGTCCCTCCATATTACTCCTAACTGAATTATGGTTTACCACGATATGCCTCTAATGATTCCCTTCCTGGCTACTGGTTATTTATTAGCGATTTATGCATTGTTAATACTTGCTCAACGCTCAAGGGAATGGCGACGCCCGTAGGTTTCAGCGAACAGTTGATAGTTGATAGTTGACAGTTGATAGTGGACAGTGGACAGTGGACAGTGGACAGTGGACAGTGGACAGTGGA
>CAYXCW010000059.1:0-44405 GCA_964463555.1 uncultured bacterium
ACTGTCAACTGTCCACTGTCCACTGTCCACTGTCCACTGTCCACTGTCCACTGTTAAAGTTAGTATTCATCTGCGACGATAACTCCGTACATCGGTTGATAAATTGGATCGATTGGCTCGAAATCGATCGGCTCGATTACCACTCCATACATCGGCTGCACGTCGATCGGTTCCGGTAATGGTTCTGGTTCTGGTAGCGGTTCTGGTTCCGGTTTAGGAGGCCACCAAATTACCCCGTATAAAGGCTGAATTATCGGACGCTTTCCGATATATCCGCCCACGGCTCCCACTAATTCTTCTTCTGTGAGTTCGTGGAATTCACCCGCTTCTTTTAACTCTAATATTTTCAGCGTGGCTGTTTCAAATTCTTCTTTGGAAAAGTTATAGCCACTTTCTAGCATGGCTGTTCTAATTTGGTCGATTTTCCCGCTCATTAGTTGGGCGCGGAAATCTTGGTCTTTCACCAGTCTGACAATAAACTCTTTGACTTTTGCCAGGATTTCTAACGACATTACATTCTCCTTTGCGAGTAAAAAAGAGCGACCTACCTGACTGCTTTCTGCTGCGATCGCGCGCGTGCATACAGTCGCTCTCTCTAGTTTGAGCTTGCAAGTAAGTCGTTATCAAAACTGTATCTGAGAACATCAAAGACTGGTTGCCAATTTGGCAGTTCGATCGTTAGTAATTTTTGTAACATTTCTTGATAAATACCTCACAAATTACTCACATTGTTTGTATATCTTAAAATGCAGAATTGTTAAGAGAGCTACGGACAGGGTGCAAAGAAAAATGAGCGATCGCACAGACACCCCCCATCGAAATCACCATCCTTTAGTGCAGCCTATCCACACCGCTGTTCGGGGAAGGGCGAGGTTTAAAGTCAACGGACTTTACCATTCGGAATCTCTCAAACAACACCTAGAATTTAAATTGATTCAGAACTGTGACATAGTAAAAGTTAGTGCTAACCCGTTAACTGGCAATATTGTCGTTTTTTTCGCCCCAAATCGCAGCTTTTCTCATATTGCCACTTTGATCGAACGCCTGGTATTAAACTACAAAACACAAAATAACCCCGTTCGCTCGATAGCAGCTAAAAATCTATCTAAAGACAGAAGTAATTTAAGCCAAATTATGGTTTTCAACTCGGCTCAAACGCAAAAAATTGCACCCTGGCATCTAACACCGGCAGATTCTATCATTGCTGAATTTAAGACATCAAAAACAGCGGGATTATCGAGCAAATCGGCGCGAGAAAAGCTCAAACAATACGGAGAAAATGTGTTATCAGAATCCGTTCCGCGGTCTGGATTAAGTATTTTTATCGACCAGTTTAAATCGCTTCCGGTCGGCCTTTTAACCGTCGCGGCGGGTTGTTCGATTGTCACGGGAGGAATTGCCGATGCAGCGGTAATTATGGGCGTGGTTGTGATTAATGCCATCATCGGTTACGCCACGGAAAGCAAATCAGAAAAGATCGTTAATTCGCTGAAAAGTTTGGTTAAACCATCAGCATTGACAATCCGAGATGGAAATCAAATCGAAATTAGCGCTGCCCAAATCGTTCCGGGGGATATTTTAATTCTTAAACCCGGCAGTTATGTTGCCGCAGATGCCAGATTAATCGCCGCCAATCGTTTAAGCGTGGATGAATCTGCCTTGACGGGTGAAAGTATGCCCGCGAACAAAACAATTGCCACCCTCGGCGGGGAAGATGTTCCTTTAGGCGATCGCGCGAACATGGTTTACATGGGAACATTAGTCACCGGGGGACAAGGTGCTGCGGTTGTCGTCGCCACGGGAAAATATACCGAAATGGGCAAGATTCAAACCCTCGTAGGCGAAGCGGAAATCCCCGCCACCCCAATGCAAAAGCAACTCGACCAAACGGGAAACCAACTCGTATTAATATCTGGGGCAGTTTGCGGCGTTGTATTTGCGATTGGACTTTGGCGCGGATATGGTTTCCTGGAAATGCTCAAAACATCCATCTCGCTAGCAGTTGCAGCTGTACCCGAAGGACTACCAGCAGTTGCTACTACTACCCTCGCGCTCGGTATTGCCAAGATGCGGCAGCACAACGTCCTGATTCGTCGCCTGGATGCGGTAGAAACCTTGGGATCGGTTCAGGTTATTTGTATGGATAAAACCGGCACCCTGACAGCAAACAAAATGTCGGTGGTAGAAGTATGTACAAATCATCAATGTATCAAGGTTTCTGAGAGTCAATTTATTGCTGGAGAACAGAAGATTGACCCCTATGGTTGCGATCCACTGTTAAAACTAATTCACGCCTCGGTTCTGTGCAATGAAAGCGAAGTCAACGGACAGCAAAATGGCGAATATGTCGTGCGCGGATCTGCTACGGAAAATGCCTTAATTCATCTGGCAATTGGTGCGGGAGTCAACGTTATAGATCTGAGAGCAAAATATCAGCTGGTGGAAATCAAACACCGATCCGAAACTCAGAATTATATGATCGCGGTGCATTTGAACCAGCATCATAAATTGGTTGCGGTTAAGGGCAGTCCGACAGAAGTGTTGGATATGTGCAACTGGCAAATTCAAGATGGGAAAATAGTTCCCCTCGCAGAAGCAGATAGACTGAGAATCGAGACAGAAAACGATCGCATGGCAGGTAAAGCGCTGCGAGTGCTGGGCGTCGCTTATGCTGATGTAGAAAAGGACGAAAATTTCCCCGCCTCTGCTTCCAACAGTCCAGAAAACTTGATTTGGTTGGGACTTATCGGCATGGCAGATCCGATCCGCAGCGGCGTCAAAACGTTGATGGGCGACTTCCATCAAGCGGGAATCGAGACAGTGATGATTACCGGCGATCAAAGTCCTACCGCCTACGCGATTGGCAAAGAATTGAATCTCAGTCAAGGCGAACCTTTGGAAATCATCGACTCTATCCAATTGGGCAAACTCGATCCAGAAGTGATCAAAGCATTGTGCGATCGCATTCATATTTTCGCCCGCATCAGTCCTGCCAATAAACTACAAATCGTTCAATCTTTGCAAAACGCGGGCAAAGTAGTCGCCATGACTGGAGATGGCATCAACGACGCCCCCGCTTTAAAAGCTGCTGACGTTGGCGTTGCAATGGGGCACACGGGAACCGATGTCGCCAGAGAAGTCGCAGATGTTGTTTTGCAAGACGATAAGTTGGAAACCACCATCATTGCCGTCAGTCAAGGGCGAACTATCTACAACAACATCCGCAAATCGGTTCATTTCCTCCTATCCACCAACATGAGCGAGATAATTGTCATGCTTACCGCTACCGCTGGTGGGATAGGTCAACCTTTAAATGCCGTGCAATTGTTGTGGTTAAATTTAGTTACCGATATTTTCCCCGGTCTTGCTCTAGCTTTGGAACAACCAGAACCCGATGTATTAAGTCAACCCCCCAGAAATCCCGATGAACCGATTATCAAAACATCGGATTTTAAGGGAATTTTATTAGAATCGGCGATAATTTCTGCGAGTTCCTTAGCAGCTTACGGATACGCCCTAACCAAATACGGCATCGGCGCGCCAGCAAGTACGATTGGTTTTATGAGTTTAACCTCAGCGCAACTATTGCACGCCCTTTACTGTCGGTCTAAAACCCACAGTATTTATAGCGGCAAAAAACTCCCCCCCAATCAATATTTAACCCTTGCCCTCGGCGGTTCTTTCGCCCTACAAATTCTAGCCGCATTTGTACCAGGTTTGAAAGGTCTATTACAAATTGCCCCGATTGATATAGTTGACACTGCCGTAATCGGCACCAGCGCCGTCGTGCCATTGTTACTCAATGAAGGCACCAAAGAATTAGCAGCATCCCAAGCAACCAGCACCCAAAAACCAGCAAAAATCACCCCATTAGCCATTAGCAATTAGCCATTAGCAATTACCAATTACCAATTACCAATTACCAATTAGCCATTATGAAAAAAAACTTCATGTTCACATCCGAATCCGTTACCGAAGGACACCCGGATAAATTATGCGACCAAATCAGCGATGCGATTATCGATCAATTCTTGCGGCGAGATCCCTTTGCTAGAGCGATCGCAGAATGTGCCGTATCTACTGGTATCGTTTTTATCTCAGCAAGGTTTGAATCCGATGCGATCGTTGATTTTACTAAAATCGCCCGACAAGCAATCAAACAAGCAGGCTATGAGGAACCCGATTTTAATGCTAAAACTTGCAGCATCATCACCAGTTTAAAAGAATTGCCGCCTAACAAACAGCGCTATGTGGATGAAAAACAACTATCAGAAGCCGAAATCGAACAAATTCCCGTGCAAGATCAGGTAACGGTGTTTGGATTTGCTTGCAATCAAACTGCCGCCTTGATGCCCCTACCGATTTGGCTGGCGCACCAATTAGCCAAGCGGCTGACTGTGCTGCGGCTCGAGAAAATAGTCCCATACCTGGCCCCAGATGGCAAGATACAAGTAGGGGTGGAGTACTGCGATCGCCAACCGAGTAGAATTCACAGCATCACCATTCTGGCAAGTCTGGATAAACTCGCAGCATCCGATGCACCCGATTGCAAGCAACTCCAGAAGGAAATTAGGGAAACCGCAATCGATTTTGTCTTTCAAAATCGATCTATTAAACCAGACGAAAAAACCAGAATTTTGATCGATTTTGACGATCCCTTTGCCATCGGCGGCCCTGCGGTGCATTCTGGATTAACAGGCCGGAAAAATGCCATCGACACCTACGGAGAATATGCGCGTCACAGCGGCGCCGCCCTCAGCGGTAAAGATCCCACCCGCATCGACCGAGTAGGAGCCTATGCCGCCCGTTATGCTGCCAAAAATATCGTAGCAGCTGGTTTAGCCGATGAATGTGAAGTGCAATTGAGCTACTCGATCGGATTTTCCAGACCTGTTAGTATCCAGGTAGAAACCTTTGGCACCGGCAAAATATCCGATGAGGAAATTACCCGACTTTTAGAGAAGTATTTTGACTTTCGCCTCGCCGGAATCATCCGACAATTTAATCTTAGATACCTGCCTGCGATCGTTAAAGGTGGTTTCTATAGAAAACTCGCAGTTTACGGTCATGTAGGCCGAATTGATATTCCGCTTGTTCCTTGGGAAGAAACCGATAAAGTGCCTCTTTTGCAGGAATTAGCCTTTAATTCCCTGAAATCCTAAAACTTCCATCCTTCAGAGGGATTGACATGGATTCCGGTAGCAACGGTAGTGTAACTGCTAATGGCTAATCTGAAGGCAATTAGCCATTAGCCATTAGCTATTAGCTATCCATATTTTTCCTAAAAATCGCTTTAAAAAGTTTCTAATCGCACAAACGTATAAAAAATAACTTTATATTAACCTCTAATTAACCAAAGTTTAACCTAAAAATCCGCTCCAGAAGAATATCCGGATAGGCACGATTATCTGTGTTTATACTAAGATATAGAAAATCAGGTGCATTGCAGAATACTTAGCGATTCCATGCGATCGCTGTGTAATTAGTTAAACATCAATCAACCACAAATCTAACCTCCTACTCTTTTCCCAGCTACCCCATCCAGTATAGGGTTTTAGGTGCCAGTGGGAATAGATTTTTGCGCCCCTCTTGATTTAACAGAGGGGAAGAACGATAATTGGGAGCGCTGTATATGCTAATGCTGACCAAAAGCGTACTAATGGAGCAAGGGCTAAAATTAATTGTCCAATGGGTGATAGAATTTGCACCTTTAATTGCCGTTTTGCTGCAAAAGCAAGATGAAGAAGCTCTGGTTAAATCTAAAAACTTAAAAGTTGGGGAAATTCAAGAATTTCTCCAAAATGTCAAGGGGATAATCGAAACCAAAAATTCACCCAGTAGCTTTGAAGAGGAAAAAGCACTACAACAACAATTAGCTGACTACCACCGAGAAACGCAACTAAAATTAGCTACCTATCAACGGGAAACAACGCTTAAATCTCCGGAAATTCACAAAATAATCGATAATTGGCCTTTAAGGTTATACCCTTCTCAAATTCTAGAGTCTCACCCTAATACCGGCCTAATACCCCTAAGAATTTTTCTCAAACCACCGCAATTACAACTCGCTCAATTTGGCAATGAAACGCCGGAAAATATAGAAATTGAACAGGCAATAGCTGAAGGAATGCGAGAATTTTTGCATCAGCATTATTCTCTGCACAATCAAGTTAGACCTACAGAATTTTTAGCCGGAGCTTGGGAAAATAACCTGTTTCACGGTGAAGCTAGCATTAAAGCTTTGTTCGGGATGCTGAAATCGGAACCTACCTTGATTTTAGAATCAGAAATTGATGGAAAATATCTGATTTTTCGCATGGCATACTGGGGGTTAAATCAAGAAAATTACTATTATAAAACTATTGCCAGGTTGCCTTACCAAGAAATAGTTTATGAGTCGGCGAAAGCTCGTGCTTTAGCATGGAAAGAGATTAGGGAAAAACTGTTAGCCTTGGGAGAACCAATCGATGAAGTCAACAAGTTAGGAGGAAATAATGCGATTAACTTAGAAATTTTAGAAAAACAAGAGAAATGGCAAGCGCATGGCATTGACGCCAGCCAATTATCCCTACCATACCAAGTGAAGCGGGAAGATTTTGCCAAATTATGGCAGTTTTTAATCAACTGTCATTGTTTGGTAGCCGGTTGGGTGACAGATACTTACCATTTGGTGCATCATGACGTGCCGCCTTTACTGCCAAAATTGTTACCCAACTTGATGCAAGATATTACTGACTTGCAAATAATACAAGCAATTGTTTCTGGATATAGACAAGTTTACCAAGCTTTAGCAGAAGAAAGACGTTACTGGGTGCCAGAATTGACTTTGCAATTAGCTCAAAGTTTGATGCATTTGCCAGATAAATCTTGGAGTAAAGAACAGGTCGAATATTCGCTCAATTCCTGGTTGCAACTGCATCAAATTACAAGCCTAGAGGGAAGCGATCGCTTAGAGGCAATGAAGTCAGCTTTGACCATAGAAAATTATGAATATGTCGATCGGTTGAAAGAATATTTTGTGACAATTGGGGACGATGAAAGCGTTGGTAAAGTGCAAGAATTGTTGAATGCGATCGCCGACTTAAAACGCAAGTACAGTCTCGAACATATTTCCCCCATTTACAACCTCACAGAACAGTCTGGAAAAGTTTCATCAGTCGCCATCAGCGCCGATGGAAATACTCTAGTCAGTAGCTGTTTGGATAAAACCATTAAAGTCTGGAATTTACAAACAGGGGAAGCCATCCGCACCCTGACAGGAAACACAGACAAAATTGCCTCAGTTGCTATTAGTCCCGACGGGCAATTTATCGCCAGCGGCAGTTATGACTCGCCTGGAAGTAACGTCAAAGTATGGAATCTGCGAACTGGTAAACTGCTGCCGATCATTTTTGGACACAATAATCCAGTTAAATTTGTTGCCATTGACTCCAAAGGGCAAGTTGTTTTTAGTGGCAGTAATAAGATCAAACTTTGGAACTTGCAAACCGGAGAAAGACTTTGCACCCTATGGCATTCCTGCGCGGTAAATTGCGCTGCCATGAGCAAAGACGGTCAAATCATTGCCAGCGGTCAGAGTGACGGTAAAATTAGAATTTGGCATCCCCAATCTGGAGAACCTCGCCGCACCCTTAGCGGACATGCAGGCGAAGTTTATGCAGTTGTAATTAGCCCGGATGAACAAACTTTAGTCAGCGGCGGTGCAGATAAAACTATCAAACTTTGGCATCTCGGCACTGGTGAATTACTTGGCAATTTAGCAGGACATTCAGAAACAGTTTTCTCCCTGGCGATTAGCGCCGATGGTAAAACCTTGGTCAGCGGTAGTGCTGACAAAACCATCAAAGTTTGGCATCTCGATACTGGTAAATTGCGCGGCACTCTCACCGCACATACAGCAGCAGTTAATTCCGTAGCCCTTAGCGCCGATGGGAAAATTTTAGCCAGCGGCAGTGCTGATAAAACAATCAAAATTTGGCATCTATAGCTAGGGGCTAGGGGTTAGGGAGATAATCAAAAATGCTACCAAACATCATATGATACCAAATCCGGGTTAACTACCCCCGTTATTTATCAAGACCGCGCAGGCGGTCTTTGTTTGTGTAGCCGCGACTTTAGTCGCTTGGCATCAAGGGGGTAATCAAAGCGGATTTAGTATAAAAACCTATCTTTCGTAAAGTCCTTGTACGAGATCGCGTATGCGTTGAACATCAGCTAAAGCTGAATTGAGTTTAGTTTGCCTTAAATCTGGGGACATATCGGGTTGTTGAGCCACACTTTCTATGCAGACTTGGATGGTAGAGATCAAATCCTGCAACTCGCGATTAGCATTGGCGCTGCTATCAGTATGATTGGGATTCAAACCAGGTGTTAATGATTCCCTTTCGCTGTTGGCAGCTAAGGGTTGTTCGACTTTGAGTTGCTCGATTGTTCGCTGCAATATTTGAATCATCCCGTACATTTCTATCGGGTCAAATACGCGCAGCAGATCGGTTTCGGTGAGTAGACCCAATCCTTGACCCCAATTCCAAGATACGACTAATCTTCGCACGCGACGCTGTTGCATTTCTTGGTAGCCTTTGTATAAAGAATCTTCTGGGCTGAGCAAAAATAGCGGCGTACTCATGACAGTCTGAGCTTGGATGGTGGCAAAATCGATCTCTAACGATTGCAACTGCACGATATCTCGCTCGGTCACAATCCCAACGGGGAGTAAATTTCCTTCTCTATCTTCTTGAGTAATTACCACGCAACCGTTGCGATCTTCTGCCATTAATTGAGCTAAACTCAGCACCGAAGCAGTTATAGGGGCTTGAATCACCTCGGTTGACATTAATTCAAACACGCGCCTTCGTTTGAGCAGATTTGCCGGTCGCAATACCCGCCGAATACTTGCCGGTGAAACTACTCCAATCGGTTCGCCATTGTCGCCTACGATCGGTAAATGCCGAATCCGATATCGCCGAAATAAAAATATAGCCGCAGCAATATCTTGAAAATCAGCTTGACGCAAAACTATCGGCGAGGGCGTCATTACCGCGCTGACTGGGACTGTTTGGAAGTTCACCTCCGCCGCTGTCAGCCGCACGATATCCCGCTGAGTAAAAATACCTAACAATTCCTTTTGCTGCATCACCAATACGCAGCTGGGTTGCCGATCGATTGCGGCGAGCGAGTTTGCTCCCATCTGCTCGCTAGGTTGGGCGACATTGGGTAGCCTAGTTTGATTCATCAAATCAACGACGTTTACCAGCTGGGTATCTGGTGTCACAATCGGCAGCTGACGGTCAATTGCCGCCTCTACAGCAGGGGCAAAAATCAGCGGGTCATCAAGTTGCATAGCTGATTTATATAGCGATCGCCAATAGACACTATGTGGATCGATACTTATAATGAGGGATGTTACAAATACCCAGACTAAAACCCTTGCTATTTAATGCTTTGATTTACTTTAAGGTTATGAACGTGCATTTCGCAACTGACCGATCCCCCCCTTGTTACGAGATTATCAGCTGCATTCCTACTGGCTGTGATCCAAATCAGCCCAGATCGGGTGCTGGCGGGTCGCTCTGTGGTTGATGCTTCACAGTTTGAGTTTGGGTAGCGTTAGATACCTTTGGTGTTTTGCCATACAGTCGGTCTAGAACCCGCTTGACAGAGATCCGTTTCCACTGCTGACCTCTCTTGGTGCAATACCCTTGCTGATTCAGCCAGTCGGCTATCTGTTGCAGCGACTTACCAGACTTATGATGACGGCGAATCAGCTCAATTACCTGCATCTCCACTGGATTTTCCACCAGTTCGCCATTGACCGAGGTTTGACCGAAAGCTGGCGAACCATAACCAGCATAGCCGCCCTTCGCAGCTTTGAGTTGTCGTCCTTGTTCTAGCCTTTTCCAAGTTGTCAGCTTTTGGAAGTCGTCAGCAGCCATTCTGGTCAAGATTGAGTGTCTTGAATATATAGAGTAAACCAGCGAATCTGTTTGCGATCGCAATGTATTAAACAACACAATTTATCTAGTTTCTAAAGGAAAAACTTTACTATTACGGGTTGAGGAAATTGCGATCGCAACCAGACCATCCAGCGATGGTGCAATAACTACAACAACTGTCAAAACAGCAATTCCTGTGAGGAAGTAGAATGAGAAAAGTATCTGAGATTCAAGATCGGGAACTCGATGAAGTTTTAACCCGTGAAAGATTTGTAATAACTTATCTAATAACTTCTCGTTCTGACTCGTGTCGCCAGCTTAATCCGATTATGGAGCAACTGGCTGATGAGTACGCAAACCGTGCCACAATTTTTAAGATCGACATCAACAAGAACAAAATTACCCCTCAAAAATTTAGCGTTTATATCATTCCTGCCGTGCTGATTTTTAAGAATGGTTTACTTGTAGAAAAATTATTGGGTGTGGCTACATATGAAAATTTTAGGCTCGCCATTGACCAACATTTTTAATCATTATTATAACTTAATTTTAATACTAGGAGTATAATCGATATTGTGCTAGTCAGTGACAAGGATAGAGCCTTGAAAAAAATTTTACTGATTGAAGATGATGAATATTTACGGTTACTGATAGAAAGATTCCTTAAATCTCAAGGATTTAATGTCTTGACGGCAGAGAATGGATTTATTGGCCTAATTTTAGCTAAAGAACAAAAACCCGATTTAATTGTTTGCGATATTAAAATGCCCGTGCTTGACGGCTATGGGGTTTTAGAGAATATACGTAAAGATTTCAAAATTGCCAGCATTCCTGTATTTTTTATTAGTTTTTATGCCGATGATGAAAGTATCAGTCGTGCTTACCAGTTGGGGGTAAACGACTATCTCAAAAAACCTCTTGATTTGAACGAATTATTGGCGAAAATCAAGCATAAATTGAATTTAACAGTTGACAGTTGACAGTGGACAGTGGGCAGTGGACAGTGGACAGTGGACAGTGGACAGTTGACAGTGGACAGTTGACAGTTGACAGTGGACAGTGGACAGTGGACAGTGGGCAGTTGACAGTTGACAGTGGGCAGTGGGCAGTTGACAGTTGACAGTTGATAGTGGGCAGGATCTGAAATATCAAATCCCCGTTCAAATTAATTGAACGGGGTTAATGCGGTGCGATCGCATTCTGCAAGCGATCGCTTTTTCCTCAACACCTATAGCCGCAAATCGGGAGGCAATAAAACCTTGTCAATTACGTGGATAACGCCGTTACTGGCACTAATATCTGCCTGGGTAACTCTGGCATTATTCACCGTGACTCGGTTACCGCTAACTTGAACGTTAACCGCACCTTTTTCAACGGTGTTGACTTGTCCAGAGCTTAAATTGCTGGAAAGAACCCGCCCCGGAACCACGTGATAGGTCAAAATCTTCACCAGCGTTTCCCTGTTTTCCGGCTGCAACAATTGTTGCAAAATGCCTGGACGCTGACGCTCTAGTGCCTGAAATGCCGCATCTGTAGGCGCAAAAACGGTAAACGGCCCTTCTCCAGACAAAGTTTCAGCCAATCCAGCTGCTTGCACAGCCCTCGTCAGCGTGCTGAACGAACTATTACCAGACGCTATGGTAACAATATTTTGCGCCTGAGCAGTCTTTGGCTTGGCAGTTTCGGATACCGAAGACTGTTGCGCCCCACTGGAACAGTGATTTTTTACCTGCGCTTCCACTGGAAAGCTGATGAGGACACTCGCCCCCAACACTCCTAAAAAGTGGGGCATCAGTTTCAGCCAACGGGTGGGATTTTGAACAACCATTAAAAACCTCGCTTTCGACAAAAAGGACTGGTTTTCCGGCTTTAATAGGGCAATCGGCTCATAATTCCGACTGCAACGCCTAATAGCTAGTTGCAGCTCATTGAGAGCTGTCTCTTCACCTGAATTTGGCTAGCCTTTACGTATTTTAATATATTTTTACAAAAAGCAATACTGGAGACAAAATAGCGTCATCCCCCCAGGAGCGGAAAAAATCACATTTTCTGGAATTACTGGGCTAATCGGTAGCAAAATGCGAAAATTTGCTTCATAAAACAGTTGTGGATTCTGCACAAATCTTTTAGACCGATTTGCGTTTTATTTTTAACTAAAAAACCTTTAACTTTTTAACGATCGTTTGTACCTTTTGGTTATTCCCTCTGATAGAGGTCAACATTTTAGCCGATTTGTTAATTTAGACGAAGTTGGGTAAAAACGATTGAATAAATAGGAGTGAATACCATGTTAGACATCATTGCTTGGGTTGTTTTAGGACTAATTGCCGGAGCGATCGCTAAAGCCATCTACCCCGGTCATCAAGGTGGCGGTATTTTGGCTACCATCGTTTTGGGTATTTTGGGCGCATTAGTCGGAGGCTGGCTGGGTCGCGTCTTGTTCGGCACAAGTGGAGGGGCTGCAGCGGGAGCCTTGACCATACCTAGCATTCTGTTTGCCGTCCTGGGTGCGATTGTAATAATTTTTATCTGGGGCTTGTTGACCCGCCAAAGCGCCTAATGGTAAAACTGTGGCTGCTCTTGTATCATCTGGTTCAGAAACCCTCAATCAAATCTGGGGGTTTCTTATTTTGTCAGTAACTCAAGTTGATAATTGGTAATTGGTAATTGGTAATTGGTAATGGGATTGATGGGTGGTGGAATCGGATGATTGGCAAAGAAAACCCAACCAAATCCTAAGAGATGCATTAAACTTTAAACGGTGAGCCAGTAAAGGTATTTCAATCAAATTGTGAGGGAACCGCAAATGTTAGAATTATACCAATTTGAATTGTCACAATACTCGGAAAAAGTACGGCTGATTCTCGATTACAAGGGGCTGGCATACCGTAAAATTGAGGTGACGCCAGGAATTGGGCAGTTAGATATTTTCAGAATGTCGGGTCAAAGAAAGGTGCCGGTATTAAAAGACGGTAACGAAGTGATTGCTGATTCGACTGCGATCGCCAAATACCTCGATCGCAAATACCCAGATCGTCCCCTCATCCCCGCCGATCCCCAACTGCGCGGAGTCTGCTTGCTGATGGAAGAATGGGCAGACGAGTCGATCGGGGTCAAAAGCCGTAAAGTACTCTATGGCGCATTGAGTCAAAGCTTGACTCTCCGCACAGCGCTGTTACCCACAACGACACCCGATGTGCTAAAAGTTTTAGTCGGTTCCGTACCCAGCGAATTGGTAAACATTCTAGGTTTTGGCATTGGCATCGGCCCCGATGTCGTACAATCGGCTACCGAAGACATCAAGCAAGATTTAGAAGCCCTGTGCCTGTTATTAATGAATAGACCCTATTTAGTAGCAGATCATCCCACCCTGGCAGATTTCGCCGTTGCTGGATTGAGTATGCTGCTGAAGTTTCCCGAGGGAAATTATCTCGATATTCCAGAAAACCTCAAAGGCAAAGGCATCCCCGGCATCGCTGATAGTATGGCATACGAAACATTTTTCAACTGGCGCGATCGCCTCTACGCCGACTATCGCAAAACCCTCATCCCCAGCAGCAGCAGCGCCCCTTCCGCCCCCACTTCAATTCAGATAGATTAAGCAAAGTGCATTAGCGACGCAGGGACAACCAAGACAAGGAAGAAGCGTAAAACTTGTACCAATCTCTTCCTTCCTCTTACCTCTGCGTTCTCTGCGCCTCTGCGGTTAATTAAGTATTCTTCTATTCCAGGGTGGGCAATATCCACCCTACTTGCTTTATCTCCACTTCATATTTAGACGCAAAAACCGGCTGTATTGTAAAACTTTCATAAAGGCAAGCCGTCTTAAAATCCGCATTATATTTTCATAGCTTTTCCTTAACGTAGTTCCACTATGTTTTTATAGTTACCTTCGGTAGTAATACTGACTTCCTCTCCAGTAATTTTATCGAGGGTGTCCCAGGAAAGGAAAAAGGAGAGAAATATCAATGCGAAAACTGCCAAGATTGCTATTTGGTGGCTTGTCAATTGCTTGTGCGCTGGGATTGCAATTATTTGCTAGTTATCAAGCGATCGCAGTCCAATTAGTTGGGCGTGCTGTGTTATCAGCAAATACTTTTGCCCCTGGGCCAACTTCAGGTCAATTGATTAGTTCTAGTAATGGTATAACAGTTCCCTTTATTAACCAGCAACCCGTACAGGGATTTTCTGCTGTTTTACCCGGCCCCAAACCGGGTACTTTTTTAGTCATGTCAGATAACGGTTTTGGCAGTAAGGCAAACTCTCCCGATTTCCTATTGCGTTTCTATGCCGTAGAACCTGATTTTGTCACAGGTCAGGTTTTTCCAGTTAATCTTAAAACCGGAGAAAGGCTGGATAGTTTCACCAGCGAAAGCTTTTTTCAACTGAACGATAAAGCAGGTAAAATCAACTTTCCCATTGTCGCCGATCGGGCAGTTTATCCAGGTAGCATAACCGCAGCAAATCCCAACGGTATCCCTGTAGATCCGGCGATCAAATCCGGTCGTTTGCTGACGGGAGGAGACTTGGATTTAGAGTCATTCCGCCGCGTGAGTGACGGGACTTACTGGTTTGGCGATGAATTTGGGCCATTTTTAGTTCACGTTGATGCTAACGGGCAAGTAATTGAGGCGCCAATTTCTTTACCAAACTTTCTCGGTTTGGGCGACAAACCTTTAGTTCAATCTCCGGATAATCCTAACTTAACTGGTACGGCAAACCTGCCAAGTTCGAGAGGATTTGAAGGCATGGCGCTTAATACCAGCGGCACTAAACTTTATGCCATGTTGGAAGGGGCGCTAGTGACAGATCCTCAGCGCGATCGCTTGTTAATCAACCAATTCGATTTGGCAACCAAGCAATATACAGGAAAAACTTTTTCCTATCGCTTGGAAAGTCCGAGTTATTTCATCGGCGATTTAACTGCAATCAATGACAACGAGTTCCTAGTCATCGAACGCGACGGCAGACAAGGCGATCCAAATAACCCAGCTTTTACCGATCCGGCTCAATTTAAACGCATCTACAAAATTGACATTAGTAAAGTGGACAGCGCCGGATTTGTGCAAAAAGACTTGCTGGTTGATTTGCTGAATATTGCAGATCCCAATGGCATTGGTGGAAATGGTACAGCCAACGGCAGGTTTACCTTCCCCTTCGTCACGATTGAGGACATATTGCCCATTGATAACCAAACTTTACTGGTAATTAATGACAATAACTTTCCCTTTAGTGTCGGTCGCACTCCCGGTCAACCAGACAAGAATGAATTTATTCTAGTCAAACTAGATAAACCCTTGGCTCTGGCTAATTATAACGCCACTTCTGTGCCTGAATCTAGTACCGTAGCCGGTTTAGGTTTGGTGGGTTTGGGAATGCTAGTAGCGTTGAAGCGTCGCCAAAAGCATAACTAAATTCAAAAATTTATACCCGATCAATTTTGGAGTGCAGTACCATGTTTTCTTTTGCCAAATTGTCCTTATTAGTGACAGCCGCTTTAACGCTGCTACCCGTAGGTGAAGCAGTAGCGGCAACATTAACAGGTGCCCCACCAATTGTCATCGGACACCGAGGCGCTAGCGGTTATCTTCCAGAACATACGCTAGCAGCTTATGAGTTAGCAATTGATATGGGTGCTGATTTTATTGAACCGGATTTGGTTCCGACGAAAGATGGCGTTTTGATTGCGCGTCATGAAAATGCGATCGCAATCGTCAATCCTACAACAGGTGCAATAACTGAAGCAACTACAAACGTCGCCGAATTGCCACAGTTTGCTAACCGCAAAACCACCAAAATAATTGACGGTGTATCCATCACTGGTTGGTTCACAGAAGACTTTACTTTAGCAGAACTCAAAACACTACGCGCCAAAGAACGCATTCCCCAAATCCGTCCCCAAAACACCGCCTTTGACGGTTTATTTGAAATTCCCACCCTGCAAGAAGTGATCGATTTAGCCAAGCGCAAAAGTGCAGAAACAGGTCGGACAATTGGTATCTATCCAGAAACTAAGCATCCCTCTTATTTTGATGCCATCGGGCTATCGATGGAAGAACCTCTGGTTGCTACTTTGACAGCCAACGGATATTCAGGCAAGAATGCACCTGTGTTTATCCAATCTTTTGAAGTTGGCAACTTGATAGATTTAAGCACGAAAACCGATTTACCCCTCGTCCAATTGCTTAACGCTACTGGAAGACCTTATGATTTTGTTGTCAGTGGCGATTCTCGCACCTATGCAGACTTAGCAACACCGGCGGGTTTGGCAAAAATTGCTGAATATGCTAGGGGAGTAGGCGCTAACAAAAACTTGTTGATTCCCAGAGATAGGACGAGCAAACTGTTAGCACCTACGGCTTTAGTTGCTAATGCTCATGCAGCGAATTTGCTCGTCCACGCCTGGACTTTCCGAAATGAAGATACTTTTCTCCCATTGGATTTCAAAGGCAATCCAGCAGGAGAATACGAAGTATTCTTTAGCTTAGGGATTGATGGTTTATTTAGCGATAATCCAGATACTGCCTTTGCTGTCCGTAACCGCGTCGCTGGCAATCCTGCCCAATCGGTTCCCGAACCAAATTTGCTGCTGGGATTGGTGTTTTTACCCCTAGCCGCACTGTTACGCCGTCGCCAAATTTCGCTTTAGGGTGGTAATGGGTAATAGGTAATCGGTAATTGTCAGGATGTCACCACCAATGAATTCCATGACTCACATCTTGCACCTTGGCTAAAAACCGGGTTTCTTGCAAATAGCTCAGCTTGAAAGCCTAGATTTTTCGTCAAGAAACCCGGTTTTTGAAGGCTTGTTGATAGTGGTGCAAGATCTGAGATGACCAATTACCAATTACCAATTACCAACTTGAGTTATCTATCTTTCTGGGGTGAGAAGTTTTTGCGAAATCGCTATGCTGAGATTAGAGCAACAGCCATAGCCTATGAAAGCTAAAATTTTGCGCCTCATCAAAGGAGTAGGGAGTGCGATCGCGCTATCTTTGATCGCCAGTTGTAATGTAGCGCCAACCTCGCCTAACAGCCCCACTACAGCCGCTGCTGAGAATGTTGCCGCCGCCCAAGGCTTTCAAAAAACGACTGTGCTAACCGGGCTAGAACATCCCTGGGGTATGGCTTGGCTGCCCGACGGGGCGATGCTGATTACAGAACGACCGGGACGGCTACGAATCGTTCGCAATGGTACACTGAACCCAACGCCGATTGCAGGGGTTCCCCCAGTCTTAGCGTCTGGTCAAGGCGGGTTAATGGATGTTTCGCTGCACCCCCGCTTTGCTCAAAATCGCTTGGTTTATCTGACTTATTCTCACGGCACAATCGATGCCAATCGCACCCGCATCGCCCGTGCCACATTCGATGGTAAAGCGCTGCGGGACTTGCGGGTAATTTTTGAGGTTACCCAAGCCAAACAAGGCGGACAGCACTTCGGTTCGCGCATTCTCTGGCTACCCGACAATACCATGCTGGTGTCAATCGGCGATGGTGGTAACCCTCCGGTTCGACTCGGCGGCAACCTCATCCGCACGCAAGCTCAAAATCTCCGCAGTCGTCTGGGTAAAATTGTCCGCCTTGCCGACGATGGTTCTGTACCCAGGAACAATCCTTTTGTCGCCAACGGGAATGCTGAACCCGCCGTCTGGAGTTACGGGCATCGTAACATTCAGGGACTCGCTTTCGATCCGACAACTAATCGGGTGTGGGCAACAGAACATGGTTCGCGCGGGGGAGATGAACTCAACATCCCCGCCGCGGGCAAAAATTTCGGTTGGCCTGTGGTGACTCACAGCCGCGAATATAGTGGGGGAGAAATTTCTAACTTGCGATCGCAACCAGGAATGGTAGATCCTAAACTGGTATGGACGCCTGCGATCGCTCCTTCTGGTCTAACCTTCTACACAGGTTCGCGCTTCGCGCAATGGAAAGGCGATTTATTTGCCGGTGGACTGGTTTCGCGCGATGTCCGCCGCATCGATATAGATGACAAAGGCAATGTGTTAAGTCAGCAATCAATTAATATCGGTCAGCGCGTCCGAGATGTGCGGACAGGTCCCGATGGGCTATTATACATCCTCACCGATGAATCCAATGGACAACTGATTCGCCTCGCACCACGCTGAACCGGAAGTTAGCTTATAGTTCAATAGCGATATAAGATAGGCCACAGGGTTATCAATTCGATTCATGACATTAGACAAACCCTTGGGTTCGGTGATTCAAGGTTCCCTCAGTGAGGGGTTGGAAGTACGGCTACACCCGGATGTCTCGGTGGAAGAGATGCGGGTGGGTAAGTTTTTGATCGTACAAGGCGCGCGATCGCGTTTTTTCTGCCTTCTTACCGATGTATCGTTAGGTACTTCCAGCAATCGTATTATTGCCAATCCACCCGACCCCAACGATGACTTGTTGCGCGAAGTTTTAGCCGGTAGCGGCACTTATGGCACGATCGAACTTTCTCCCATGTTGATGTTTACGCCTCAAGAACCGGGAGAGAATCACAACGGCAATGGGAAAAAAAGCGCAAAAAAATCGAATCTGGCATCGTTTGAAGCCCAAAGTAGCGACAACAGCGAATTGCTGCCAGTTAAAACGATACCCAGCCACTTTAGCCAAGTTTACGATGCAAGCGATCGCGACTTCCGCGCCGTTTTTGGTTGGGAAGATGACCCCCATCGTCGCAATTTCGCCATCGGTCAACCTTTGGATATGGATGTTCCCATCTGTATCGATTTAGACCGCTTTGTCGAACGCAGTAACGGCGTGTTTGGGAAATCCGGCACGGGCAAATCTTTCCTTACCCGCCTGCTGCTATCGGGGATTATCCGCAAACAAGCCGCCGTTAACCTCATTTTTGACATGCACTCGGAATATGGCTGGGAAGCCGTCAGCGAAGGCAAGCAATTCAGCACCGTAAAAGGCTTGCGGCAGCTATTCCCCAACCAAGTGCAAGTTTATACCCTCGACCCCCAATCTACCAAGCGTCGCGGCGTGCGGGATGCCCACGAACTTTATCTCAGCTACGACCAGCTTGAGGTTGAAGATATCATGCTCGTGCGGCAAGAGTTAAATCTTTCTGAAGCCAGCTTGGAAAATGCCATAATTCTGCGTAACGAGTTTGGCAAACCTTGGATTACTCAGTTGCTGAGTATGACTAACGAGGAAATCCAGAACTTTTGCGACGAAAAGCGGGGTAACAAGTCCTCGATCATGGCGCTGCAACGCAAACTGATGCGCTTGGACGAGCTAAAATACATGCGAACTGCTTGTCCGCACAATTATATCGGTCAGATTTTAGAATCTTTGGACGCCGGGAAGCACGTGGTGATTGAATTTGGTTCTCAATCCAACATGCTGTCTTATATGCTGGCAACTAACGTTATATCTCGCCGCATCCACGCCAGCTACGTCAACAAAGCCGAGAAATTCTTGCAGTCCAAAAATCCATGCGATCGCCCGCGCCAACTCGTGATCACAATTGAAGAAGCCCACCGCTTCCTAGATTCTAGCGTTGTCCGCCAAACGATTTTCGGCACCATCGCCCGCGAAATGCGGAAATACTTCGTCACCCTCTTGGTAGTAGATCAGCGTCCCTCCGGCATTGACAACGAAGTCATGTCCCAAATCGGTACGCGCATCACCGCCCTCCTCAACGACGAAAAAGACATCGATGCCATCTTTACCGGCGTCTCCGGCGCGGGTAGCCTGCGATCTGTTTTAGCTAAACTCGACTCCAAGCAACAAGCCTTAATTTTAGGCCACGCCGTCCCCATGCCCGTCGTCGTCCGGACTCGCCCCTACGACGCCAATTTCTATCGCGAAATCGGCGACACCCGCTGGGACGAAAAATCAGACGAAGAAGTCTTCGCCGCAGCTGAATCCGCCAAATCCGATTTAGGCTTCTAATGGTATTGACTTTGTGGGTTTATTATGCTATCAATTACATTTCCTACTAATGTCAATTCCACCCCATGACCAATTACCCATTACGAATTAGCAAAAAGGCGGATCTCCCTCCATGACTGACTTTGACCAGATCGGCTATCCGTATAAATTACCTCTGGACGCCTTGGGATAACTGGTCGAAAATAGTAGTATTGAGAGCGACATCCGAAACATTCTTAAAAAGACTTAAAACAAATCGGGATTGTCGCTGCAATAGTTCAAAGTATATTTGGGAAATATTATACCTAAGGACGAACTTTTTATCTGTAGCATGGTCTAGATGTGTAGTATAGAATGATAGTAGGTAAAGTCATAGCGACTTCGAGTTGTGTGAGCGTACCAGAACTAGGCTTTACCCAGGATTCCGAATCTAAGTGCCGCCCCCATAGAAACGATTCAACCGAGTTGAAATTTTGAGGAGGGGATAAATGCAGCAAAGCCTCCCGATCGAGATGCAGATCTAATGGAATTGGGGGCAGTGCCACTGCTACTACATCTATGGCGGGATGAATAGTTACAGATAGGTCAGATAGGCTCTTAGTAGTCAGGCGTCCAGACCAACGCTCAAAAGCCCACCCACCAGATCCCTTATTTCTTGAAAAAGGTCAATACGCATCCATGCCAACTGTTAACACCGAAAACCAAACTGCCAACACCAAATTCACGGCAGATATGGTTCGTACCTATCTCCGTGAAATTGGGCGCGTGCCCCTGCTGACGCGCGAACAAGAGATTGTCTTTGGCAAGCAAGTGCAACAAATGATGCACTTGATGGAAGCAAAGGACGCCCTGACGAAAAAACTGCGCCGCGAACCAACGGAGAAAGAGTGGGCAGAACAGGTGGGTCTAAGCGAAACCGAACTTGCCGACATTGTCCGTCGAGGTCAGCGGGCGAAGCAAAAGATGATTGAAGCGAACCTGCGCTTGGTGGTAGCGATCGCCAAAAAATACCAGAAGCGTAACCTAGAGTTCTTGGATTTGATCCAAGAAGGTACTTTAGGGTTAGAACGGGGTGTAGAAAAATTTGACCCGACGCGGGGATACAAGTTTTCCACCTACGCCTACTGGTGGATCAGACAAGCGATTACGCGCGCGATCGCCCAGCAAGGTCGTACAATTCGCTTACCGATTCACATCACCGAAAAACTGAACAAAATCAAGAAAGTGCAGCGCGAACTCGCTCAACAGCTAGGTCGCAGCGCCACTCCCGCTGAAATTGCTTCCGCATTGGAATTAGAACCCGCGCAGATCCGCGAGTACCTGACGATTGCCCGTCAACCAGTTTCCCTCGACGTGCGCGTGGGAGACAACCAAGACACCGAATTACAAGACCTCTTGGAAGATGAAGGGCCATCCCCAGAAAATTACATCACCCAAGAGTCTCTGCGCCAAGATCTCGAAGATCTGCTAGCCGGATTAACCCCCCAGCAGCGGCAAGTTCTCACCCTGCGCTTCGGCTTGACCGATGGCAATGCCTTGTCTCTCGCCAAAGTCGGGGAACAACTCAACCTCAGCCGCGAACGAGTGCGCCAGCTAGAACGTCAAGCCCTCGACCACCTGCGCCGTCACCGTGCCAACGTGCGCGAATACCTGGCAGGTTAAGCAGCTTGATTAATTCAAGTTTAAACGGGAGAGGGAAAGCAATTCCTCTCCCTTTTTCATCGCCGCCCATTTGGGAAGCTGGGGGAGCGGGGGGAGCGGGGGGAGCTGAGGGAGCTGGGGGAGCTAGCTGAGGGAGAAATTAGTTCTACTTGCTCATACTCCCTTGTCTTCCTTGTCTTCCTTGTCTTCCTTGTCTTCCTTGTCTTCCCTTCTCCCCCAGCTCCCCTAGCTCCCCTAGCTCCCCTAGCTCCCCTAGCTTTATTGTAAATAATTGTAACAAAATTTTACTGGGATCAGAAATATTTAGTAGCGGCGCTGTATTCAATCAGAGTCGAGAGGTACAACCGTAATCGTCATAAACCTATGACGTCTGCTGGTGAAGACATCGCCTCCTCGCATCGAGGGGGCGATTTATTTAATCAGCCAAGAGCGATCGCGGCAGAAACAAAAGTTAATCTCATACGATTGATTCATTCTTTAGAGTCTATCTTTCTGCCCAAATAGTGAGTTAATTTGTAAATAAGACCTATTTCAGAGTGCATTTAGAAGTATCGGGGGGAAAACAATGTTTAAGTCTATTGTTAACTCTTTTTTACATAATTCCAAGCCGTCTTGCTCCTTGAAGCTTCCGCTTGCAGGTCTAATGTTGCTAGTGGGCGTGGGCGCGGGCAACGCTACCCCGGCACTGAGTAATAATGCAGCTCAATCGGTTAAACCCCATCAAGCTCAAGTTGCTCAAGCTACCCCAAACAATCAAACCCCTGATGGCGTTTATCTATACGGTCAATCTTCTCAGCCAAACGAAATTGGCAAAGAATATATGGTGTTTGAAGTGCGCCAGGGACGGGTAATTGGTGCCGTTTATATGCCGCACTCAGAGTTTAATTGTTTTCACGGCACCCTGGCGTCGAGGAAGTTAGACTTGATAGTCAATAATCCCTTCGCTGAAACTGCTGATTCCACTCCTCCCGAAGGCAATTTCACTACCGAATTTGCCGCAGTTGGCGATTTTCCTCGCATTGGCAATGGTGACGACCCGATCAACTTCCCGCTGGCAATTAATTTGCAAGACTATCAACGGATAGCCACAGTCAGCGACAACGACCAGCGGATTTTAGGTGTTTGTAAAGCGCAGCACCAAGAGCGAGTTTGGAGCCGATAGAAGGATTTGGAGATTGCAGATTTCAGATTGCAGATTTAAAATTTAAGATTTAAAACTTACCTCAAATCAGCAATAAAATCAATCTGAAATCTGAAATCAAAAATCTCAAATCAAAATTCAATTCCTGGTTGAGCTTTGACGCCTTGTTCGCGAAATGGATGCTTAACCAGGGTCATTTCTGTGACTAAATCTGCTCGTTCGATCAAAGCTGGTGGTGCAGCTCTGCCGGTTAAAATAACGTGAGCATCGGCAGGTTTTTCATCGAGTCCAGCTAGAACTTGCTCGATAGTTAAATAACCCAGTTTCAGCGCTACGTTGACTTCATCGAGCAAAACTACCTTATAGTCTGGGTGGCGGATAAATGTAAGCGCTTTATTCCAACCTGCTTGTGCGGTTTCAGTATCTCGTTCTCGGTTTTGGGTTTCCCAGGTGAAGCCTTCTCCCATAGCATGGAATTCTAATTGATCGGAAAAGAGGCTGAAAACAGCTTTTTCTGCGGGTTCCCAAGCGCCTTTGATGAATTGGACGATCGCAACCTTATAGCCATGACCGAGCGATCGCAACACCATCCCCAAGGCGGCGGTAGTTTTTCCCTTACCATTCCCCGTGTGGACGATAATTAACCCTTTTTCATGCGATCGCTGTGCGAGGCGTTGTTCCTGCACTTCTTTGCGCCGCTGCATCTTCTTGCGATGCTGTTCCTCACTCAGCGATTTCGATGCCGCTTCCTCAATTAACCTTTCGGCTTCTAAATCTGTCTGGGAATTGGCAACATGATTTAAGTTCATTAATTTTGCTCGTTCGACACTGCTTTTAAAAATTTTACTAAATTTTAGTAAAATTATGTCAGATTTTATGGTAATAAAAAATGGAAATTAACAGAATTACGGTAATTCAAGGAGATATTACCCAACAAAAAGTCGATGCAATTGTGAACGCAGCTAATACTTCTCTTTTAGGTGGTGGAGGAGTGGATGGTGCGATTCATCGTGCAGCGGGGTCAGAACTTTTAGCAGAATGCCGAAAACTTAACGGTTGTAGAACGGGGGATGCGAAAATTACCCAAGGTTATAATTTACCAGCTAAATGGGTAATTCATACCGTTGGGCCGATTTGGCAAGGGGGAAATCAAAACGAGGATGAACTGTTAGCGAGTTGTTATCGTCGCTGCTTGGAATTGGCAGAGCAGCATTATATACTTACAATTGCGTTTCCTGCCATCAGTACGGGGATATATGGGTTTCCGATGGAGAGGGCGGCTAGGATTGCGATCGCGCAAATTAAATCATTTCTGGAAAACAACTCCTCAATCGAACAAGTCATCCTCGTTTGCTTCGCCGAACAAGCTTACAACTGCTACTTAAGCGCGATGCAAGTTCCTAGAGCTTAGCATTGATATTCAGGTAATTTGGCAAAATGCTTGCTGACTAAATTCACCCAAACTGCACCAGAGAGAGCAACTCTATAAACTCTTCCTTAGCTTATACAATACCAATGCTACCGGACATTATATGACATTTAATTCCAATCTCTTGGTAAAATAGATAAACTAATTTCCGAGTAAAAATGTCCCAGGATTTGTTGCCAAGTCCATCCTTGGGAAGCAAGTCGAAAAGCGCCCCACTGGGACATCCCCACCCCGTGTCCAAATCCCCTTCCTGGAACACATGCTGGAATTCCTTGATCGAAATCGGTGCGGCTTCTCAAGTAGGGTAAATATCCCCCCCAAACTTGTTCGGAATTTTTGGTTTTTCCCCCCGAACAAGCATGATATGCTGCAAAAATTACCCGCCCTGAGTGGGTCATAACCACTCCCTGAGTACTTTGCACAGCTGCGATAGTTTTAGCAGATTCTGCTTGTACGCCTTGATAAACTTGGTCTTGGGTGGTATTTACTAAGTCGTAGTAAGAGCGACGAGAACGGCTGGTATTTTGCTTATAAAGCGCGTAAGTTCTAGCAGCTACCGCTTGAGCTTTTAGCGCTTCTAGAGGCCAACTAGCGCTCATTTCTTTGCCTACAACGCTGGGCAAATATTCTTCCAGTTCAACTATGTTAACAGCCGCTATTCCTCTAGGGGTGGGTATTAGTTGAACTTCACCTCGATACCAGCGATTTTGAATCCAAATTAAGCCATTTTCAGAGGGTTTGACATACAATGGTGCAGCAAGTTGTTTGTCAAAGCGAACCGATCTTCCTTGTCGATTAATTGCTATTTTTGTACCGCCTTTGATAGATCCAAGTCTATTTTGACCGTTGTGTGCGATCGCATCCGTAGAACTACCGATTTGAATCGGTTGCGAAGTTTCTAAAATTTTAACCTTGAGTTCGGTTGCTATTGCTGCGTTCGCATTACAAGTTAAACGGATAATTGCAGGGATGGCAGCGATGATGGCTTTGATTCTTAATTTCATGGCGGCAAAAAATTAGAGGAAAAGTTGGCTTTCCTCTTGAGCTTTGTTCCTGTGTGCAGAAGTTTGATTACCTCTTAAGTTAGAAGTAAAATTTGCATTTCTTGTGCAGCCTGAAATAAGAAAAGATTAATTATAGATTAATAGCAGTTTAAAAAGGGGCGAACAACACGCCACGCTACCCGAAGGCACGATTCGCAATGATTAAGTATTTTTGCGCGATCGCTTCCCAGAAAAAATTGGGTTGTGGTTTTTTCCGCTGCTTGCGTCGCCCAGTACTCAAGCCAGATGGGTGTTTTGGGCAGGTGGGGTGGGAGCGATCGCTATAACGATCCCCCCTAACCCCCCTTCAAAAGGGGGGCTAGCACCGGATTCAAAGTCCCCCTTGTGAAGGGGGATTTAGGGGGATCTAAAATGCTTGACCTCATAACTAGCAACTTGAGTTACTTAATAATAATAGGAGCATGTCAGGTTTGTAAATTTACGCCGACACCCTAAAGGGCGCGGCTATACAAACGAAGCCCACGAAGGCGGGCTAAAGCTTTTAAAGCCTGCGAAGGCAGGCTTTGTTTGTGTAGCGACACCATGCGCGGGTGTCGGCTACAAAGTTGACCTACTCCCCTTAATAATTCTAAAGGTGAGGTTGATCCTGGGGCTAACAGACTTCGTAGTTTTAGCAATTTGATGTTGCCAGTGATGTTGAGTTTCACCTCGCATCAATAACAAGCTACCATGAGGTAAATCTATCTCAACTTTGCGCTGTTTAATCTGCTTGTGTTTCAAGGAGAAGCAACGGGTTCCACCAAAACTAACTGATGCAATTATAGGGTTTTGCCCTAATTCCGGCTCATCATCACTATGCCAAGCGACGCTATCTCTACCATTACGGTAAAGATTTAAAAGAACGCTATTAAATCTAACTTGCGCTACTTTCTCGATCCTTTCTTTAATCAAAGATAGGGCAGGATTCCAAGGCTCGGGATTGTGTTCTATACCTGAGTAGATGTAAGATTGTCCTTCATCTCCATACCATGCCGTCAGTCTTGGCAAAAGATTACGTTTCCCAAAGATTTGGATTGTTTTTTGCTGCCATTTAATGTCGCCGTAAAGCTCTGAGAATAAGCGATCGCTTTCATTGAGATTAAAGTAATTTTTATAAAAAATTACTTCGCCATCCATTGAGATAATTACTTTTTCCTCTGGAATAGAATCTTGTTGAGCGCTTAGATTTGCCTGGTAGTCCCAAAGTGTCATCTGTTCATACATATGTTTTCACCCTTGCTCAGTATATTTTAATTTTTATACTAACCCATTCAACTGGTTTCAAAGATGAACTCAGATCGCGTCCGTTTGTATCGGTAGTGAATAGACGTCATAGTGATGCCAGGGTTTTCCAATCCTGAACAAAATCAGGTGGAACCGACAGATTAATCGCTTCACCGCCGATGGTTGGTAACATCAACTTCAAGGGAATTTCTGCTTGCAATTGTGCCAGCAACGGCTGAAGATTGTACTGACCTACATGCGGTTCGGGAACGGCTGAATCGGTGAAAATATTGTTAGAGGCATCAGCGGCAATCAGCTTCTTACCCATTGAGTTCGTGAGTACCAGGGGGCGATCGCGATCGATGGCAACCATACCGGGAAAACCTACCAATCGCAGGGCAAGACTGGTTTTGCCGTCAGGGCGAATGCGTTTGAATGCGATCGCATTCCAGCTATTTCCATGCGTATCTTTTAGAGTTTGCCGCGACTGATAAACCACCTGTCCCGGTGCTTCCTCCAATTGCCGAATCGCTGCTGCGGCACTCTGTGCAGTCAATATTCCCACCATCAGAGAGAAACTCAGTACTAATGCTCCCAGCAACAATAACCAGGAAAAAATTTTTCTAATTCTCATAAGAGTTCGTCCCTACTGATTGCTTATCGCCCTACAGAATCACATTTTATAACCATACAGTCATGTAACTATCTTAATAAAGAGTTGTAAATGAGTAATTGTACTTAATTTTGCCAGGAAGCTAGGAGAGCGATCGCAAGTCTAGGGTGGCGGGAGGTAGAGCTATCGGTCAGTGCGATCGCATCATAGAGTTTAATCGTTACCAGGTGGAACTGATATGATGCCCTTAAGATTACCCATAATTAGCAGCCGAGACACGGGATGATAAACGTTATCTGTGTCGGAGATATCTCTGATGGCGTGTCCCTACGCAACAACAGAGTGAAGTTTTTTTTATTATGGGCAATTCAGCGAACATCATATGAGATCTTGCACCAGTTTCAATAAGAGGCAGAGCCTCAATATTCTCGTTCTTCTCGTTCTTCTCGTTCCCAGGTTCAACCTGGGAACGAGAGTTTGGAGGCTCTGCCTCCAGTTGATTGCAATTTCTTAGCTACTCCAGCAATGTGAGGACTGACGATGGGAAATGAAATGCGAAATTGCTGATAATTGACTGACTCAAATCCAGCATTTTCTAACGCGATCCAGGTTGTTCGGTTAGGATGGCAGTTATCGAACGCGACTTTCCAGACAGGTTCAATGCTATCCTGAATTCGGCGCGTCCAAGTGCAACAATCGGCGGCAACGTGTTCCATAAAAATGAAACTGCCACCGGGTTTGAGAATGCGCTTAATTTCTGCTAAGCTGCGCTCTAGATTGTTAACAGAACAGAGAACGTGGGTGCTAACGGCGCTATCAATACTATTATCTTTGACGGGTAATTCTTCAGCGCTTCCTCTGTACAATAAGATATTTTTAAGCCCCTGACGATCGGCCTCTTGTTCGAGATACTGGTGCATAAAAGGATTCGGCTCAACGCCTATCCAATCAATATCTTTTGGGTAATAGGAGAGATTAGCTCCAGCGCCGGGGCCGATTTCTAATACTTTTCCTTGCAAAGAACCCAAAAGTACTTGTTTTAGCTCTCCCATTGTCGAATAACTCGCGCAATTTATCAGTGCGATCGCATTCTGATCGGTCGAGTTAGCTTTCGACATTCCCCAAGCAAACAAACGTTTTTGAATTTGAGATAAATTGGTAAATTTCATCAATCTTTCTCCATTAGTAACTACGGCTAATTCTAGCCATAATGGCTGCTATGAGTGTTCGTGCTTGTGTTTGTTTTTTTTCTATGATTGTTAAACCCACCAAGGAGTTGTGCCTGTGCGCGGATCGATTTCCGTCCAAGGCGAAATCCAGATGGCATTATCTTTCACTGCAACGCGAACTAATTTGAGCGGCAAAGGTGCTGGTCCACGCACTACTGTACCATCTGCGCTATAACGAGAACCGTGACAAGGACATTGAAATTGTTGGTCGATTTCGTTCCAAGGAAAAGTGCAACCCAAGTGAGTGCAGTTATCGACAATTCCCATATGGTCGAGAGTGCCGTCCTGTTTCAGGATTAAGTAAGTGGGTTCCCCAGCTAACCCAGCTACTAAGGCGCGAGTTCCGGCTGGTTCTGCTAGAATTTGGCTGGCAGGAATGGGGTTGCCTAATATATCTTTGGCAAGGATAGCTCCTCCTTCGGTGGTTTCATCTGGTGGGATAAAATATTTAGCTACTGGATAAAGTGCAGCAGAGGCAGTAGAGACGACGACAGCGCCAGTGAGAAAATTGAGCAGCTGGCGGCGAGAGATAGAAGGATTTTCGAGGGGAAAGCTATTATCCATTCTTGATTCTCCTTAATTTCTGATTTTGGCGCTTTCTTTCAGTCAACATTACGCTGGATGGTTCTTTCTTTTGAGTGCAAACAAATTTATTCTGCCAAGGAAACTCTCAAGCTCTTGCATAACAAAGCGAGAGAGTTTCCATCTGGAGAATTAAATGTATATTTCTTTATACTCTATTATAACTATTTAGTTAAATAATGCAATAAAACTGGAAAATAATTTTTTTCAACGTTGTGCTAATTAATATCATGTCAGGTCGATTACCCATAATCATCAGCCGGGACACGGCACGATTAACGTTATCTGTGCCGCTGATATCTCTGATGCGTCCCTACACAACGACTCTGTGAGGTTTTTTATGATGAGCAATTCAACGGACAGGATATAAATTATTTAGCATTAATTAACTCAAAAATTAACTTCCACAGTCCAAAAAACGCATTGCTTGGTCAGTAGTTAGGAAAATATGGTCTTTTCCTAACTGCTCTACAAAGCCAACTTTTAACAGTTTATCCATTACCGGGCCTTTGACTTCAGACATATAGAAGTCAATTCCCCTAGTCTTTAAGTCAAAAATCAAAGTTTTGATTGTTTCCAAGGCACTGCCATCAATTGAATTAACCGCACTACAGACCAATACTAAATCTTTCACTTCTGGACGCTCGGTGACTGCTTGGAGTAAGTATTCTTCCAGATATTTAGTATTGACAAAGTAAAGGCTGGCATCAACCCGAACAGCCAAGACGTGAGGACAAGTTGTAACATTGTGGCGCAGAACATTGCGAAAATGCTCGGTTTCTCCCACTCTACCCACAACGGCGATGTGCGGTTTGCTCGTGCGCCACAAGTGCAATAAAATTGACACGGCAGCACCTATTAAAATGCCTTTTTCGACGCTGGTTAGGAGGACTGGAACAAATGCTGCCATCCAAGCGATCGCATCGGCTCGATTATACGCCCACAAGCGTTGCAGCGTTGCAAAGTCTAGGAGATTAGACACTGCCATTACAATAATCGCCGCTAGACAAGCTTGGGGTAAAAAGTAAAACAACGGCGTGAGAAACATTACGGTGAGTGCAATGATTGATGCCGCTACGATCGAAGCTAAAGGGGTATTAGCATTAGCAGAAAAGTTCACGCTCGATCTACTCAAACCTCCGGTAACCGGATACCCCCCCGTCAACGCTGCGCTCAGATTCGCCGCTCCTAAAGCAATGAATTCCTGGTTGGCATCAACCTTTTGTCGTCGCTTACTGGCTAAAAACTTACCAACTGAAAAGGCTTCCATAAAACCCACAAAGCTAATCGCAAAAGCAGCAGGAAGCAGTGCAGAAATTGTATTTACATCCAGAACTGGAAATGTGAGGGAAGGTAAACCTTGAGGAATATCGCCAACAACTTTTACCCCAGCAACTCGCTCCAGGTGCAACAGCCAAACTAGGAGCGAACTGCCAATGACTAGGAGGAGTGGCGCACTTTTAGTCAGCGGCATAATGGCTAACTCATGAAAGCCGTATTTCTTGAGTTGTTTGCCCAATATTTTGGGGAAATAGACCAATATTAGAATGCTGACAACTCCCAACAAAACCGTCACCCAGTTAATCGCACCTATTCCTTGTACTAGATAAACCAGCAACTGGATAAACGATTCTGTCTGAGGAATTTTCAGTCCTAGCAGATGTTTCACCTGACTAAAACCGATGACAATCGCTGCTGCGCTAATAAACCCAGAAATGACTGCTTCACTGAGAAAATTAACCAGCAACCCCAAGCGCAAGATACCCATCAGAATATCGATCGTACCGATTGTCAGTGCCAGTAACAATGCTAATCCCAAATATTGCGGGGTATTTTCCGCAGCGAGGGGAGCAATAGCTGCACCCACCATCAATGAATCTAATGCTACCGGGGCAACCGAAATCAAACGGCTAGTGCCGAGAAAGGCATAAACAACGGGGGGTAAAATACTCGCATATAGTCCAATTTCGGGCGGTAAGCCTGCTAATAAAGCATAGGCCATTGCTTGAGGAATTAGGAGAGTACCAACTACAATCCCGGCAGTTAAATCGCCTGCCAAATACTCCCTTTGGTAATGCAAACCCCAATCTAGAATCGGAAAAAAGCGGCTCCAGCGATTTAACCAGGTTTGGTTTTGCGATCGCAAAGCATCTGTCTTGTTATTCAACATTTCAGTAGCTCAAACTCTTAAAATATTCTACGAATTCCTTTGAGATAAACTTTTATAGGTCAGCGAACCTGCAATCAATGCCAGCACAAATAACACTGGATTCCAGATGCCTAAAACTAAGGCAGTAATAGCTGGGCCAGGACAGTATCCGGCAATTCCCCAACCGACGCCGAAGATTGCCGCTCCAATCACTAGAGCGCGATCGATATCTTTTTTAGTGGGTAAATAAAATTTATCTGCCCATATTGGATGGCGACGGCGCAGCACAAACCGGAAGGCAATTACCGTCACTCCGACGGCTCCACCCAACACAAATAATAAGGTTGGGTCCCAAACTCCTGTAACATCGAGGAAACCCAGCACGCGATCGCGGTCGATCATCTGCGAAACCCCTAATCCTAAACCAAATAGCAATCCTGCTAATAAAGCGATCGAATTCTCTTTCATAAAGTCAACCCCAGTACGCGCCGCACAATAAACACTGTGAGAATCGCAGCGATCAGGAAGATCAGAACTGCAACTAAAGATCGCAAGGATAATCGACCCAATCCGCACACCCCATGACCGCTGGTGCAACCGCCGCCCATGCGGGTGCCAAAACCGACGAGAAAACCGCCTGCGATCGCTGCCCAAGGAGCAAATGTAGACTTGGGAGTTGGCTCAAATGCCAGCCCATATTCGTAGATCGCACCACCTAGTAACATCCCCAGGATGAACGTCCAGCGCCAGATTTCATCTTTCTTAAAGGTAATGGCACTATTGACAATGCCACTAATACCAGCGATACGACCATTAAATGCTAGCAAGAGGGTAGCGCTCAACCCAATTAGCAAACCGCCACCAAGCGCAGTTAACCAATTAAACTCTGCCATAATATTTCCTCCTGTATTGCTATTACTTTTTCCACTGTAGGAACTTGATATAATCTCCCTCAAATTGCTCTCCCTTTAGCATTCGATGCCAGTAAATCCAAGGTAGCGCCGTTGTCTTCATTTTCCACATAATCCAGCGTTCTTTAATCGGATTAAGCGGAAAACTAGAAAGGGGCACGCTATTGTAGCCATTAAACTCTGCCACGATCGCCCGGACAAGGGTTAGCGCGATCGCACGCTGCGACAATCCTCTGGCTGCTTGAGTAAATCTACTCGGTAACCAGGTCAAAGCTCCTCGTTGCTCTTGCCAAACCACATTAATAATATCACTATATAGTAGTACAAGAATTAATGGGTTACGCCCTAGAACCAGAAAAGATTCCTTCACGGGAATTCATGCTTCTGGAGAGCATGACTTAATCATTAAATAGCTTGCTAAACTTGCTCATAGTTGTCTACTGTGAGCAAGTTTATGTGGAAGGTTGCAGAGTTCGGAGAACTTGTAGGGGTTTCTCCTTCTACTTTACGTCGTTGGGAAGGGGAAGGAAAGCTAATCCCCGAAAGAACGTTAGGGAATCAAAGAATTTACACAGAAACCCATCTGTGCATTGCTCGAAATCTCAAAATGGGTAAACCACCTTTTCGTGTGGTTGTGTATTGTCGAGTTTCATCTAGCGGACAAAAAGACGATCTACTAAGCCAGGTAGCGGCAATGGAGCAATTTTGCTTAGCTCAAGGCGTTGCGATTACTGACTTGGTTCAAGAGATTGGAGGCGGATTAAACTTCAAACGCCCTAAGTTTTTGCAGATCGTTCAATGGGCGATTCACGGTGAAGTGAAATCGCTGTACGTGGCGCACAAAGATCGCCTCTGTCGATTTGGGTTTGAGCTGGTAGAACAGATTATTCAGTGGAATGGGGGATCTGTGATTGTTGCAAACGCCCTTACGCTATCACCACATGAAGAATTAGTGCAGGACTTGTTATTTATCATTCACTGCTTTTCGTCTCGGTTGTATGGGCTGCGAAAATATAAAGCCAAGGTGAAAAAAATTGTCGATGGCATCGATCCTTGCGAAAAGTAGGTTAACCTAGAGCGCCAGTCCAGTAGAATAAATTGACAAAAAGAAGGAAATATGTGTTATTTAGGGGCGTTCGCGCAGCGTGCCGGAGGCATTAGCATTCGGGCGACAATTGATCGCGATCGACAACAATTTTTCTGTCCGAATGCTTCGCCCCGCCGAGGTTTTTATAGTAATACACACCTTCTTTATTTTGTCAATCTCTTTGACTGGACTGGCGCTCTAGCAACTTGGGTCAATACTGAGTAAACCTGGTTCTAAAACCCCCATATTTCAGCCAGTATTGCTTCAAGTCATGGCAAGGAGTATGCAGGCTTGCTTTTGCTTGATATAGAATGACTTGACGATGATCGCCCATCCATATTTTGTCAATGGGAGCGACAGAAATGATTGTTCCTCCTAATGCAGAAATACAATTGGAAAATCTTTCTAAAGTAGTGTAGTCAACTGTTTGAAATATAAAAAAGTTGCCGTTGCAAATTAAGTGACGGCTCCGGATCCAACATTTCAATTTTTTTTCAGCCTCTGGTGGTAACATGACTGCTGCCACCTTCTTTAGACTATATTCGCTTAATAAATTCATCGAACACTCACATGAGGATTGAGGATTTGCCTAACACCTGCTTGTAAACCGCCCGAATAATGGAATTGTAAAGAACACTTTTAAAGAAAATTTGAAGGTGAGGCAAATGCTCGCACCGGATCGCGATCGCATCACACAGGTTCTCAAACCTGCTTTCTAAGTTTGGTTTGAGAACCTGTGCCAGGAACCGATATCAATTTCAGCGATCTAATTCTGAGGATGGGTAATGCTTCAGGGCTTCTATGTCCAACACAGGACTGTGGCAATCTGATGGGCGAGTTGGATCGGATCGAAGGGTTGCGCGATCGCTCCTGCTGCTCCCAAGGTAGGCAAATCTTGAGGATCGGTGAAATCCACCCTCGAGGTCAGAAAAATAACCGGAATCGACTCAATTGCCGGATTGGCTTTCAATTGCCGCAGAAACGTTCGCCCATCCATTCCCGGCATCAGCACATCAAGCACAATCGCATCTGGCTGTGCTGCGGCTGCCTTAACCAAGCCTTCCTGCCCTGAGCTAGCCAGCAGCACCTGCCACCCGGCAACATCCTCAAAACAACCTTGCAGTACTTCTTGGATATCGGCTTCATCATCAATAATCAGCACATGTTTAGTAGTCACAATGTCTATCTCTGATTGTTCTATCGAGCATTGCAATGAAGCACCTTTTAATGCTCAGGGTTGTTCGATAGGTTTGACCTCAGCTATTTCTATCCCTAATGTAATGAGCAGATTTAAAGGAATTTTGAAGATACTTGCCAAAATTTGGCGGATTATATCGTCTCGAATTCCCAGCCCAGCATTGCAGCCACCTGACTCGCCAGCATGATTGGGTCAAAGGGTTTAGCTATCATGCCGACTATCCCCAATTGAGAAAAGCGATCCCGATCCGCAGGCTGAATCTTAGCAGTCAATAAAACTACAGGGATGTCTTTAGTGGTAGGATTTTCCTGAAGTTTCTGAAACGTTTCCACTCCATCGATGTCAGGCATGGAGACATCGAGTAGAATCACGTCAGGCAGTTCATTGGTAGCAATAATTAGCCCTTCGCTGCCAGATCCGGCAAGCAGCGTTTCCCATCCCCCGACATCTTCCAGGCAACCCTGGATCACTTCTTGAACGACATCTTCATCGTCAATCACCAGCACTCGTTTCATTGTCATAATATTGGTGTCCTTTGCACGATCGGTCAGGCGGCAAAGGTAACGTAAAGTAGAAACAACTACCTTCGCCTAATATACTTTCTGCCCAGATTTGACCCCCATGTTGCTGGATAATACTGCGACAGATCGCCAATCCTAAACCCGTTCCTCCTTTTTTGCGGGAGTCGGAAGCGTCTACCTGCTGGAATTGTCCAAAGATTGTCTCTAGTTTATTAGTAGGAATTCCTCGCCCCTGGTCTTTGATTTGAAACAAGACATAGCCCTGATTCGAGTTTTGAATAGCGTTATCTGTTTGAGAGGGGTTTCGCGTTTCTTGGGTGCCTCCTTTCGCCAGTTCAGCGGTTAACCAAACCGTGCTACCCGGTTCAGAAAATTTGATCGCATTGCTGATTAGATTGGTCAGAGTTTGAACGATCGAGTCTGGGGCTGCCCAAACCTGAACATTGAGGGGATTGACCGATAGGGTAATCTGATTTTGTTCGGCGTTGACGCGCATAGCATCGACAGATTGCAGCATCAGGGCAGCCGCATCGCAGTTTTGCTTCGCTAAGGTAACTCGACCAGATTCCAATCGTCCCAAGTCCAGAATGTCATTCACCAGGCGCACCAGTCGATCTGTTTGGGTGGCGGCTATTTCCAGCATTCGTTTGCCGCGCTGGGGTTTTTGGTCGTAAACTCCATTTGCCAGCAAGCCTAAAGATCCGCGAATCGCGGTGAGTGGGGTGCGGAGTTCGTGGCTGACGATCGAGATAAATTCATTTTTCATTTGTGCGATCGCCTGACTTTCGGTGATATCCTCGACCGTACCGACATGTCCTGTTAGATCGTCCATTGCTGAAAATACGGGAGCCGTTCTCACCCGACAAAACCGCACCGTACCATCCCGCCGCACAAATCGGATCTCGCCAACAAACTCCTGATTTTCTGCTGCCGCTGCTTCCCATTGGTGGCAAAACTCTTCCAGATCTTCAGGGTGGGTAAATCGCTTCCAACCATTGCCCAATGCTGCTTCAAAGCTGAAGCCACCGATGGCTTGACAGCGGGGATTGGTATAAATCCATTGTCCCTGCTGGTCGGTTCTAAAAATGCCGATGGGTGCAGATTCGCTTAAGGAACGAAACAAAGCTTCGCTTTGCCGCAAGGCATTTTCCACCCGCTGGCGTTCTCGGAGTTCTTCCTGGAGTTTTTGATATAGTTCTGATTGTTGAATTGCGATCGCCATTTGGTTGGCGAGTTGTTGCAATAAACTAATTTCCCAGGCTTGCCATTCTCTGGGTTGGCTGCATTGGTGGGCGATTAGCAATCCCCAAAGTGAGTCGTGTTGGATAATCGGAATCACCAGTTTTGCGCGTACTTGAATCTGCGCCAGAAAATCAACCAAGCAGGGTAAAATCTCACCATTGTCTCGGTCAGTTAGGGCGTAAATTCGACCCTCAAGGTAGGACTGGCGTATTTCTTCGGGAAAGACTTCTTCTGGAAACACAAAGTCTAGCACTTTGATCCATCCAGGAGCGGTTGCTTCGGCGATCGCGCTGCCGGTACCATTTGACCATACGCGGTAAACTAACACCCGATCTGCCTGGAATAATGCCTGCACTTCGCTAACGGCTGTATTCAGGATTTCGGTTAAATTCAGCGATTCGCGGATGTGTTGCGCGATCGCCCCTATCAGTCGCTCTCGCTCTACCTGCTGGTATAATGCTTCCTCAGCTCGCTGTCGCTGCGCTAGTTCGTACTGAAGTTGATCGTTAGCTTGGCTGAGATCGGCTGTTCGTTCTGCTACCCTAACCTCGAGTTGTACTTTTGTTTGTGCTAATTCGTCTGCCTTTCGCAGCACAATGCCCACAATCGCGTTTCTCAGTTCCCTGGCGCTGTCAATTTCGCATTGTTTCCAGGGTAAAGAAGTTAGGCGCACCCTTTCCTGCCACAACTCAAACGAATTGTGCGGCGATAAATGTGAATTGCGATCGCCCTCAACAGTAACTTGTTGGTTAGGATTGCCTTTCCAGGTTACTGTTTGAATTCTTTCTGAACGAAACCATAGAATGCAGTGCTGACGAATTTTAGCGATGGAAAGCAGCAGTAAACCACTAGCAACATCTTTGAATTGCTCTGCTTTTGGATACAACTTGGGCAGAGAATCGGTGTAAAAAATATCTTGCTGATTTTGATTTTCGACCCACACCATCAAATCGCGAACATCTGCTGCGGCGGGTGTCTGCCCCAGGCACACAAATCGATTTTCCACATATACGGCTGCTCCTTGAGCGCCCACCAATGCTAACAGGCGATCTCGATCGGCGATCAAACCATCAAACAGATTATCTGCTTGAGAAATTGCTTCAAAAAATGCCGACTGAATCGACTTTAATTTGAGTTGATAATCTAAGTCTTGATTCTCTTGCTTAGCCCCCAATTCCAACACCATCGCCCGTCCCAAAAATTCGCAGAACGTTCGCATTTCATAGCTGATATACTTCGGTGTTTGATGGTGACAGGCAATCATTCCCCACAACTGGCGATCGCGGATTAACGAGATCGTCATGGTGGCGGCAACTCCCATATTTCTCAGATAGTCAATATGGTAATGGGACACGCCCCTCAAAACGCTGAGGCTCATGTCTAGCGGGCACTTTGTGACTGGATTTCGCTGGGGAGTTAACTTTACAGGTTGATAGTTAACATCTGGAATGAAGCGGAGCAAATTCATCATATACAGTTGCTCTGCTGATTTGGGAATATCTGAAGCCGGATAGTGCAATCCCAGCAACGGCATTAAATGTTCGGCTTTCTCCTCCGCCACCACCACTCCCGAACCATCTCGATCGAACCGATAGATCATCACTCGATCGAATCCGATCGTGTTGCGAATTTCTCGAGCCATCAATTGACATAACTCATCTAGAGTTCTTGCCTTTTGCATCTGGTCAATTGGAGCTTTAACGAAGTGATAAAAACTAAAAAAATTACTGGATATTTCCGCAATCTTAGGCTCTAGTTCTAGAATAATTGACTTTCCAGAGCGATGGATTGTCCCATTAAAGATAGCGGCATTACCTTGATTTTTTACGTTTAACACCAGCGGATTAATTCGCTCAAAATTATCTTTTAGCGCTTGTTTTATAATCTCAATTTGCTGAGCATCGATCAGCTCTTCAAGTTTCTTGTTTAATAATTCTCGGGGACGCAAACCTAAGAATTGCAGGGTATTGCGGCTCACTTGTTGAATCGCTAGCTCAGGTTCATTCAATACCAACAGCACGCCGTGAGGCTGAATTAAACCGGGACTATGAATCGGTTTGCAACCGCCATCGATTGCCTTAATTGTCTTTTGATTGGTGTTGTTGTTTCTGCCCATATCGATTTGAATAGGCAACTTATTTGTGCGGGGAAAAAGCGAGATTCCCGTTTCTACATGCTGCTTCCAGACGACTGACAATTCGCGTCACCAGCTCCAATTCTATTATTGGTTTGTGAATGAAATCGTTGGCTCCCGCAGCAAACGCCTGTTGAATTGATACCAGATCGGTAAGATCTGTCATGACTAAAATCGGTAAGTTTTTCCACTGCGGATCTTGACGCACTAGCTGGCACAACTCGATACCGCTAAAGGTAGGTAATTGTAAATCCAGGATGAGCAAATTTGGTACAGAGGTGGTTAAAACTTCCCAGAATTGTTGTGGATTCTGCAAGCCAGTTACCTCAACAGCCCAAGGTTGCAACAACATCGTCAATTTTGCCAAAAGGGTTTGATCGGTATTCACCACCATCACTCTGTTAGCAGCAGATGAACGATGAGGTTGGGGCAGTTTCTCTGTAATAGCTTGGATAATCCGATCGATGGGTAAGGATTTATGGATAAAGGCACAGCCGCCCAGACGCGCTACTTGTATGCGATCGCTTAAACTCTCTCGTGAAGTTAGTACCAGAACTGGAATGCGAGGGAACTGGGTTGCCATCTCCCGCAATAATACCAGTCCATCCTCGGTCGCATGAGGAAAGTTGAGGTCTAACAGGATAGCATCGGGGGGCGTTTTGGCGATCGCCGCCCGCGCCAGGGTAAGATCTGTTGCCATCTCTACTCGCATTCCTCTAGCGATCGCCTCCATCGCGAGCTGCTCTGCTAGCACCAGATCGTCATCAACAATCAAGATTAGGGGAGAATGGTTCCCAGGCTCGCAGCCAGATTTGTTAGCCACTGTCAGCCGCTCAAACTCTTGTTTTAGAGAGCCAATCCGCTCCACAATTGACTTTACCTGTTTGGCTGTCAGCAACACCTGCTGTTGCAACAGAACTTCTATTTCCCTTGCCATCTGCGAACCTTCTAGCCAGCCAAACAAACCCAGCGAACCCGCCAATTTATGCGCCGTTTGCTCTGCCTGCCTTCGTTGATCGGGGGCGAGATTCCCTGCGAGCAAACTGCTGGCTGCCTTCTCTAACTCACCAACCTGAGCTAACAATTTGGGTTTAAATTTATACCAGGTTTTGGCAATTTTGTCAAGGCTCCGCTGCTGATGACTGTTGCCTGATTGTTTGCTCGGTGGCGGTGAATCTGTGGATACAGTCGTTTCTGATGGAAAAGAAGGCGCTCTGAGTCGATAGCCCAAACCGTGTACCGTTTCAATCAAATCGGCAGATCCGGCAGCCTTTAATTTTTGCCTCAAACTGTAGATATGGCTGCTCACTGTTTCTTCGCCGGGAGACTCGGCAAAGTCCCAGAGGCGATCGAGAATGGCAGGGCGATTAAAGATCCGCTTGGGATTGAGCAGGAAAAGCTCTAGGATACAGTACTCTTTCGGGGTTAAGTGTAGCGGTTTGCCGTTACAGGTTACCTCGCTATTGACCGCATCAAAGCGGAGATTTTCCCAGGTAATCACCGATGATGGCACTCCTTTGCCGCGCCGCAAAAGTGCCCGAATGCGCGCCATCAACTCTGGAAAGTCAAAAGGTTTGACGACGTAATCATCGGCTCCAGCATCTAGTCCCAGGACGCGATCGCTGCTGCTATCCTTGGCAGTTAGCAACAAAATTGGACTTTGATACCCTTGAGCGCGAAGGCGCTGGCAGACGCTAATGCCGTCTAGCTTTGGCAGCATCACGTCCAGCATTACTAAGTCATAGTCGAACTCCTGCGCCAGTTGCAACCCCGTTTCACCATCTGCCGCCAGATTAACCACATACCGATCTGCCGCCAGACGATCGACAAGCGCTAACCTGGTAAATTGGTCATCTTCTACTAGCAGGATTGTCATAACGCATCTTGAGAATCTGAACCATTTAGCGGGCGGGGAAAGCCGTACCTGGCAGTCTAATCTTAAAAGTTGAAGAAATTTTGAAGGCACTGTTTATCATTATCTGGCAATCTGTCCCCTCGAGCGTCAAATCAGTCAATCGCTTATAGGCTGGGAGATCTGGGCGTTAGAGTTAAATTTTTTTTGGCTCGGCTACTAGCCAATTGTTACAGATTATTGCTTTGTTTTTAATAAATGAGACTCTAGTTCCCCTCATCTTTTATGGTCAATATCGACTTGTCAAAAGACAAGCTCTTTAACCTTTATTGACAAGGAGAGCTAGATGCTTGACGCTTTTTCCAGAGCCGTAGTTTCGGCAGATGCCAGCACCTCTTGTGTAGCAGATCTGTCTGCTCTGAAGTCTTATATCGCTTCGGGCAACAGACGGCTTGATGCGGTAAATGCGATCGCTAGCAACGCCAGCTGCATGGTTTCTGATGCAGTTGCAGGCATGATTTGCGAAAACCAAGGTTTGATTCAAGCTGGTGGTAACTGCTATCCTAACCGCCGCATGGCTGCTTGCTTGCGCGATGCTGAAATCATCCTCCGCTACGTTACCTACGCACTGTTAGCTGGCGATGCTTCAGTTCTCGACGATCGCTGCTTAAATGGTTTGAAAGAAACCTACGCTGCTCTGGGCGTACCCACCACTTCCACGATTCGTGCGATTCAAATCATGAAGGCTCAAGCAGCAGCTCACATTGCAGACACCCCGAGCGAAGCTCGTGCTGGTGCCAAATTACGCAAAATGGGAACCCCTGTAGTAGAAGATCGCTGCGCTAGCTTAGTCGCTGAAGCCAGCAGCTACTTCGATCGCGTAATTGCAGCTCTGAGCTAATAAAAATTAGCTAAGCAATTTGACCAAAGAAATGGGATACAAGCCCCGTGCTTCTAGCAAGGCTTGATGTATGAATTGCACTAATCGCAACACAGGCAGAGGCTCGCGCCATTGAGCGGAGGAACCTGTCTCGCAAGGGGCGTAATCTCCTGAGAAATTTCTGGTTCCTGGGGAAGGTAAGGATTTTCTCTCATACAGCGGTGGGGCACATCGCAGTGAATTTTGGTGAGGGTAAAGTCGTTGGACTCCCGACGATCCAAGAATCCCCGAACTTCAGGACGGGGAGTTGTCAAATCAACACAAGACAATAATCGATTCGGAGATAGAAAAAATGAAATCAGTTGTTACCACTGTGATTGCATCTGCTGATGCAGCAGGTCGCTTCCCCAGCACTTCCGATCTAGAGTCGGTGCAAGGTTCTATCCAACGCTCTGCGGCTCGTTTGGAAGCTGCTGAAAAGCTTGCTAGCAACATCGACGCTGTAGCAAAAGAAGCTTACGATGCTTGCATCAAAAAATATCCTTACCTGAACAATGCAGGTGAAGCTAACTCTACCGATACCTACAAGGCTAAGTGCCTGCGCGATATCAAGCACTACATGCGTCTAATCCAATACTGCCTGGTTGTTGGCGGTACTGGGCCTCTGGATGAGTGGGGAATTGCCGGTGGTCGCGAAGTATATCGCGCTTTAGGTCTGCCTACCGCTCCTTACGTTGAAGCACTGTCATTCGCTCGTAACCGGGGTTGCGCTCCTCGCGATATGTCTCCTCAGGCTTTGACTGAGTACAATTCTCTGCTCGATTACACGATCAACTCCTTGTCCTAGTCAACCTTTGCCAAGTGTAAAGATTGACCTTGCAGGTTAGATCTAATCCGGGGGAATTTTAGTTCATTGCTTTGCCAGATCGGGTTGAGGAATGCACTAAGTTCCCCTAAGTTTTTTAGAGCTGAAGACAGGCTAATGGCTAATAGCTAATGGTAGAGCCAAACAATCTTTCCATTAGCAATGAACAATTAGCGATTAGCAACCCACGATAGTTATAAGTGGCAACTTGAGTTCGATACTGGTTTTTTGTCTACCTCAGATCTTGCACCAAGCTGAGAACTAAAGTTCCAGCTTAAAGCTAAAACCCGTTGAAACGGGTTAAAACCTTGATTTAAGTTAGCTTTAGCTAACTTAAGCTTTTAGCCCTAAATTTATTTGGGGGCTATTTATCGGGTAGGTGCAAGATGTGAGTCTACAGCACAAGTCAAATAATAATAAAATTGACATTGTTCCCCGATGGTTGTCCGCCGCAAATTAGCTGATGGATAAGCGCTTTTTTAATCTCTTTAACCTGACTGAAGAAGAATCAATTGCCCTTTTAGATACTCCTCAAGACCAGTTGGGAGAGGATGATTCTCGCTACGTAGCGGCATCCCATTTGATCAACTTCCCAACTCAGCGCTCGATCGATGCTTTAATTAGGGCGATACAAAACATCGACCCCTCGCTGAATAACCGCATCGTGCGCCGGAAGTCGGTCGAGAGCTTGGGGCGACTACAAGCGAAACAAGCATTACCTGTAATCTGCACTTGTCTGGCAGATGAAGATTGCTACACGGTCGAGAATGCTGTCTGGGCGATTGGTGAAATTGGCACCCAGGACTCAAACATCCTGGAACAAGTGGCTCAATTGTTAGAAAAGCCAGGACAAATTTATCGAGTGATTATTCATACATTGGCAAAGCTGGAATACAAACCGGCGCTGGAACGAATTGGCAAGTATACAGAAGCAGAGGATGGGCCTACTGCGAGCGCCGCGATCGCTACCGTTTGCCGATTCACAGAGGATTACACTGAGATCGATCGGGTGATTGGTTTCCTGCAACACACCGACCGCAATGCCCGTCGCGCGGCGATTCAAGACCTAATTGATGCTTGCTACTATCCGGCAATTCCTCAGATTGCTCGCTGTCCAGTTTCAGTGGTCTTCCGCCTGCGAGCAATTCGGCTAATGGCGGATGCTGGAGTTGCAAAGGGAGCGATCGCTTTTGAACAGATCCAGCCGAGTTTAGAGCAAATACTGCGCGATCGCCCAAACGATCTAGATCTAGTTCACGAGTACGATCGACCACCGGCGCTGGACTTTGCCGTGCGGGAATTGTACCAAACTGATTTTGGGCGCTGCTATCTAGCCACTCAAACGCTGCTGGATATGTACGCAGAACAAGCACCCGCGGCTCTACTTCAAACCTACGAAGAAGAAGCACAAAATGATTATGGTGCCCACTATCATGTGATGAAGTTATTCGGCTGGTTAAAATATAGTCCGGCTTACGATCTATTAATTGAATCACTGCACAACCGACTACCGCAGTTTCAAAAATCACGCACAGCTGCTGCGATCGCACTGGGCGAACTCGGCGACGCGCGAGCAATTCCCGATTTAAAAGCCTGCTTAGAAACAAAAATCTGGGACTTGAAATATGCTGCATTGATGGCGCTAGAAAAACTCGGCGATCCGAGCGGTGGCGAAATCGCCGCTAACGATCCAGACTGGATAATTCGAGCTAGAGCAGCCTATACTCCTGCTCACCACAAATAAACGTATAAACTTATGACCGCAGATTCTCTATTTGAACAACTCAAACACCCCAACCCGCACCTGCGAGAGCGAGCAATGCTCGAAATTGCAGAAACTCGCGATGAAACGACCATTCCTCGCCTGATGGGCATTCTGGGGGAAGAAGATGTGGTTTATCGGCGGGCAGCTGTAAAGGCACTAGGTATGATTGGCCCCGATGCCGTATTACCCTTAGTAGAGCCATTGTTGAATAGCGACAATGTAACGATTCGGGGCAGTTGTGCCAAAGCTTTGGCTCAAGTCGCCGTCAATCATCCAGAAGTACCCTTTCCCATCGAAGGATTGGAGGGATTAAAAACCTCTCTCAACGATCCAAATCCTGTGGTTCATATTGCGTCGGTGATGGCTTTGGGTGAAATTGGTACTCAAGCTTACGACATTTTGGTTGAAGCACTGCAAACAACAGATAACGTAGCGTTGCAAGTGGCAATTGTCAACGCCCTCGCCTCCTTGGGCGATATTCGCGCTGCCAGCTTGCTCGCAGCATTGAGCAACGATGAATCTGCTGATTCTTATGTCCGCGAATCAGCAACCAGCGCCTTACCCAGGTTGGAGCAAACGATCAAATTTAAGGAAATCAATGCTCAAAGATTTTCTTCAACAGTTGACAGTTGACAGTGGACAGTTGACAGTGGACAGTTGACAGTGGACAGTTGACAGTGGACAGTTATCTCTTTTTAAATCTTGCACCTTGAGGCGGAGCCTCAGTATTCTCGTTCCCAGGTTGAACCTGGGAACGAGATCCGGGAGGTTCTACCTCCCGTGGTGCAAGATGTGAGGTAGGGAACATCAGCGATATCTCGGACAAACAGATAACGTTAATCGTGTTCCCGGCTTCTGATTATGGGTAATACCAAATCCGGGTTCTAAACCCCCTTTATTTTATAGCCCGCGAAGGCGGGCTTAGTTTGTGTAGCCGCGACTTTAGTCGTTCGGCTCTTAAGCCCCCCTTAGTAAGGGGGGTTTGGGGGGATCGGTTTTATAACTAACGCAAGTTGCTAGTTACAAATATGGTTGGTTTGATCCCCCCTAACCCC
>CAYXCW010000060.1:0-44243 GCA_964463555.1 uncultured bacterium
AAGGAAGACAAGGAAGACAAGGAAGACAAGGAAGACAAGGAAGACAAGGAAGAATTTTGAAGTAAAACTAATTTTTCCCCCCGCTCCCTCAGCTCCCTCAGCTCCTCTTTCTCCCTCAGCTCCTCTTTCTCCCCCAGCTCCTCTTTCTCCCCCAGCTCCCCCAGCTCCCTCAGCTCCCTCAGCTCCCTCAGCTCCCTCAGCTCCCTCAGCTCAATTCTCCCTGGGGGTCTGGAAATTTAGCGCAGTTAGTTGCAGAATATAAGCAAGATGAGAATCCATTCATAAATCTTTAAGAGAGGTCACTAATATGGATTGGCGTTTGTTAGTTGTGTTGCTGCCGTTGATCGCTGCTGGTGGTTGGGCTTTCTTCCAAGTTGGCAAGATAGCGATCGCACAAGCTCAAGCCTTCTTGAACAAGCAAGCCTAGTTTAGGCACTTTGCAGCCATCACCCCAACTGCCCCCTACCCTGGGGGCAGTATTTTTTTATAAAAATATTTTAAACTCACGCGAGGTTCTACCTCCCGGCTCTCCTTCCCAGGTTGAACCTGGGAACGAAAATACTGAGGCTCCGCCTCAAAGCGCAAGATCTGACGATAACCACCTCCTACTAAAGGAGCAAGGCGAGATCCTACCTCAGATGGAAGCTGAGCTACTGATAATTTTACAAAATTAAATCTGGAACCTATACAGAGTTTTTCCAACGCAAAATTTTTGCGTTTTTCTGAGTTTAGCTGAGGAAAATATCATGTTTCAAGCTATAAGCATTCCCCTGGAATTGTTCAGGGGAAAATTTTGGATTTCTCAGATACCAAGTTATTCAGTAACAGAACACCCAGGAGATTTATCACTAATTTTTTCCAGCCCTCAGTTTTTTGTGGCATTAATTGCGGGGGTTTTAATGGCCTTCGCTTTTCAATTAGTATTAACTAACTTGTCCGTAGCCGCTAAAATTTCTGATAGCGCCGATGTTATAGAACTCGATGGCGATGACGATGAAAGCTGGGGCAAGCAAGTTCGCAGTATTGAATCAAAAATAGGAATTTGGAGTGTAGTAACGGTCAATATTGCTTTGTTTATCGCTTGTTTTCTGGCGGTAAAACTCAGCTTAACCAATAGCGTAATTTTAGGGGCAATAATTGGTGTTGTCATTTGGTCGGCTTACTTTTTATTGCTAGCTTGGCTAGGTTCTAATGCAATTGGTTCTTTGCTTGGTACGGCAGTAAAAACCGCCACTTCTTCAATGCAAGGCGTGATGGGAACAGCCGCCGCCGCATTAGGTGCCAATGCCGTAAACTCGCAAATTGTGAATACGGTAGAGGCATCAGTTGCTGCGGTGAGAAAAGAATTAACTTCAGGGGTAGATCCCAGCAGCGTTAGGGAAACCTTAGAAGAATATTTGGGCGACCTGAAATTACCCAAATTTGACTTAAAAGACATTCGCAGTAACTTTACAAAGTTGCTCAACGACTCGGATTTAAAATCTTTGGTCGATAGCGATGTTTTGAAAAACATCAATCGCCAGACTTTTATCGACTTGGTTAGCAGTCGCACCGATTTATCTAAAAAAGATGTAGAGGCAATTGCCGATCAATTGCAAGAAGTTTGGAAACAAGTAGTAGGAGGTAAGCAAACCGATCCGCAAGAGGAATTAGTAAAATTTCTCAAATCTGCCAGTCCAGAAGATTTGAAATCTACCGACATCGTCGCTAAGCTGGCTCAAGTAAATGGAGGCGGCAGCGGACAGAAACAGTATAGCAACGGGCAGCAAAAGAGCTTGTTGCAAAAGGGCGTGAGTGCGGTGATGGGTGCAGTATTGGAACGAGTAGACCTTTCGGATTTAGATGTTGAAAGGATTTCCAATCAGTTGCAAAAGCTGGCAGGCGAAACAACAGAACAAGCCAAAAAAGTTGGCAGTAAAGTTGCGGAAAATCTGCCGAAGTTGCAATTTAATCCGATTCGCGCTGATGTAGAAAACTACATTCTTAATTCCAAACCTTGGCACTTGAATCGGGAAACGATCAAGCAGGAATTTCAACAAGTTATCTACGATCCAGAAGCAGCACCGGGAGCAATTAGACGGCAATTAGAGCAACTGAATCGCGATTTTTTGGTGCAATTGTTGAATCAGCGCGGCGATTTTGATGAAGCTAAAGTAGCAGAAATTGCCGACCAGTTGGAAGAAATTCGGATGGAAGTTTTGAATACCGTCCAAACTGGGGAAGCTGAAGAACAAGCGCAAGATTTACGCAGTCGGATTGAAAATTATCTGCGTTCAACGGGGAAAGAGGAATTAAATCCAGAAGGAATTGAACGGGATTTCCAAGCACTGTTGGAAGATCCGAATGTCGGATTTGAACAACTGCGCGATCGCTTATCCCAATTCGATCGCGATACCCTAGTCCAATTACTCGGACAGCGGGAAGATTTTAGCCCAGAAGAAGCAGATCGATTGATTGGGCAATTGGAAAGTACGCGCGATCGCGTCATCTCCCAAGCGCAAGAAATTCAAGCACAAATCAAATCCCAAGCTGACGAACTTCGCCAACGAGTGGAAGCTTACCTGCGCGATACTAACAAGGAAGAATTAAACCCCGAAGCAATTAAGCGCGATTTCCAAACGCTGTTAGAAGATCCGCAAGCAGGAATTACCGCGTTGAGGATGCGTCTATCCCAATTCGATCGCGATACTCTGGTGCAATTACTCACCGCGAGGGGAGATCTCAGCGAAGAACAAATCAACCAAACTATCGACCAAATATTGTCAATTCGGGATAGCATTTTACACGCACCCCAAGAAATCAAAGAACAGTTCGACGAAGTAAGCGCCAAAATTGCCGATTACCTGCGAAATACTAACCTGGAAGAACTCAATCCAGAAGGTATCCAGCGCGATTTTGTCAAGCTGTTTGAACATCCCAGATCGGGTGCTTTAGCATTGCGCGAAAGACTTTCTCAAGTCGATCGGGAAACCTTGGTTAAATTGCTGAGTCAGCGGGAAGACTTGACAGAAGAGCAAGTTAATCGCATCATCGACCAAGTGCAAGAGCAAATTCGCAGCATTATTAAAGCACCCCGTCGCTTAGCATCTCGCGCTAAAGAAAGGGTACAAGATTTCCAAGCAAATTTGGAAACTTACCTGCGGAATACGAACAAAGAAGAACTCAATCCCGATGCGATTAAACGCGACTTGCAGTTGTTGTTTAGCGATCCGAAAGCTGGGGTGGAAAGTTTAGGCGATCGCATCAAACATTTCGATCGTTCCACCTTAGTTTCTCTTCTTTCCCAACGGGAAGATATTTCGGAAGAAGAAGCGAATCGCATTGCCGATCAAATCATCTCGGTGCGCGATCAAACTGTACAACAAATTCAGCTTGTTCAAACAAGACTTCAATCCGCAGTTGATTCAATTTTTGCCCAAATTCGGGATTACCTCAACTCCTTAGAACGTCCCGAACTCAATTACGAAGGCATCAAACGCGACTTCCGCAAATTATTTGACGATCCGCAAGCGGGAGTTGATGCATTGAAGGAACGTTTGGGTCAATTTGACCGCGATACTTTAGTCGCAGTTCTGAGTTCGCGCGAGGATATTTCCGAAGCAGATGCTAACCGGATTATCGACCAAATTGAAGGCGCACGGGATAGCGTTTTAATGCGCGCAGAACGCCTGCAAGAAGAAGCTAAAAAACGCATCAAAGATTTGAAGCGAAAAGCTAAAGAACAAGGCGAAGAAGCCAGGAAAACTGCTGCAACTGCTGCTTGGTGGTTGTTTGGTACGGCGATTACTTCAGTTGCCATATCTGCTTTAGCTGGGGCAATAGCCGTTGCCGGTTTTGATTTATTTGGTTAAAAGTTTCGGCGGGAGTTAGGTTAAATTAGGCTGGCGAAAGCTGGCCTATTTTTTATGGATTTTATTTCCAGAGTATTTACGCCGTTATCACTTGACCAATTCGCTTTATAATACTAAGGACGTTATACAATTCATTACCTGGATTGCGGATATCAAATGACCGAGAAAATGTGTAACTAGGCGTTTCTCTTTGCGTTAGTTTATAAAACTGGAAATTTCTGCCATTCGATAACAAACCAAACGAAGGTCTGTCCCGATTAGGATTTGCTAGCATATAAGCTAGTATCTGCGCCAATCCGGCTTCTATAGAAATTTGAGCGCGTTTAGACTCAATAACCATTACCCAAAATTGTTGTTGTAAAACCAAAACATCAATTCTGCCGGTAATAATTGTTTCATCCTCTTCATCTTCAAAAGATATTTCAACTTCTTGTTCAGCTTTGATATAAAAAGGAGGTAGATAAAATCCCGCTAAATGCAACAAAGGAGACAGCACAACCATTTTAACGGTAGTTTCCAGCATGGGCGGGTATTCAAGTAAGTTGAAATAGCTGGCTTTTACCCGATCGAGAAATTGCTTTTCAGATTCACTTACTTCAGGTAATTCATCCTGCCATTCTCGGAAAAATTGGTCATCTTCAACAAATTGAAGATTGAAAACTCTTTTTAATTCGTGTAGGGTGATATCTTTCGCTTGAATTGTTTTAACCATAGCGGTTTGCGTGGCTTGTGTGGATAAGATAATTATGTCACGTCTGAAATCAGTAAATTATCCATAGCAATGTTAAACCTAGAAAAAATCCAGGAGATTACAGTGCAGCGGCAGCATTAATGCTGCGCGCTTGACAAACTTAGCTATTTTTATCCTAATAGCTCATCTACAGCAACGCTAAAACCTGGTAAAACAATTTGAGTGGTAACAGTTTTACCAGAAGTAAACACAAGTTGCCGATCTTGAGTGATAACAATAATCCATTTATTTTCAGATAATACTAACCAAACTTCCTCGCCGCCTGATTGTAAATACTCTTGAGATCTGGCAATTACATCTTCAGCTAAATCGGTAGGCGAAACAATTTCGGCACTCAAGGGAAAACTCTGAGGTAATACGGCAGCTTCGCCAAATTGTGCTACCAATTCTGGAGTAAGATAAGAAACATCCGGCTTGCGTCCCCGTTCGTTAGTGCGACAAGGTGCATTTGTATAAACTTCTCCTCCCTGCCCGCTTGAATTTATATAATTACGCCAGCAGGTAGCGAGTTGTGCTTGAATATTACCATGCTTCAGTGTTATACCGTTTTTCTCCACTAATTGTCCGTTTACCCACTCCTTATCGTCTGGTGGGTTTTGCATCCAGTCTTCTAGGGTAAATTGGCGAGATTCGCTGGCTTGATACTCTGTTAATTCTACGATTGAACTTACCATGTGAATTTCTCCTGCTTTTTTTCCAAGATAACTCTAATATTCCACACTCGTTTGGGCATTCGTATCAGTTTATTGGATAATTTTATTTCAGAGCGATCGCATCCCCAAAGTGACCATAGATTCTATTCTCCAACCCTTCCAACACTTCGGCGTCCACCTCGGACTCGAACGCATTCACAAGTTATTAGCCAACTTAGGAAACCCCCATCAGCAAGTACCCGTTATCCACGTCGCTGGAACAAATGGCAAAGGTTCTGTTTGCGCTTATCTTTCTGCTGTATTAACAGCCGCAGGTTATCGCGTCGGGCGCTACACTTCCCCCCATTTAATCGATTGGAACGAACGCATCTGCATCAACGAACAACCAATTTCCTTAACCCAATTAGAACAAATATTGCTGCAAGTACAAGCTGCAATTAATCCCGATGAAGAATCGCCAACTCAGTTTGAAGTTATCACCGCCGCCGCTTGGTTGTATTTTGCTCAACAACAAGTTGATATTGCCGTCATAGAAGTAGGTTTGGGGGGACGATTGGATGCGACAAATGTATGCCCGCATCCTTTAATTACGGTAATTACTTCTATTAGTCGGGAACATTGGCAAGTTCTAGGGCCAACTTTAGCCGATATCGCTAACGAAAAAGCAGGTATCCTTAAACCTGGATGTCCTGCTGTTATTGGATTGTTACCGCCGGAAGCTTTAGCTGCGGTAGAAAAGCGGATTCAAGAGTTAGGTTGTCCGGCGATTTTCCCATCTCCAGCGATAGAAATAAAAACCGCAGAGACGCAGAGAACGCAGAGGTGGGTAGAATATGAAGGAATTAGATATCCCTTGCCTTTGTGGGGGGAATTTCAACTGATGAATTCGGCGTTAGCGATCGCATCCCTCCAAATCCTACAACAACAGGGCTGGAAGATTTCGGAAAATGCGATCGCATCGGGTATGGCAAACACAAAATGGCCTGGGCGCATCCAATGGACAACCTGGAAAAACCATCAATTATTAATCGATGGCGCCCACAACCCCGCCGCCGCACAAGTCCTCCGCCAATATGTCGATTCTCTAAAAATTTCTCCCCCCCTTGGCAAGGGGGGGCAGGGGGGGATCTCCTGGGTAATGGGAATGCTTTCAACTAAAGACCATGCGGATATTTTTAAAGCATTGCTTAAAACAGGCGATCGCTTATTCCTAGTACCCGTTCCCGACAATAGTACCGCCGACCCGCAACACCTAGCAACTCTAGCCCAAAATATCTGCCCCGACTTAGCTTTTTGTCATACCTATCCCAACTTAGAAACAGCCTTAGAAGCCGCCTTCACCAACCAAGAAACCTTAACAGTTTTATGCGGTTCCCTCTATCTCATCGGTCATTTTTTAGCTTCTAAGGTACCTTAAAGCAGTCACCACTCACGAATACAAAAGCCCCCCCTTGGCAAGGTCTTCGTAGGTGATATCGTGTCCGTTAGCATCGGTAGTGTATCTTTTTAGATTTTGTAGGGGCGTTCGCGCAGCGTGCCGGAGGCATTAGCATTCGGGCGATAACTTCTGCAATTAACTCAAGGTTTTATATCCGAATGCTTCGCCCTGACTTTACGCAACCGATGCCACCGGACATGATATGAGTGAGGTGTCGGGGTACTTTTCCTGTCAGCACTCACGAATACAAAAGCCCCCCTTGGCAAGGGGGGTTGGGGGGATCGATCCGTAAGTCTTGGCTGCATAACGCTTCCTCTTTAGATATCCTCATTAGCCACAATCTTGCAATTTAAATAGAGCTTATATGAGCGCATCTTTTCCCATTATAAGAATAACCCAAAAAACCGATAAAATCAACAGGAAACACAAAATTTGTACCGGCATGTCATAGCTATTCTTATAAACCGCGCAGGCGGTCTTCGTTTGTGTAGCCGCGCCCAACTCTTCTGCGATCGCACAAAAGCTATTCTTATAGACCGCGCAGGCGGTCTTTGTTTGTGTAGCCGCGACTTCAGTCGTTAGGCATAAAAGCAGTAATAGAAGCGAATTTAGCATAATTTAAACCCGCCTCCCATCATGCTTATTAAGAACGCCCATCCCACTCAGTCGCCGCATCAGTTACAGCTTGATCGACAGTTTTTTCACCCAACATAGCCGCCTGCAAATTCTCATAAATCGCTTTTTGCAACAAATTGCGGTCTTCCATCGCCGGAATTAAAACAGCAGCTTGCTTTAATTGATTCGCACTGACAACGCGAGCTTTATCCATCGGTGTAGCATTGCCGGGGAGAGTTTTAAAGTAACTATCTTGCAGCGCTTTCACTGTAGAAGGAAGAACCTTAGCAGCCTTAGCAAAAGTTAGTTGATTTTCGTCATTAGTGACAAATAAAGCAAACTTAACCGCCGCATCGGGGGTATTGGTATCGCGGGGGACGAAAAGATTCATTACCGCGACATTTCTTTTACCCGTTTTGCCGGTAACTTGGGGAGAAGTAGCAGAGACTTTGGCTATTGCCGGAGCATTTTTAGCGATCGCATCCAAAAACTGCACCCCCGAATCCAATATGGCAATTTCTCCAGCTTGGTATAGCTCGATTGCACGTTGATGTCCTTGTGTCAAGGCTTCTTTGGGCAATAGCCCATTTTTATACAAATCCACCCAATATTGAAACGTTGCCTTACCTTCGGGAGTATTAAACGCCGCCTTCCCTTGGTCATCGATTAATTTAACTCCCATCTGAACGAAAGATTCCAACACCTGCGCCGAATCTTCCGGCACAAAGCTGGCAAAAAAAGCATACTTGCCCGTTTTTTCTTTCACTTGTTTTGCCACTTGCGCCAATTCAGTGTAAGTCGCAGGTGGTTTAGCAATTCCAGCTTGCTGCAACAAAGCGCTATTGTAAATCGTTATCCCCGTAGCCAAATACCAAGGAATGCCAAAACTTTTACCGTTGAGTGTCGTTGCTTGCCAAATATTCGGTAAATAGGAACCGCGCACATCAGTAGGCACTTTAGCATCCAAATCTAACCAGGCATTGCGCGACGCCAACTGAGAAGCAAAATCGGGGTTTAAGTTTACCACATCGGGTGCAGTTTTCGCCGAAACCGCTGTCAGAATCTTGCTCTCCATCGCCGACCAAGGCACATCAGTCCAGCGAATCTTGACACCGGGATTTTTTGCTTCAAAACTAGCAATCAGGCTATTGAAGTACTCGGTAAATTGCGGCTGAAGCTGCATCGTCCAGAATTCAACCTCCTGGCTGTTTGTTGCCACCCTATTAGACGCAGGCGTACAGCCGCTGACGGCTAAAATCCAGCTCAGAATTAATCCCAGCAAAGCAAAAACACTCAATCGTTTCCAAGTTTTATAGCGGATTGCAGCCGTTGATCGTAGGCGGCTTGTTTGTGTAGCGGCAGCATTAATACTGCCGCTACACAAACAAGCCAAAAGGCTGTTCTTCAATCGTTGCCAAGTTTTCAATACACGTATGTGAATCATTGATAGGTTTTTCGATAAATAGGGGTATCCTATGTACTGTCCTCCCAATCCTTGCCACAGACAAGTTTGTGAGTTGTAGATAGAATTGGGTAGCAGATCCGCGATCATCAAATCTAGAGTACATTTTTTATCATTCTTTTACTTGAATAAAACGGGCTACAGCGGTGGTTAATGCCTTAAAGAATCTATTTTCCAACCGGAAACCTGGGGTAGGTATCGAACTTGCTCCAGAACGCATCAATATTGCCCAGTTACGCAAGCAAGGCCAGGGTTATAAATTAGTCACACTCCACTCAGTGGAAGTACCGGAAGGCGTCTTCCAAGAAGGTCAAATCGTTGACCCGCCGCAGATGGCAGAACTAATTTCCGCAGCACTGGCAGAAAGGAAGATTAAAGCGACCCGCGTCGCCACAGCAGTGCCTGGGTCAGCGGGAGCGATCGTGCGGATTATACACGTACCGGCAGAGCTAGATGAAAACGAACTGCGGGATATGGTGCTAAACCACGAAGCAGGGCTGTACTTGCCATTTCCACGCGATGAAGCCGATGTGGACTATCAAAAGCTGGGATTCTTCACCGATGAAGATGGCATCGAAAAAGTGCAAGTGCTGCTAGCTGCCGTCCGCAAAGAAGTCACCGATACCTACATCGAGACATTTAAGCAAGCTGGATTGGCAATCGACGTGCTGGAAATTAACAGTTTTTCCCTGATTCGGACGATTCGCGAGCAACTGCGGCAATTTTCATCCCAAGAAGCGGCGGTGCTGGTGGATATCGAGTTCGAGAGTACGGAAATTGCCATTATTGTCGATGGCGTGCCCCAGTTTTCTCGTACCGTCCCCATCGGCATGTTCCAAATTCAAAGCGCCCTCAAACGGGCAATGAACTTGCCCACCGACCGCAATACCGAAGTGCTAAAAGGCATCACCATTCCCACTGCCCCAGTAGATACGGGGGTCAGAAGCGGTGCAACTGGGATCAATCCCGGCATGGCAGCTATGCTGAGAGTATTGGGAGAGCTAGCCGACGAATTGCGTCGCTCGATTGATTTTTATCTGAATCAAAGCAGCAATTTGGAAGTGGCGCAGCTGCTGCTGGCGGGACCTGGAGGCGGGATTGGACAGTTGGATGAATTTTTCACCCAAAGGTTGAGTTTGCCGACGATGCAGGTCGATCCAGTAGCGGCTTTAGGCTTGGAAGTTGGAGAAGATATTACCTCAGTGCAGCGACCGGGATTGGGAGTGGTGCTGGGATTAGGACTTAGAGAGGTTTGATGCAATGTATAGCCTGGAAATTAATTTTCTCAGAGACCGAGCGCCAGTAGTTACCCAACCTGGGGTTAGGAGAAAATCAACACCCCTGAATGAAAGAATGCTGATGTATGCGGGGGTAGCAGCAGGGTTGCTGCCCTTAGCATTGGTGGGCGGTTTGTGGTTTTGGCAGAATTCCGAGACAGGGAGACTGACAGCAGAGCGAGACAAGCTCAAGCAAGAAAACGAAGCGACGCTAGCGCAGCAAAAGCAAATCAATAGTGTCAAAAAACAAGTTAAAGACATTAGAGAAGAAACGACAGGCTTAGCCACGGTTTTCGACCAGCTCAAGCCTTGGAGTGCGATGTTGCAGGATGTACGCGATCGCTTACCGGCAGGAGTCCAGCTAACCTGCGTCGCCCAAACCGTACCAACTTCAGCAGATATCGCTAACTGCCAAGGAATCCAACCCGCAACGGCTAGCGGCACTGCCACCACCACCACCGGCGCGCCAGCAACCGATACCATCGTCATTAGCGGCATGACCTATAACTTCGGCAGCATCAACGATTTCTTGCTGACGCTTCAGCAATCCCCCTTCTTTAAACCAGAAGAAACCAGAATCGTCATCTCCGAGTTAAAAGACTACCCCGGTCAGTGGCAACAGAGTCAGTCAAGTGCCACCGCCACCAACAATCAACAGCCAAAACTGAAAAAAGTAGTCGAATTCACGATTAGAACGAGTTTAAGCGATACTCCCGCTTCTAAGTTATTGCGAGAATTAGAGCGTAAGGGTGCATTGGGATTGGTAACTAGAATCGAAAACCTTCAGCAAAAAGGAGTGCTTCAAAATGGCTTACGCTGATGACGCTATGATCGATGGCGCCGACCAGAACGGTGGTTCGCAATATCCCAGCGCTTTTGGCATTCAATTCACCCCCAAGGTCACTGGTATTTTAATTGGCGTCGTCGGGTTGGCAGGCGCTGCTTACCTGTTTATGACCTTTGTGCAACCAGTGATGCAGGCGAATGACACCCTGATCCAGGAGATTGAAACAGAGAAAGCCAACGCCAAAAACAAAGAACAACTTCAGCAAGATTTCCAACAAGCTCAGGTAGACCTGGCACAGGCTAAGCAGCAACAAGCTTCGGTCTATACATTGTTTGCCAATCAACCCAGCTTAAGGACTTTGCTGCTCGACCTGAACAAACGAATTGAAAATAGAAATACCAACCTCAAACCCGATGACGTCAAAGCTAGGCTGAGACTGTTTCAGCCCGATCCCAAGAGTTCTGGGCCAGTCAACGATTCTTCTTTAGGCGCAGCGGTCAACAACAAATTGTACCGAGAAGTCTATAACGTGCAGCTAGAAGGCACCTTTGCTCAAACGATGCTGTTTATGCTCGATCTCGAGCGCCTCAAACCCCTGCTAGTGGTGAAAAATTTGAAATCCGAAGTGGATTCAACCGATAGATTTTACGTTTACCCACAACAAGGGAAACTCGTGCCAGTGAAGGTGAACGAAACTGGAACCGGGCAAGCGATCGCCCAATTTAACCAAGGCAGACCCGTCGTCAACCCGGTCAGAAAGCTGAGAACCTCATTTCAGTTGCAGGCACTCAGACCCCTCACCGCAGAGGAAAAAGCCAAGCTGGCACCCCCGCCCGCAGCGGCTGATGGCACTCAATCTGGTCAAACCCCCGCTAAATAGTAACCAGACCCTGCCTGCTACCCCGGTTGCAGGGGAGCAGGTAGGTAGGAGAGCAAAAGGGGAAATTATTCACAGCAACTGGAAGAAGAGAGCAGGCGAGCGATCGCTTTCCTAATTCCCATATGTCCAAGAAAAATTAGAAATGGTATAAATAATCCCATGAAGAGGCGACCGTAAAAATAAAAAATACATAAACGTATCTTGCAGGGCAACATCGCCCTCAAGTTTCCAGAAGATGCCAACCTGTTGGAGTGAGGAGGAAAAGGTGAAACAGCATCAAGGACTGGGAGCATTATTGATCGGGGGAGGAGTCCTCCTGACGACACAGCCAGTATGGGCAGCGGCAACTCAAGTAACCGGAGTGCGCCTCAATCCGAGTGGCAACGGGGTGCAGGTGGTTCTGGAGACGCGAGACGGCGATCGCCCCCAAATCTTTATGATCAATCGCAGCAACGATTTGGTTGCCGATATCACCAATACCCAGTTGCGCTTACCACAAGGCAACAACTTTCGTCAAGACAATCCAGCCCCCGGTATTGCTGCGGTGACGATAACGCAGATGAATGCCAACAGCATTAGAGTCACTGTCAGCGGTACGAACGCCCCGCCCAAGGGACAGATTGTAGATAGACCGGGCGGCGGCGGCATTGCCTTAAGCATCAACCCCGGCAGTGGCGCAGCAGCAGCAGCACCCGCACCCACAACGCTGCCTCAAAGGAACACCCCGACAGCCCAAGTACCAGCAGCACCAGCCCCAGTAGCACCACCGCCAACGTCACCAGGCATAGGTAACGGCGGACAAACCCCACTGGTTCCCAACCCACAAATTACGATTAACGGGCAACCAGCACCCGCAGCCGGAACAATTCAACCCACTAGCCCCACTCCGCCCTTCTTGCCCAGAGCCGTCGCCCCTCCAGTAGGGGATATTGCCGTTTCGGAAGTAGACTCTACAGCTAGCAGCATCGACCTGGGAACGGGGGAACGCATACCCCGCCTGTTGTTGCGGGAAGCTCCCGTGCGGGAAGTGCTATCTTTGCTTTCTCGTGCCGCTGGCCTCAATATTGTATTTGTCGGGCCGCAAGCTCCTGGGGGACAACCCGGACAACAAGGGCAACCCGGACAACAAGGGCAACCCGGACAACCTGGAGCCACTTCACTAGATGCCACCATTTCCCTGGATATTGAAAACGAACCGCTGCAAGACGTTTTTAACTACGTGCTGCGGATTACCGGATTGGAAGCGAACCGCAACGGGCGCACCATATTCGTCGGCACCAGATTACCCGATGTAGCGCGCAACGTCATCGTGCGGACGCTGCGAATGAACCAAGTGCCGGTGACAACGGCAGCCAACTTTTTAACCGCCCAAGGCGCAGAAACTCAATTACCAATTGAGCGGGTGCAAATCCAGACTATTGGGGAAGGTGCGGCAGCGCGAACGATTGAAATCAGAGAGCCGGATATTAAAGTTTTGCGAGCGCAGCGCGGAGAAGGGCCGTTAGTCCTTTCCGGGTTATCGGTACTAACCAACGAACGACTCAACTCGATTACTCTGGTGGGCGACCCGCGTAAGGTGGAAATCGCTTCCAGCTTCTTGGCTCAGCTCGATGCCCGCCGTCGTCAGGCAGCAGTGAATGTGAAAATTATCGATGTCAACTTGTCAAACGTCGATACGGCGAATGCCAGCTTCTCCTTCGGGATTGGTCGCAGCTTCTTTACCTTTGACAATGGGGCCGCAGTCTTTAATTTCGGAGGTGTTAACCCACCAACAGCAGATCAGGTAACAGGTAGCACACTGACTCCACCAATTATTAATTCTACCCCTAGTGTTCTACCCAATACAGGACTGTTTGTCGATGCTCAGCCTGATGCTCCCTTCGGTACTGGCAGCCCTCAAACATTCGGTGAACCACCTCTCAATGACGGTAACATTCAGTTCCCACCAAGGGGAATATTTGTCCGTCCTGCCTTTGGTACTAATGAAAATCCACTCCAAGGGGGTGTGACGCAATTTCCTCAGGCTGGCAGCTTGCAAGTCGGGCTACCAACGCTGTTCCAATTTCCCACTAGATTTTTATCGAGATTGCGGGCTGAAATTATCAGCGGCAATGCCAAAATTTTGACCGATCCGACCTTGGTGATTCAAGAAGGTGAAACGGCTAGGATCAACTTGGGTGCTGAAGTGGTCACAAACATCAACGTCCAAGAACAAATCACTTCTGGTGTTACCAATAGGACGGTACAAATTGAAAAAGATAATGCGGGCTTAACGCTCCAGATACAACTGAATCGCATTGATGATAACGGGTTTGTGACGATGAATATCAATCCCAGCGTTACAGCACCTTCAGGGCAGATAGTAGAAGTAGAAGGCGGTACAGGTGTAGCTGGTGTTGAAGTTACCTTACTGGCAAGAAGAGATTTGAGATCGGGACTGATTCGTTTGCGAGATGGTCAAACGTTGGTTCTGTCTGGCATTATCCAGGATCAAGATCGCGCTCAAGTCAACAAAGTGCCCATTTTGGGCGATATTCCCATCCTGGGTGCTTTGTTTAGGAGGACAGTCCGAACTAATCAACGCAATGAGGTGCTAGTGCTGGTGACGCCGCAAATTCTGGATGATTCGTCGGGTGCCCAGTTTGGCTACCGCTATCGCCCCAGTCCCGAAGTGCAGCAAATGTTGCAGCAGCGGGGTGGTGTACCTGGTTCTCTAAACCAGTAATAGTCGGGCATAGGTTATGGGTGGGATAAATTTTCGGTAATCTCTTGAAACCAGCCCTTAATATCCCAGGTAAGGTATTAATCCCACAGGCTATGGCCTATCGATATACCCGTTAAATTACTTATCTAAAAAACCCGGTTTGATCGGAAAAACCGGGTTTTTTAGGAAATTCACGAGCAACAAAAACCGCGTATAATACAGCGATTCTCGCTGTATCTCATTGTTCGACACAATGGTTGGTAAAACCCGCCCCTACAGCATTAAAAACTATACACAACCGCAGCTAGCGGACACGATATAATATCATGTGCTTGTGGTGAAAACTTTAACCTTCTTTACCTTACTTGCCTGAGAAGAAAAATCCTTAATACGTATTTGTAATATTAGGGGTAATTTACTAACCAGGATATGATACCTAAATGGAAAAAAGGATAAAGTTGATAAGCTCAGATCTGGCACCATTCTCAACAAGCCTTGAAAAACCGGGTTTCTTAACGAAAAATCTAGGCTTTCAAGTTTAGCTATTTGGAAGAAACCCGGTTTTTAGCCCAGGTGCAAGATCTGAGTAAGCACAATAAGTTAACTATTGTCTTTGGGAACAGTTAATTATGACATCAAATTTTCCCCGTTTAACTCTGAGAGATTTATTCGATGCGGATTATTATCGAGCCAACAATCCTGATATAGCTAGGTTTGATGACCGCAGAGCTTTTGAACACTTAGAGAACTATGGCATCCAAGAATTAAGAACATTTTCACCTTTTTTCGATATAGGATTTTATCTGGAAAATAACGGAGATGTCAGAAATGTATTTGCTCCACTTTTTTCCAGGGAGTTGTTGGCAATTGATAAAGGCGTGGCTTTACAAGGCGCTAATTTAAGATTAGTTGTAGACCATTTTCTTAACAACGGGGTTTATGAAGGACGGCGGTTTACTCCTTTACCAATAGATTTGGAGTTTTACCGCGCTAATAACCCGGATTTGGCAAATTTCGATCGCAGCCAATTACTGAATCATTTAATTGAGTTAGGTGTCAACGAAGGACGCAAAGTTTCGCCAGAAATAGATTTAAACTTTTATCGATCTACTTACCCAGATCTAGCCCGATTAAGCAATATTGAATTATTGCAGCACTTTAATAATTTTGGTCGGCAGGAAGGACGGGTAGCTGTGCCGACAATTGGACAAAATTTATTATTGTTTGATGCTGAATTCTACCGAGCCAGCAATCAAGATTTGCCAGCCAATATACGAGCAAGCGATCGCGAATTAACCCAACATTTTCTCAATTTTGGCAGAAACGAATTGAGGAAGTTTTCTCCATTCTTTGATGCTAGGTATTATATAGATAATAACCCTGATTTGCGTTTGGCAGGAATTGATACGAACCAAGAAGCACTGGATCATTTTCAACGGTTTGGTTTGAATGAAGGACGCCGGTTTTCGCAGTTTTTTGATGTTAATTACTACTTGGCTAACAATTCAGATTTGCGAGCGGCTGGGTTTAATCGTCAGCAAGCGTTTGCTCATTTTATCCAAAATGGTTTAAATGAAGGTCGTCGCCCTTCGCTGTTATTTGACCCACGTTACTACATAGCTAATAATCCAGATTTGTTAGCTAGGCAAGTTTCTTTCCGAGATGCTTATCGGGAATTCCAAGTCGGTGAACCACCAACACAACCTGCAAGCGGTTTCCAACTGGCACGTCCGGCGTCGGTGGCATTCGATCCTCAGACGATCGCTCCCCTAATTCAAGCTGGGTCGGGTACAACAGCCGAACGGCTTCAAAATCCAACTAAATGGGACGATATTCCGGTTGGGGGAACTCTAAGCTATAGCTTTGTGACAACTTCCAGCGCTTTTTTATACCGGATACCGGGCGTTGACGTGAGAAACGTCAGAGAAGTGTCTGAGGCAGTGAAAATTAACGTTCGCAATATTATGCGGCAGTATAGCGAGGTCATGGGCATTAACTTGGTAGAAGTGCCAGACCGACCGCCGAATGTGGGACGTATGCGGATTTTGATATCTGATGTGCCAACGGATCGTCAAGGCATTGTGTTTACTTTTGGCCCAACAGACTCCCCTGGGGACGATCGTCAGGGCGATATTCATTTAGCTCCTAACGTCGATTTTGGTGCAGGTCCAGGCAGTTTTGAATACGAAAGCTTGCTGTTTGGGGTTGGTGGTGCTTTGGGGTTAAATGAACAAGTAGGACTACCGGGTCTGGGACAACAAAACGCTCGACCAGTAAATGAAGTACTGCCTATAGCAACTAAAAACAATACAAGCACTGTAATGATTCAGGACTTTCCTAATGATTACAACGGAGCATTTGCGCGATCGCCAATGTCGTATGATATTAGGGCTTTGCAATTCCTTTACGGTTCTAGCTATTACAATGCCACTGATACAACCTATAGGTATGAAGCTGGCAATTTTATTAATATTAAACAGACGATTTGGGATGCTGGCGGCATCGATACCCTAGACTTTTCTCGCTTGCCAGAACAACCACCGGATGTTTCACCTCTGGCTCAAACAGCGCCTCTCCCTGGAAGCGGCTATTACTTTGATATGAATGAGGGGGGCCAACTCACAGCACAAAATGCCCTCAACCGATCGCCTTATTCATATACCGTTGGTACTGGTGGTGGTACTGATGGTAATCCAGAACGAAGGTTTGGCACCACCAATACATACGGCACCACAATCGCTTTTGGTGCTGAAATTGAAAACCTGACTGGATCTCCAGGAAATGATGAAATCTTGGGTAACAATTTGGCGAATAACATTTCCGGTGGTAGTGGGGATGACCAGATTGCTGGGGCACGGGGTGCAGATATTTTAACAGGTAACCTTGGCAGAGATGTGTTTGTGATTGCTGAGGGGGACGGCGGTAGAGCGATCGCTGACGCCGATATTATTACCGATTTCACCCCTGGTGTGGATCGAATTGGTTTAGCGCTGGGTTTAAGAATCGATCAAATTGCATTTTCTGCGGGTAGCAATCCCAACGATACGATATTGCGACTTGCCGATACTGGTGAATTCTTGGCTGTGGTGCGGGGTGTGCCGCAGACAGCTTTTCCGGCTGGTAGTTTTACTTTCGCGTGAGTCGAACTAGGGACTATCGACTGGGCAATAGGCAATAGAGATTAGGGACTAGGGGCTGGGGATTTATCTCCCTTGTCCTCCTTGTCTCTTTTTTCCTTGGATTGAACTCTACCATTTTGGGTTGGTAGTTGGGGTTGCCTGTCGTTCAAGTTAACCTACCCTGTTCGGATGCGGAGGGGAGGAATGCGATCGCACCCCAAATCATCCGTTAAACATACACTCTTCCTATATCATACTTTTTTATAAACATCAACTATCAAAAGCATAGAATGCAAAGAAATTAGCTCTCTCAATTGAGGGAGAAGTCATTAAAGCAGAAAAAAATCCTCAAATCCATATAACTTAAAGGTTCCATCGATCCATATTCGACAAGTACACCTTAGAATAAGGCAGTAAAACTTCGAGCGGATGGGCATTTCAGAGATTTTGAATTGAAATACCCCTGCTCATATAGCGCCACTGGGTCTTTTTGCCAAGATCCAGTAGCGTTGAAGACGCCCCACGCCCGCAGTCGGGATGGGGCTTCCAAATCGACACATAACCTTGGCGAGGCTAAGTTCAGCCCAGAAATGGGCGTTTTGGGGAAAACCATACCCCTCTAGCCCCAAAGGAGAAGGCATTTAAACATGCCGTGTCGCGTTTCATCCACCAGTTAAAAGATGGTGGTTTCCACTTTAGAGTGAGGTTTCAGATGAATAAAGGCGAATTAGTAGATGTTGTAGCCGACAAGGCCAACGTCACCAAGAAACAAGCAGATGCCGTTTTAACGGCGGCGCTAGAGGCAATTGTGGAAGCGGTGTCCTCCGGCGATAAAGTTACCCTGGTGGGTTTTGGCTCGTTTGAACCGCGGGAACGTAAAGCCCGCGAAGGTCGCAATCCTAAAACTGGCGACAAAATGGAAATCCCGGCGACGAAAGTGCCTGCCTTTTCACCTGGCAAGCTGTTTAAAGAAAAAGTCGCTCCCCCAAAATAAGGGGACATCTTCGGACGGATTTATCCTTGAATCGACCAAAGCATGGGGGGAATTTAGCTTGGGCAGCCGCACTTGCAGGCTGTCCCCCCAGCGCTATTGTCGATTTTTCTGCGAGTATCAGCCCGTTGGGGCCACCGGAATCAGTTCTGGCGGCGATTGTTGCCCACTTGCAAGACATGAGGGCTTATCCCGATCCAGACTATTCCGAACTCCGGGCAACGCTCGCTGTGGCGCATCATCTACCATCTGACTGGATTCTGCCAGGAAACGGCTCTGCGGAATTACTGACTTGGGCAGCAAGGGAGTTATCCCAACTCGAAGCCACTTACCTGGTAACGCCAGCTTTTGGTGACTATCTCAGGGCGCTGAAGGCATTTAAGGCTAAGGTGCTGAAGTGGCCTTTGGTTGATGGGTTATGGGTGATGGGTAATAAGGATGAAGCTGGTCAATTACCCATCACCAATTCCCGCACGGGTTTACTGGTGAATAACCCCCACAATCCGACGGGTAAGTTGTTTTTGCGGGAAACGATTTTGCCTTTGTTGCAGCAATTCGCTTTGGTGGTGGTGGATGAAGCTTTTATGGACTTTGTACCACCTCACCAACAGCAAAGCCTGATTCCGTTGGTGCAGGAGTATCCAAATTTGGTCATTCTGCGAAGTTTGACCAAGTTCTACAGTTTACCGGGGTTGCGATTGGGGTATGCGATCGCTCACCCCAATCGACTCCAGCAATGGCAGCAGTGGCGCGATCCTTGGCCTGTCAATGTTTTAGCCGCCGCAGCTGCCGTTGCTGCCCTGCAAGATCAAGCTTTTGAGCAACTGTCTTGGAATTGGCTGGGTGTGGCTAGACCCCAGCTATTTCATGGTCTGGCTCAATTACCGGGGTTGCATCCCTACCCCGGTGCTGCCAATTTCTTGTTGGTCAAGTCGGAACAGTCTAGCGTTTTAATTCAGGAGAAGTTATTGAAGCAGAGTCGGATTTTGATCCGCGATTGCGTTAGCTTTCCGGAATTAGGCGATCGCTTTTTCCGCGTAGCGGTTCGTTCCCCAACCGATAACCAAAGCTTGATTGCAGGATTGGCCCAAATTCTCCATTAAAATCATGGCAAATTTCAGATTTCAGATTGCCGATTTAATTTCAATCTGAAACCTCAAGCTAAATTTCAGATTTGAGATTGCCGATTTATACCAAATCCGCTTTCATTACCCCTTGATGCCGAACGACTGAAGTCGCGGCTACACAAACAAAGACCGCCTGCGCGGTCTATAAAAATTTACAACCAAAGACCGCCTGCGCGGTCTATAAAAATTCACAACCAAAGACCGCCTGCGCGGTCTATAAAAATTCACAACCAAAGACCGCCTGCGCGGTCTATAAAGATTAGGGGGGTTGTTAAGTCGGATTTGGTGTTATACCAAATCTGCTTTGATCGCTCCTTTTATGCCGAAGGACTCGCATTCGCGGCTATACAAACAGAGCAATGCCTTTGCGGGCTATAAAATAAAGGGGGTCTAGAACCGGGATTTGGTATTAAATATCAATCTAAAATCTAAAATCTAAAATCTAAAATCCTTATGGTTGACTACGATATAGTTGTAATTGGCGGCACTCCTGCGGGAATTTATGCTGCGCTCAAGGCTGTTGATTTAAAAGCCCGCGTTGCTTTGGTAGCTGCACCACTTTTAGGTTCAACTTGGTCGGAGTCTTTCGCCAAATACGGCAAAGCTTTAAACCAAGTAGGACGGGTAGCCCATCAAATGCGTCGCGCGAAAGCATTTGGCATTCATTTGGAATTAGATGAAAAAATCGTCTTGCCAAAAGTGGAGGTGCAATTTAACGATGCGCTCAAATGGGCTAAAGGTTCGGTAACTGCTTTGGATGAACAGCATTCGCCAGCGGTTTTAGCGGCATTGGGGGTTGATGTTATTTTTGGCACGGGCGAATTTTGTCGGCGTCCTTACTTGGGTTTTGTAGTTAACGAGCAAATCTTGCGATCGCGTACCTACCTGATCGCTAATGGCTCTCGCCCCATTATCCCAGAAATTGACGGGCTACAAAGTGCAGGTTATCTCACTCCCGATACTATCTGGCAGCAAGCTCATATTAAACGCCCCAAAAACTTAATTATCATCGGGGGCGAGCCGCAAGCAATTGAATTAGCCCAAACTTTTGCTCGATTCGGCTGTAACGTTACTCTGGTTGTTAGCAGCAGCCAAATTTTACCCATAGAAGATGCAGAAGCGAATCTGTTAATTCAAGCCCAGTTAGAAGCTGAAGGAGTTCGCATTCTGACAGAACATAGAGTGACTCAAGTTAAGTGCATTCAAGATAAAAAATGGATTCAAGCGGGAAATCAAGCAATTGAAGCCGATGAAATTTTAATCGCGGTTGGTCAGCAACCACAGGTTGATAGTTTAAATTTAGAAGGGGTAAAAGTAGAGACAGAACAGCACGGCATTCGGGTTAACTCTAGATTGCAAACAACGAATTCCCGCATCTATGCTTGTGGGGATGTTTTGGGGGGATATCGGTTTGCTCACGTGGCGAATTACGAAGCGAGAATCGCTTTGAAAAATATGCTGTTTTTTCCTTTTTTTAACGTTGATTATAGTCAAATTTCCTGGGCGATTTTTTCCGATCCGGAACTGGCACGGCTGGGTTTAACTGAAGAACAAGCCAGACGGCGCTATGGGGATGATGTAATGGTTTTGCGTCGGTATTTTAAAGGGGTGGATAAAGCCCAAATGCGCGGTGAAACAACGGGTTTTTGTAAGATTTTAGCCCTGAGAAATGGTAAAATTATCGGCGTGCATTTGGTGGGACCAGAAGCTAGCGAGTTAATTGGCGCGATCGCTCTCGCCATGCAAAAGCGAATTCCCGTGGATGCGATCGCTCATCTTCCTACTATTTTTCCCACCCTGAGTGACATTAATACCCAAACTGCCTCTGACTGGAGTCAACAGCTGTTAAACCAAAATCTCTCGAAACAAAACCTCCTAGAAGGCTTTTTCAATATTCGCCGCTCTTGGTCTTCTTGATTCAGTGGACAGTGGACAGTGGACAGTTGATAGTTACCTCTCGCTTAAACCTCAGATCTTGCACGATTATCAACCAGCCTCGAAACCCTTGTTTCTTAAGAGTTATACCAAATCCGGGTTCTCAATCCCCTTTATGTTATAGCCCGCGAAGGCGGGCTTAGTTTGTGTAGCCGCGACTTTAGTCGTTCGGCATCAAAGGGGCTTAATTTCTCCAGCTACCAGTTAGGCAGCAACCATTACCGTGAAGTGGCTTGAGACGTTGTTTTTAGCAATATTTAAACTAAATTAATATTTCTTTAATTTAAACCCCAATCCTTGATATATAAAGGTTTTAGACTCTAAAATTCGGTATTATGCTTAATATAAATTAACATTGAGTGATTCTTGGGTAACTTTAATTTGTAGTTTTGCAAAGATAGCTGTAAATAATCTCGAAAATGCGGTACAAAACCACATAGCGAACTAATTGTGTTTGTCGTTACAGTGCTTTACAGCACACCAGAAACCTTAAAAGCTAGCAAGAGTCGTTAGGATGATTTGCCAGCTTTTGGGATTTCAAACAGATAAAGTTAACCCGCCGCACCTGGCCTGGGAAACCGCTGCGACGGGAAACTGGTAAAAACTCCGTAAGGAGCTATTAACTCATGATACACCCTGAAGGTGCGATCCAGACTCCAAAAGGATCTGGGTTAGATATTGATGGCAAATTTCCACCCTTGGGAAGATGCTTGACAAAACAACCAAGCTGGTGGGAAAAATGTTGTCAGCAGGTGATCGGTCACAAAGATGGGCTGAGATTACCTGAGAGATTAAGAGCGATCGCCTGCGTCAACCCTCCTCTAGATTCATCAGAGGAGTGGGGAGAGTCTGTTTCCAGTTTTTTACCAAAAGGAAATAATTTAGTTTTTGCCCTCGTGACTTACGAAAGGGGCAGAAATCCGGTTGTTTCCAGGCAAGAGCGCCGGGGATTTTCCTACCCAACGCGGCGCGATCGCTGTGGCTCTTTCTTCACGCGAGCCTAAACCTTTCCAATGGAAAGCTTGAGTGAGGAAATCCCTTCATGGGTTGTTTCATGTGCTTTTGTTATTAGTCAAAAGTTCTGAATTCATCAGTGAAACTGATGCTTGATGAGCGATGGCTGATAGCTCATAACCCTCATAAAGGAGAGTGTTAATGACCATTAGTCCTCCAGAGCGGGAGGCGAAGGTCAGGGTCGTGGTTGATAAAGACCCGGTGCCGACTTCATTTGAAAAATGGGGACAACCGGGACACTTTGACCGCACTCTGGCACGGGGTCCAAAAACAACAACTTGGATTTGGAACCTGCACGCCAACGCTCACGATTTCGACAGCCACACGAGCGACCTCGAAGATGTATCGCGCAAAATTTTCAGCGCCCACTTCGGTCACCTTGCAGTTATTTTTATCTGGCTTAGCGGCATGTATTTTCATGGCGCTAAATTTTCCAACTACGAAGCTTGGCTGAGCAATCCTTTAGGAATTAAGCCTAGCGCGCAAGTAGTTTGGCCCATTGTGGGTCAAGAAATCCTTAACGGCGATGTCGGCGGCGGTTTCCACGGGATTCAGATCACATCTGGTCTGTTTTACTGGTGGCGCGCCAACGGCATCACGAACTCCTACCAGCTCTATTGCACCGCTATCGGAGCATTAGTGATGGCAGGCTTAATGCTATTCGCTGGTTGGTTCCACTATCACAAACGCGCTCCCAAACTGGAATGGTTCCAGAACGTGGAGTCGATGATGAACCACCACTTAGCAGGTCTGCTGGGCTGCGGATGCTTGGGTTATGCCGGACAGCAAATCCACGTTTCCATGCCAATCACAGCTTGCTTGGATGCGATCGATGCTGGCAAGCCCTTGACCATTGGCGGTAAACTCATCAAGACGGCGGCAGATATTCCCCTGCCCCACGAGTGGATTTTGAATCCCAGCTTGATGACGGATCTTTACCCCAGCTTCGCCAAGGGGTTGACGCCGTTCTTCACGCTCAACTGGGGCGCTTATTCAGACTTCTTGACTTTCAAAGGTGGTTTGAATCCAGTTACAGGTAGCTTGTGGCTGTCGGATACCGCACACCACCACCTGGCATTAGCGGTTCTGTTCATCATTGCCGGTCACTTCTATCGCACAAACTGGGGCATCGGTCACAGTTTCAAAGAAGTGCTGGAAGCTCACAAAGGTCCCTTTACTGGCGAAGGCCACAAAGGGATGTACGAAATCTTCACGACTTCTTGGCACTGCCAACTGTCGTGGAACCTGCAATGGATGGGTTCGCTGAGCATCATCGTGGCACACCACATGTATGCGATGCCGCCTTATCCTTATCAAGCGATCGATTACGCGACGCAGCTATCTTTATTCACCCACCACGTGTGGATCGGCGGCTTCCTGATTGTAGGTGCTGCTGCCCACGCGGCAATCTTCATGGTACGGGACTACGACCCAGCAGTTCACCAAGATAACCTGTTGGATCGGGTAATCCGTCACCGGGATGCCATTATTTCTCACCTCAACTGGGTATGTATATTCCTGGGCTTCCACAGTTTCGGTTTATACATCCACAACGACACGATGCGTGCCTTGGGTCGTCCTCAAGACATGTTCTCGGATACGGCAATTCAACTGCAACCCGTATTCGCTCAGTGGGTACAAAATATCCACACCCTCGCCCCAGGCAATACCGCACCCAATGCGCTATCTACGGTTAGTTACGCCTTCGGCGGCGGCGTTGTAGCAGTGGGCGGTAAGGTGGCAATGATGCCGATTGCGTTGGGAACGGCGGACTTTATGGTTCACCACATCCACGCTTTCACCATCCACGTTACGGCTTTGATTCTCCTCAAAGGCGTGCTGTTTGCTCGCAGCTCGCGCCTGATTCCAGATAAAGCAAATCTGGGCTTCCGCTTCCCCTGCGACGGTCCGGGACGGGGCGGCACCTGCCAAGTTTCTGGTTGGGACCACGTCTTCTTGGGTCTGTTCTGGATGTATAACTCGCTATCGATTGTAATTTTCCACTTCAGCTGGAAGATGCAATCAGACGTGTGGGGAACCGTTGCCAGCGATGGCACCGTATCGCACGTCACTGGCGGTAATTTCGCAGCTAGCGCCATCACGATTAATGGATGGCTGCGGGACTTCCTGTGGGCGCAAGCTTCCCAGGTAATCAACTCCTACGGCTCGGCGCTGTCGGCGTATGGCCTGATGTTCTTAGGAGCGCACTTTGTGTGGGCGTTTAGCTTGATGTTCTTGTTCAGCGGTCGCGGCTACTGGCAAGAATTAATCGAGTCGATAGTCTGGGCACACAACAAGTTGAAAGTGGCACCTTCTATCCAACCTCGCGCTTTGAGCATTATTCAAGGCCGTGCGGTAGGTGTAGCTCACTACTTGTTGGGAGGAATTGCCACAACCTGGGCATTCTTCCTAGCTCGTTCGCTTTCACTGGGCTAATAGGTACGGGTAATGGGTAATGGGTAATTTTAGATTTTAGATTTTAGATTTGAGTTGAAATCTGAAATCTGCAATATGAAATCTGCAATTACCAATTACCAATTACCAATTACCAATTAGCCATTACCAAAAACAAACAAGTTGACAAGACTCAAAACAACATTCGAGTATGGCAACAAAATTCCCAAAATTTAGCCAAGATTTGGCCCAAGACCCGACTACACGTCGGATCTGGTATGGGATTGCCACGGCTCACGATTTTGAAAGCCATGACGGAATGACGGAAGAAAATCTTTACCAAAAGATCTTCGCTTCCCACTTCGGTCACATCGCAATCATCTTCTTGTGGACCTCTGGCAATCTGTTCCACGTAGCTTGGCAAGGCAACTTTGAACAGTGGATCAAAGATCCCCTCAATGTCCGTCCCATTGCTCACGCGATTTGGGACCCCCACTTCGGTAAACCGGCGATTGATGCGTTTACTCAATCCACAGCGCCCTTCCCGGTCAACATTTCCTACTCTGGCGTGTACCAGTGGTGGTATACCCAAGGGATGCGGACGAATGCCGACCTGTACCAAGGTGCGATATTCCTCCTGATCTTGGCTGCGGTGATGCTGTTTGCGGGTTGGCTGCACTTACAGCCGAAGTTCCGTCCCAGCTTGTCCTGGTTCAAGAATGCCGAGTCTCGTCTGAATCACCACTTAGCTGGTTTGTTCGGCGTTAGCTCTCTGGCTTGGACTGGTCACCTGGTTCACGTTGCTATCCCCGAATCTCGCGGCGTTCACGTAGGTTGGGATAACTTCTTGTCGGTTAAGCCTCACCCCGCTGGATTGGTACCATTCTTCACCGGAAATTGGGGCGTATATGCACAAAATCCGGATTCTGTCAACCATGTTTTCGGGTCTTCTCAAGGCGCGGGAACAGCAATTCTGACCTTCTTAGGTGGATTCCATCCCCAATCCCAGTCTTTGTGGCTGACCGATAACGCTCATCACCACTTAGCGATCGCTGTCATCTTCATCATTGCTGGACACATGTACCGGACTAACTTCGGTATCGGTCACAGCATCAAAGACATGATGAATGCCAAAACTTTCTTTGGCAAACCAGTTGAAGGGCCGTTCAACATGCCTCACCAAGGCATTTACGACACCTACAACAACTCGCTGCACTTCCAGTTGGGATGGCACCTCGCATGTCTGGGTGTAATCACCTCGCTGGTAGCACAGCACATGTACTCGCTGCCGCCCTACGCTTTCTTGGCGCAGGATTACACAACGCAAGCAGCGCTGTATACCCACCACCAGTACATTGCTGGATTCATCATGGTGGGAGCATTCGCCCACGGCGCCATCTTCCTAGTACGGGATTACGACCCCGAACAGAATAAAGGCAACGTGTTGGATCGAGTGCTGCAACACAAAGAAGCCATCATTTCTCACCTGTCTTGGGTGTCGTTATTCTTGGGCTTCCACACTCTCGGCTTGTACGTACACAATGACGTAGTGGTAGCCTTTGGCACACCTGAAAAACAAATCCTGATTGAGCCGGTATTTGCCCAGTTCATTCAGGCTTCCCACGGTAAAGCGCTGTACGGGATGAATGCTTTGTTATCCAACCCGGATAGTATTGCTACCACCGCATGGCCTAACTACGGAAATGTTTGGTTACCTGGTTGGTTGGATGCGATTAATTCTGGCACCAACTCGCTGTTCTTGACGATTGGCCCTGGCGATTTCCTGGTACACCATGCGATCGCACTAGGTCTGCACACCACCACTTTGATTCTGGTCAAAGGTGCTTTGGATGCCCGCGGCTCGAAGCTGATGCCCGATAAAAAGGACTTCGGCTATGCCTTCCCTTGCGATGGCCCAGGTCGTGGCGGTACTTGCGACATCTCCGCTTGGGACGCCTTCTACCTGTCTATGTTCTGGATGCTGAACACCATTGGTTGGCTCACCTTCTACTGGCACTGGAAGCATCTGTGCGTATGGCAAGGTAACGTGGCTCAATTCAATGAGTCTTCTACCTACCTGATGGGTTGGTTCCGCGATTACCTCTGGTTGAACTCCAGCCAATTAATCAACGGTTACAACCCCTACGGCATGAATAACCTGTCCGTCTGGGCTTGGATGTTCCTGTTAGGACACCTAGTTTGGGCAACTGGTTTCATGTTCCTGATTAGCTGGCGCGGTTACTGGCAAGAGTTAATCGAAACCTTGGTCTGGGCACACGAGCGCACTCCTCTGGCGAACCTGGTTCGCTGGAAAGACAAGCCGGTTGCTCTGTCCATCGTTCAAGCCCGTGTGGTCGGTCTAGCTCACTTCACCGTTGGCTACTTCGTCACCTACGCGGCATTCTTGATTGCCTCTACGGCTAGCAAGTTCGGCTAAGGTCTTTGAGATGGGTAATGGGTAATTCTGATTACCCATCTCCTATTCCCAATCAATTATTGAAAAGTTTAAAAGTTTAGACTCTCCTCTCCTGGCCTTACAAGGGGGCCAGGGGTTTTCTTGTGTAGGGGAGATAATACGGGGAAAAGGGAAAAGGGGGAAAGGTGATGAGGATTAAGGAAATTAGTCAAAGAAGTAAACAGCCAGCAACTTGATTTGATATAGTTTGTTTCCCAGAGTTCTTTAGCTAGAGCTTTTACCTTTTCCGCATAAAGTTTATTTATTGGAGCTAAAATGGCTAAATTTAAGTCGTTTTTTCTCAATATTCTGTTAGTGTTTTGTGTCTTGCTTGTTGGATACATAAATAATAATCAACAAGCATTTTCTAAGGAAGTTTATGCCGAAACGGCTGCTACAAGTGGAGCCAAGCAAGAATTAGCCAAAGCTGTTTTGTTAGAAGCAGGAATTGCCAATAATTACAATCGCTACCTGAGTTACATTCTCGATTTTGGCTTCTCTCCAGAGACAGCGAAAAATACCAAATTTATGGCATGGATGCAGTCGCTGTTAGAGCGAGAAGCTGGATGGAAATACGTTGAAGCCAATTATATTGCTCAACTTGAAGCAAATTTTTCCGAAACAGAGTTAAAAGAATTGTTAGATTTAGCCAAGCAGCCAATAATGAAAAAGTTGCTACAATCTGAAATTCAAGCTTATACTAATACGGCTGAAGAAAGGCGCGAATTGCTGTTCAAAGTATGGGATGGCTACAACCGTGGTACGTTCCCTTTACCACCAGATGTAAAGCCATAATCCAAAATTATCTAAGTTAGATAATGTAAGTTGCTGGTTATGCAATATCTGAGACTAAATTTTTTAATAAGGCGGGGAATCTCTCTAAATCTCTTTTAAGCCCCCCAAGGCATTGGGGGTTTGGGGGGATCGATTTTGGATGTAATACCAAATCCGCTTCGAGCGCCCCTTTGATGCCGAACGACTAAAGTCGCGGCTACACAAACAAAGCCCGCCTTCGCGGGCTATAAAATAAAGGGGTTTAGAAGCCGGAAAAAGCCCGCCTATGCCTCCGGTACGCTGCGCGATCGCGGGCTATAAAATAAAGCGCGATCGCATCAAAGCCAACAATCAGCTAATTCTCGTTTCAATCCCCGATAGGGATTTTAGTTGGTTGCAACCCTTGTCAGTCAAGCGCTTCAGTGGACAGTGGAAAATTATTAACCAAAAACTGGCTTTTAAGCCTCGTCCAAGAAGGACGCTTGACTAACTGTCCACTGTGAACTGTCCACTGTCAACTGTTACAGATACTCCCGATGTATGATGCCAACAACTCAGCAGATTTGCCAGCCTAGAGTATAGAGACTGAAAGCACAGGAAAAGAAAATGCAAGACTCGGCATTTGCGATCTTTATTGCCTTCGGATGTATCTGGATACTGATGGGAGTCATAGCTGTAATTACACTCCTCAAGTCGGATGCTCAACAAATCCAGTTTGGCAAATGGGGGCTGATAGTAGGCATCCCGATTTTGATCCCGATCGTCCTTGGTATTATCTATCAGCTGGTAAGGCCATTGATTCTACAACATTTATAGCTGGGGCGTAGGGGCTAGAGGAAGAAGGGCGTCTAATCAATCTCTAATCAATCAATGCTAACTGGCTTGGCGGTTGCTATAACATATAACTTGGGTGGCGATCGCACCCAATCTCAACCACCTAAATTTAGTATGATTCTACATATCACCAAGCGCGAACAATGGGAACAAGCGAAAGAAGTTGGAATCTATCGCAGCGATACGCTAGATACTGAAGGTTTTATCCATTGTTCGACTCCCCAACAAATTGTCAGAACTGCTAACAGATTTTTTCAAAACCAAAAAGAGTTAGTGCTGTTGTGTATTGAACCCGAACAAGTTCAAGCTGAAATTAAATACGAAGCAGCTGATAGCGATCTATTTCCTCACATTTATGGGGCGTTGAATATTGATGCAGTAACTCAGGTGCTGGCGTTTGAACCGGGAGAAAATGGGAAGTTTGAAATACTGAATGGGACGATCGTTAGCAATTAGCGATTACCATAGATGCTACTGGTTGCGATCGCACCCCACTATACAAGACTGGTGCAACCGGAACCCTTAGAAAGCTTAAGCAACGTTAGTGTAACTGCTAATGGCTACTCTGAAGCCAATTAGCCATTAGACATTCATAGACTACCGATACCACTGGACATGATATAAATGCTCAAAAAGAACTTTTTTACCATAAAAGCTGGTTGGATCGGAACTTACGCAACTGTCACAATCGGTGGTTGGTGCGTGACGCCAAAAGTTTCATGGCTACGTTCAAATATTTTCGCAGCGTCACGCACCCTACAAAAAAATATGCTTGTTGATAATGGTGCAAGATCTGAGTTTAGGTATGATTTGTATTATTTGTTAAAAACTTATAGAATTACGATCGAAATAGCGGCGAAGCGTAAGTTATGGCAAAGCGATCGCTCCAAGCATCCCCAGAAGGCATCAAGCAAGCAAAGCAGGCATTTACCAACAAGGGATGGACGCAAGCAGATTTAGCCAGAGAAGCTGGTATAAAAACTCGCCAACCGATTGGGAGATTTTTCGCAGGTCAACCTGTAGATCGTCAAATATTTAGCGAGCTGTGTTCATTACTGGGTTTGAATTGGCAAGAAATTGCCGATATACCTAAAGGGGCGGCAATTTCTGAGGAAAGTAACGATTGGGACATTGATGCTAAGGTCGAAAGGGTGCGATCGCAATACGGGGAGAAAATTGAATACCAGTGCGGTACTGTCCGCTTATTAGATATTACCCATCCAGTGAATTTAGAGAATATTTACGTTGAAGTTAAGATTCTAGAACAGCCAGTAGCTCGCAGGTGGTTAGAATTATCTGACTGGCTTTCTGATGGGGAAACAATGCTTCCAGAAAGAGTATCGGCGCTGGAAGTTATGGCAAAGTATGGCAAATTAACCGTATTGGGAAAGCCCGGAGCGGGTAAAACGATATTTTTACAATATCTTGCGATCGCTTGTCTGCGAGGCGAGTTACAAGATTCCCTGGTGCCAATTTTTATCCGGTTGCAAGACTTGGCAGAAGATACCAGCAACGGCATATCGCTTCTAGAATACATCAGCCAAGAGTTAGAACTTTACGGCATAGGAATTAAAGAAGTAGAAACCTTGTTGGAAAGTGGCAGAATGCCGATTTTGCTGGATGGGTTAGATGAAGTTAGGCAAAAAGATAGCGATGCCGTTTGGCAAGAAATCCGTACCTTTTCCCAGAAATATTACAAAAATAAGTATGCGATCGCTACTAGAACAGCCGCTTGTAAATACCAGTTAGCAGGCTTCGCAGAAGTCGAAATTGCCGATTTTAATCAAGAGCAAATCGTAGAGTTTGCTCACAAGTGGTTTGTGGCAGTCGCTAAAAATAACCCATCAGCAGGAATAGCCAAAGCCGCTGCATTTATTGACCAGCTCAAACTCCCGGAAAATTACTTAATTCGAGAACTTGCCGCTACCCCGCTATTACTCCACCTCGCCTGCTTGGCGTTTGATAGCAAAGCCAACTTTCCCCGCCATAGATCTAAAATTTATCGAGAAGCGTTGGATATTTTGTTATTTCGATGGGATGCAGCTAGGGGAATTGAACGCCATCAAATTTATCCTAATTTGTCTTTAGTCGGCAAAACTAAGCTCTTAAATTATCTAGCAGCAATTACGTTTGAGCGGGGCGAGATTGTTTTTGAAAAATCGAAAATTCAGCAATATATTTCTGACTATTTGCGTCAGTTACCAAACGTAGATACCGCACCGGAAGCATTGGAGTTAACCAGCGCTGCTTTGCTACAAGAGATGGCAGCACAAGATGGGTTATTGGTTTGGCGATCGCATAATATTTATGCTTTTTCTCACCTCACTTTTCAAGTATATTTAACAGCCAAACAAATCGCTAATGCCGATTTATCAGTCGGCGCAGGTTTTACCAATCAATCTGTCGAACCAGGAAATATTTGGCTAAACCCGCCCCTACAAGGCAATACCCTTACCTATATAACTCAAAAACGTTGGCACCCAGTATTTTTAAGTGCAGCCGAAACGTTGCCAAATGCTACACCTTTATTGCAGATGATGAAACATCAAATTGATGGGTTGTTAGCAAAAGATGAAACATTGCAGCAATTCTTAAAATGGGTGAATCAAAAATCTTGGTCATTTCAAGAAAATCTCAAACCGGCTGCCGTGCGAGCCTTTTATTTTTCCCTTGCCTGTGTCCTCGATAGTTATTTAGCTTTTGCTTTAAACATCGGCAAACTTGGCGTTGAGTTTCCCCCATTGCCTGACTTACCCCTACTGCTTTACCTAAACTTTGCTCAAACGCTTGACTCCAACCTCTCCCCCACACCAGGCTTTACTTTCGCTATCGAATTTGACCAAAAATTAAGCGCAATCGATGGCAAAATTGACCCAGCTTTGAAACGCTTATACCAGCTGGAATTAATTTTAAGTTGTGTCCATAACTTTGACTTGGCACTTGAACGCGACTTAGCCTTAAAATTGCATAACTCCATACAACAACTGAAAGAAAAACTGCCTCAAGAAACTGAAAATTCAGCAAGCTTTCAAACCTGGTGGCAAGCAAACAGTCAAGCTTGGGCAGAGGAGTTAAAAGCTTTGCTGATTGCCCACAGCCATGCCGGACATTGGCAATTTAGCCATCTCCAAAAGCAATTACTCCAGCAATATTATGAGGCAAATAAATTGCTGGTAGATTGCCTTAATAGCGGCTGTGAATTAACTGACGGTGCGCGACAGCAAATTGAAGAGACTTTGTTGTTGGTATAGCTAGGGAATAGTGAAAGCAGAGCGTTTTACCAGAAAAAATTGGTTTAAAGCCTCCCCCTTTGAGGCAGGGCTACTTCATTGTCATCAAAGAAAATTGGAAGAGCTGGGGGAGCTGGGGAGAAAATTAGCTAATTTTTCGACTCTTTCACAGCCAATCCTACCAAAATAATTTTCTACTACGAAGATGAATTAGCCCTGTCCTTTGAGAGCGAAAGAAAAAATTCTGTCCCATAGCTTGCAATCCTAATAAGCTTGAGCAAGAGGCAACTGTCAACTGTCAACTGTCAACTGTCCACTGTCCACTGTCCACTGTCCACTGTTAAACGCGGGTTTCAAAAAGTCATGACCAAGTTTGATATCAGTTAAGATCGGGGTTGAAAATATGAGCGATCTTAATTGGACAACTTGCTGTCGATTCACAGTTAAAAATCGATAATAATGTGGGTTTATACTGTTGAATGCGAACCCCTTGTATTTGTTCTCCCTGATGTTCGATAGCTTCAATATAACCCGGTTGGGCAATTCCAGCTTCTTTGGCGCTAATAAACGGCCCAAAATAGTAGCTATTGCGGGGATTAACTGTGGTAATTTCTACCCACCAAGCCAAGCCAAAACAATCTAAGCGTGACTTTAAATCGGTTTCATTCGGATTGATGATTATCGTTTTATTTTTAATGAATTCAACCATTTGAATCGCATATTTTTTGACAAACTCTAGATAGTATTCTTCGGTTTCTGTCCAAATATAATCAGAGCATTTGAGTAGTTCAACCGCTAAGATAATGCTATCCATTTGGTTGGAAAAAAGCTCTGTTAACCTGTCTAAAAAATTAGACTTTATCCCATCGGTTTCTGGCTTGCGACTGTCTTCCATGACTGAATTCCCCTTGGTTGAAACAAACAAAGCCCCTTTAGGGGCTTTTTGGGCTAAAGGCTCGGTAACTGAAATAAAATTTTCGTCTTAAAATTCTAGAGTCAAACAGGAGCTAGATGCCAGCTGTATAATTTTTTTTTAATCTCTATATTTTTTCAAAGTTTCCTCATTTAAAAACTAAGCATATTTTGTAAGTTTTGAGAAAAAAAGATATATTTCTTTAATAAGTTAGAAGTGAGCCAGAAAAATGTGATAAAAAAGTTAAGTATTTTGAGATCGGACAAAAAGACCCGACACCCTATTTTCAGACCAGATGCTGCAAGATCCTGCCATTCGCCATCCCATTGCTGTAAGTTTAGGAGCGATCGCTGGTGCGCTGAGTCGTTACTATCTCACCGTGTGGTTTGTGCAACGCTTCGGTACGGCGTTTCCTTACGGAACTTTTTTGATCAACGTTACCGGCTGTTGTGCGATGGGGTTTTTCACCACCTTGGCGTTAGATCGGGTGGGGATGGTTTCGCCAGAAGTACGGCTATTGGTAGCAACGGGATTTTTGGGCGCTTATACCACATTTTCTACCTACGGGATCGAAACGCTTTACTTGCTGCGCGATCGCGCGTTTTTCAGTGCAGGTCTTTATTGGGCAGGTAGTGCGATTTTGGGAGTGGTTAGCGTTCAATTGGGGGTAATTCTCGCCAGGGTAATTGGTAAATTCAACAGTTGATAGTTGACAGTTGACAGTTGACAGTTGATAGTTGACAGTTGACAGTTGATAGTTGACAGTTGATAGTTACCCCTAATCCCTAGCTCCTAGAATCCCTGCTATGATTCAAGCACGATAGCTTTTGCAAGTGTTGCGATGTCGAACAAGCTGAACCGCCTGGAAATAGCGGAATTTGTATTCCTGGTAGGCTTAATTATTGGCTTGATAGTCGCGGCGATCGCTAAACAGGTAGTATATGCGATCGCACCGCTTTCGGTATTGGTATGTCTCAACTCGATCAACCGCCGTCGCTTTGAATTACTGATGCAGCGCCAAACTAGCGACGCCATCGAACAAGTTGAACGAGAATTTTCAGAGCAACTCAAATCTTTTGCCAACTACTACAGCAGCATCACTTCATCCAGCGGCGGTAGCTGGGTGCCAGCGCCAGATCATCTCGCATCTTTAATTCAAGCGAATATCAATCCGATTTATGAAGATCTGGTGCAAGTTCAGCAGCAGTGCGCCAACTTGCAGGAATCTATCACCAGTATCGCCAATTATCTTAACCGCTCTTCCCTCACCACAAGGATAGAGGATTTAGAGCAAGGATTGGCGCGCCTATCGCGAGGACTTGCTGCTATTTCGGATCAAGTTGATGTGGCGGTGCAACATCAGATCGACGATTTGAAACAGCAGGTGAAAGCCATTCAACGGAAAGCAGGAAGTAGAGATAGAGATAGGGATAGAGATAGAGAAGAAAAACCCAGACCTAAAGTAGAGTATTTGGAGCGGGCATTAGGACAGCTCTCTGATAATATTGCCACAATTTCTCAGCAGGTGGAAGCCTTGCAACGCAAAGCAGAAAAGATGGCGACGCCCCCACAATATGCTGCTGAAGTTGGAATTACAGCCGCCCCGCCCGTGCCACAATATAGTGTATCTTCCAGGGCATTTCAAAGCGAACCTACCCAACAGAATTGGCGTTGCATTCATACCCTGCCAGCGCATTCTGACTGGGTGAGCGATTTAGCGATCGCTAACGATGGACAAACGTTAATTAGTGCTAGTTTTGACCAAACAATTAAACTTTGGAATTTGAGAAACGGACAGCTAATTCGCCCCTTGTGCGAAAGAGGGGGAGAAATTTATGCGATCGCATTAAAACCAGATGGGAAAACCCTTGTCAGCGGTAGTTCAGATCAAACAATTAAACTCTGGGATCTGGAAACCGGCAAATCAATTTATACGTTTTGGGAATATTCTGGCTCTGTTAGAGCGGTTGCCCTCAGCCCAACTTACCCCAACGCACAAACCAAAGGCGGAATTCTCGCTTCCGGTAACTTTGACCATACAGTTAAAATCTGGCATTTAGAAACAAGAGAATTAATTGAAACTTTAGAAGGACATTCGGGGGCAGTGGGGGCAGTTGCTTTTAGCCCAATTCCCTCTAACATCGGGGGGCAAGCAGGGGGAATTCTTGCTTCTGGTAGCGCCGATGGCACGATTAAAATTTGGGATTGGGAGCGCAAAAATCTACTGCAAACCTTGAGCGGGGATTTGGGGGCAATCGGTGCGATCGCATTCTCTCCCAACGGGCAAATTCTCGCCTCTGGTAGCAGCGATAAAACCGTCAAATTGTGGCACATTCCCTCTGGAAATCGCATTGCGGTGCTAAAAGGACATCAAGGTGCTGTCACTTCACTCGTTATTAGTCCAGATGGAGAAACCTTGATTAGCGCCAGCGCCGATGGCACGATTCAAATTTGGCATTTAACCACCAACAAACAACTGGGCATTTTGACAGCAGATACGCCAGAGTCGGTAATATCTCTCGCCCTCAGTCCCGATGGACAAATTCTGGTCAGCGGCAGCGCCTATGGTACGATTAATATTTGGCGGCGAGATTGAGGCAGGAGACAGATTTTGATCGAAAACCCTAACTTTGTGCGAAAAGATTCCCTTCTTACCTCCTTAATTACAAACCCAGTTTTTTCACAAAACCGGGTTGATGCTTATCTGCAACTTATTACTATTATTTGAGCCGGACAGGAGTACTAGAAAGAAGTAATATCGCGTCCGGTAGCATTTGTAGGGGCGAAGCATTCGGGCGATAATTTCTATAATAAACCCAAGGTTTTGTATCCGAATGCTAATGCCTCCGGCACGCTGCGCGAACGCCCTGGCCTTACGCTACCGATGCAACCGGACATGATATAACTTATCTTTTAGCAGTTGTCATTTGTCCCAGTAGACTAGATGCGGACAAATACAATGCTTGAAGCGATCGCATCATACTTTCTCGATGCCATAATCCCCACATATTCAAGCACAAACATACACTTCCCAATAACAGCAAAATGTATGTGGGTGCCATGACGACGCCGACGGCAAACCAAGTGTAAACGTGCAGTATCATGAGTACAGCGCAGGTAATGGCAATGGCGATCGCGCGGTAGATCTTGTATTGCGGACGATTCAATCCTACTAAAATCAGCGTTTGCAATGTTGCGAGTAAGTTAGCTGGTACTAAAAACCCACAAATAGCAAGGCAGTGGTTGCGCGAGAACTCAGATAATGTATTGAGGTCGATCATGCTGTTTACTCGTGTTCGATTATTAGCGATCTGTTTTGGACTTGACTTTATTTTGTTTTTTTGGTAGTCCAAATATTGGTGAACATCATCAACAACCCGCTGATAAATATAGCGATCGCCAGACCGCCCGCTATCCAATTCATCAAATCTGTTGATTCCATTAATTTTTTTTTCAGCTATTTATCTTGACCTCTTTCCGATCGCATTATCTCATATTTTCTGCTTTTGAGCCAAGGATGATTGGCTACATTTTTATTAATTCTTAATTATTAGATTGCTTGACTCAGGGCTAGTCTCTTGCCATCGAAAGAATTTGTATTGAAGATAATCTGATGGTGGGATGGGAGCAAGCATGAGCGACTGCTGTTAAATTTTTGGCTCAAACCTGAGATCGCTTATGCTTTGCCCTAGCCAATTGCTAATTTTTTAAAGTTCTGATGGAGTATCGGGAGCAATTTCAATTCCGCCTCGATCTATAATTGTGTCTTGGTCGGTAATCAAGTCGCCCAGTTCGTTATATTTGACGCCAATGCGATCGCAAGCTTTTTTCAGTTCTCGTTCAAAGGTGTTGATATCCTTGCCATAGCCACATAAATAGGCAGCGGTTTCCACTCCATCTTTAGCATTAGCTTTGGCGCAATCGATTAAATCGGTATCGTGTAAAGGTGTAGGTGATGCCATAGTTAATAGTTAGTTAATTGTCTTATTTAACAACAAATTATTAGTAAGAGCATCTCTCTTAGGAAAGGGTTTAGCCGGTAAATTAGCCATAATTAGCAGCTGGGACACGGCACTCGATAGGGAAAAGGGGGAAAGGGGGAAAGAGGGAAAAGGGGAAAAAGGGGTAAAGGGGAAAAGGGGGAAAGAGGAAACATTGGCAGGGAGGAATAGATATTTGGTAAAAGTGGGTCTGTGGTCATCGACTTTGACAACATATCTCATGCTTTAGCTTTTCCAAATCCTCTTTCCCCCTTTTTCCCCTTTCCCCTTTTCCCCTTTTCTCCCTTTCCCCTTTTCCCCCTTTTTGGTCAACTGTCAACTGGATTATCTATGACCGTAACTTTCTTGCCAATATTTATAGGCAGCATAAGCTAAAGTAACAACGCCGGTGACGATGGCAGATTCATCGATTTCAAATTGAGGATGGTGCAGGGGATAATTAGGTTGATCGGCGCGTCCGACACCGAGGCGAAACATCGAACCGGGGGCATAATCCAAATAGCAAGAAAAATCTTCAGCGCCGAGGGAAGGTTCTGTGATAATTTGAACGCGATCGCTTCCCCATGCTTCTTTAGCGGATTCTTCCAAAAGTTGCGTCAGTGCGGGATTATTTTGCACTGAGGGGACACCCGGTTTGTAATTAAATTCGTAGCTAGCGCCGTAAGTTTGACAGATATTAGCGACGATTTGTTCGATCCATTGGGGTAAAGCAGCGCGGGTTTCTGGGTGGAGCGATCGCACCGTTCCCAATAACTTTACCTGATCGGCAATCACGTTCGGTGCCCGTCCGCCGGTAATTTTGCCAACCGTCAATACCACCGGACGCAAGGGATTTTGCGTCCGGCTAATCGCTTGCTGAAGCGCGGTAATCGCTTGCGCCGCAATCCAAATCGCATCAATCGCTTCGTGGGGGCGCGCCCCGTGACCCGATTCGCCGATAATAATAATCTCTAATTCATCTGCCGCCGCCGTTAAAGCACCGTAGCGAATCCCCACCGAACCCCCTGGAATCGAAGGAAAAACATGCAACGATAAAATCCCCGTCACATTTTCCATCGCCCCATCCGCCACCATCCAACTCGCACCTTGAGCAATTTCTTCAGCGGGTTGGAAAATAAATCGCATCGATCCCGGCAATTGTTCGCCCAACTCAGCCAAAACCATTGCCGTGCCTAAACCAACTGTAGTATGAACATCGTGACCGCAGGCGTGCATCACACCAGATTCGCGGGAAGCATATTCTAAATTTGTGCGTTCGATAATTGGCAAAGCATCCATATCCGTCCGAATTGCCAGCAGCCTATCATCGGTATTCGCACCGTTGAGATGGGCAATAACTCCGGTTTTTCCCACTTGTTCGCGCACTTGCAAACCGTAGGAAGATAAAACACCCGCGACGTATGCCGAAGTTTGATATTCTTGACCGCTTAATTCTGGATGGGCGTGGATGTGGCGGCGAATTTCAATCAAGCGGGGGGCGAGTTTGGTGGCTAAGTGTTTGATCCGAGTAAGCATGGATTAACTGGTTGATGCGGCTTTTTCTCATGATAGGGGTTTTCAACAGTGGACAGTGGACAGTGGACAGTGGACAGTGGACAGTTGACAGTTGACCAAAAAGGGGGAAAAGGGGAAAGGGGAAAAGGGGGAAAAGGGAAAGCTTTCGTTTTCCTTTGTTCCTATTTCCATCACCGACTCTTTTCTCCTATGTTTCCCCCAGTATGTCCCTATTTCCCTATTTCCCCCTTTCCCCCCTTTTCCCCTTTCCCCCCTTTTCCCCCTTTCCCCCTTTAAAGGGCAGAGCTAATTCATATTCGTAGTAAAAAATTATTTCGCTAGGTTTGCTTGTGGAATCGTAGAAAAACTCACATCTTGCACCTACCCGATAAACAGCCTCTAAATTTATTTGGATCTGTTAGCTTTAGCTAACTATAATCAAGGTTTTAACCCGTTTCAACGGGTTTTAGCTTTCAGCCAGAAATTTATTTCTGTTGGCTCTGGTGCAAGAGTAGAAACTTGCAATCCGCTCTAAAGCCATTATTTTTTAGCTATTTGGGTTCACTCTCGCTAAAAAACCCGGTTTTGTGGAAAAACCGGGTTTTTTAGCTGGTAGGTTTTGTTGAGCTATACAACCCAACTAATTAGCTTTGTCTAGAAACTGGCTTTCTGAGTCAGGGTTTCTGCTTGAGTTAGAGATCGACTAATCTGCTTCACAGAACTTGGCTAAACTTGCTTAAAGTTTACCATTCAACCAGAAACGGTTTCTGGAGGGTCTGCTTCCTACTTCAATCAAGGGAGTCGGCTCCTACTTGTCCACAGGCGTCAATTCCGCTCAAGCCGAGCGTACTCGGAATATCAAGAAAAATTGAGGTTTTGCGAAAAAGGTTTCGCGATTTTTGTGCCTTGGTTTTCGGCAACCCGTCTAACTTACCACAAAAATACCTCCTCGTTGCGAGGAGATATGGTTAAGTTTAGTTAAGTTTTTGGCGATTTAATCATGCTCTAGTCATCATCATCACCAAAACCGCCAGATCCAAACCCTCCAGAACTTAGACCCTTATTCACTTTGCCCAGCAGTCCAGAACTGATACCGCTGACTTTACTCAGGCCAAGCAGATTTGAACTGTTAATTGAACCAGGAAGATTGCCCAAACCGACAGTAAAATTATTCACCGTCAGGGAAGAATTACTAAAGACAGCAATGCGGAACTGCTGACTGAAAGCGATGACGGTGTAATTTGTACCCGTACTCGTCGTACCTGTCGTGACCGACTTCAGTACATCTTGAGCGTTACCAAAACCAAGATCGCCAGCTATCTGGATGCGGTCTTCAGAGGCATTAAAATCGTAAATCACATCCAAGCCAGATTTAGAACCGCCACCTGTGACGGTGTCGCCAGCTTTGCCAGTGCCTAACGCTATCGAATCGATCACGAAGGTATCTTTACCAGCGCCGCCGACGAGGGTATCTTTACCTGCACCTCCATACAAGAAGTCGTCTCCGTCGCCGCCGAACAGCAAGTCCTCGCCGTCGCCGCCATAGAGCCTATCCTTCCCGTCACCACCAGCAATAATATCTTTACCTGGGCCGCCGATCAGGTCGTCATCTCCTTCACCACCGTAAAGAAAATCATTGCCTTCGCCGCCAAGGCAGAGGTCGTTTCCGGCTTCGCCAATGATGATGTCGTCATCGGCACCGCCTTCGACAATATCGTCCCCGATACCGCCGAAGACTAAATCGTTGCCTTTGCCACCTTTGACGACATCGCCGCCTCCATCGCCGAACACGTAGTCATTCCCGTCGCCACCGAGGACGTAATCATCCCCACCGCTGCCGGAAACGATATCCATTCCAGCTTTACCATCTAAGAAATCGGCAACTGCTTTACCCAAAAGCAGATCGTCTTTGTTGGTACCGAAGGATACTGAAGAAGCGATTAAACCTTGCTCTTTTCCTACTGCCAGGTATTGCTCAAAGGCGCTGCTATAAGCACCGCCAGTCAGTTCATCTTTTACCTCTGGATTGAGGGCGAGGTAGAGTTTGCTGTCAAACTTAGTACTAGGGTTGCGGCCTTCTTCGACACCATAAATCAGGAAATGTGCGGCGCCACTTTTGAAGGTGCCTTTTTCTATTGCCTGGGCTACATCCTTATTTGCCGCCAGATATTCGGTTTCATCGTAAAGAGCGTTGAAGCTACGACCCTTTTCGTTAATTCCGTACTCGATAAAGTGTTCGTAGGCGCTGGCAATTTTCCCTGTTTCAATCGCTTTTGCAACGTCTTTATTTTTCTCTAAGTAGAAATCTTTATCGAAGACAGGAGACGGAGCTTCGCCCTTGCCTGCACCCTGGGTGACGAAGTATTCTAACGAACTCTTGACTTTGCCGGAAGCGATCGCTTGCTGTACCTCTGTACTCTTGGCATAGAATTTGTCGCTGTACAGAATGTTGATTTCGCGTCCCTCTTTGGCACCATAAATCAGCGCGTGTTCAAATGCACCAATTTTTTTGTTAGAAACTTCCTTCGCTACATCCTTATTTGTTTCTAAGTATGCTCCAACATTAAAGAATTCTGTGTTGCCACTACGGCCTTCTCTGTCCCCATAAGTCAGGAAGTGATCGATGGCTGTAAATTTGCCACTGCTTTTTTCTACCGCCTCTTTAACATCCTTGTTTTCCTCCAAGTATTGTTTGGCATCAAAAGCAATACCAGGGTTGCGGTTCTCGTATTTACCGAATTTTTCGTAGTGTTCCCTGCCGCTTTTGATTTGGCCTTCTTTGACTGCCTTTGCAACGTCCTCGTTTCCTTTGATGTAAAACTGTTCGTCGAAGCAGTTGTCTAAGTTCAATGTCATGGAATCTTTCTCCTGAAATCAGTCAAGGACTGGTGTATCTGTACTCTAGAAAACAGGCGAGGTAGATGCTTTCCTCCTTACTGACTGTATTTTATATGACTAGGTTCCCAAATTCCCGCTATTAATTTTTTTAACCTGATGGGAACTTTTACCCTTTGATGGGGAATCATATAAGTTATTGACCGAATTCTGACTTCCCCGTAATATCCGCAAAATAAAAGTATATAAACTCACATTTTTTTTATTTTATGCCTAAAGGCAGATGATCGATGCAAGCGATCGCCCTATAGCAGCTAAGTTTGCTTTCTCGGCATTTTGGGGCGTAAAAGCTAAAATGCCGTTGAAAGCCCCAGTTATTATCCCTCATCGCTTATCCCTATGACCTATTGCTTCAATCCAGTTTGCGAAAATCCTCAAAATCCAGACGGCGTGGAGTTTTGCCAGAGTTGCAACTCGGCGCTGTGGTTGAGAAATCGCTATCGAGCGTTACAAATAATAGAAGAAGGGAATTTTGGGCGCACTTTATTATGTGAAGATGCGGATAGATTGCGCGATCGCTGCGTTATCAAGCAATTGTTTAAGTGGCGAAAAGTGCAAGACCAAGCCGAAGCAATGGCAAAGGCAAGGCGCGCTTTTGAACAAGAAGCATCTTTACTTCTACAACTGGGAACTCACCCGCAAATCCCCACCCTATTAGCTTGTTTTGAACAAGATCGACGCCTTTATATCGTTCAAGAATATATTCAAGGGCAGAATTTATTACAAGAATTATTAGATCAAGGCATCTTCAGCGAACAAAAAATCCGAGATGTGTTAAACGATTTATTACCCGTTTTGCAGTTAATTCACGGTCATAATATCATTCATCGCGATATCAAACCGATGAATATTATTCGCCGCCAAAGCAACGGCAAATTAGTTTTAATTGACTTCGGACTCGCCAAGAAATTGCAGCCAACCGATTTCGGTAAAACCGGCTCTAGATACGGCACAGAAGGATACGCGCCGATCGAACAAACTCGCGGTAAAGTTTATCCTGCCAGCGATCTGTACAGTTTAGGTATGACCTGCATTCAATTACTTGTAGGCGCGGCAGTAGACGAAATTTACGATGCAGAGCAAGGAGTTTGGATCTGGCGAGAATACTTGAGAAATAAAGGTTTTGATATCAGCGACCATCTGAGTCAAATATTGGATAAATTAATTAAAGATTCGCTAAAAGAACGCTATCAATCTGCGGCTGAAGCTATCAAAGACCTGCAAGCAGGCGAACTCAGATGGCGATGCGTGCATACCTTCAGCGCCATTGGCAAAATCGAGCAAGTTACCTTTAGTCCCGATGGACAAACAATCGCCAGTAATAGCGATGATAAAACTTTAAAACTCTGGCATTTAAGCAGCGGTCAACTGGTGCAATCTGTAAGCGGAGATTCCCAAGCGGTTAAATTCGCCGTTATCAGTCCAGACGGAAAAACTCTCGCCTCCGGCATGGGAGACAACCAAATTCAAATTTGGCATTTACCAACCGAACAATTGCTGCATACCCTAGATGTCGGAAGCGCAGTTCACCAAGTCGCCTTTAGTCCAGACGGAGAAACCCTAGTTAGCGGCAATTCTGACACTACAGTGAAGCTTTGGCATCCAGGTAGCGGGAAACTGCTAGATACCATACGCGGTCATGCCGGGGCAGTTTTTACCGTTGCCGTCAGTCCGGATGGGAAGATTTTAGCCAGCGGTGGCGCAGACAAGACGATTCAACTTTGGCATTTGGGCAGCGGGGTACTGTTGCACACCCTGACTCAACATTCAGCAGCGGTTAATACCCTTTGTATCAGCCCAGATAGTGAGATGCTAATTAGTGGTAGCACAGACTGCGCGATCGCTCTCTGGCACCTTTGCAGCGGTAAGCTAATCGATATTCTCCGGGGACATCAAGCGCCGATTCGTTCCGTCGCCATTAGTCCAGACGGAAATGCGATCGCCAGCGGTAGCGATGACCGGACAATTAAGATCTGGCGCTGCACAGCGTAATCTTTCCCCCATCCCCCACAAATTGGTAAACTAACCAATTACCCATTCCCCATTCCCCATTCCCTATTCCCTCAAATTGTCAAGTTCTTTAAAGTTTTGCAGACTTTTGCACAAGTAATTTAAGCCACTGCGGTAAACTAACTTTGATCCGGAAAAGCTCACCTCTATCTGCTTTTTGCAGATATTTTAGTTGTTCAGCTTTCATTTGGAGTCTTTATTCCATGTCTCATACCGTTAAAATCTACGACACCTGCATTGGCTGCACTCAGTGCGTCCGCGCTTGCCCGCTAGACGTGCTGGAGATGGTTCCCTGGGATGGCTGCAAAGCCGGTCAGATTGCCTCTTCTCCTCGCACCGAAGACTGCGTCGGCTGCAAACGTTGCGAAACTGCTTGTCCTACTGACTTTTTGAGCATCCGGGTTTACCTGGGCGCTGAAACCACCCGCAGTATGGGTCTGGCTTACTAAGCTAGTCCTGCGTCAGCAGTAACTAAGGGCAAAGCATTGCGGCAATTAAACTCTGCATTTATGGTGAGGGTTTTGTTTCCGCAATGCTTTGCCCATACATCAGTCTATGGCTCGCGATTGGCGATCGCTTACTTGTTCCTTGTCCCCCTTGTCCCCCTTGTCCCCCTTGTCCCCCTTGTCCCCCTTGTCC
>CAYXCW010000061.1:0-42924 GCA_964463555.1 uncultured bacterium
ATCGGGCAACCACGGGGGGTTTGCCCCTACAATTATCGGGCAACCACGGGGGGTTCTTCTTAAAAAACACTACTCAATACCGAGAGCCGCCTTAGCATCTTTTATCGTTATCATCAGTGTCATTGGCGCGACAGGTGAAGGCGTAAACCCACAATTAGAATAGAATTCCTTAGCCTCTTCCGAAATAGCATGAACCAGGATAGCCCGGATGCCAGCAATTGCCGCCGCTTGTAGAGTCCGCAAAATAGCATCGCGCACCAAAGCACGTCCAATTCCTTGCCCTTGCCAATTCAAGTCTACAGCCAGCCTGCCGATTACCATGACCGGAATCGGGTCTGGCATATTCCGGCGAACTTTACCTGATGCAGTAGCATTTAAGACACTGCCGTTAGCGATGCAGTAGTAGGCAACTACTTTTTGTCCAATTGTCACTACATAGGTTCGCGATACACCGCTGTCTTCATTTTTCAGCGCGCGCTTGCGTAACCAATCATTTAATTCTGGATTGCCGGAATCAAACTCTTCTAGCTGATGGTCTGGTTTTAGAGGTTGAGGAACCTGCAAAGGCCGATTCGACTCTACCACCGTTAATCCCAAGGCGATGAAGCGGTTAGCAGTTGACGCAGATTTTCATTGCTAGAAGGTGGCGCATCCAAGAGAGCCATAAATTCGGAGAACTTCTCATCATCGAGTAGAAACAATCGCCTTTCCAGTAAAATCGCTACTGCTTCCCGGTAAGCTGTTTCTAGCATAAAATCAGAGCGGTTCTTGCCGACGGCTGCTGCTGCACGGTCGATTAAATCGCGTTGCTGGGAGTGTGTCCGGATGTTAATGGTGACATCGCGGTTGCGATTCCCCGATTGAGCTGATGGTACTTGCGTCATTGCCATTTCCTTTGTGTCTACACAATGAGCCTACAAATATTGTATACACAATATCAACACAAATGCCAGCAGGGAAGTGGGTAACGGAAGGAACGCCGTTGCGTTTGATGGGGTAAATGAGGATGGATTTTGGTGTTTAGAAGTTAACTAGAGGTGCTGTAATGGGTAAAAAATTGTTTTTTGCTTTGCTCAAAGGCATTTCAGTATTAGGAACGATCGGTGTAGCGTTGCTATCCGAGTCAGTAATATCCACCCCCAAACCCTCAGAAACCGGGTTTCTTCACAGCAGATATAATGACCAGAAACTGGGTTTCTTACGCGATCAAAACACCATCATCGCCCAAAATAGCAGCAACTCAGAAGCGGATAGACTGTCGCAAGAAGGCTTACAACTGTTTCAGCAAGGAACAGCAGAATCATTACGGGCAGCATTGGAAAAGTGGGAAGCCGCCCGCCAACTCTATCGCGCCGCCGGGGATAAAGGAAAGGAAGCTGTCATGCTGATGGGTATGGGCAGAATTAGTAACGACCTGGGAGAAAAGCAGAAAGCCCTAGACTACTACAACCAAGCCTTACCTCTATCACGGGCAGTGGGGGATAGAGGAGGGGAAGCCACAACTCTCAACAATATTGGTCGTGTGTACGACTCACTGGGAGAAAAGCAGCAAGCCCTAGACTACTACAACCAAGCCTTACCCCTATCACGGGCTGTGGGGGATAGAAGGGGGGAAGCCACAATCCTCAACAATATGGGCCTTGTGTACGACTCACTGGGAGAAAAGCAGCAAGCCCTAGACTACTACAACCAAGCCTTACCCCTAAGACGGGCTGTGGGGGATAGAGGAGGTGAAGCTGATACTCTCAACAATATGGGCCTTGTGTACGGCTCTCTGGGAGAAAAGCAGAAAGCCCTAGACTACTTCAACCAAGCCTTACCCCTAAGACGGGCTGTGGGGAATAGAAGAGGGGAAGGCACAACTCTCAACAATATTGGTCGTGTGTACGACTCTCTGGGAGAAAAGCAGAAAGCCCTCGACTACTACAACCAAGCCTTACCCCTATTACGGGCAGTGGGGGATAGAGGGGTGGAAGCCACTACTCTCAACAATATTGGCTATGTGTACGACTCACTGGGAGAAAAGCAGAAAGCCCTCGACTACTACAACCAAGCCTTACTCCTATTACGGGCTGTTGGGAATAGAGGGATGGAAGCCGTTACTCTCTGTAATTTTGCCTCCCTCAAACGCAGTCAAGGCAAGCTTACCGAAGCCCTAACTGAAATTGAAGCCGCCATTAAAATTATCGAAGACCTCCGCACCAAAATAGGTTCTCAAGATCTTCGTCAATCCTACTTTGCCACTGTTCAGGATTATTACAAATTCTACATCGACCTCTTAATGCAACTGCACCAGCAAAACCCCTCTAAAGGATATGATGGTCAAGCATTGCACATTAGCGATCGCGCCCGCGCCCGCAGTCTCCTCGAACTCCTCACCGAAGCTACCGTCAACATTCGCTCTGGTGCTGACCCCAAACTGTTAGAACAAGAACGCAATTTGCAACAACAACTCAACGCTTTTGAGCATCGCAGATATCAACTACAAAGCGGTCAGTATAACGAACAAGAACTGAATGAAATTAAACAAAAAATCGATAATGTTCTCGCCCAACTCAAACAACTAGAAGCCCAAATTCGCATCACCAGTCCCCGCTACGCTGCGCTCAAATATCCCGAACCTTTGAATCTACAACAGATTCAACAACAGGTACTCGATGACGATACGCTTCTTTTACAATATTCCCTTGGTGAAGAACGCAGTTATCTTTGGGCTGTCACCAAAAACAGCATTACCAGTTACGTTCTTCCCAAACAAAGTGAAATAGAAGCTGCGGTCGAAACTTTCCGTAAATCTGTTACTAAAGATAGTTCAGCAACTCTCGATACCGGACTGCCACTGAGTCAGATGCTTCTCGCCCCTGTGGCGAATCTATTGGGTAACAAACGCTTACTAATTGTGGGAGATGGGGCATTACAATATGTTCCCTTTGCTGCATTACCGATTCCAGGGAATAACAAGATGTCGGTTTCCCATTCATCTCATCGGGAAATTAATGATTCAGAAAGCTTTTCGTTTCTTCTCTCACCCCGCCCGGAAATCAATTTCCGGGCTAATAGCAAAAGTCCGTTAAAACGGACTAATGAGCGGGTATTTACAGTCGGTTTCAACCGACTTCAACTATTAGCCTGGGATTCAAATCCCAGGCGGGTTGCAGATACAAACCAATCCAATTCTTACACGCCTTTGTTAGTCCAAAACGAAATTGTTACTCTCCCTTCTATCTCTACAGTTGCGATTCAACGTCGCCAACTGCAAAATCGTTCCCCGGTTGCTAAAACCGTCGCGGTAATTGCCGATCCGATTTTTAATCTCAAAGATCCTCGCATTGCAGGCAATCCACCCACACAAACTCCGAATACGCTATCTAATCTTAGCCTGAATCGCGCGGCTCGGAACTTAGGTTTGGGGGAAGGGGGAGGCGGCAAAATATTCGATCGCCTCGCATATACTCGCGATGAAGCTGATAAAATTATCGCCCTGGTTCCAGAAGCGCAACGTTTCCAAGCTTTTGATTTTAATGCTTCTCGCGAAACCGCAACTAACCCGGATTTAGCCCAATATCAAATTATCCACTTCGCGACTCACGGATTAGTAGATCCGATCGCTCCTGAATTATCAGGTGTTGTGCTATCTCTTTATGACCAAAAAGGCAATCCCTCAGATGGATTTTTGCGCCTCCACGATATTTTTAACCTGAATTTACCGGCGGAATTGGTAGTTTTGAGTGCTTGCGAAACCGGATTGGGTGAAAATGTGAAAGGTGAAGGTTTGGTGGGCTTGACAAGAGGCTTTATGTATGCTGGTGCGAGGCGCGTGGTGGTGAGTTTGTGGAGTGTTAATGATGCGGCTACTTCGGAGTTAATGGGGGAGTTTTATCAGAAGATGTTGCAAGGGGGGCAAAATCCGATAACGGCTTTGAGAGCGGCGCAATTGGAGATGTGGAATGCTGGGCGATCGCCTTATTATTGGGCAGCGTTTACCGTACAGGGAGATTGGCAGTGAGCGATCGCATCCCTACCCATAAAAGAATATGCGATCGCTCCAGGCCAAGAAACCGGGTTTGTCAGAAAATCTCGGCAGAAACCCGGTTTCTAGATTCGCGATCGCTACCCTATAAATCCGTCGGATCGATACCTAATTCTCGTAACTTCTCAGCCATCCGTTCAGCTCGTTGCTGTTCTTGTTCCTTAAGCTGGCGCTCTTGTTCCTTGAGCTGGCGTTCCTGTTCTACTGCTTCCTCTGGTGAAGGAATCAACTGTCCTTCTGGTGTAAACAAGCGTAACATGGACTCGCGAACCCCCAGCCACAATCCCAACTGCTCGCTCCACAACCATCCTTGTTCGTTCGGGACGAGTTCCTGATATCGCCCATCAACCAGATGAAACCCTTTGAATTCAAGCGTTTTAGGGTCAAACCAAAAATAATCGGGCGTCCGAAATGTATCCTGGTAAAGCTGCTTCTTTAAACCCCGATCGATCTTTGCCGTCTTGGGAGAAAGCACCTCGACGATGACATTGGGATACTTGCCATCTTCTTCCCAGACTACCCAACTTGGGCGCGGTTTGCGCTCAGTCCCTAAAACGACGAAAAAGTCTGGCCCTCGGAATTTCTCCGATTTGCGTTGGCGGGGACTGTAGTAAATTGTTAGATTGCCAAAGGCATAAAAGTCCTGCCTGTCGCGCCATAACCACTCTAGGCATTGAATTAACAACATCAGTTGTCGTAAATGCAGTTCGTTTTCCAAAGGCGGTTCATCACTGAGCAAGTCACCTGGAGGAAATATAACATCCTCCAGGACATCAGCTTCCAGATCGTCGTTTAAGATTTCTAAGTCTTTGGCAACAGTCATGATTGGAGATGGTCGAGCAATCTTGCCTTCAGTTTAGCTGGAATTTTCGAGTTGTGCGATCGCCAATCTTCAACAGTGGACAGTTGACAGTGGACAGTTGACAGTTAGGAAAGAAACCGAGTTTCTGTGACTAACAACCCATTTTTTCTGGTAACTCGATCGGTTCTGCAAATGTAATGGTTTGATATCCTGGAGATTATGAACGATCTAATTACCGATACTCTAATTCCCGAAACAGCTCTATCAGTCGCTGGGTTAACCGATTATATCCGCTTCCTACTGGAGCAAGATGACCAACTGCGGCAAGTTTGGGTTTTTGGAGAAGTTTCTAGTATCAATCGCCATCGTAGCGGACTGTTCTTTACGCTGCAAGATTCTGAAGGAAAAGCGGCGATTAGTTGCGTTGTCTGGACAAGTCAAATCGATCGATTGGCAACGTTGCCGGTGCCCGGAGAACAGATAATTGTTTTGGGCAGCATCCGCCTATATCCACAACGGGGACAGTATCAAATAACGGTTTGGCAATCGTTACCAGCTGGGGAAGGTTTGCGAAGTCTGCGCTACCGTCAGTTGCGGTCTAGACTGGAAGCTGAAGGTTTGTTTGCACCGGAAAGAAAGCGAAGTCTACCAACCCATCCTCAAACTATTGCTGTGGTTACTTCGCCACAAGCTGCTGCGTGGGGAGATATTCAACGCACTCTCAGGCAAAGATATTCGGGTTTACAAGTATTATTTTCACCGGCTCAAGTGCAGGGGGAGCAAGCGCCAGTATCGATTGTAAGGGCGATTGAACGGGTGGTGCGCGATCGCCGCTCGGAGGTAATCATCCTCTCGCGGGGAGGTGGCGCGGTTGAGGATTTGGAATGCTTCAACGATGAAAGAGTGGTGAGAGCGATCGCAACTTGTCCGATTCCCATTGTCACAGGTATCGGACACCAACGCGATGAGTCTCTAGCTGATTTGGTAGCTGATGTTTGCGCCCATACTCCCACAGCAGCAGCTGAACTTGTTGTACCAGAATTAGCAGAACTTGATGCCGAACACAAGCAACGGATTGCTATTTTACAGGATGCGGTGCAGCAACGTTTGCAGGCAGAGGAACGTAAAATAGAACAGTTGCGATCGCGCTTGCTCAGGTTGCGATTAAATCGGCAAATTGAACGAGAAAAAGATGCGATCGCTCTCTTGCGTCAGCAGCTAATACAATCAACTCAGCGGCGTCTCGAACAAGCTACCCAGCGCTGTCATTTCTTGCAGCAAAAGTTAGCTACTCTAGATCCTAAAGCTGTTCTGCAACGCGGTTATGCCGTTGTTAGAAAGGAAGATGGCAGTATTGTTCGTTCTTCGACTGAGTTAGCATCAGAGCAAGAGTTGTTGATTCAATTAGGACAGGGACAGGTTAAGGTTAAAGTTATTGAGATTTTGGAGCTTTGAACCGCTCCAGACGTAGAGAAGATTAAAGAAGGTTTTTTATGGTTAAATCTCGCAATTCGTCTATTTCTAATCAGCCTGAAATGCCACCTCAAGTAGAATTTAACTATGAAGAGACGGTGGATAAAGTCGAAGCAATTATAGCACAAATTGAAGCAGGTAAGTTAGATTTAGCTGAAGTTTTCGACGAATTCAACTCAGCAGTGGAATATTTGCGTCAATGCGAAACTTTTCTGCAAGAAAAACAGCAAAAAATGGATTTATTGATTGAAACTCTGGAGGATAAGCCAGAATCTTTTTAAATTGGCTAATCGCTAATCCCAGCAATATCACCAACTGTCAACTGTCCACTGTCAACTGTCAACTATCAACTATCAACTATTTTTTGACGTTCAAGTTCTAAAGCTACTACTACTTCTTGATATTCGGTTTCTAACTGGGCGAGTTGTTCGGGGGAAAAAGCGATCGCACCAGATCTGCCCATATTTTCCAATTGTTTACAGAGTTCGGCAAAGCTGTCGGCGCCAAAGGTAGCGCTCATTGATTTTAAAGTATGAGCGGCTATGTCTAGTTTAGCTGGATCGGATTCGGCGATCGCTTCCCGGATGCTTTGCATTAGTTGTGGAGTTTCCGACAAGTAACCATTAATCATGTCTTTGAGAAATTCATCAGGATTATCTGGAACTGCTGTGCGGAGATTTTCAATTGCATTTTGATCTAACATTGCAGCAACTTTGCTATTTCTTGGGTTAATCGGTTGACATCTACTCAAAGCTGCCTTCAGGTCTTCCAAGCGAATCGGTTTAGTGATATAATCTTCCATTCCTGCTGAAAAACATTCTTGGCGATCGCTCTCTAGGTTACTAGCAGTCATGGCAATAATTTTAGGGCGCTCACCATCTACCCATTCTTGATAAATGCGACGAGTGGTTTCTACTCCATCCATTAAGGGCATTTTCATATCCATCAGCACGACATCATAGGAGTTGTACTGCATTGCTTCTAATACCTCTACACCGCTACTGACTAAATGGGGTTCATAACCTAATTGCTTGAGCATTCCAGCGGCTATTTTTTGGTTGAAAATATTATCATCTGCTAGCAAAATCCGCAAATTGGTAATGGGTGATGGGTCATTAGTGACGGGTAATTCTTCTGGATTCTTATTGATGACGGATGAGCGATCGCTCGGTGCGGCATAAGTATATTGTACGCCCAAATACTCTGCTATTTTTTCCAGAATAATGTTTTCTTGAAAAGGTTTTCGGACAAAGTCATCGCAGCCAACAGATAGGGCGATCGAGCGTTCTTCTTCAAAGGCATTGGCGGTTAAAGCGATGATAATGGGTGGTTTATGCCAATTTTTGGCTCTAATTTGTTGAGTAGCTGTATAGCCATCCATTACAGGCATCCGCATATCCATCCAGATTAGATCGGGTGACCATGTTTCTAGTAGTGCGATCGCTTCTTGTCCGTTGGTTGCTTCTTTGACTTCAAAACCAAGGGGTAACAGCAATTGGACTAATAATTGGCGGTTAGCCCATTTATCTTCTACTACTAAAATGCGGCAATTTGGTTGTCCGGCTGCTAAACCGATGATTCGATGCTCAAATTTTGCCAACTTAATTTCAGAACTTTCAGCCGATTTAACTTGAATGTGGAAGTTGAAGCTGGTGCCAAGTCCTACCGTACTCGTAACCCGAATATCTCCCCCCATCAACTTCACAAATTTGCGACTAATGGGTAATCCCAATCCGCTACCTTCTTGCGATTTTCGCCCGGTTTCTGTTTGAGCAAATGGTTCAAACAAGTTTTCTATCTCTTCTACGGAAATGCCTGGACCTGTGTCTTCAACTTCAAATTGCAGTGTCAGTTGGTTGGGGCTATCGAGAGAGGGCAAGGGACAACTAACTACTGACACTCTTAGAATCACAATTCCTTGCTGTGTAAATTTAATCGCATTGCCCAATAAATTAATTAAAACTTGGCGTAGTTTGCTTTCATCGGTGCAGATATATTGGGGTAAATCTGTGGGGCGGTCGAAAATCAATTGCAAGCTTTTTTCTGCGGCTTTGATTTCCAGCATGTCTTGGATTGAGTCCAGCAGACGATATAGATCGAAGCTATTTTCATTTAAGGTTGTTTGACCGGCTTCGATTTTGGACATCTCCAATACATCGTTAATTAACGTTAGTAAATGTTCGCCGCTGCGGTTAATAATACTCAGGTTTTCTTGCTGTTCAAAATTAAGAGAGTTATCGCGGCTCATCAATTGAGTAAAGCCCAAAATAGCGTTGAGCGGCGTTCGCAGTTCGTGACTCATGTGGGCGAGGAAATCGCTTTTAGCTCTGTTGGCTGCATCTGCGGTTTCTTTGGCTTTTTTCAGTTCTGCTAGCAATTGCGCTTGTTGTAGTGCGACTCCTAATTGGTTGCCTAACTGAGCCAGTAAGCTAACATCAATTGGTTCCCAATGACGGGGTTCTGAATGCTGGTAAGCTCCTAATAATCCCCAAAGTTTCTCACCTACAAATACAGGGACGACTATGTAAGCTTTGATTTGAAATTGTTGGAGAATTTCAATGTGGCAATTGGTTAGCCCAGCATTATAAATATCGCTTACGGCAGCGTTTTCGTGGTTGCGAAATCTGCCGCCAGCGGTTTCCTGTATGTAGGTATCAACCCAAGCAAAATTATGGTTTTCTTGCACGAAAGGTATGTACCCTTCGACTGCTGAATCGAAGACAAATTCGCCGTCCCAGTCGGGTTTAAACTGGTATAAGGCGACGCGATCGCATTTCAGAATTTGTCGTACTTCCGAGGTAGTAACTCTGAAAATAACATCTATATCTAAACTGAGGCGAATTCTTTCAATCATCCTGCCAAAGGCACGTTCTCGTTCGGCAATTTTCGCTTGTTGCTCTTTTTGTGCCTGTACTTGTGTGAGTAATAATTGCAGTTCTTCTGATTGATTTTGAGCTTGTTGCAGTAATTTTGCTTGTTGCAGCGCTACGCCTAACTGAACGGCTATATGGGTGACAAATTCAATTTCTTTTTCTTGCCATTGACGGGGACTAGAACATTGGTGAATGCACAGCAACCCCCAAAGTTCGTCGCCTTTCAATAAAGGTACGACCAAATTCGCTCTCACCTGGAACCGGGACAAAATTGCTAAATGACAATCTTGCAATTCCAGCTCGTAAACATCATTTGCTGCCTAGATCCGACCCTTTTCATAGTATTGGGAAAAGTTATGACCAAAACAATGGTCTTTAACTTTGGCTGTGATGGCTGAAGCAAAATCAGGTAAAACATCTTCGGCGACAAATTCGCTTTCACAGTATTCAGTACCGGGAATAAAGCGCAACATTGCCACTCGATCTGCATTCAATAGCTGACGCACTTCCGTAGCGGTGGTTTGGAAAATCGTGTCAATATCTAAGGTTTGCCGAATGTTTTCTACAACTTTAGCGATCGCTTTTTCCCGTTCTGTTTCTGCGGCTAATTCGTTCGCTCTTTGGCGCAACTGCGCTTCTAGGGTTGTTTCCAGTACGTTTGACTTTTGTTCCGCCTGTCTGAGTAATTCTGATTGCTGTACGGCGACGCCTAACTGACTGCCTATTTGAACCAAAAAATTAATATCTGCTGCTTCCCAATGCCTCGAGTCGGAATTTTGGTAAGCTCCTAGCAATCCCCATAATTGCTGTCCTTGATAAATGGCAATTATGGCATAAGATTTGGCTTGGATGCTTTCAAGTACTTGAATATAGCAGTCGGAAAATCCGGCTTTATAAATATCGTCAACGACGCGGAATCTCTCGCCTCTGCTGTAGGAACCACCCCCTGTTTCTTGCAGGTGGGTATCGACTATTTGTGGATTGGCTAACAGTTTGACGCTACATTCATTGATGCTGTCGCATAGTTTTGGGTTCTCTACCTGCTGCTCAAATATGGAGAGCCAACCTGGAGCAACTGACTCTACAACAAATTCGCCGCTCCAGTCGCGGTTGAAGCGATAAATCCCGACTCGATCGGCTTTAATTAAATGGCGCACTTCCGAAACAGTGGTCTGGAAAATTGCGTTGATATCGAGCGATCGCCTAATCTTATCTATAACAGCTGCAACCGTTTTTTCTCTTTCCAATGTTCTAGCCAACCGCTCTGATTGCATCTGCATTTCTTTAACTGCTTCTGCTTGCTGCAATGCTAAACCTAATTGGTTGCCAATTTTGGTCAAAAACTTAATTTCCCCTTTCTCCCAACTACGCGGTTGATCGTTGTCGTAAGCTGCTAACAATCCCCACTGTTTTTCGCCTACAAATATAGGTGCAACGCAATAGGAGCGCAATTTTATCTGCTCTAGTAGTTGGTAAACATCATCGACGGCAAAGCTTTGCTTAGGATACGCCAGGAAATCAAACAAATTAAATAAAGCAGCAATCTCTCCCTCCTGCTTCTGATTAAAACAATGAACTACCACGCGATCGCACTGCAATAGCTGTCTCGCTTCTTCAGTTGTAGTTTGAATAATCGTATCAATATCTAAATTGGCACGAATTTTAGCAATCAAGTGGTCTAAAACACGTTCCCGCTGCTCTTCTGTGGCTAATTCTGCTGCTTGTTTTTGCAATTCTTCTGCTAGCTTTATTTCCAATTGTCCGGCTCGCTGTTGTGCCTGTGCCCATAATTCTGCCTGTTGCAGCGCTGTTCCCACTTGCGCGGCAATTTGGCTTACCCACTCAATTTCCTCCTCTTGCCATTGCCTTTGTTCCCCGCATTGGTGAAGGCACAACAATCCCCATAAGCGATCGCCTGTATAGACGGGTGCAACTAACTCCGATCTCACCTGAAACCGGGTTAGCATTAATAAATTATAATCCGATCTCTGAGCTTTATAAATATCTTCAATTGCCCTGACGTTCGTTAGCTCACCTTCGCTATCATCCCCGTTATACAAAACCTGTACTTGTTCATTCAACACAGAATTCCATTTAGGTAAAACATTCTCTGCCACAAATTTACCCTGATGGCAAGAGCCTGCTTCAAAACATAATATTGCTACCCGATCGGCTCTAAAAATTTGACTAACTTCTTTGACAGTTGTTTGAATAATACTCTCCCAATTGAAAGTTTGCCAAATTTTAGCAATCCTATGCAGCAAAGGTTTTTCCTTCTCAATTTCAGCCGGTGCAGCCATAACCGTCTGTTCTAATTCAGCAACTTGTTGGCGCAAGCTTGTCACTTCTTGCAATAATGTTTCAACAATTTCTCTATCTAAACTTACATATTTATTATTGTTGAACATTGGTTTCTTATACTCCATGTTTTTAGCTTCATTGCCCGAACAACAAGTAACTTTTATGGATTTTTATAACTTGATGGCGATCGAGTATTTGACATTTTTATCATATTTGATATTGTGAATAATAAGCTATTAAATTTTACGATTTTGTTTGCCGCTAACCAGCAGTTATTAGCTGTAGCAGCAGCTAGCTTCAGAAAGCAGAATCCCTACTAAAGCCCTATGTCCGGTTTTTTCCGGCTCTATAAATATTACTTAACGTTAATTATATCTTAGGGGACATAACCTTCCAGAGCTTCTGCGATTTCCCAAGCCTACCGATGTTGCTAGAGAAAAAATGTCGCTGTTATCTATAGCAACAGCCAAGGCATGGAGAAAGTTATTAAATTGATCAACCTCTTGATCGGACGCCCTTCTTCGGTTAACCCTTAGCCCCTAGCCCCTAGTTATACCTCACCACCAGCGGCGCGGGTTAAAAAACCATCCAATTTGTTTAGGAGGAGTAGGCAAAGGGCCACGACCTCGTAACACAGTCCAGGTGATAGGGTCTATCATCCCGTTGGGTTTTAGCTTATGCTTTTGCTGAAAAGCGATCGCTGCCTTTTCCGTATCCACATCAAATACCCCATTGCGGCGAACGTTATAACCCAGAACTTGCAACAATCCTTGCAGTTCGTATACATCAGCACCCGTATGCCCGCTCCTGAGGATGCGAGATCCTGGTTGAACGGTTGTCTTTAATGCTACCCAAGTTTTGGCATCTACGACACCATTAATTCTTAGCCCTTGTTGCCGTTGAAACGCCTTCACGGCAGCTTCTGTCATGCAACCAAAGTCTCCATCTACCCTTAAGTCGAAACCGTGAGCGCGCAGCAGCTCTTGCAACTGGGCTACACTAGGCCCACAATCCCAAGGATATAAGTCTGGACCAGTTAAAGCATCGGCGGCTTCATTGATTAATCTCAAATGAGTAGCATTCATCACTCTATACCTCCAGTGAGATTGTTTCCCGGCTTGCAAGCGTCTGATACACTATTTCCGCGACCTACTGATGCGGTCAGCAAAAGTAGCAGCATCACCCGCTCGCACCAGAAAGGCGAATAGGTGAGAATTACCCGCAAAGGGGCAATCGGTCATACTCCGAAGCGCGATTGTGTGTAGCGGTTACTTAAAGGAAACGGTATATTAGCGCAAGCGCTTGCAACAAATATTATCAGGAATAGATTAAAAAAGTACCAGCCCACGCTGGTAATTGGTTATTAGTAATTGGTCATCGGTAATTAAATTCATAGGCGTTCCGATCTGGCAATACCCATAACCAGAAAAAATCAGTTTTGAGTCTCCCCTTTAAGGAGCTGGGGGAGCTGGGGGAGCTGGGGGAGCTGGGGGAGCCAGGGAGAGGGATTGGCAGTTTTATCCCGATATTAGAAATATACAAATTAGCTGCGCGTTAGCTTACTTCTACTCCCCGATCTCCCTCATATCGATCGCGTACCTCATAGGAGCGCAACACACTGTAATTTCGGTAGTTCCCCATCCTCTTCGCTTTAGGGAGAGGTAACTGTCAACTGTCAACTGTCAACTGTCAACTGTCAACTGCCCACTGTCAACTGTCAACTGCCCACTGTCAACTGTCCACTGTCAACTGTCCACTGTCCACTGTCCACTGTTTCTTCCCCCGATTAGGCAATACTTCCTCGTTTGCGAGTTTCCTTATAAGAAGTGCCGACGTTTCTTAAACCAGCTTTGATCATTTGTTGTTCTAGCATCGCAAAGAAACGCGCGCGATCGCTCCCTGTCACTACCGCGTGATTGTGCGCCTCGGCAAGCGTTATCGGATAACCATAACCTTTATGCACTTGCGCCAGCATCAAACTTAGGGCTATATCCAACATCACCGGATCTTCTGCTACCCAACCAGGCATGTCAATCCGCGCAATTTCGCTGCCTACGTGGACGTAGCAAAAATAAATACTCTGCCCTTTTCCGTACAAATCCAAAATTTTCGCCCCGCTGCGCCACAAAGGGCTGCGCTGTCCCGGTTGCAGTTGAGATAACCAGAACCGCGCATCCCGCAAAGGATCAAAAACCTGGCAGGGTAGCTTGTCTAAATTATTACAATAAGTTTGACAGTTAGGCACCGGATGCGGACAAACCGGCAGGCGTAAAAAATTCATCGCCTCGCTGCTGCGAGAAGCACTGAGATAGCCAATGAGGGGTATTCCCGCAGCGCGAATTTGTTCCCAAGCGCCAAAAATTGGAGTAAGGATGCGATCGCGCGCCTCCGAAGGCAACTGTTCCAAAAACCAATAAATCAAAGATCCATCCACCATCGCCAAAGTCGGCACCTTGGTAATGGGTAATTGGTCATTGGTCATTGGTAATTGAGGATTTTTCGATTGCTCTTCTTGACTTTTTGCCCAGCTCGTGCATAGTTCAGCTAAAGCCACAGTTTCCGAGGCAGTACGCCAATAACCCAACCATTCCTCAATGCGAATGCCCCATTGACGAGAAATATTCAAATCGTCAGTTTTGTAGAAAACTTCTGGAAGGCTATCCATAAATGGATGGCGACTTTGACCGTAATGCAACACCACTCGGCCTATATTAATTAGATAGCAATAGGCAATTTCGTGGTGACTGGGAGCCATTTGGGAACCGTCCGTAGCGATGACGGTGTGAGCTTTTGGCGGAATAGGAATTTCGACGCGGGTATCTAAAGGTTCAACGGGTACGGCGGCGGTGAAAAGGAGGCGATCGCGCCACTGTTGTTGTCGCTGGACTAATTCCGATTGTTGGGCTTGCGATCGCCACAGCAAATTTGTTGCTAATTCCAATCTTTTGCGAGAAGCAGCAGTTTCAGCATTCATGTGCTGACTGATACCCTGCATTTGCCGCGCCACTTTTGTTAGGTCTAGCATAAGATTGAAAAATTAGAACCCGCTTAGATGCTAGCTTATCCGAAAAAAGGCATCCCCGCGTCAACAATGGTTAATTTTGCATCACGTAGCCAACGATTAAAATCGCACCTATACAAACAAAACCTGCCTCCGCAGGTTTTCAATCCAAGTCCGCGCAGGCGGACTTTGTGGCAGCAACGATTAAAATCGCCCCTATACAAACAAAACCTGCGGAGGCAGGTTTTAAATACCTTGCTTTTCTTATAGTCCGCGCAGGCGGACTTTGTTTGTGTAGCCGCGATTTTAATCGTTAAGGCTTTGTTTGTGTAGCCGCGATTTTAATCGTTAAGGCTTTGTTTGTGTAGCCGCGATTTTAATCGAGATGATGAGCCAGTTTATTTATTAAAAATGACCTGCCCCAGCACCGGACACATTCACGCCTTGCGCGTACCACCGGAAATGCAATCTGCACGGGAAGCAATTCGCTGGGTAAATTGGGGAATCGATCCAGAAGAATTTTCGGTTCAAACTTAGCGATCGCATTTCGCAGATGTAGAGACGTTACATGTAACGTCTCTACATTTGGGACATTTATTTCTGGGCTAATTCAACCTCCCAATTAGAAAAATCCTTACCAAACTGAGACAAAGACAACAACCCAATTCGAGGATTATCCCGCACTAATTCATGCTGAGCCGCAGTATTATAACCCCAATCAGCCAGATAAAGCCTGACATCATTTAAATCTGCCTGCTTCGCCACCGATTGCAAAGTTTTCAATCGATCTTCTATAAACCAAATACTAACGGGTTGTCCATCCGCAGCCGCAATTAATTCTCGCAGAATCTGGTGTTTTGGACGCTTGCATTCTTTGCCAAAAATCGAATCAGAAGGCATGTCTATATCTTCCTGCTGCAATAATTGCTGCACGAAACGCCCTTCTTTAGTGGTGATAATGTAAGGCTTTACACCAGAGCTAGGGAGACTTCGCAATCTCTCCACCACCCCCGGATAAAATCGATGCAAACTCAGCCACCCGTTTAAATCTCTAGCAATCCACTCATCGCGAAACCAATCCAGTTTCGCCCCAATATCCGCCGCCTGCAACCCTTCCTCGCGGACAATTTGCTCGCTTACCCCCGCCCAATCTTGCCAAATCTTTTCCTCTGGAACATTCAGCAGCAGCGCCCGAATTAGCACTGGCATTTCCCAACCAACTTCTATCACAGGTCGCAGCCGATAGAACATTGGCGTTAAATCCTCCGGCGGCGTTTCGCTAGCAGGCGACCAAATTTGACAGTAAGTACCCCAAGCCGTCTGAAAGTACTCAATCAGGCCGTCACAAATTACACCATCAAAATCTAAGGCCAAAATTGTAGGAGCGATCGCACTCATGCTGTTTCTGATTCTCCAATCCATTTAGCTTAGTTATCGCAGATTCTGACCGCCCCTGAAGTATCCAGCGCATCAGCCTTCAGGATATTTGTGCTGCGTGCGATCGCTTCCCTCAAACTAAGCTATGCTGCCGCTCAAACTACCCATTACCAATTACCCATTAGCAATTAGCAATTTCTATTTTTAAACTGGGGTGCAAGGATTCGAACCTCGGAATGTCTGGACCAAAACCAGATGCCTTACCACTTGGCGACACCCCATCGCGTTGCCTCTAATATCTTAACAGTATATTAAGGGTTTTTGTCAAGCACTTTTTTTTACAGAAGATCGGGGAGAAGGAGTTGGGGGAGCTTTCTTGAGCTTTCTTGAGCTGGGGAAGCTGGGGGAGCTGAGGGAGCTGGGGAAGCTGGGGGAGCTGGGGGAGTTGAAGAAGAATTTAATTAAGGTTCAAAAGTCTTCCTTGTCCTCCTTGTCCCCCTTGTCCCCCTTGTCCCTTAAGCTGGATAAATTCTCAGCCGTCGGTTAGGTTCATCCCCGAAACTGGTAGAGCGCAGGCGGTAATGCTCTACCAACTCGTGTTGCATTTTCCGCACGTTAGCGGAACGAGGCAGCAATTCTACCGGCTGCTTTTTGGGAATGACGATTTGCTCGACCGCCAAACGAGCTTCTTCTAAAGCTTCGAGTTCGTCATCGCTGCCGTTCTTGGTAAACAGCCGCAGATCGAAGGTTTCCGGCATAGCGATATCGTCCATATTCAGCATCCGCTGCAAGGCGTGGGTAATCTCTCCGATGCTGCCAGACTTAATCGCGTGGATGGGAATATGACGCGCTTTAGCGATGTGCCGCAGTTTGGAATGGTTTTTTACCTGCGTCCGCACCGCCAAAACCGCATCCGCACCATCGATATCTTTGGTTAGCACTACCGGCAAATTCAGCGTCTGAATCACTTGCTCTAGCTGATGCCGACCGATGCCATATGGATAGATGTGCAGCGGCAAATCTTCCCCATTCGGCCCAGAAGTACTGACGTTTTTACCAAAGGCATTCAACTGATACGTCGAGGCATTGAGCAAGCGCTCAAAATCATTATTCGCTTGGGAAAATCGCTCGGATTCAGCGGATTTATGTACCGGCGCCATTTGTCCGGAAGAGCGCCATCCCGCCTTTTGAAACGATGGCACACTTGCAGTTGGGGCTGGTACGGTGGTTAGTTCTCGCGCAATCTTCACCTCGCCAGAGTCGCTTACAGTGCGGATTTGGGGCGAAGGTGTTAATCCCCGCAGCAGAGTATCTACCGTTTCGGCAACGCTCTCGTGAATTGTCCAGCGCTGCCGTTCTTGCATTTCTACGGCAATCTCAAAGGTTGGGGGAGCTTTGCGTTCTAAAACAGTTTTTTGGGAACCCCGGCGGCGCGCTTCTTCATCGCCCAGCGTCACGGCTTGAATGCCGCCTACCAAATCGGATAAAGTTGGGTTTTTTATCAGGTTTTCAATTTGGTTGCCGTGGGCAGTACCGACTAATTGCACGCCCCGTTCGGCGATAGTACGCGCGGCTGCTGCTTCTAGTTCCGTACCGATTTCGTCAATGACGATCACTTCTGGCATGTGGTTTTCCACTGCCTCAATCATCACTTGATGTTGGAGTTCGGGACGAGCAACTTGCATCCGGCGGGCACGACCAATCGCCGGGTGAGGAATGTCGCCATCTCCGGCAATTTCGTTGGAAGTGTCGATTATTACCACCCGTTTTTCTAGTTCATCTGCCAAAACGCGGGCAATTTCTCGCAGAGCTGTTGTTTTTCCAACGCCAGGACGCCCCAGCATCAGGATCGATTTGCCGGTTTCTACTAAGTCGCGGATCATACCAATGGTTCCGAAAACCGCTCGCCCAACGCGGCAGGTTAAGCCAATAATTTCCCCGCTGCGATTGCGAATGGCGCTGATCCGGTGCAAAGTTTGTTCGATGCCTGCGCGGTTATCGCCGCTAAAATTTCCTACCCTTTCGATGCTATAATTCAAATCTTCGCGAGAAACAGGCTTCTCAGACAAGTATTCTGACTTTCCTGGGAAGCGGGCTTCTGGGCGTCGGCCTAAATCCATCACCACTTCTACTAAGCGATTGAGCAAGTGGTGTTTTTCCAAGGGCTGGCGAATTTCTGCTGGCAAAATATCCAGCAATTTGTTCAGATCGTCTGTAGCTGAAGTGCTTCCTACGGCGACGTTTTCGACAGGGACTGAAGGTGATTGAACCAAACTCAGCTTGTTTTCAGGAGGCGTCGTACCGTGAGGACTCATCATATTTATTCGCATCAACAAGGTTGTTACAAAAGGTTAGTGGGTCAACGAAAGTTCAAGTTTTGAGTAGGGAGAGCATAAGGCAAGGGCTATCGGGTCGAAATAATACATTCATAATACAATCCTACTTCACTGAGGCAGGGTTGACGAAAATTGGGTCAACTTAAGTTGGGAAACCAGCGAGTGAGCGCTAGCAACAGCTTGCCAAAGAAGATCGGGGCGATCTTCTAAGCGCGCATTCATAGGCGTTTGGTTACCAGGTGGACTGGAAGAGTTTGGATTCATATCGGTTTTTTCTAACAGGTCTAGAACGGGTGACAAAAGCACGCGGGCATAGCTGCCATAGGCAATACCTGCGATGTGGGCATTGGGGATGGGAGATTGGACGGGCATAGGAGAATCAGAGGGCACGACGATCGCATCAGCCGCGTTGTCACCACCTTCCCTCGCATTGCTATCTTCTTTATGACCGATTACCAATGACCTATTACCCAAACTTAGATTGAGCAAGCCTAATGTTTTAAGCTTGATAACCGTGTGGCTGTTGGTGCCTCCTGCTAATTGCACATATCCGGGTAATCCTGCGGATAGAACCTTTTGACCTAATTTGATCGCTGCGTGGGTAGTGCCTGCACCAATATCGCCACTCATCGGGCGTCCGTCTGTTTGCCAGACGAGGGGAATTGGCAGAGGTTCCATGATTTCGTAAAGCGATCGCAAGTATTCAATTAATCCGTCGCCGTCGGGACAGCTAACGGCGATCAGTTTCAGGTGGTGGAGATTCGGCGCGATCGCACCCCACAATCTTTCAAAATCGGCCTTTCTCCCCACCTGGGTATGAATTTCTACCGCGTCGATTCCTGCTGGTAGCACTTGTCTGGCGATCGCATCCGGCGTCGATACGTAAGAACGAGTATAAATCAAATCGTATGGACATACGGGAATACACCTGCCACAGCCGTAGCAGCGCGAGTCGATCACCCCAGAGAAATTATCGCCGGGGAGATGAAAAGCAATCGCGTCAGCCGGACAAATCTTTTCGCAAGGACGGGTACAGTCTGGCGGACATTGGGAGGGATTAAATTCTGCTTTGCGAAAATGAGGATCTTCGCCATCATTGAGGCTAACCATCAGCCAGGGCAAACCTTGACAGCCATACCCACGCTTTTGTGCCTCAGAAGCCAACTCGCCCGCCACTTGTAGCGCTGCTTGCGCTGCCGATATCACAGCAGGATCTGCGGCAACATCGATGCAGTCAGCACCTGCCAGGGTATAGGCCAAAGTTAGATTCCTAACAGCAGGGAGGTGTTGGAAGCTGGCTCCGCAGATCAGCTTAAACCAGTGACCCTCCCTTAAGGAATGTAAGGGAAAGTGCAGATTGGTCACCCTTATATGCTAAAGCGTTCCTCAAACAATTGGGGATGCATGATTACCAATGTGCTATGACCGGGCAAAGAAAGCAAGGGGATAGAGAAAATTGATTTGAAAGGGTAAATAGCTACGGGACTGACGCCCAAGCTCCATCTGTAGAGTTTGGCTTACTACCGTACCCTTACAGGTAGCGTATGGAATCTCTGTAACCGTAAGTCCACGTAGGCAAAAATCAATCCAAAGTAACAAATCTTTGCTTTTTTGCAGGGGAGAGGCGGAAAGCAACACCTACCCTATGGAGATAAGTTAACTAATGTAGCATTTTTCCTGACATTAGTCATTAGCTTTTAGCAGCTAGATATGAGTATGGTCTACTTTTATAAGATATCTCGTAGTTTTACGGATTGATTGGTAAAACCCGGCCTTTCGTGAGGCGGATTTTACCACTACGCGGTACTGTTGAGTTATTAACGCAAGTTGCTAGTTACAAATATGGTTGGTTTGATCCCCCTCGCATCCCCCTTCAAAAGGGGGGAACCGGATTCAAAGTCCCCCTTGTGAAGGGGGATGCGAGGGGGATCTAAAATGCTTAACCTCATAACTAGCAACTTGCGTTATTAGTCAGCGATCGCATTCATCAAAACTTCTGCCAGGGTCATATCTGCCATATCGTCGATCGTGAGTGTATCGCAGATATCAAACTTAGCACCCGCCCCTTGCAGCTCATCATCCAACGCCTTCAAGAACCGAGTCGCCGTCGCATCTGAACCAACTTGAATAATAGAAATTCCCAATTCCTCATCTCTATCCATCCGGCGAGACGCTTCGATAATTGCCCGCATCACCCCTTTACGATCGTCAGGTTCCCCATCAGTAATTACCAAAATTACTTCGCCACCTGGCTTAATTTGACCCGCAGCTTTACGCTCAAAAAAGCGATTGGTAGCATCTTGCAGCACACCCGCTAAGTTAGTAGTACCAGCCGGGTCATTTTCTTGGAAAATTTGCACGACCGTATTAGAAGTCACATTATCGTAGCGTCTAAATCGGCTGGAAAACAAATAAACAGTAATACCATCCGGGTCAAACTGTTCGCACTTTCTCGCCAATGCCAAAGTAGATTCTTGTGCAGCATCCCAGCGACTCCGACCACCCGGTTGATCCGGAGTAGACATACTGCCGCTTTTGTCAATAATTAAGGTATAATCCCGATCTTCCATCCCCATAGTTCCTGCCTGCAATTAATTGTCCACTTTGATCAAAATTATATGAACGGGCAAAGCTAGACAAGGATAATTTTTATTGCCTCCTAACTTACGCAAAGAAACCCGGTTTCTAGGAAAAATCGTTGGTTTTGCAACCAGAGATCAACGAAGAAACCACCGGGTTTCTGGCATTTTCGTGCGTAAGTCCTGTTCCTCTTGCTTTGCCCTTACCGTCCTAGTCCGTAATCGCATTCAGCAGCACTTCAGCTAGCGTCATGCCTTCCATATCATCGAGGGTTAGGGTATCGCAAATGTCAAATTTTGCCCCCGCACCTTGCAATTCATCATCCAAAACTTTAAGGAACTTGGTAGCTTGAGGATCTCCGCCAACTTGGATAAAAGAAATTCCCAGTTCTTCATCTCTTTCCATTTGGCGCGATGCTTCAATAATTACTCGCATCACAGCTTTACGGTCATCGGGTTCTCCATCCGTCACTACCAAAATTGTCTCACCATTTTCCTTAGTTTGACCCGCCGCCTTGCGTTGAAAATAGTTATCGGTAGCATCCTTGAGTACAGCCGCTAAATTAGTAGTGCCAGAAGGATCGTTTTCTTGAAATATTTGCGCGACTTTGCTCGAAGTTACATTTTCATAGCGCCTAAAGCGACCGGAAAATAGATAAACGGTAATCCCATCTGGATCGAACTGTTCGCATTTTCTCGCTACTGCTAAAGTAGATTCTTGGGCAGTATCCCAACGAGTTCTACTACCGGGTTGGTCTGGAGTAGACATACTGCCGCTTTTGTCAATAATTAGCGTGTAATCGCGATTATCCACCATAAAAAAATCCTCCAATTGCAGTCAGATCTTATAAGTCACGTTTGAGAGATAATCTATCACCCCTGACCTATAAGGGTTGCTATCTCCAGAGTAGACGAATTTTTAAATTATGGGTTGTTCGTATTAAGTATTATCAAAAAATTGAAGTTAATTTATTAGCGATCGCCTATCGTTATTGTACTTCCTTCAAAGCTTGCAAATAATCAATCGCAGCCTCTAATTTAGAAGGATAACCATAAGCAAACTCTTCAAACCATAGCCCTTCCTCGGAACGCGGTTTTAACTTTTTCAACCATTCCTCAGCTTCCTTAATTAACGCTTGTTTTTCTTGGTGCTTAATTTGTTCTTGTCGCCGCCTTTCTTCTTGCAACTCTTGCTGTTTTCTCAAAGCTTCTGCTTTTTCCTGCTCTTCAAACTCCGATTTGATGTCAGTCAATAATTGTTCCTCTGAACGCGACAGGAAACTTGTTGTTTGTGACACCTGAGTTTGATAAGACGGAACCACAGGAAGTTGTGGATTGGATTGTAGCCGCTGTTGTTCTACTTTTACAGGATTTTCAAATTCTGATTTAATGTCTGCTAATAACTTTTCTTCCGAGGGCGAGAGAGAAGTTCCTGATGACATCTGAGTTTGAACGGCCTGAACAACAGTAATTTGTGGAGTTAATTCCACAGGCAACGGTTGCTGTTTAGGCGGCGTTTTAGGATTATCTTTTTCCTCATACTCAGCTTTAAGCTGAGCCAATAAATCATCCATAGATTCCATAATCTAACCGTTTAATCAACAATTGCATTGAGTAAAACTTCTCGCAGAGTCATGTCTTCCATGTCATCCATCGTTACCGTATCAACGATGTCAAATTTAGCACCAGCACTTTGCAATTCATCATCCAAAATTTTGAGAAACTTGGTAGCCTGGACATCGGTGCCAATTTGAATGAAAGAAATTGCCAATTCTTCATCTTTATCCAGATGGCGAGACGCTTCTATAATTACCTTCATCACCGCTTTGCGATCGTCCGGTTCGCCATCGGTGACAACTAAAATAGTTTCTCCATTTGCCTTTGTTTGCTTGCTGGCTTTGCGCTGAAAGTAACTGTTAGCAGCATCTTGAAGCACCCCCGCCAAGTCAGTGCGACCCGAAGGCTCATTTTCTTGGAATATCTGGGATACTTTGGTAGAGGTCACATTGTCGTAGCGTTTAAAGCGACCTGAAAATAAGTAAACTGTAATGCCATCCGGGTCAAATTCTTCACACTTGCTAGCTAAAGCCAAGGTTGACTCTTGCATAACTTCCCAACGGCTTTTGCCACCCGGCTGGTCTTTCACCGACATACTGCCGCTTTTGTCGATAATTAAAGTATAATCTCGGTTTTCCAGCATCGGAGCCTTTCCTATTAGCTCAGTCTTAATTCCAAGGTATCAAAACTGAAGGGGCATCGGGGAGCTGAGGGAGCTGAGGGAGCTGGGGGAGTTGAGGGAGCTTTCTTGAGCTGAGGGAGCTGAGGGAGCTGGGGAAGCTGAGGGAGCTGAGGGAGCTGGGGAAGCTGGGGGAGCTTTCTTGAGCTGGGGGAGCTTTCTTGAGCTGAGGGAGCTGAGGGAGCTATTGAAGATAGAGAAGAAATTACTTCCTTCTTGTCTCCCTTGTCTCCCTTGTCTCCCTTGTCTCCCTTGTCTCCATTGTCTCCCTTGTCTCCATTGTCTCCCTTGTCCCCCTTGTCCCCCTTGTCCCCCTTGTCTCCTCTGCTCGGAAGTGCCAACCTAAGCCGCAGCCAAAGTATCTTGCAGGGGCATCCAGCGGAAGTAGCGATCGCCTCCCATTTCTACGACGATTTTAACTTTTGGCTCCATCTTGGGCAAGTTCGCTAGATACTCCACCTCCTGACGAGAAAGAATATTCCCCTCAATAATCCACAGCAACAAACCCTTAGACTTGGGTGGCAGTTGTTCTAGTTGAGTACTGATAATCGGCGGCACGTAGTAAACATAGCCAACCGCTGCACCACTGCCAAGGCTTTTTTTACCCAAATGCGGCGGGCGTACTCCATGAACGCCAGTTAAATACATCGCCACATCTCCCAGCCCTCTGGCGGTGATGTTCAAAGCAGTATAACCTGCCGCCCGCAGCCGTCGCTGGTAACGACCTTCAAACCCTCCCTCTAAAGGCACGTAGACGCCCAAAGCGCCCGACTTTTCCAGATCTCGAAGCAATTGATTGCCAGTTGCGATCAGTGCCATATTATTGCGTCCTATCCCGCCTAAAGTTGTACTACTCGCAGCCAGATGGCTTAGGAAAACGTTACATATAACGCTATTGTAGAGGGGAACGTACCCGCGCCAGAATCCAACCCCGACGAAAAAATCTGTCATGCACTAGACAAACTTAAACAAATCAGCTATATTGAGTGATTGTGGCTAAAATTTGATCGATCGTCGTTCTCGGCAGAGGGCGATGTAGACTTAGGCTCTGATATCTGGGCATAGGCCGGATAGGTTGTGTGGGAAGAGTTTAATTCCTGCCAAAGTGAAGAGCCAGCAGTTGAAACCAAACGTGAGGGAAACTGTCGAGTCAACCAATTAGCCGCATGTAAATCTGGCCTCAAAAAGGATACTAAGCAGCAAGCTGTTTAAGTCCTGGTGCCAGGAAATGCCCCAGCTAGTGCTTGGCCTTCTCACAGCTTCAAGATTAGCTAACTAAAACCTTGCGATCGCAGGGATTTTAGCGTCTGAAAAACTAGGGATGTGCTTGTTGGCTGGAGAAGTCTCCAAAAGGGTAAAACCCTCGATGGGAGAGAGTCCAGCGGTAAGTGGTTAAAAGATTAGTCTTCTGACATTCCCACAAAAAAAGTTTTCTGGCCTTAGTTACTCCCGTTGGGGGTAGTTAACGTGCGGGAAAAAGTGAGGGTGGTAAAAGCTACCCATCTTATATAAATAAGCGGAAGCGCGAAATATCCGCATCCGATCGATCGTAGTGAGTAAAAAAGGAGAGACCAGGTACTGTGTCTATCGGTATCCTCGGCACCAAACTGGGCATGACCCAAATATTTGACGACAAAGGGAGAGCTATCCCCGTCACCGTCGTTCAAGCTGGCCCCTGCCCGATTACACAAATCAAGACGCCTCAAACCGATGGCTACTCAGCCATCCAAGTTGGCTACGGCGAAGTGAAACCCAAAGCGCTGAGCAAGCCGGAACTGGGACACCTAGCAAAGTCAAACACGACACCCGTGCGGCACCTGCAAGAGTACCGTGTAGAAAATACAGGCGATTACCAGCTGAGTCAGGCGATCGCAGTAGATATTTTTACACCCGGACAAATCGTAGACGTGACCGGAACGAGTATCGGTAAAGGTTTTGCTGGTTATCAAAAACGGCACAACTTTAAACGCGGGCCAATGGCGCACGGTTCCAAAAACCACCGCTTGCCCGGTTCGACTGGTGCTGGAACCACACCGGGGCGCGTTTATCCCGGTAAGCGGATGGCAGGTCGTTTGGGGGGCGCGCAAGTGACGATTCGCAAGCTGACGATTGTGCGCGTCGATGCCGAACGCAATTTGCTGCTGATTCAAGGAGCGGTTCCTGGAAAACCAGGTGCTTTGCTCAGCATTAAACCAGCCAAAAAAGTGGGTCGTTAAATTTTAGAGTTGAGAGCTGTGGATTTGAGATCGTGGGGCTGATGTAAAAGCCCCAATGCTCCGATCCAGGCGGCGGTAACAGGACTGGGGAAACATATGGTTAACTGCGTAGTACGAAACTGGGATGGTCAAGAAACCGGGCAGCAAGTCAGCCTGGAACTGAGAGTAGCAAAAGAAGAAAACGCGGCGCACATCGTTCACCGGGCATTAGTTCGTCAAATGCATAATGCGCGCCAGGGAAATGCCAGCACCAAAACCCGCTCCGAAGTTAGAGGTGGGGGACGCAAACCTTGGCGGCAAAAAGGAACCGGGCGCGCCCGTGCCGGTTCGATTCGTTCGCCATTATGGCGGGGCGGCGGCGTGATCTTTGGGCCAAAGCCGAGAGAGTTTGACCTCAAAATGAACCGCAAAGAACGGCGGTTAGCGCTGAGAACGGCGTTTGCTAGCCGCGAAGCGGATTTGATTGTGGTGGAGGAGTTTGGGGAAAAGCTGCCTAGACCCAAAACCAAAGAATTGGCGAGTGCGATCGCGCGCTGGGGTGTAGAACCAGATGCCAAAGTATTGTTAATCCTCCACGACGCAGCCGAAAACGTATATTTGTCGGCTCGCAACATCGGCAATCTCAAAATCATCCAAGCCACGCACTTGAACGTATTCGATCTGCTCAACGCAGACAAAATCGTCACCACAGCCGCTGCGATGACAAAAATACAGGAGGTCTACGGTGAATAAATTAGATCCGCGCTTGCTGCCAGACTTGATCCGTCGCCCGATCTTGACCGAAAAAGCGACCATGCTCATGGAGCAAAACAAATACACGTTTGAAGTGGTGCCAAAGGCAAGCAAACCGCAAATAAAAGCGGCAATCGAACAACTGTTTCAAGTGAAAGTTGTAGCCGTCAACACCCAAAATCCCCCACGGAAAAAGCGTCGGGTAGGTAAGTTTTTGGGTTACAAGTCGCAATACAAAAAAGCGGTTGTGACCTTGGCAGAATCAGACGCAGAATCGATCAGAAAGGTCTTATTCCCAGAAGTGTAATCGAGTTGAGATTTCTCATTTCAAATTCACAATCAAATCGGAAATTTGAAATCTGAAATCTGAAATCGATCGGCCTTTAATCCACCCATCAAAAGCATCGATTTATTGTTATGGGCACACGTTCTTATCGACCCTATACCCCCAGTACGCGGCAAGCGGTCGTTTCTGACTTTAACGAAATTACCAAAACCGAACCAGAAAAATCGCTGGTGAAGTCAGTTCACCGCGCTAAAGGTCGCAACAACCGAGGTGTAATTACCAGCCGTCATCAAGGTGGCGGACACAAGCGCCTTTACCGGATTATTGATTTTCGTCGCGACAAGCTCAACATCCCTGGCAAAGTTGTAGCCGTTGAGTACGACCCCAACCGCAATGCGCGCATTGCCCTGGTTTACTACAAAGATGGGGAAAAGCGCTATATTTTACATCCCAACGGTTTGAAAGTTGGGACGACGATCGTATCCGGCCCCGAATCTCCGATTGAAGACGGCAATGCCTTACCCTTGGGCAATATTCCTTTGGGGACTCAGGTACATAACGTTGAGTTAAAAATCGGTCGCGGCGGACAAATTGTTCGCTCTGCTGGTGCGAGCGCTCAAGTTGTCGCCAAAGAAGGAAACTACGTTACCCTCAGACTTCCTTCAGGGGAAGTTCGCATGGTGCGTCGCGAGTGTTACGCCACCATCGGTCAAGTCGGCAACATCGAAGCCAGAAACCTCAGCGCCGGTAAAGCTGGTCGGACTCGTTGGAAAGGACGCCGCCCCCACGTCAGAGGTAGCGTCATGAACCCAGTGGATCACCCACACGGCGGTGGTGAAGGACGCGCCCCCATCGGTAGAAGCGGCCCCGTTACGCCTTGGGGTAAACCGACATTGGGAGCTAAAACCCGCAAACCTAAGAAAGCAAGCAGCAAGTTAATCGTGCGCCGTCGTCGCAAAGCTTCTAAGCGGGGTCGTGGCGGTCGCGAGTCCTAAAATTTTAGATTTTAGATTTAAGATTTTAGATTGGTTAAATCTGCAATCTTAAATCTGCAATCTATTTAAGCCAAAAACCAAATTACTTGCATCCAAAATCTTATGGGTCGTTCTCTTAAAAAAGGGCCGTTCGTGGCCGATAGTCTGATGAGCAAGGTTGAAAAACTGAACGCTCAAAACAAAAAAGAAGTGATCAAAACTTGGTCGCGCGCTTCGACAGTATTGCCCCAAATGGTAGGTCACACCATCGCCGTTCACAACGGTCGCACTCACGTACCGATCTTTATTTCGGATCAGATGGTAGGACACAAATTGGGTGAGTTTGCCCCCACTCGCACTTTCCGGGGTCACGCTAAAGGCGATAAAAAGGCGCGGAGATGAGAATTTTAGATTTGAGATTTGAGATTTCAAATTTAATCTAAAATCGGAAATCTAAAATCTGAAATCTGAAATAACTTAGGGAGAATTTTATGGCTACCGATACAACTGAAGTTAAAGCGATCGCGCGCTACATTCGCATGTCCCCGTTTAAGGTGCGCCGCGTCCTAGACCAAATTCGCGGGCGTTCCTATCGCGAGGCGCTGATTCTACTCGAATTTATGCCCTACCGGGCTTGCGAACCGATCCTCACGGTGCTGAGATCCGCAGTAGCTAACGCCGAACATAACGCCGGTCTTGACCCAGCCAAACTCATCGTCAGTCAAGCTTTTGCTGATGGCGGGCCAAGCTTAAAGCGTTTCCGACCCAGAGCGCAAGGCCGCGCTTACCAAATCCGCAAGCCAACTTGTCACATTACCGTCGCAGTTGCTGAAGCGGAAGAAGAATAATCGCCAGATTGCAAATTTTAGATTTCAGATTGCTATTAAAAATTCCATCCAATCTCAAATCTAAAATCCAAAATCTAAAATCATATTGAGGACGCATTCGTGGGACAAAAAATTAATCCAGTCGGGTTTCGTCTGGGCATTACCCAAGAACACCAGTCTCGTTGGTTCGCCAGCCCAGATCGCTACCCTGAAATCTTGCAGGAAGACCACAAAATCCGCAATTACGTCGGTAAAAACCTGAGTAATGCTGGTATTTCTGCCGTGCGGATCGAGCGCAAAGCCGATCAAATCGATTTAGAAATTCGCACCGCGCGACCGGGCGTCGTTGTCGGTCGGGGCGGTACGGGGATTGAAACCCTGAGAACCGGACTGCAAGACAAACTCGGCGGTCAGCGCCAAATCCGGATTAACGTCGTAGAAGTGGCTCGCGTCGATGCCGATGCTGGCTTGATTGCCGAATACATCGCCCAACAACTAGAACGCCGGGTTTCCTTCCGTCGCGTCGTCCGTCAGGCGATTCAACGCGCCCAGAGAGCAGGCGTACAGGGGATCAAGGTACAAGTTTCGGGTCGGCTGAATGGGGCAGAAATTGCTCGCACTGAGTGGACGCGGGAAGGTCGGGTACCGCTGCATACTTTACGGGCAGATATTGACTATGCCTACCGTACTGCTAAGACCATTTATGGAATTCTTGGCATCAAGGTTTGGATTTTTAAAGGAGAAGTAATTCCAGGACAAGAAGAAGTCGCACCAGCTGCGGCACCTGGAACTCCTCGTCGTCGCTCCGGCAAGCGGCGGCAGCAATTTGAAGACCGTTCCAACGAGGGATAGTTGGCGATTTCAGATTTCAGATTTTAGATTTTAGAACTGTTAAATCTGCAATCTTAAATCTGCAATCTTAAATCTAAAATTACCCATCACCCATTACTCACGACCGAATCATGTTAAGTCCTAAAAGAACTAAATTCCGCAAACAACAGCGCGGGCGCATGAACGGCTTAGCGACGCGAGGCAGTTCCCTCAACTTTGGCGAATTTGGCCTGCAAGCATTAGAGCCAGCTTGGATTACTTCCCGTCAAATTGAAGCCAGCCGTCGTGCAATGACTCGCTATATCCGCCGGGGTGGCAAAATTTGGATCAGAATTTTCCCCGACAAACCCGTAACCATGCGTCCTGCGGAAACCCGGATGGGTTCTGGTAAGGGGTCGCCGGAATTCTGGGTGGCTGTGATTAAACCAGGCAGAATTCTGTTTGAAATTACGGGCGTGACTGAAGAAATTGCCCGCGAAGCTATGCGTTTGGCAGCGTTTAAGTTGCCAATCAAGACCAAGTTTATTATGCGTTCTGAGGAGACTGTGTAATTATGGCGCTCCCCAAAATCGAAGATGCCAGAAATTTAAGCGATAGCGAACTGGCAGAACAAATTATGGCGGTGAAGCAGCAACTATTTCAGCTGCGCTTGCAAAAAGCAACTCGCCAGTTAGAAAAGCCACATCAGTTTCGCCACGCGAAACACCGGCTAGGGCAGTTATTGACAGTGGAAGGCGAACGCAAACGCGCTCAAGCTGCCTCGGAAAACTAAACAGTTGCACAGTCATAAGAGTAAATAGCGATGGCAGTTAAAGAAAGAGTTGGCCTGGTGGTCAGCGACAAAATGAATAAAACCGTAGTGGTGGCGGTGGAAAACCGCGCTCCCCACCCCAAGTACGGCAAAATTATCGTCAATACCAAGCGGTATAAGGCTCACGACGAAGAAAATAAGTGCAAAGAAGGCGATCGCGTCCGCATCCAGGAAACGCGCCCTCTGAGCAAAACCAAACGCTGGGTCGTAGCCGAAATCCTCAATTCAACTGGTAATAGCTAATGGAAAATTTTAGATTTTAGATTTTAGATTTTGGATTAAATCTGCAATCTCAAATCTGCAATTACCAATTACCAATTACCAATTACCAATTACCACGCGCTATGATTCAAGCTCAAACTTATCTCAATGTTGCTGACAACAGCGGCGCTCGCAAGCTAATGTGTATCCGGGTTTTAGGAGCCGGAAACCGCCGTTATGGTTTTGTGGGCGATGTGATTGTCGCTGTTGTTAAGGATGCCATTCCTAATATGGCGGTGAAGAAGTCTGATGTGGTTAAAGCGGTGATCGTTCGTACCAAGAAAAATATCAATCGCGATAGCGGTATGAGCATTCGCTTTGACGATAATGCTGCTGTCATTATTAATAACGACGGCAATCCCAGGGGAACTCGCGTTTTTGGCCCAGTGGCGCGGGAATTGCGGGATAAATACACCAAAATTGTGTCCCTCGCTCCGGAGGTACTGTAATGGCTAATGCTAAGGGTTCTAAAACTCCCATACGGCACAAGATGCACGTGAAAAAGGGAGATACGGTTCAGGTTATTTCTGGGAAGGATAAGGGGAAAGTTGGTGAAATCCTCATGGTTTATCCCCAGGTCAGTAAAGTAATCGTTAAGGGCGTGAACATTAAAACCAAGCACGTCAAACCGAAGCAGGAAGGAGAATCCGGTAGAATTGCTACGATGGAATTTCCTATCCATAGCTCGAATGTGATGCTTTACTCCACTAAGCAAAATGTTGCCAGTCGCGTTTGCTATACCTTTACCGAAGCTGGTAAAAAGGTACGGATGTTGAAAAAGACTGGCGAAATCATCGATAAATAATTTGAGATTTTAGATAGCAGATTTCAGATTGAAACTAAATCTAAAACCTGAAATCTAAAATCTGAAATTCAAGGATGCAAATCCCTGACCAAGCCCAGGGGAGAAAAGGATTAAAGATGACTCAACGACTCAAATCTCAGTATCAAGAAACGATTGTCCCCAAGTTGATGGAGCAGTTCAAGTATCAGAACATCCATCAAGTGCCGAAGCTGGTTAAGGTAACGATTAACCGCGGCTTAGGGGAAGCAGCAAATAATGCTAAGGCTCTAGAATCTTCTTTGAGCGAAATTGCTACGATTGCGGGTCAAAAACCCGTGGTGACAAGGGCGAAGAAAGCGATCGCGAGTTTCAAAATTCGCCAAGGTATGCCCGTGGGCATTATGGTGACGCTGCGCGGCGATCGCATGTACGCCTTTCTAGACCGGCTGATTAATCTAGCCCTGCCCCGCATTCGCGATTTTCGCGGCATCAGCCCGAAAAGTTTTGACGGTCGCGGTAACTACAGCTTGGGCATCAGAGAGCAGTTGATTTTTCCAGAAATCGAATACGACAGAATCGACCAAATTCGTGGCATGGACATCTCCATTATTACAACTGCCAACACTGACGAAGAAGGCCGCGCCTTGCTAAAAGAAATGGGGATGCCTTTCCGGGATCAATAAGGAGAAAACGATGGCGGTGAACGACACAATAGCAGACATGTTAACGCGCATTCGCAATGCGACTCAAGCGCGGCATCAAACAACAATGATTCCACGTACAAAGATGACCCGCAGCATTGCTGAAGTCCTTAAGACTGAAGGCTATATCGCTGATTTTTCAGAAGATGGAGAAGGTGTTAAGCGCAATTTGGTGGTGACCTTAAAGTACAAAGGAAAAAATCGCCAGCCGATTATCACTGCTCTGAAACGAGTAAGTAAGCCCGGTCTGCGCGTTTACTCCAATAAAAAAGAGTTGCCGCGAGTCCTCGGCGGTATTGGCATCGCCATCATCTCCACTTCGAGCGGTATCATGACAGACCGGGAAGCCCGTCGTCAAGGTTTGGGAGGAGAAGTCCTCTGCTACGTTTGGTAATGGCGTTCTCAGGCAATTTTAGATGGCAGATTTAAGATTGTAGATTTAATTCAATAAATCTAAAATCTAAAATCTGAAATTTGAAATCTTAAATTACCAATTACCAATTAGCTATTAGCAAATCAGGTGAGTTATGTCTCGGATTGGTAAGCGTCCTATCACAATTCCGGCGAAAGTACAAGTAAATATTGATGGTCAGCAAATTGCCGTTAAAGGGCCAAAAGGCGAACTATCTAGAGTACTGCCGGATGCGATCGCTCTAGAACAAGAAGGAGAAACCCTCAAGGTTGTGCGGCGGAATGAATCCCGCACCGCCCGTCAACTCCACGGTCTGTGCCGCACCCTAGTTGCCAATATGGTCGAAGGCGTTTCGGCTGGCTTTGCGAGAAGGCTGGAAATCCAGGGCGTGGGTTACCGGGCGCGGGTTGACGGTCGCAATCTCGTTTTAACTGTCGGCTACAGTCACGAAGTCAGGATCGAACCCCCCCCAGGGATTCAAATGGCGGTGGAAAATAACACCAACGTGATCGTTAACGGCATTGACAAAGAAGTCGTTGGCAATTTGGCGGCTAGAATTCGCGCCGTCCGTCCGCCAGAAGTCTATAAAGGCAAAGGCATTCGCTATGCCGGTGAATTTGTCAGACGTAAAGCTGGTAAGGCAGGTAAGAAATAATGAAATTAACGCGCAAACAATCAAGGCAGCGGCGGCACGAACGCCTGCGTCGCCGCCTCGCTGGCACCTCAGAACGTCCTCGCTTGGCAGTGTTTCGTTCCAACGAGCATATTTACGCTCAAGTAATCGACGATACCAAACACCATACGCTGGTGGCAGCCTCGACGTTAGAGCCGACGGTAAAATCCAGTTTGGCCTCTGGAGCTAATATGACTGCTGCCACTGAAGTAGGTAAGTTATTAGCACAGCGATCGCTCGAAGCTGGCATTACCAAAGTCGTATTTGACCGAGGTGGCAATCTTTACCACGGTCGCATCAAAGCCTTAGCCGATGCGGCAAGGGAAGCCGGTTTAGACTTCTAAATAAGCGAGCTGGTTAATCAATCGGTGATGGACAATTTTAGATGGCAGATTTAAGATTGCAGATTTGACAATTTAAGCAATCTAAAATCTAAAATCTGAAATCTGAAATTACCAATTACCAATTAGCAATTACCTATTACCAAAGGAAAACTATGGCAGAACAACGAGAGCGTCGTAAAAAAGCCAGCAGCCGCACCAGAGAAAAAGAAACCACCTGGCAAGAACGGGTAATCCAAATTCGCCGCGTCAGCAAAGTGGTTAAAGGCGGTAAAAAACTCAGCTTCCGCGCTATTGTCGTCGTCGGTAACGAACGCGGACAAGTAGGCGTCGGCGTTGGTAAAGCCAGCGACGTCATCGGTGCCGTCAGAAAAGGCGTCGCCGATGGTAAAAAGCACCTGGTTGATGTACCTCTGACCAAGGTAAACTCGATTCCCCATCCAGCTAAAGGTACAGGTGGTGGTGCCTCGATCATGATGCGCCCCGCCGCCCAAGGTACGGGCGTAATTGCTGGGGGTGCCGTCCGCACGGTGCTAGAACTGGCTGGCGTTCGCAACATATTAGCCAAACAGTTGGGTTCAAATAACCCGCTGAACAACGCGAGAGCCACGATCAACGCCCTCCAAACCTTGAGAACCTTTGCTGATGTTGCCAGCGATCGCGGTATTCCCATCGAAAATCTCTATGCTCAGCCAGCAGCTACCAGCCAGCAATCATAACTGAGCGGGCGAGTCGATCTAAAACCACCGACAACTGACAAAGGATAAAAATATGAGACTAAAAGATGCCGTGCCCAAGGCTGGCTCTAAAAAACGCCCCCGCCGACTGGCTCGCGGTATTTCTGCCGGACAAGGCGCTAGCGCCGGTAAAGGGATGCGGGGTCAAAAAGCTCGTTCTGGTAGCAGCACTAGACCCGGTTTTGAAGGCGGTCAACAGCCCTTATACAAGCGCATCCCCAAGTTAAAGCATTTTACTGTCATTAATCGTCGCGAATACACTACGATCAATGTCAGTAAGCTGGCATCACTCCCTGCTAATACAGAAGTAACCTTGGATTCTTTGATGGCAGCTGGCATTGTCACCAGCAATGACGGCCCGCTGAAAATTTTGGGAGATGGAGAACTCTCTGTACCCTTAAATATAAAAGCAGCAGCATTTACCACAGGCGCTCGCAACAAAATTGAAGCAGCTGGCGGCACTTGCGAAATCATCGAGAAAGCTAAGGGTTAAAGCTTTTTGTGCAGATAGTGGCCCAGATCGCGTAGAGGTCCCTTATATATGGTTAGTCAAAGTAAAGCCCCAACAGCGCAGGAAACCTTTATGCAGATGGCTCAAGCAGCTGGACTGAGAGGTCGGCTGCTTGTCACCATTGGGCTGCTCGTTTTGATCCGCCTGGGCGTTTTCCTGCCAATTCCAGGAATTAATCGAGCCGCCTTTGCTGCAAGCCTCCAAAATAATCCCTTGATTGGATTTTTGGATATTTTCACCGGCGGCTTCCTCACTTTGGGCATTTTTGCGCTGGGAATTTTGCCCTACATTAATGCTTCGATTATCGTCCAATTGCTGACACAGGCCATCCCCAGTTTAGAAAACTTACAAAAAAATGAGGGCGAAGCCGGACGGCGAAAGATTTCTCAAATTACCCGCTATGTGGCTTTGGGATGGGGATTGCTGCAAAGTACATTCATTTCGGCGCGGTTAATCGCCCCCTACGCAGAACAACCGGGATTGTTATTCGTCGTCAAGACAACATTGGCGCTGACGGCAGGGTCAATGTTTGTGATGTGGGTATCTGAATTGATTACCGAACGGGGCGTCGGTAACGGAGCCTCGTTGTTGATTTTCCTCAACATTGTGTCGGCTTTACCTAAGTCTTTGGGCGACACGATTAAGCTGGCTGAAAGCGCTGGTAGGGAGCAGGTGGGTAAAATCATCGTTCTGCTGCTAGTGTTCTTAGTGACAATTGTCTTAATCGTTTTCGTTCAAGAAGGCGCTCGCCGCATCCCGATTATTTCGGCACGTCGGCAGGTGGGACGGAAGGTGTTTCTGGAAAAAAATAGTTATTTACCTTTGCGGTTAAATCAAGGCGGTGTAATGCCGATTATTTTTGCTTCGGCTGTCTTGATTATTCCAACCTCTCTGGCTCAGGTATTTCCCAATCCAACGGTGAGTCAAATTGCCAATTTATTGGCTCCAGGACAGGCTCTCTACGTCGCACTTTACCTACTGTTTATTGTCTTTTTCAGCTATTTCTACGCCTCTTTGATCGTTAACCCGGTAGATTTGGCACAAAATCTGAAAAAGATGGGTTCTAGCATTCCCGGTATTCGTCCCGGTCGCACCACTAGCGAGTATGTAGAGCGGGTGTTGAACCGATTAACGTTTTTGGGAGCAATCTTTTTGGGAGCAGTGGCGCTGATACCAACTGCTGTTGAAAGCGCGACCAATGTCACCACATTTAGGGGTATTGGGGCAACCTCGCTATTGATTTTAGTCGGCGTAGCCATCGATACAGCTAAGCAAGTTCAAACATACGTCATATCCCAGCGATACGAAGGAATGGTGAAACAAGAGTGACGCGATTGATTTTTTTGGGGCCGCCAGGAGCAGGAAAGGGCACGCAAGCCAAGATTTTAGCCGAAATCTGCCAAATTCCTCATATTTCCACCGGAGATATTTTACGGAATGAGGTAGCAAATGGCACGGCGTTGGGGCAAAAAGCCAAGTCGTATCAGGAAAAAGGCGAGCTGGTTCCCGATAGCTTGATTTTAGACATGATGCGCGATCGCTTATCTCAAACCGATACTAATAAAGGTTGGATACTCGATGGGTTTCCGCGCAATTGTACGCAAGCAGGTTTTTTGGAAGCTTTGCTGCTAGAACTCAATCAAGAATGCTCGCGCGTCCTCAGTCTGGAAGTACCTGATGAAATTTTGGTCGCCCGCCTGTTGGGACGTGCCAAAAAAGAAGGGCGTGCCGATGATACTGAAGAAGTGATTCGCCGCCGTCTGGAAGTTTATCGCGAACAAACCGAACCCCTGATCGATTTTTATCGCCAGCGGATGAAGCTTACTGCCGTTAATGGCGATCGCTCAATGTCGGAAGTCACCGCAGAACTGAAAAAATCCATCGATCTGTAACTCAACTCGCGCTTTGGATTATCATTACCTTGCCCAGGGCTGGCATCATTCCACCCTATGGTTGAAATCCGCTAAAAGTCAAGAGCAGTTTCACCCTTTTTGTCGCACAATTTGATAAAATCTGTTAAGGGTGTCTGAGCTTTGATTCAGATACCTTTTAACAGGCTGGGGTGAAAAACCCATACCCCTGGCAAGCAGTTCCCATAGAGTTGAGGAAAAAAGACATTGTCTAAACAAGATTTGATCGAAATGGAAGGCACGGTAACAGAATCCTTACCGAATGCTATGTTTCGCGTAGACCTAGATAATGGCTTCAACGTGTTAGCCCATATTTCCGGCAAAATCCGGCGGAATTACATCAAAATATTACCGGGCGATCGCGTCAAAGTTGAGCTGACCCCCTACGACCTGAGCAAAGGCAGAATTACTTACCGCCTTCGTAAGAAATAAGCCCGCACGAAACATCATTTCTAAATCAGAAATAAATTTTCCATTCGTGCTAACTTCTTAGCTTACAAAAAAAACTAAAAGTGATATAATGTTTAGTTTGTAGCACAGCCCAGTAGGCATGAAAGTTCGAGCATCTGTCAAGAAAATCTGTGAAAAATGCCGCGTCATTCGGCGGCGCGGTCGAGTGATGGTGATCTGTTCTAACCCAAAGCATAAACAACGCCAAGGGTAACAGCAAAACTTCAGCTTGTATCAGATGTCACCTGATATCTGGAAAAATTACAACTTATTAGAACCAAGGGCAAAATAAGGGAGACAAAAGCGTGGCAAGGATTGCCGGTGTAGACCTTCCGCGCGATAAGCGCGTCGAAATTGGTCTGACTTACATTTACGGAATTGGACTATCCCGGTCTAAAGAAATTCTAGCGACAACGGGGATAAATCCGGACACCCGCGTCAAGGATCTATCAGATGCTGATGTCGCTGCTCTGAGAGCAGCCGTAGAAAGCGACTATCAAGTTGAAGGTGACTTGAGACGCTGGGAAGCGATGAACATCAAGCGCTTGATCGACATCGGAACTTACCGAGGACGTCGTCATCGCTTAGGCTTACCCGTTCGAGGTCAAAGAACCCGTACCAATGCCAGAACCCGTCGCGGTAGACGGCAAACCGTTGCCGGTAAGAAAAAGCCAGCAGCTAAGAAATAACCGTCAGATTTTCGCCTTGAATACGGTTGGGCGAAACACCATACAACTAGCAAGCAAGTTAAAACCGAAGCACACAAACCGATATGGCGCGACAAGTAACCAAAAAAACTGGTGCCAAGAAGCAAAAGCGGAACGTACCCAACGGGATAGCCTACATCCAATCAACCTTCAACAACACCATAGTTACAATTTCCGATCAAAATGGGGATGTAATCTCCTGGGCTTCAGCCGGGTCTAGCGGCTTCAAGGGTGCCAAAAAAGGAACGCCTTTTGCCGCTCAAACCGCTGCGGAAGGAGCGGCTCGCCGAGCGATGGACTCTGGAATGCGGCAGATAGAAGTAATGGTGAGCGGGCCAGGAGCAGGCCGCGAAACCGCGATTCGAGCGCTTCAGGGTGCCGGATTGGAAATTACTCTAATTCGGGACATTACTCCCATTCCCCACAACGGCTGTCGCCCACCTAAACGGCGTCGCGTTTAGAAGATTTTAGATTTTAGATTTTGGATTGAGATTAACCGCACAAAAAACCAAATATCTGAAGAAACTTGGCGTTATCTTTTAAATCCAAAATCCTTTCATCTGATGAGGGGTGAAATCTGATGAATCTACAATCCTTTCATCCAAAATCCAAAATCCACAAAGGGTAGGGGGATCGCTCTGTGGCGCAATTTCAAATTGAATGTGTCGAGTCTAGCACTGAGAAAAATCGAGGTCAATACAGCAAATTTGTGATCGAGCCGCTAGAAAGAGGCCAAGGGACAACCGTTGGCAATGCTTTAAGGCGGGTGCTGCTGTCTAACCTGGAAGGATGTGCAGTGACTGCGGTTCGCATTGCCGGTGTCAATCACGAATTTGCCACAATTCCGGGAGTGCGGGAGGATGTGCTGGAAATCCTGCTCAACATGAAAGAAGTAGTTTTCAAAAGCTATACCTCCCAGCCTCAAATTGGTCGGTTAGAAGTGACCGCAAACAACGGCCCTGTAATAGTTATGGCGGGGCAGTTTAACATGTCTTCTGAAGTGCAGGTGGTCGATCCGGCGCAGTACGTCGCCACCTTAGCACAAGGAGCCAAACTGGAAATGGAATTCCGGCTAGAAACCGGAAAGGGATACCGTTCGGTAGATCGGGGCCACGATGAAGCTACAGCTTTAGACTTTCTCCAGATCGATGCCATTTTCATGCCGGTACGGAAAGTCAACTACAGCGTTGAAGAAATTCGCGGCGATGGCGATCAGGAAAAAGACCGGCTGTTGATGGAAATCTGGACAAATGGCAGTATCTCACCCGAAGAAGCTCTGTCCCAGGCAGCGAATATTTTGGTGGATCTGTTTAACCCACTCAAAGACATCAAGACTATCCCACCAGAAATAGATGATTCCGGTGATGTAGAGCCGCAAATTCCGATTGAGGAATTGCAGCTCTCGGTGCGCGCTTATAACTGCCTGAAACGGGCACAGATTAACACAGTAGCAGACTTGTTAGGTTACACCTACGAAGACTTACTGGAAATCAAAAACTTTGGTCAAAAGTCGGCAGAAGAAGTGAGTGAAGCTCTACAGCGACACTTAGGAATTACCTTGCCGCAAGAAAAAGCAGCAAAGCCTAATGGGTAATGGGTAATGGGTAATGGGTAATTGGTAATGGGAAAGAAAACCAATCACCAATTACCAATTACCAATCACCGATTACCAATTACCAATCACCGATTACCAATTACTAGCTAACAATCACTATGCGTCACGGTCGTCGCGTTCCTCAACTTGGTAAGCCAGCAGATCAGCGTCGAGCGCTTTTAAGAGCGCTGACAACCCAACTGCTGCGCCACGGTAGAATCGAAACCACAAAAGTAAGAGCCAAGGCAGTTAGATCTGAGGCCGAAAAAATGATCGGTTTAGCCAAGGATGGCTCTTTGGCAGCTCGCAGACAAGCCTTGGGCTATATCTACGATAAAGATCTCGTCCACGCGCTGTTTGATGAAGGGCCAAGTGGGGCAAAAGCTCGCTATGGCAATCGCGCTGGTGGCTATACCCGCATCCTGCGAACCGTTCCTCGCCGGGGTGATAATGCCGAAATGGCAATTATTGAACTGGTTTAAGGGTAATTTGAGATTTCAGATTTCAGATTTCAGATTTCAATTCAAATCTCAAATCTTCAATCTTAAATCTGAAATTATCAATTACCTATCGGCAAAAAAATGGACAACGGACAGCAGATAAAAGCCAAACAGCGAGTCGCCCTGGTAATACAATACCTGGGCACTCATTTTCATGGGTGGCAACGGCAAAAGAGCGATCGCACGGTTCAAGAGGAAATCGAAAACGTTCTTTCTGGTATCCTCAATCATCCCGTGACGCTGCACGGCGCGGGCAGAACCGATGCTGGAGTTCACGCCGCCGCCCAAGTGGCTCACTTTGACCACAGCAGTTCTATCCCTGCCGAAAAGTGGGCGGCAGTTCTCAATACTCAACTGCCGAAAGATATATTAATTCTGGCATCTGCTGCCGTAGATTCTTACTGGCACGCCCGCTTTAGTGCCAGCTGGCGTCGCTATCGCTATACGATCTATACAGACTCGCAACCGAACTTGTTCCTGCGACCCTTTGCTTGGCATTATTATTATGCCCCGCTCGATGAATCGCTGATGCAAGCAGCGCTTAACCCACTAATCGGTCACCACGATTTGGCTGCCTTTCATCGCGCCAATTCTGGTCGCGCTCATTCCAAAGTCGAGGTACAGGAAGTAGAGTGTTACCGGAAAGGGCCATTGATTCACATCGAAATTCAAGCCGATGGATTTTTGTATGGTATGGTGCGGCTGCTGGTAGGGTTGCTAGTTCAGGTGGGTCGAGGCGATCGCTCAGAAGCAAACTTCACCTCGCTCTGGGTACACCAAAAGCGCTCTGAAGTCAAGTATGCAGCTCCACCACAAGGCTTATGTCTGTTGCGGGTCGGCTATCCGGAATTTCCATTTCCCAAAGAAATCTGGTTTGATAACCAGCCCAAATTTGTTTTTTGCTAATGGCTAATAGAGGATTGTAGATTGCAGATTGCAGATTTAAGATTGAAAGCTGACTTAAAATCTAAAATCTAAAATCTAAAATCTGAAATCTGAAATTACCAATCACTATCGAGAGAAAACGATGAACAAAACCTTTCTACCTAATAAAGAGACCCTCGAGCAACAGTGGTACGTTGTAGATGCTGCCAATCAAAGATTGGGGCGTCTGGCGAGCGAAATTGCTGCGGTTTTAAGGGGAAAAAACAAGCCGACTTATACCCCCCATATGGATGCGGGGGATTTCGTGATCGTGGTTAACGCCGAGAAAGTAATGGTCACAGGGAAAAAACGTACCCAGAAAATTTATTGGCGCACTTCCCAAAGACCAGGGGGTATGAAAACCGAGACTTTTGCTCAATTGCAAGCACGCATACCCGAACGGATAATTGAAAAGGCAGTGCGCGGGATGCTGCCAAAAAATTCCCTGGGTCGCAGCTTGTTTACCAAACTGAAAGTATACGCTGGGCCAGACCATCCCCACGCGGCTCAAAAACCCCAAGAATTGAAAATTAACACCATTCCAGGAGAAGAATAATGCAAGCAACAGAAGCAAGCGATCGCGTCATGTACTGGGGCACCGGGCGTCGCAAATCAGCCGTAGCCCGCGTGCGCCTAGTCCCCGGTAGCGGTCAAATGACCGTCAACGGCAAACCCGGAGATTTATACCTCCAGTTCAACTCTGCCTTTCTCTCCCTCGCCAAAGCTCCTTTGGAAACCTTGGGATTGGAAAATGAATACGATGTCCTAGTCAACGCCCACGGCGGCGGCGTTTCAGGACAAGCAGATGCGATTCGCTTAGGCGTGGCTAGAGCTTTGTGTCAATTAGACCCAGACAACCGCAAGCCTCTGAAAACCGAAGGCTATCTCACCCGCGATCCACGGGCAAAAGAGCGTAAGAAATACGGTTTGCATAAAGCACGCAAAGCACCTCAGTACTCTAAGCGTTAAAATATGGTATAGGGGTGATTTCAGATTGCAGATTGCAGATTGCAGATTTAAGATCGAGAGCTTTCTCAAAATCTCAAATCTGAAATCTAAAATCTGAAATTACCAATTACCAATTACCCATTACCAAAACTTTTCGAGGAGCGGACAAAATGCCAAAACCTGATATTCACCCTAAGTGGTATCCCGAAGCCAAAGTTTACTGCAACGGTCAAGTCGTTATGACCGTTGGTTCGACCCAACCAGAACTGCACGTGGACGTGTGGTCGGGTAACCATCCCTTCTTCACCGGCACTCAAAAAATCATCGACACCGAAGGTCGCGTTGAACGCTTCCTGCGTAAGTACGGCATGTTGGAAGGTGGCGACCAATCTCCAGCTGGCGGTACAGGCGGCAAAAAGAAACGGTAGCGGGATAGTCATTTGTCTGTAGTCCGTTGTCTGTAGTCTTCTACTGACAACCGACGCTTAACTTTTTTTGGAAGCTTTTTAAACAACGACAACTGACAACTGGCAACTGACTATGGCTGAAACTTACCTGCTAGATAAACTTAAATCCGTTGAGTTAACTTTTAACGAACTCAACCGCAAATTAGCCGATCCAGATATTGCTTCCGATCCTCAAGAGTATCAAAAAGTAGCCAAGGCGCGCTCCTCTTTGGAAGAAGTGGTTAATACTTATGAAGATTGGAAAAAAGCCACTGAAGATCTCTTAGGAGCGAAACAAATCCTCAAAGAAGCAAGTGGCGACCCAGAGTTGCAAGAAATGGCATCTTTGGAAGTCAAAGAGCTAGAGGAAAAGCTAGAGCATTTAGAAAATCTCCTCAAGATCTTACTTCTACCCCGCGATCCCAACGATGATAAAAACATCATGTTGGAAATTCGAGCCGGTACTGGTGGCGATGAAGCCAGTATTTGGGCGGGTGACTTACTGCGAATGTACTCGCGCTACGCTGAAAGTCAAGGCTGGAAAGTCAACTTGATGAGCGAGTCGCTGGCTGAGATGGGCGGCTTTAAAGAAGCCGTGTTGGAAATTCAGGGCGACCAAGTTTACAGCAAGCTGAAATTTGAAGCTGGGGTTCACCGCGTGCAGCGCGTGCCCGTAACTGAGGCGGGCGGACGGGTTCACACTTCGACGGCTACCGTAGCGGTAATGCCGGAAGTCGATGATGTGGAAGTGCATATCGACCCGAAAGATATTGAAATGAAAACCGCTCGTTCTGGCGGTGCTGGCGGACAAAACGTCAACAAGGTGGAAACGGCGGTTGACCTGATTCACAAACCGACGGGTATTCGCATTTTCTGCACGGAAGAGCGAAGTCAGCTGCAAAACAAAGAACGGGCGATGCAGATTTTGCGAGCGAAGCTTTATGATATGAAGCTGCGCGAACAACAAGAAGCAGTCAGGTCGATGCGGCTGATGCAAGTTGGTACGGGTTCCCGTTCCGAAAAAATCCGCACTTACAATTACAAGGATAATCGCGCTACTGACCACCGATTGAATCAGAATTTCACTCTAGGTACGGTGTTGGAAGGCGACTTAGAGCAAGTAATTCAATCTTGCATTAGTCAAGACCAGCAGGAACGCTTGGCTGAATTGGCAGCTTCTGGGTCGTAGTCGATCCCCCCAACCCCCCTTGCTAAGGGGGGCTTCTCGATCCCCCCAACCCCCCTTGCCAAGGGGGGCTTCTCGATCTCCCCAACCCCCCTTGCCAAGGGGGGCTTCTCGATCCCGCCAACCCCCCTTGCTAAGGGGGGCTTCTCGATCC
>CAYXCW010000062.1:0-17290 GCA_964463555.1 uncultured bacterium
ATAGTTGATAGTTGATAGTTGACAGTTGATAGTTGATAGTTGATAGTTGATAGTTAGTTAACCGTCCTCGAACTATCTTGCTCTAAATAATTGGTAATGGGTAATTGGTCATTGGTTTTCTTGATCGCCTGCTCCTCTGCTTTTTTCTGCGTCCATTCTTCGCATCCTTAATTGAATTTCTTCCATTAGTTTGCGATTGACTGATAGTAAGTCTGCTACTAAACCAAACATCCAGAGTTGAAAGCCGATTAAAATTAGAATTGTTGCTAGTATCAAACTGGGAATTCTGGTGCGAGCTGTCCCTTGCAAAAAATAAATTAACCAGCGCACTCCTAATAAAAATCCGGCGCTAAATGGCACCGTTCCTAATATTAAGAAAAAGCGCAACGGTCTGTAAACCATGAAGATTCGCAGGATGGTAAAAATCGACCGTTTGATATAAGTGGGAATGCTTTTAACTAGGCGCGAAGGTCGTAAATATCCGTTGGTTCTAATGGGAACTGATGTCATGACAATCCCTTTTTGTCCGGCTTGAATAATCGTTTCTAATGTATAGGTATATTCGTTAAATACGTTCATCCGCATTGCTGCTTCGCGGGTGAAGGCGCGAAAGCCACTGGGTGCATCGGGAATGTCTGTACTGCTGGCGAGGCGCACTACCCAGCTACCGAATTTTTGCAGGACTTTTTTGATGGGTGAAAAGTGTTTGATTTTGAAAATTGGTCTGGCACCGATGACTATTTCGGCTCTGCCTAATAATATTGGTTCAATTAATTTGGGAATATCTTCGGCACAGTATTGGTTATCGGCATCGGTGTTGACAATAATATCGGCACCGGCTTTGATACTCGCTTCTAATCCTGCCATAAATGCTTTGGCTAAACCTCGATTGGTGGTCAAGCGCACAATATGATCGACTCCGTAGGCTTTGGCAACCTCTACCGTGTTGTCAATACTGCCATCGTCAACGATCAGCCATTCGATGATATCAATGCCGTCAATGTGGCGAGGTAGCGCTTCCAGGGTTGTTCCCAGGGTGCTTTCCTCGTTGTAACATGGTATTTGGATAATTAGCTTGGTCATGGGTGAAAACCCAAAATCGCAGGGAAAGCATGATATTACCAGAGTCTGATGGGTGTGCGATCGCTTCCCCTCCCCAAACCACCCTAGAAACCGGGTTTCTTAGAGAAACCCGGTTTCTGCCAACACGGCATGAAAAACACATTGTTCGCGATACCGACGTATTTCTGACGCCGTGCCCCTACAGCGCTGTATCCCGATCGTCATTGGGGGAATTACGTTCAAGGTATAGATCGATAAAGTCTTCCGCAGCAGCTTCATCTATTTGTCGCAAAGCTTTGATGATTTCGGTAACGGCTTCCGCCAATGGATCGCTGACTTCATTCACCCATTGGTAAACAGTAGAGCGGTTGATGCCCATTTTCACGGCTAGCCGATTTTGGGCAATGCCATAGGTTTCTAGTACTTGTCTGAGTGCCTTTCCTGCTTTTCCCATGCACCCAATCATGTCAGAGGTTTTTAACCAAGTAAACGTTTGTAACTACAAACATCTGATAAGATAGCTTTGTTTGTAGTTACAAACAAAAACCTTAGTAAGAAGTCAGGTAAGTCAATATGTCGGAAAACTTATCAACCGATCTACGTGAAACGCCCGCTACGTCTATCGCTGATGCTTTACCCGTTTCGGATCAGCCAGCGAATCGGATGATTCTGATTGGTGCGCCAGATTGGATTAAGCAAAAGATTCACAGTTGCCAAGTTGCAGGTATCGCCCCGATTTGGGCGTGGAGTCAACCAATGCCAACGCGCAACAAAGGTGAGATGATTAGCGTGCTGAAATCGCCGCGATCGCACAATTGAGATCGAAATGGGGTGCGCGATCGCTTCCCCTCCCCAAACCACCCTAGAAACCGGGTTTCTCTAAGAAACCCGGTTTCTGCCAACACGGCATGAAAAACACATTGTTCGCGATACCGACGTATTTCTGACGCCGTGCCCCTACAGCGCTGTATCCCGATCGTCATTGGGGGAATTACGTTCAAGGTATAGATCGATAAAGTCTTCCGCAGCAGCTTCATCTATTTGTCGCAAAGCTTTGATGATTTCGGTAACAGCTTCCGCCAATGGATCGCTGGTTTCGTGAACCCATTGGTTAACAGTGGATCTTGCAATTCCCATTGTTACTGCCAGTCGATTTTGACTGATGCTGTATTTTTTGAGCGTTTGCTTGAGTGCTTTTCCTGCTTTTCCCATGCCTCCAATAGTGTCAGAGGCTCTTAATCAAGTAAATGTACGATCTTACGTACATTGGGATATGATGTAAATGTACGATCTTACGTACATAAATTCACTAACAAAGTTAGGTGGAACTCAGATGTCTAAAAACCTAGCCATTGATACTCATGAAACGCCCGCTACGTCTATCGCTGATGCTTTACCCGTTTCGGATCGACCAGCCAATCGGATGATTCTGATTGGTGCGCCAGATTGGATTAAGCAAAAGATTCACAGTTGCCAAGTTGCAGGTATCGCCCCGATTTGGGCGTGGAGTCAACCAATGCCAACGCGCAACAAAGGTGAGATGATTAGCGTGCTGAAATCGCCGCGATCGCACAATTGAGATCGAAATGGGGTGCGCGATCGCTTCCCCTCCCCAAACCACCCTAGAAACCGGGTTTCTCTAAGAAACCCGGTTTCTGCCAACACGGCATGAAAAACACATTGTTCGCGATACCGACGTATTTCTTAGGTTTCGAGTATTTGCCTGAGTGCCTTTCCTGCCTTTCCCATGCCCTGGTTTATTGCTGCTGCTCCTCGCCTGTAACGATCTCCCCCAGGTAAAGTCTGACAAATTCTTCAGCAGCAGATGGCTCCATTTGTTTCAACACTTTAACAATCTCTGCAACTGTTTCGGCGTTGGGATCTGTTTGCTCGTGAAACCAGCGAAACACAACATAGCGCTTAACACCTAGCACTGTAGCTAGTTTGTTCTGGCTGATGCCGTAGGTATCGAGTACGTATCTAAGCGCTTTTCCTGCTCTTCCCATGCATCCGATCGTGTCAGAGGAAGATAACACCGTAAATAGACACAGAACTGTGTCACCCTGTAGAATACATGTAACAGTTCTGTGTACATTAAGGAAATGAAGGTAAACCAATATGTCTGAGAACTTATCCACTGATGTGCGTCAAACACCTGCTAAATCTATCGCTGATGCTTTACCAGCAGACGATAAACCAGCGAATCGGATGATTCTGATTGGTACGCCAGATTGGATTAAGCAAAAGATCCACAGTTGCCAAGTTGCAGGTATCGCCCCGATTTGGGCGTGGAGTCAACCAATGCCAACGCGCAACAAAGGTGAGATGATTAGCGTGCTGAAATCTGCGCGATCGCACAATTGAGATCGAAATGGGGTGTGCGATCGCATCTCCACCCCATACCAACCTGGTTTTTGGGAAACGCGATCGCTCAATCCCAAACAGCCCGCGCAGGCGGGCTTCGTTCGTATAGCCGCGACTTCAGTCGTTAGGAATGCGATCGCGTAAATGTAAAAACTCTCGCCTTGTTTGTTGATAGATCAAATATTTCTCTTCTCATTTTTGGCCTCGATTTTAGCGATCGCTCTTTGTGGGAATGGGGGTGCGATCGCCTGCTCGCATACACTAGGATTGGGTATGAGCGATCGCTCACAATAGCAAATGCCCGGATTTGTGCCGCAGGCATATCCCGTATGAGTATTGCTGATGCGATCGCTCTATCATAAAAATATCTAAACATCTAAAAAATCAGGAAATCAATGAATAGCGCCTTCAACAATACGAATGTTAATATGCAACTCGTCGAATCCTTGATTCAAGCTATCTACGCACTCTCACCCGCAGAACAAATTATCGTGCGATCGCGCCTTCTAACCCACCTCCCAAAACCTACAGAAGAAACTACTCCCTCTAAGCGATCGGTGATCGATATTCTCAATGAATCCCCTGGAAAACAACTCTTCCAAACCCCTGAAGAGGTCGATCGATATCTGCAACAGGAGCGATCGTCATGGGAAAGCTAAATATTCCAGCCGCCAGTATCGTGTATGTTGATACCGCCATCATCATCTACAGTATTGAAAAATTTCCTAACTATTTTCCACTTCTAGAACCGATGTGGAAACAGCTACAAACATCTCAGATTCAAGTCATCACGAGCGAACTTACTTTACTCGAAACACTCGTAATGCCTCTGCGGAATGCTAATACCGATCTAATCTCTCGCTATGAAGCAATGCTTCTATCGTCTGAGATCGCTCTAATTCCCATCAATCAAGCTATCCTCAAAGCAGCTGCTAGTATTCGCTCTACCACAAACCTCAAAACTCCTGATGCCATTCATGCAGCTACTGCTCTCAATTTAGGCTGCACGATCTTTCTAACCAATGATGCTGGTTTAAGGAATGTTCCAGCCTTGTCAGTAGTTGTACTCAAGGATATATTGAACTCATGAAACAAGGATAGCTTCGCTTTCCTACACTAACAACTACTGAAGACTTCGCGATACAGGAAAAGAAGATGGGAAGTCTTCTGTGGGCATGAGAATGCGATCGCTCTTCCTGCTTCAGGCATATCGCTTGAGCCTCAATTAAGCGATCGCCTCAAAAAAACTATCAGCTTTCCTCCAGATCGAAGACAATCTCGAAAGTTGCTTTTGGCACATACCGCCGCAAGGCTCTTAACCGATCTTCCGCATCTTGGCGATTGACAAAACGAGCAATGGTATGAGTTTTTGCCCCTGGTAAAATCCGCACTATCATCCAAGGACGTTGAAGTTTTACCCGATTTCTGATAATTAAAAGGTTGTTGGCAAGTACAGCGCCTTTGAGGTTGGCACTTAGTTGCTCAATTAGCAACGTGGCAATGTCCTCTAGTTCTTGTTGTTTTAAACTCATCCTCAAAGCATCAAAGTCGCGATCGCGGTAGTTGCTGATGCACGATAGTAGCTGCGTAATGCAGAAATCATCTAAAGCTTGCTGATAGGCGTCCGAGCGAGATCCGCGATCGCTTACAGGTTTTACCATTGTTATAGTCTCCTAACTATTGGGGAACTAGAAGCCAGCGGCAGCCGTGAGAAAGTGAGCCGCTGGCTTTTGACATTTCTAGGTTTGACAGCGATTATAGCAGACATAGCATTGATGTACTATCCTGCTATCAATCTACAAATATAGCATTGATGCTGTAAATGCTATTGATACAATCAAACGCATCGTAACTCATAATGAGAATGAGGTTTACCAGCGCTATCAATGGCAGAAAAAGACAACAAGACAGTGATGTTACGGGTGGAAGTGTCAGAAGCAATCAGAGATCGGCTGAAAGTACAATCAGCCCGAATGAAATTGACTATGGGAGAGTTAGTAGAAAAACTTCTACAGGAGCCAATCACCCTGAAAGAGCTGGAACTGGAAGCATTCAAAAATTTGGAACAGGGAAGCTAAAATCATCCAAAGCTTGCCAATAGACGCGGATGCGATTCTGCTTTGGAGATGTTTCACTAGCGATCGCGCGATCCCGATTAGGTCTTACCATTGTTAAAGTCTCCTTTTTTGAGGGAGCCACCAGCCAGCGTCAGCCCTGCGAAAGTTGAGCGCTGGCTTTTGACTTTTGTTGACGGCTGCATAAATCCGCGTATCGTTGCTGCCATAAGGTTTCGAGTCGAGACAGCGCTTCTTGGGTATACCGCTGTGCTTCTTGCAAGATTAAATGCCGCAGATCGTTGAGCGTATTCAAGTTACGACAGCTGCCGATCGAGGTGTGACACGCTGCAATCCACTGCTCTAATTGGCGGTAACTCACGAAATAACCACCGACTCCTTCGATATGCACCCATAAAACGTTATGCCATTTTTCCCAGTTGAGAATCCGCTCTTGGCTGATTTTGAGAAGTTTGGCGATCTGTCTGAGGGAGATGACAAAGGTTTTGGGGTTAATGCGATGCCGTAGCGATCGCATCCCCTTGCTGTAACAATTCATGCTTGACTTTTGCCAAAACCAACTGATACTATTAACCTACATGTTTAACGTGTAAATGTCAAATAAAAAGATAAACCCTTAACTTCCTTCCTCTGGTGCGAATCCAACGGTCTGAGCAACCAAGTCAAAATGCTTAGACTTCGATCTCGTCGGTTCATACAGTCCTTTTTCCCACTCGCTGACTGTTTGCTGGCGCACACCTAACTGTTTAGCAAACTCTACCTGTGTTAATCCCATATGGAGGCGCAACAATTTGATCGAGCTGCTATTCCAAACTACGTTCCCATCTAAGCGCTGTACTTGATAGCTAATCGTAAATTGACGGAATGTAATCGACTGCCGCTCAAAATCGACATTTTCAACGCGATAGCCAGCGTCCATCCATGCAGCAGCTTGCAGCGCGCCTTTGCTGCGATTGCTCCACCACGCACGCTGAGATTTTGCTGAATCGGGCAACGAATTGTCGATCAGCGCCTCGATTTCAGCAAATGTCAGAATAACTTCGTTTTGATTGCTGCCACGCAAAAATTCTAGGAGTGGCTGGTACTTGTTGCCCTCCTTCTTCATGTTGTCTGCTTGTTATCTCCGCTAGGTCACAAATTTAAAGGTAACAAAATTCGACCATCAACCCCTAAAAGCGAGCGATCGCAATCCTACCAGAACGCGATCGCTTCTACTTCCTACCATCCCCTAACCATGCGTTCGATGGTAGATGGATCGGTTGGCAGTGCTGCGGTTAATACTTCGCACCCGGAATCTGTGACTAAAACGTCATCTTCGATGCGAATGCCCCGCACGTCGCTAAATTGTTCTAAACGCTCCCAATTGACCACATCTTGATATTTGGCGCGTCGATCGGGATAGTTTAAAATTGCCGGAACTTGATAGAAACCGGGTTCAATCGTGACTATCATGCCAGCTTTTAAGGGGCGGTCTAAACGGAGGTATTTTAAACCAAAGCGATCGCTCCTCACCCTGCCCATTTCATAACCCGCCAAGTCTCCCAAATCTTCCATATCGTGGACATCCAAACCCAAAATATGTCCGATGCCGTGGGGGAAAAACATGGCGTGGGCGTCGGTTTCCACCAATTCTTCTACATCGCCCTTGAGGATGCCTAAATTTACCAACCCTTCCGTTAAGACAGTCGCAGCGGTCATGTGAATATCTTGATATTCTACGCCGGGGCGGATTTTTGCGATCGCTGCATCGTGCGCCGCCAAAACTACCTCGTAAATTTGGCGCTGAGTCGGGGAAAACCAGCCAGAAATAGGCCAAGTGCGGGTGACATCAGATGCCCATCCCATCGGCGTTTCAGCGCCTACATCCGAGAGTAGCAACTCGCCGTGATGCACTGAGTTAGAATAGTGTTCGTTGTGGAGGACTTCGCCCTGCACCGTAACGATGCTGGGATACGCGGTTGTCATGTTATTTGCCATGATGACGCGCTCCATCGCCGCCCGGATCTCGGCTTCAGTTTTAGCGCCTGGGGATGCAGACATTCCCGCTTTGTGGGCTTCTATCGTCGTCGCGATCGCTTTGCGAATTTCGGCGATCGCTCCCTCATCGTGACACAATCGCAACTTGACAATCGCATAAGCTAATTCCCAATCGATCCAACTCAGATGTTTAGCCGAAAACAACCAACGGTTGAACAGATTCGACTGTTGTTGCTGTACGATTACATCTTGGACTGGAATGGTCGCGCATCCATAAGCGCGCGTCCACAAGTCGCTCATCGGGTAAGCTACATTTGCCCCAATTAGCTGACCCACCTCATCTCGTGTAGGCTTTTCTCCATACCAGAGCGCGTCATCTTGACTTGGCTCATCCATGAACAACTCTAACCTGCCCGCCTCTAGGCGCACGGCAGCATTTTCTAAAGGCAGGCCAGCGAAGTATAAAAAGTGACTGCTAGCCCGAAAGGGAAAGCGGTTGTCGGGATAATTGCGCGAGGGGCGACAACCCGACCACAGCATGACTGGAAAATTAACAAGCTTAGCCAGTCGCTGCCGCCGCTTGCGGAGAGTATCTGCCAGGGAGGTGCGGGGAATCGTGTTCTCTGGGAGGTCACTCAAGCGCAAGCTTTTGCCAAAGAGTATTGTGTCTGTCAGACGGTCGCTCTGGGTCAGCATCATTTGTGAGCGTAAGATTTTATTAAGCGAAAGATATCACCTCCTGACAGGATATCAGAAGAATCAAACAACGCGAATAGCACCTATGTCTTGTGAAGTACCTACACGCTCCCTTCGTTACAGTGTAGGCTTCCTGTCTCACTTGCCAATGCCACGTTGGGTATACCGCAAGGGTATTCGGGACACGGGCCCGATAATGGTCTTACTTGGCATCTCTGGTCTTGCGACCTTTATCCAGTCAGTGCTGGAACCCAGGCAGCCGCCCGCCTTCCGCTTGCACCAACAAATTTTGCGCTTGCACGTAGCCACGATGCAACGTCGAGACTTGTGTCCTTCTGTCGAAGAGGTACAAGGGTGGATAAAACAAGCGCGGGCAATTTCAGATTTTAGATTTTAGATTTTAGATTGGGAGTAGGGGCGGGTTTTACCAACAATTAAGTGAAAGGACGAGAAATCTCTTTAGGACTTACGCAAAGAAACCGGGTTTCTATTGATTAATCGTTGTTTTAAAACTCAAGATCCACCCAGAAACCCGGTTTCTAAGATCGTCGCGTGTAAGTCCTGCTCTTAAAACCCGCCCATTGAGCGGTCATATCTCATGCCCCATGCCCTACTTCGCCAAAACTCCCCGCAGGAAAATATCGGAGATGCCTTCAGCCATTTCCTTGATGTCTTGGGGAGAAGCGCCCGGTTCCATGATGGTACTGTGACTGAAACCAGCGATCGCAAACATGCCCACAAATACCTGCGCGACGATTTTGGGATTCATCCGGCGATAAATGCCTTTATCCATCGCGGTTTGAAAGAAAGCTTCCGCCACGTCGGTCATTTTAGCAATCACTTCGGTTTGGACGCGATCGCGCAAATCTGGGTGAAACTGCGCCTCCATAAAACAAACGCGCATCAAATCCGCATTCTCTTGTAAATTGAACATCCGCCGCCGCATTACTTGCCCCACTGCCTCGTAACTGCCCATTTCGCTAAGTTCGGTGAGCAAATCCGTGAGAATTTCTACCCATCCGAGAGTCGCCACCTCAATCAAAATCGCCTTTTTATTGGTGAAGTGGCGAAACAAAGTCCCTTCTGCCACCCCAGCTGCGATCGCCAAGTCGCGAGTCGTCGTACCGTCAAACCCTTGGCGGGCAAACAACCGTTGGGCTGCCTTGATAATGCGGGTGCGCGTAGCGTCTTCTGACAATGGAGGCCGTTTCAATAGTCCCATAAATAACCACGTAGATAGGCTGACCGCAGCAAAAGCTGGTAGCTTTATTTTCTTAGGAGTAAGTGGTTACTCCGTCTATCCTTAATAGATCGTTAATAGATTGATATAGATTGATTAAGTTGTCAGTTTTTCTACCCAATAACCCTTGACGCTGACAGCTGACTGCTGATTACCCCACTGACTATTGACCAAATGCGAACTCTCATAGCGTTTCTATCTGCCGTTGTCTTTGGGTGGGGACTAATATCCACACCCGCCTTAGCGCGCAATGAAATTCCCACAACCGTAAATTTTAAATCCACTCCTGCTAGCTCGATTCAGCCTTATCTGGATCGCGTTATGCAGCGGGTAACCGAGTTTCGCCTCGCTAACGGCATCAAGTTTATTGTTTTAGAACAACACCGCGCGCCCGTGGTTTCTTTTCTTACCTATGCCGATGTCGGCGGTGCGGATGAACCCGATGGCAAAACTGGTGTGGCTCACTTTTTGGAACATTTAGCCTTTAAAGGTACTACCCGCATCGGTTCTAAAAATTACCAAGCAGAAAAACCTTTGCTAGATCGTTTGGATCGGCTCGATGCCCAAATTCGAGCGGCTAAAGCAGCTGGTAAGCAAGCAGAACTTGCCCAATTGCAGGCAGAATTTCAAAAAGTGGAAGCCGAAGCCGCTAGTTATGTCAAACAGAACGAACTAGGACAAATTGTAGAACAGGCGGGAGGAGTCGGACTCAATGCCAATACTTCCACCGATGCGACTCGTTATTTCTACAGTTTCCCGGCGAATAAGCTGGAATTGTGGATGTCTTTGGAATCGGAACGGTTTCTAGAACCCGTTTTTCGCGAGTTTTATAAAGAGAAGCAAGTGATTTTAGAAGAGCGACGCTTGCGGACGGATAATTCCCCCATCGGTCAGATGATGGAAGCGTTTTCCGATGTCGCCTTCAAGGTGCATCCCTACCGGCGTCCGGTGATTGGCTATGACGAAGATATCCGCAATTTGACGCGGGAAGATGTGCAGCAGTTTTTCGATACCCACTACGTCCCCAGTAAGTTAACAATGGCTGTGGTGGGGGATGTGAAATCTGCCGAAGTGAAACGTCTGGCTGAGATTTATTTTGGTCGCTATCAAGCGAAACCCGCTTCTGCTGACCAAATCCCCCCAGAACCTAAACAAACTGAAACTAGGGAAGTAACCCTGCGCTTGCCTTCCCAGCCTTGGTATTTGGAAGGATATCACCGTCCGGCGATGAATCATCCGGATCATGTGGTTTACGAACTTATAGGCAGCATTCTTAGCAATGGGCGCACGTCTCGCTTGTACAAGTCCTTGGTGGTAGAAAAACAAGTGGCACTGGGGGCGCAAGGTTTTAGCGGTTATCCAGGAGATAAGTATCCCAATTTGATGTTGTTTTATGCTTTAACGGCACCGGGGCATACCGTAGATGAAGTGGCGACGGCGCTGCGGGCAGAAATTGACCGCCTCAAAACCGAACCCGTTTCCCCGCAGGAGTTGCAACGGGTGAAAACTCAGGCACGGGCAGGGTTATTGCGAAGTCTGAACTCGAATTCGGGTATGGCTGAGTTATTGCTGGAATACGAGGTGAAAACCGGATCTTGGAAAAATCTGTTTCAGCAGTTGGATGCGATCGCCAATATCACCCCTGCCGATATCCAGCGCGTCGCTAATGCCACCTTCCAACCCTCTAACCGCACCATCGGACGCCTTCTACCCAAACAGGGTTAAGTCAGAAAAATTTTATCCCCCATGGGGGACAAATTTTGGTACGAGAAATTTTCAGACCAATTGGTCTCATTTTGCCGAGAAAGAATAAATTTGTCTACCAATGGTAGACAAAATCCGCCCAGAGAAAAAGATTTGGAAACCAATTGGTTTCAATTTGCCGGTCAAGAAAAATAAACAAGCACGGAAGAGGGGAAAGATGCATTCCAATCTCAAATCAAAAATAGCTTCAAGTCGGCTGCTGCGCGGCATCAAAGCGATCGCACCAATCGTAGTAACGGCGCTGCTGTTGCTGCTGTGGCGCACGCCAGCAATAGCACAGGCGGCGCGGCATTATACTGAATTATCGTTTCCGCCGATTGGAGAAGTGCAGATACCTGCCTACACGCGCTACGAGATGGACAACGGCATGGTGGTGTATCTGATGGAAGATAAAGACTTGCCCTTAGTGGGGGGAATGGCAATATTTCGCACGGGCGATCGCTTGGAACCGGCAGACAAGGTAGGATTGGCTGGGTTAGTTGGGACTGTAATGCGGAGTGGCGGTACTACTAAACATCCTCCAGACGAACTCAATCAGTTATTAGAACAAAGGGCGGCGGCGGTGGAAACAGGAATTGGCAGTACTTCAGGGAGTGCCAGTTTTAGCGCCCTCAGCGAAGATATCGAGGAAGTATTTGGACTGTTTGCGGAAGTAATAAGGGAACCGGCATTTCCTCAAGACAAGCTAGATTTAGCCAAGGTGCAAGTTAAAGGTAGCATAGCCCGTCGCAACGACGACCCAGAAGCGATCGCCAGTCGGGAATTCCAAAAAGTAATTTACGGCAAAGAAAGTCCCTATGCCCGCACCGAGGAATATGCCACCCTGGATAATATTTCTCGCCAAGACGTGGTGAGTTTTTACCAGCAGTATTTCCACCCCAACAACGCGATACTGGGAATTGTGGGGGATTTTGACAGTAAAAAGATGCGCGAACTGATCCAAGCAAAATTTGGCGACTGGAAAAGCAATCCGCAATTAAAAATACCCCCGCTACCGCAAGTATCGCAAGCGAACTCCGGAGGGGTATTTTTGGTCAATCAGCCCCAATTGACGCAAAGTTATATCCAAATGGGACATCTCGGCGGTAAGTTTGACAGTCCCGACTATGGGGCGCTGGATGTGTTAAATAACGTGCTGGGTGGATTTGGGGGGCGGTTGTTCAATAACGTGCGATCGCGCCAAGGTTTAGCATACAGCGTCTATGGTATTTGGAGTCCCCGTTTTGATTATCCCGGTACATTTGTTGCAGGCGGACAAACTCGTTCCGAAACCACCGTACCCTTTATTCAAGCCATTTTTCAGGAAATCGAACGCCTGCAAACTTCACCCGTGACGCCGCAAGAACTTGCTTATGGGAAAGATTCGGTAATGAACTCGTTTGTGTTCAATTTTCAAGATCCCAGTCAAACCTTATCGCGGTTGATGCGTTACGAGTATTTTGGCTACCCCGCCGATTTTCTGTTTCGCTATCAACGTGCAGTGGAAGCAACAACCGCAGCCGATGTGCAGCGAGTTGCGCGTACTTACCTCAAACCGCAGAACATCGTGACGCTAGTAGTAGGTAATCCCACTGATATTAACCCCCCGCTGACTAGCTTAACTGAGCGAGTAACGCCCATCGATATCGCCATTCCGGCAGCGCAGCTAGGTGGGTAAAATTCAGCATCCGCAGCTAATTTCTTCACTTAGCTTGAGGAAGCAAAAAGCTTGCCCCAATTATCTTTGTAATATTTTACGGATGTGGTCATCAGTACTTAGCTCAAACCGATCTAGTGAGGCAGAGAAGTTTTCGCTCATATCACTAATTACTACATGACCACACCGAGTTTATACTGAAGCTCGCGTCCAAATTTGAGGAGTATAAGAAAATTCACGCAATTTTTCAATTAAAAACACAATTTCTTTCCCAAAAATTTACAAGAAGTTTATAAAATTGGCTCGTGTCTTTATTTAAACTTTATATAGCTTTACTGGTATTGTAGCTATCATTTTTTTATAGCAGTATTTTTGCTCTCGTCATTTTCAACTACCTCTCGTCAAAAGCGATGTTAACACCTCGATTGTAAAACAGAAAATTATGAAACTCAAACTAGGTTTTACCAAAAGCTCGGTCTTATTCATTTCGACTTTAGTCACCAGCTTGGGCATTGCCGCTTCGCCCAGTATAGCTGCTAGCTTTGCTAGGTCTGAAGCGGATTTTACGATTTTTAACTATAGCCAAAGCCCCGAAGATTTGCCTGAATCTGGGGATGTCTCTCAAGCAAGTACAGAATTGGAAACATCAGTTAGTGCAACTGGTATTCTGACATCAACTAAGGCTCGCACTTCGGTTGTTGGCGGCACCACTATTGCGAATGCTTACGCTAATGCAATTTTCTTAAACACCACCCCGCCTTTCTCCAACAATTCTACGCTGAGTTACGCTGTTGGCAGCAGCAACAGCTATTTTGGGTTCGCGCAAAGTCAAGCAACCGTTGCCGGGGAATTCTCGATCAAAGCTGGTGAAACTTTTTCTTTTGAGTTCGTAGCTAATTTAGCTATGCTGACAGCGGTAGAAAATCCCTTGAGCGAAATTGCTACTGCTAGTGGAGATCTATCATTGATTTTATTCGACACGACCAATAACATTGTCTTAGACTATTTTACAGCCTTCAGTAAAATAGCAACGAGTGCCTACCCGACAGATTCGGCAGATTTTTTTGTTTACAACCACAGTCAAAACATCAATATAGATTCAAATCCCAACAACTTTAATACTTCTTTTGGCAACCGCAATCAAGAATCTGTCACAGCCTCATTTATAGGATCGTATCAGCGCTATTTCGATAGCGATACTCGTTTAGCCTTAATCGAAACAAAAACCAATCAAGTCACCGTCAAAGCACCTGAACCGTCGAATACATTCGCTTTACTTCTCGGCTTTGGATTGACAGGTGCTTTCTTAGGAGCTAAATCAAAGCTTAACCGGCAAGGCAACTTATTTTCAACAGAGAGCGACAAAGTTTAATCGAGCAAGCAAGAGCGTGATTAATTCCTGGGTGAAGTTTCTTAGCATCGAACTTATATAGCTAATTGTGTTTTAGCGGCGGGTTTTACCAATAAATCAGTGCCAAGAAACCCGGTTTCTGTGAAAGTTTCTGATCTCTTTAAACCAGCCCCAAGGAATGGGATGCCGATCCAACCGGACTTGATATAACTGAGTTGGCAACAGACGGGTATCTAAATCATCTACCATCACGCCCGCCTGCATCGGAGTTTGTTTTAGATGGGCAGCATGGTCATTTTCAGAATTTCCGATAATTAAGATATTCAAAAATCAGTTTCTTCATCAGTTTGGTTGTGAAGCACATAGTTTAGTTCGCCGGATATCCACTGTTTGAACATTTTGTCAATAATTTCTTTAGATCTTTCAGGGGTTAACTCGGCTGGAATAAATTCTTCAACCAGGTAAATATGATATCCTTGTTCGCTTGCCAACGGGCCAATTAATTCTCCGGGTTGGGCACTAAATATGGCAGGAGCTATATCTGCTTTTAAGCCCCAACGATAAAGCTTTCCTTCGTAACCGCAAAGACGCCGACGCCTTTCGTCAATATCGTAAAGGTGAGCCGCTTCATAAAAACTGATTTCCTCTTCCTCAATTTGATAGAAGAGTTCCTGAGCTAACTTTTGATAGGGAACAACAATTTGATAGAGCAATATTTGCTCGTAATCCAGTTTATTTTGAGCAAAAGTTTTCTCTACTTCTTGGCTGAAGAGAGCCTCGGCTAATTTTCTAGCCAGCAAGCGATCGCGCATTCCAGCCTCCCACTCATCCGGGGAGATCATCTGCTCCGCCAACCAGGCTAATGTCTCTGAAGCCTTCTCCAATTTCTTTTCATAACGGATGCGGTCGGCTTCAGCCTGAATTTCTTCTGCCGTGACTGTTACGCCTCTTTCCTGAGCCGCTTTTTCGATGATTTTTTGAGATAAAATCTTTTGGTTGAGAACCTTGAGTTGCAGGTTTTTTTTTAGGTAAAAGACAATTTCATCAGCCTCTATAGATAGTCCGGTGGATTCAGTCATGGTTCTATTGGGGTGGGAAAGGTGTACGCCCAAAAGGTGGGTTAATCAAATGATAAAATCTGCAATATTTAGGATGGTTGCACCTGTGGCATCAACGGTGCCCAAAACAACAGCTAAGATGCCGTCTTGATTTGAGCCAAGTTTAATTAAAGTGGCATCAGCGCCAGTGGTAGGATTAATCGCGTTATTAATTTGACCGTCGCCATTAAAATCAATTGTTTCAAGGACGATATTAGCCAAGGAAACTTCTCCAATTAAGGCAATCCTATCACCTTCAGCTAAATTAAAATCAACTATTACATCTGCCAACCGCGGGTCAGCAGAAGGGTTAACCGTCTCGGTTCTCAGTCCAAAGGTATCGCCACCACTGCCGCCTATTAGCGTATCGACACCAAAGTCACCGAGAAGGTAATCGTCACCGTTACCGCCATTGAGCCAATCGTTTCCTTTGCCACCGCGCAAGGTATCGTTGCCATCACCTCCGTTGAGGTTATCGTCACCTTGGTTGCCGCTGACCAAGTCGTCGCCACTTTCTCCAAATAACCGATCTTCGCCTGAGTTACCAAACAACCTGTTGTTATCTGTCCCGCCGATAATTAGATCCGAACTTGCCGTCCCTACTATCATCGGGTTGTCGCTGGACGAGACTACCATTACGTTTAGCGGTGGCTCTGGTATTGGATTGGTTTCGGTTGTTGCAGGTGCGCTGGCTATAGCCTCGGTAACCGGGGGAGGTTGGGTGGAAGCGCTACCAGAGCTACCGCTACTTCCAGTAGCTGCTGGGTCAAAGCTAGAAGCGCCGTTGCTACTGGTTTGTCCGGTAGTTGAAGTAGGGCTAGCTTCAGAAGTACTACCCGCACCCGTAGTATTAACCGACTCGCCAGAACTGTTGCTGGCTGGGCTGGAATTGTTGTTGGCGTTGGATGGTATGGGGTCAGCCACAATAGGGATTTGGTTGCTACCCGTGCCCGTGCTATTAACCGACTCGCCAGGACTGTTGCTGGTTGGGCTGGAATTGTTGTTGGCGTTGGATGGTATGGGGTCAGCCACAATAGGGATTTGGTTGCTACCCGTGCCCGTGCTATTAACCGACTCGCCAAAACTGTTGCTGGTCGATGCCACCGGATCGGTCACAACAGGATTTAAGGGTTCTATTGGCGAGAGGTTTTGGTTCAAATTTATCGTTGAGCCTGAAGCCTCGCCGGTAGCGCTTGTCTGTGGGGGAGGGTCTTGAGAAGCTGTGGCTGAAGCTCTCCCGCTACTAGATGTCCCTTCCGGAGCGAATATTTCTGCACTACTGCTACTGGTTTGTCCTGTAGGGGAAGTAGCGATCGCTTCGCTACTACTACCAGCACCGCTTTCATTCAAGAACGAGTTAGAGCTGGCGGAAGCATTACTAGGCACGGCAACAAATCTCCTTTGTTTGGTTAAATCAAGCTTTACAATTGGTCAATTGCGATCGCGCTTCGGCTAGCCAGCTGCGTGCGATCGCTTTGAGGGCTTGTTTGGTTGCTCTAACATTCAAGCCGACACTGGAGTTAACAAACGCGATTTGACCTCCTTGTCTTTTCGTAAATCTTATGCGCTCGACGCTCACCCAATTGAAGGTACGGTGAGTTTCAAAAGGTCGTATTTCCGTCAATCCTACTGCCTACCCGCCAGGAGATTATGTATTTCCCTCTCCCCAGCTTTCTCTTATAGATATTCTTTGAGTGGGAAGGGAGTATTTTTGATCCCTTGACAACAACCTTGGCAGTGAGTATATAATTAACGAATTACCGAAAGCTCTGTGGTCAGTTGAGCTTTCGGCAAATGCAGAATCTATTTGGCTTACTCGCCAACTTTACCCGCAGTCCTTCACGGTCACTGCGGGTAATTAGTATTAGCAACAGCCATTATCGGTTGCCGATTGTGCCATAGCGGCAGAGTGAGATGAGCTATCATCGGTAAAAGTAGAAACGTATACTTCAGTAAATGTGTTTTCACCCAAGGCGTTAGCGCTAGCTTCAGCTAAAGCCACGTTGTCCTTAATGTCAGCATCAGAAT
>CAYXCW010000062.1:17390-42526 GCA_964463555.1 uncultured bacterium
AACTGAATTAAATATAGCTTCTAGGCTGGGATTGAGGTTGCCATTTTGGCAGATTGTTTGAGGTAATAATTAATAATTAAATTGCCGAAATCTCGTTGGTCAGTTGAGCTTTCGGCAAATGCAGAATCTATTTGATTTTCTTGCCAACTTTACTCGCAGCCCTTCACGGTCACTGCGGGTAATTAGTAGGATGATTAGTCGGTGGCAGATTGTGCCATAGCGGCAGAGTGAGATGAGTAATCATCGGTAAAGGTAGAAACGTATACTTCAGTAAATGTGTCGTCGCCCAGAGCGTTAGCGCTAGCTTCAGCTAAAGCCACGTTGTCCTTAATGTCAGCATCAGAATTAATATAGACATTGATATCAACATTTTTGCTGATTTCGACATCCGAGTAGAAATCCAGGCTGGTAGAGAAATTATAGTCGCCACCGACTACGCGGCTTTCTTCTACAACTTCTAAGTAAGATAGATCGTTGATAATCATTGATTTGCTCCTGTGGTTCAGGGGTTTGTTTAACTGAATTAAATATAGCTTCTAGGCTGGGATTGAGGTTGCCATTTTGGCAGATTTATTAACTGAGTGCGTCGAGGGATTTACATGGAGAATTGGTGCGGCTTGTGAAGCTAAAAAAAGCTAACCAACTGGAATTATTCAGCACAGTTGGGCGGGAGGGATAAGGCTGTTTTGTCGCTGGCGATCGCTTGGTATAATTACCCTGGTTATGATGCTGGTCAACTTGCTGCGATCGCCAGCGAGCTGCTCAGAACATTTCCCCCATCGGATGCAACAGTTATCCCCGTTGCTCTTCTCAATCAAAGAGGCAACGGGGGAGTATGTTTTACATCATCTAGGGAAATTCATCCAGGGGAATTGGTATAACCGCCGAACAGCTAAAACGCGATGTTGAGATTGAAAAAAGAGGTATTATCTACCCTCTGGTTGCAGACATTGCATAAGCGGCGGAGTGAGAGGAATAACCATCGGTGTAGGTGGAAACATAGACTTCAGTAAAAGTGTTTTCCCCGATGGCATTAGCGCTAGCCTCAGCTAAAGCGACGTTGCCGCTGATGTTAGCATTAGAATTAATATAGACATTAATGTCAACATTTTTGTAGATTTCGACATCAGAGGAGAAATTGAGGCTGGTGTCGAAATTATAGTCGCCGCCAACAACATAGTTATCTGTAACAACTTCTAAGTAAGACAGATCGTTAATAATCATGGGATTTTTCCTTCTTTTTTATTTCTTGTGAATGGCTGTGTTACTTAACTCAGATCTTGCACCACGATCAACAAGCCTGAAACCCTTGTTTCTTGACCAAAAATCTAGGCTTTCAAGCTGAGTTATTTGCCAGAAACTAAGGTTTAGCCAAGGTGCAAGATGTGATTTTAAAATAAACGGGATTGTTGAACTGAATTAAATATAACTGGGAGCGTCTTAGTGATGTTGCCATTTTGGCAGATTGAGAGAGACACTTATATGATGTCCGCTACAACGGTAGTGCAAGAGTTTTTGATGATGTAGGGGCGGGATAACCCATCCATTGCTTACGCTACCGACGCAACCGGACATGATATTAAATGCAATCGGCTGTAAACGCTGGGAAACCAACAAAAAAAGTCCGCGGAGGCGGACTTTTTTTAAAGCCTAGTTGCCCGGTTGCACTGGCAAGGGCTTAAGGTAAGAGATTGGTTAAATCTAGCTCCAGAATTGGATACCCGTACCTGATGCATTTAAGGTTAGAGCAAGGTTGTTTTGATCTCGTAAAGTAGTGCCAACTTCAGCAACCGTCGCGCCAACGACAACTGCAATGGTGTCCAAGAAAGTTGGCGTGTTAATAGAGTTAGTGCCGAAAATAAACGTATTAGAACCTTGCTGCTGGACTCGATAGATCAAGCCTTTTTGTACCTGAATCAGATCGCCCGCATTAAAGTCTCTGATATCACCAGTAGGGGTTGCCTGACCGATAATTGCCAAGTCGGTACCGCCAGTACCACCGCCTATGTAGTAGTATTCACCACCGCCTCCAAGTATAAAGCGATCGCTATTGGTTCCACCAGTTAAGATATCAACCTCTCCGAATCCTCGAGTTACCAAACTACCGAGGAAAGTACCCGTGGTGCTACCAACCCCAACACCTTGGAGGATATCATCGCCTGCACCCCCAACCAGCGTATCCCTGCCAGCATTACCAATCAAAATGTTATTGCCAGCGCTGCCAGCGATCGTATCTGCGAAGGTAGAACCAGCGGCGCTTTCAATGTTAATTAGCGTATCCGTACCACCGAATCCATCGCTGGCAGTTCCGGTTGCCAAATCGATCGCAACCGCAGCCGTACTGGTAGAATAATCTGCGCGATCGCTTCCAGCACCGCCATCAATCGTGTCATTACCATTACCGCCAACCAAGACGTTATTAAGAGCATTTCCAGTTAAACGATCGTTGAAAATAGAACCGGCGACGTCTTCAATACCGATCAGCGTATCGTTACCGCCAATCCCATCGTCAGCTATCCCAGTACCAGCAACCAAGTCAACGGTTACTGCTGACAGACTGGAGGAATAATCTGCGCGGTCAATTCCATCTCCGCCATTGAGGGTATCGTCGCTAGCGCCCCCCGCTAGGGTATCATTACCAGCGCCTCCATCCAAGCTGTCGTTACCAGATCCGCCGCTGAGGAAGTTATTACCGGCGCTACCAGTGATGGTGTCGTTGTAATTAGAACCTTCGACTTCTTCAACGCTCAGTAGGGTATCCGTATTGCCGAAGCCATCGCTAGCCGTACCCGTTGCCAAGTTCACCACGACACCAGTATTGTTAGTAGCACCTACTGGGCTGGTTATATAATTTACTCGGTCGCTACCAAGTCCCCCATCAATCGTGTCATCGCCTGCATTGCCTGTGATGGTATCGTTGCCTGCACCACCGCTCAAGATATTTGCCGCAGCAGTTCCCGTTATTGTGTCGTTAAAACTAGAACCGACGACGTTTTCAATGTTAGACAAGGCATCCGTATCGCCGAAGCCATCGCTAGCCGTACCCGTTGCCAGGTTAACGGTGACACCTGCGGTGCTGGAAGCATAGCTAGCGGTATCGGTACCATCGCCTCCATTGATAGCGTCATTGCCAGCAGCGCCAACAAAGAGGTTATTTAAAGTATCGCCAGTTAAAACATCGTTGAAAGCAGAACCGACGACTTCTTCAATGTTGCTCAGGGTATCGGTGCCGCCGAGTCCATCGCTGGCAATTCCGGTGGCTAGGTTAACATTAACTGCCGCTGTGGCTGGGGAATAATCCACCCGATCGGTACCAAGTCCGCCATCAATGCTATCGCTGCCGGGGCCGCCGACAAACAGGTTATTGGCGTCATTACCGATTAAAGTATCGCCTCCTTTAGAGCCGATGACTTCTTCAATGCTAATTACCGTATCGGTACCATCTTGCCCATCTTTGACGATACCAGTTGCCAGATTAACAAGAACTCCTGATGTCAAAGCCGAAAAATCAAGGCGATCGCTACCCGCACCGCCATTGATAGTGTCATTACCTTTCCCACCAATAAAGATGTTGTTGAGAGTATCGCCGGTGAGGATATCGTTGAAACTAGAACCAGTTATTTCTTCAATCCCGATGAGGCTATCGGTGCCACCCAATCCATCGCTAGCAATTCCAGTTGCTAGGTTGACGTTAACTGCTGCCTTACTGGTGGAATAGTCGGCGCGATCGCTACCCGCACCCCCATTAATTGTGTCATTACCAGCCCCACCGATAAAGGAGTTATTGCCAGTATTGCCAGTCAGGGTATCGTTGAAACTAGACCCGACGACTTGTTCAATATTGAGCAGTCTATCAGTCCCCACAGCGGTACCGACTAATATGCCATCGCTGGCGATACCCGTTGCCAAATTTACGTTGACGGCAGCCGCGCTGGAAGAATAATCTGCTCGGTCGAAGCCATCGCTGCCATTGAGCGTGTCATTACCCGCGCCCCCAACCAAATTATCGCTGCCAGCGCCGCCATCGATGCTGTCATTACCAGCATTCCCCAACAGAAGGTTATCGAGTTTACTGCCAGTTATCGTATCGTTGAAATTAGAACCAGCAACATTTTCAATGTCTAACAGGTTATCAATATTGCCAAATCCATCGTTATCGGTCTTATTGGTTGCCAGATTAACGCTGACTCCGGCTGTACTGGATAAATAACTGACCAGATCGGTGCCAATGTCGCCAGTCATGGTGTCATTGCCAGCCCCGCCAACCAAAGTATCATCCCCTATGTTGCCATTGGCGTAGTCATCACCAGCGCCGCCTTGCAGTAAATCTTCGCCAAAGCCGCCATAGATAGAGTCGCTGCCTTCGCCACCATCGAACGAGTTATTACCGCTGCTGTCCAAGAGGATATCATTCCCCGCTCCGCCGAAGATCGTATCGTTCCCCGAACCGCCTTGAGCGGTGTCATCGTCTGCTCCTAAATCCAGGCGATCGTTGCCCGCGCCTCCATCGACGTAATCTTTACCTATACCGCCGAATAAGGTGTCGCTGCTGTCATCAAGACCGCCAAACAAGCGATCGTTGCCGCTGCCACCATCGATATAGTCGCTTCCCTGATCGCCTTGGATCAAGTCATCTCCACCTAACCCAAATAGGGTATCGTTCCCAGCACGACCATAAATTTGATCGGTAAGTTCTGTGCTTCTTAGCTGTGGTGGGGCAGAACCATTAACTAAGTCATTTCCGGAAGTTCCTTGAATGAAAGCCATTTATTTATCTCCTGACTTACTTGGTGTGTTTGATCGTATTGAGAACGCTTTGCTCAAGACTGAGGCAAGAAAACCCGGTTTCTTTGCGTGAAGACAGCTCAAGACTTAGCAGTAGCTACACCCCCGCCAAATACCTGCTTGTAAAAACTCTAAAAATAAAGTATTTAATGGCATTATCTTCTCGCTATTGATAATGAAGTTTCAAAACTCATTCATATTCACGATAAGAAACCTCATCGCTAAAAAGTTGCCATTTTGGCAACTTTTATATAAAGTAACTATGAATTATATAGGTCACAAGCTTCTAATCTTTACAGATTCTTTAAAGAAAATATGCTGGTTTATGCTAATCGGTTAATTGGTAAATTTGTTCAGGCTCTGGGATGCGGTTCATAGGAATTATACCCAGTAATATCATGTCCGTTCGCGTGCTGCACGTCGGGGCGGGTTTAAACAATTCCTCGATGGCAGAAACCGGGTTTCTTAGTATATCTATAGTTTCCAAGTCGAAAATTAATCGATAGAAACCCGGTTTCTTTAGGTAAAACCCGCCCCTACAGCATCAAAAATTATACACAACCTAAGCTAGCGGACATCATATAATACCAAATGCGCTTTCATTACCCTTTTTATGCCTAACGACTAAAGTAATACCAAATCCGCTTTCATTACCCTTTTTATGCCTAACGACTCGCATTCGCGGCTATACAAACAAAGACCGCCTGCGCGGTCTATAAGAATAAGGCGGGTTTTAACCCGGATTTGGTATAAACCCTTGATATGAATTGAGTTTATCTATGGTTGAACCCAACTGATAAAATCGACTCTGGTTGGGCTACGAGACGCTAGCCATTAGCCATTAGGTACAGCGACAGAGATAACTGGCAACTTGAATTATTAGCAACTAACAGAGCCTATTTTTGATTAACCGCACCTGCTATAACTCACCAATTATCTAGCGGCAATTGGTAATTTAGTTGTAAAGTATCTTCTGGCGTCGAGTCTAGCCAAGGAGAGAAACTGCCACCCCGTACAGGTGCTTTTTGTTTGCCCATTACTTCTAAATAAGCTAGGTCTTTAATTTGGCTTAAGCAAGCTTGTGAAGCGTTACTCCCAGAGAGACTTGGCATTCTTTGATTGTGATTGTTATTTATGCTCTCGGTTTGATTTTGGCTTGGTTTGGATAATTGGCTGTTGTCTTTGACCAAGCGGTTGTAGGTGCGGTAGGGGATGTAGTGGAGGGGGTTGTAGCCAGCAAAACGCAGTATTAAAACGCAAGCCCAAGAATACTTACCTGCCAGGATAGCTTCAACGATTTGATTAAATTGTTCTTGGCTCATAGCTTTGTCAAGTTTTGTATTGTAAGAAGGCATTTGGTGACTAATAGTCATGGCGATCGCACTCCGTTATAACTTGCAACTGGTCTATTGAGAAAAGTTACTGACTCTAGCCGAAGAGGGAATTTATAAATTGAGGCCGCCTTTTTGCATTTGCTTGATTGGGTCTAGCAGGATATCTGCTATGCGGCGACGGCGGATGATAATATCTGCGGTGGCTGTTTGACCGGGTTTAAATGCGATCTTTTGAGCATCCGCAGCAGTCACGTTATGACGATCGAGGGCAATTTGCAGCTGATAAACTGCACCGAGTTGCTGATCGGGTTTGGTATCGGGGGAGATGGAAACCACCTTGCCCGATACAATGCCGTATTCTTGAAATGGATAAGAATCTAATTTGATTTTGACTTCCTGTCCGGTTTTGATAAAGCCCGCTTCTTGGTTGGGCAGTTTAGCCATCAGAACTAGGGGTGCTTCTTGGGGAGCGAGTTCGGCAACAATTTGTCCTGGTTGAACTACTTCCCCTGGGTTGTCGATGTTGAGCGACAGGACAACACCATCAACAGGAGCGGTGAATACAAGCTGTTTTAACTCGGTTTTGGCTCTTGTGAGTAGTTTTTCGGTTTGGTCAGCTTGGGCTTTCACCTGGGTTTTTTGCACTTCCAACTGCTGAATTTTTTGGCGATTCTGTACTTGAATTGCTTCTGCTTCGGCTTGATTTTGATTGTTCTCAGCTTGGAGGCGGTTTAATTCTGCCTGGGCTTGTTTTAATTCAGCTTGCAGTCGGTCTAATTCCTTGGTGGCTTGTTTGAGATCGCCTTGAGTTTGGGTAATGATCCGAGAGCGATCGCGCAATGCTTGTTCGGCTTGAAACAATTGTTCCTTGATATTGCTATCTTCTTGCAATTGGGTTTGCACAATCGCCCGCTGGCGATCGCGCAATGCTTGCTCGGCTTGAAACAATTGTTCCTTAGTGCGGCTCTCATGGGCTAATTGAGCTTCGGTAATCGCCCGCTGGCGATCGCGCCAAGTTTGCTCCAAGTCGGCTAACCTTTCCCTGGGTAAAGCGCCTTGTTCAACCAGAGGTTTTAGCCTTTCTATGCGCGCCTTCGCTGCTTCAGCATCCACCCGCAGTTTCTCGATCAGTTCTTGAGTCATGCGGGGAAGGGGTTGTAGCTGTTCCTGTCTTAATTTCGACGCATCCGCATCTGCTTGCAGTCGGGCTAGCAGTTCTCTGGATCTGGCTGCCAGGGGTTGTAAGTTATCCCGTCTAGCTTTATACGCATTCGCTTCGGCTTGCATTTGCGCCAACAGTTGCTCAGTTGTGGCGACTTTTTCTTGCGCTTGTGCGATCGTTTTTTGTACCCCTTGAACCCTGGCATTTGCCTGTTGGACGATCGCTTTTGTGGCGTTTTCTTTAGCCAGTGCGATCGCGTTGTGGGTTTGTGCTTCCAAGCGGGTTTGCTCGATCAACGCTTGTGTTTGAGACAGTTGAGTTTGGTAGGAAGCCCGCTCTTTCTCCAGTCGATCGATTTCGTTGGTCGCAATTTGATTATCTAACTCTAGCAGTACCTGACCTGCTTTCACCGCCTCGCCTTCCTTGACTGCTATGCGGGCAATTTTGCCCGACACCAAGGGATTGATTTTATAAGGCTCGCCTTGGGGCACCAGCTGACCGCGAGCGTGACCTACTTCTTCAATTTGTCCCACAGTTGCCCAAACGCCAAAGGCTGTGCAGAAAGCCATGCCGCCCAGCAGTATTCGCAAGGGTAAAGTTGCTGGTGGCTGGTCTAGCAAGCTTTGTAACGAGGGTGACCAGTCATGGTTGATCGCTGGGTTAATCGTTTCTGCTGCTGTGCCTTCTGCTATCGGTACTACTTTGCCTTGGCGGTTGGTGGGGTAGTCTATTGCAGCGGTTGTCCCCCCATAAACAGAAGAGAAAGACGGCTCCTTGACGGTGCGATTTTCTTTATTCTTGGCATCGGAATTCTCATGCCTGTTTTTATTGGGGGAGCGTTCGGGTTTAGATCCAGAATCCGGTTCGATTGGTTGTTGCATGGTAGTGCCCCAAGCTGAAAAAAGTCTAATTTTGATGGCTTTTGGATGGTAAATCCACAGCTTTACTAATGCAGTTTTTTGCCTTTTGCTTCGCCCCCAACCATTTTCCGTATTATTGCTGAGTCCGTTTAGCTGTAGCTTGCCAATTTGGCAGTTTTTTGGTTAATCTCTGGTTAACCTGGACACCCAACTCACAACGATGCTGAAAATTTAGTTTTGAGCGGGTTGGAGCCGAAGTAGCTTGCGTATAATCACGGAATCGAGGGTTTGGAGTCGAGCGAGGAAGTTGGTTAATTAAAGATTGAGTTGTTGCTGGGCTAAGTGGAAATACAGACCTTGCTGTGCCATCAGTTGTTCGTGATTGCCCTGTTCGACTAAAATGCCTCGGTCTAGCACTAGGATCGAGTCGGCATTGCGTACCGTACTGAGACGGTGGGCAATGATAAAGGTAGTGCGATCGCGGGACAACCGCTCTAGATTGTTCTGAAATCGCCGTTCTGATTCGGTATCGAGAGAACTGGTAGCTTCGTCCAGCACCAGAATCGGCGGTGCGCCCAACAAAGCGCGAGCGATCGAGAGTCGTTGGCGCTGTCCGCCAGAAAGGTTTGACCCCCGCTCGCCGACTTTGGTGTTGTAACCCAAGGGCAAATCCTGAATAAACCCGTGTGCTTCTGCGAGTTTTGCCACTTCCGTGACTTGCTCCAAGCTAAATTCCGGTCGATACAGCGTGATATTTTCCATAATCGTGCCGGAAAATAGGAACGACTCCTGGGGTACCACGCCCAGTTGAGAGCGCAAAGACTGGGGAGAAACGTGCCGCACATCGTGTCCGTCGATCAAAACGCGACCAGTGTCGGCATAATACAAACCCTGCAACAGTTTCACCAACGTACTCTTACCGGAACCGCTGCGACCGACAATTGCGATCGTTTGTCCGGGATACGCCTCAAAAGAAATGTTCTGAAGCGTATTGCGCTCTTCCTCGGAACCGTAGCGGAAGGAAACGTTATCAAACCGCACTTCTCCCCGCAAGTGGGGCAAGATCAGCATCGGTTTTCCAGGAATTTGTTCGGGTTCGGTTTCAAACACATCGTTGAGGCGTTCTACGGAAATCAGCACTTCTTGCAGTTGGTTCCACATCCCCACCAAAGTCAGAAATGGACTGATAACGCGACCAATCATCATGTTAAAAGCCATAAATTGACCGATGGTGAGCTGGTCTTGAATTACCAGCGTAGCTCCGTACCACAGCAACGCCGTGGTGCCTAAAGTGTTGATCGAGCCGCTAATTACGTGCAACCCAATTCCCAATTTCTGACCCTTAAACCCCATATTTAGGGTGCTGGTAAAGCGGTCTTCCCAACGCCAGCGGACTTCCCGTTCGGCGGCTACGGCTTTGACGGTGGCAACTCCGGTGAGCATTTCCACCAGCACGGAGTTTTGCTCCGCGGCTTCGTTAAACACTTCGCGGGAGACTTGCCGCAGCATCGGGGTAGCGACTAGGGTCAAAATGATGATCGGCGGAATCAACCCCAGCACCAGCAGGGTGAGTTGCCAGTTGTAATACAGCATCAGACCCAAATAAACCAGCCCCATGACCATATCTAACCAAGCCAAGACGACTTGACCGATCAGAAACTGCTGAATCTTGCGGTTTTCTTGAACGCGGGTGACGATATCCCCTACCCGGCGCGATTCAAAAAACTTCAGGGGTAACAGCAGCGTATGGTTAATAAATCCACCGATCAGGGTCAGATTCAATCGGTTAGAAAAGTAGGCTAGCAGGTATTGGCGGGTAGCGCCCAAGCCGATATTCCAAAAGTTAAACAAAAGCAGTCCCAGAATAAATACATTCAGGGTGGGTAAGCTTTTGTGTACGACTACCTGGTCAAAAATGATCTGGGTAAACAGGGGGGTAAAGACGCTAAAAACCTGAACCAGCAAGGAGGCGAGGATAATTTGCGCGATCAGGGATTTATAAGGACTCAAGGCATTGACGAATCGACCCAGGGATATTTTTTGCGATTCGGTGTCTCGCAAGCGGGGTGTGGGGTCGAGTAGCAGGGCGTAACCGCTCCAGTTTTCCAGAAATTCTTTGCGGGAGATCGATTTCTTGCCTTTGGCGGGGTCGGCAACCAGTATGTGCGAGCCTTTACACTTATAAACTACAACGTAGTGAACTCCCTGCCAGTGGGCAATCCAGGGGTTTTTCTGCTCTGCGATTTTGCCCAGAGAAGCTCGCACTGGTCGAGCCATGAATCCCAGGTTTTCTGCGGCAGTGGCTAGGTTTTTCAGCGTTGCACCAGAACGACCGACATCGGCAAGTTCTCGCAGGTAGTTGAGGCTAAACCGCTTTCCCCAGTATTGAGAGATCATCGCCAGACAAGCGGCGCCGCAATCGGAAGAACTTTGCTGCAAAATTAACGGATAACCTTGCCAAGGCCACCGCAGCTTTTGCGCTGGTTTGGGAAACGCAACGACTTTATTCGGCGATTTTCCCGGTTTTGTCGGGGAATTGCTGTCTTTTGACTCTTGAGCGGGGGCGCTTGACGGGGAAATTGTCCGCTGTCCTTTCTTTGCTTTCTTTCTTGAGGAAGCTGATTTCTGTCCGTTGTTCGCGGCTGCATCGCCGGATGGATTAAAGTACTTGGGTGCGATCGCGCTGGCTGTTTGCCAATCTTCTATCCCCAGCTGATACACCAATAAATCTGTCTTCGCTACCCAGTCTGACGGCGTTGCTTCTGGATATCCCCAACTCGGAAATAGATCGCTGACTACTTCTCCGTTCTTTCCCCGACTCAACTCCCCACTCGCTAACCAGTAGCGACCACCGCTGGCAGGGGCTGCTTGTGCTAGGGATTCCCCGGAGCTGATGCGTATTTCTACGATGTTAGGTACGATCTCGCGCAGTTGGTGGCTGGGTAAGCGTCGCAAGTCGGTTGAGGTTTTAAAGAATATTTGCCGCTGCCGTTTTTGCGTTTCTCCTTTTAAGTATTCTCTCAGTGCGGGTAACCTTTCCAACCAGCGCTCGAGTTGCCCTGCCTCCAGACAAGCAACTTGCAATGCGCCTGCTGCGATCGCTCGGTAAACATGAGCGCGATCGCACAATAATCCGTCTGCACCAAAGGTTTCTCCCTCCTCTAATACCACCGCCGAAACTTCCTGATGCCCCAAAGCATCAACGCCTAGCAGTCGCACCCTCCCCTGAGAAACAATGTAAAAATTATTGCCATTATGTTCGCCAAGAACATTATTTTGCGTAGAATCTGGCACTATACTATTAAATGCCTCATCACCAAGCTCAAGATTATAAACTTTTAACGATTGCTCGAATTCCGAGGCGAGGGCTGCATCTAGGCGAGCTGAATTGAACAACTTTTGTATTGCAAGGAATAGGTTGGAATCCTCTTGCCTATCTCGAATGGGAAACTTTTCCTGATTGGTGACAGTCTGTTTCATTATTATCGCTCTCTTTACAAGCAAGGGGTCAAGTACTTGCGGTTAAAACTCTCGTGGCAAGCCAAGGACAGGAAGAATGTTAAACGACTTGGGGTAACAAGTCTGGATCGGATTGTTAAGTTATTTGACTTGCTTCTGGAAAGCAACAAAGTAAATCTGGAGTTACTTTCTGGTTGGTGCAAACAGGGAATGTAATGATGAATTCAATTTTTTACAAAAGTAAAATTTTTGTCGTTTGAACGATTAGCTATTTCATTTTACTAAAAAAGCTCTTCTACGGTTTTATGCATCTCAGTGAATCCACAGAGCTGTAATTGATTCTATTTAAGGGTTAGAGCAACCGTTAAGACAAGATTAAAAATATATTTTTACTGAATCTTCATAGAAGGTTCATCAAAGCTTTATATTACAAGTTATTAATTTAATTAAAACTATCAAATTTATCATTTTTTAAGTATTTCCAAAAAGCCAGTCCAGCAAGTATTTGAAGCTTTACCTGGTTGCCCTGCGATAAATTTCACGTCAGGGAATTCGCAATATCCAGCCCCTTGGCGGGAATTCCCTACCAGGAAAGGGGGTTTTTAGCGCTTAAGTTTAAGGCAATCTGTTTGGCGAGGGGTCAAACCCCTCGCTAAATCAAACCCTGATAAAATGATTTGAAGTATTAAACGAACAAATTGCCAGAGGGTAAATTATTTAGTTTGTCAACCACCTTAAGTAAGACTTAAGACATATTTTCCTGCTTTTCCTACTTTTCCTACTTTTCCTACTTTTCCTACTTTTCCTACTTTTCTTATAGAACGCGATAAATTGCCCAAATTGTCATACCTCGCAGGTAAGTACTGGCGCGGAAAGTACCGGCGGCGGTAATAGCTTCAGGAGTGCGGAATTGCAGGCCATTATTGTAGATTTGTTGTACTACAGCTTCTGCAAGTTGAAACGCCTGCGGTTTCATTCCCATTTGCACCATAAACGCAGCCAGACCAAAATTAATCCCCGTCCAAACTTCTAGGGGATGGGTAGCATTCGGGTTTTCGGGGGAACCATCGGGTTTGACACCGTTGGCTGCACCGATGGGATTTGGGAGGGATAGATAGTTATTGAACCGAACAAAGCAGGTATCGTAGACGGTTTTAAGGGCGGTGTTGGTACATTCAACTGGTACGATATCGGGTAATCCCAACAGGCGGGCGTAAAATTGACCGCAGAGTTGGTCAGCCATCACTACATCAGAACCGCTTTCGCTATCGAGGCGGTAGTATTGACCGTTCCAGAGTTTTTCTTGATAAACCTGTCGGGATTGTTGCAACCAGGTTTGCCAATTTTGGAGTTCAGATTGTAGATTTTCCCTGGAATGATTTACTTGAGATAATTCAAAATCGGGTGGGTTTTCCAGTAGGATATTGCCAATTGCGATCGCCGCCTCTAAAGCCGCCAACCACAACCCGCCGCAGTAAGCACTTATACCTTGCAATCGCCAATCATCAAAAGTTTGATCTGGCGCGCCAGAGTTTTCCGGAATCCCATCCCCATCGAGATCGAAGCTTTTTAAGTACGTCAGCGTTTTTACGATACTGCTCCAACATTCCCATAAAAAACCAGTATCCGTAGAACCACTTAAAAGAAAATACCGATAAACCTGCAACACGAAATCGCAAGGTAAATCCTTCCACAAATTGCAATCTTGATAGCTGGTGTAATTCGTCTTTTCCCAAGGATGTTCGTTTGGCGCGCCTAAATCGTGGGGAGTTGCACCCGCAACTTTGCGAACAGCTTGTGCTTGGTTATACCCAATAGTTCGGGGCGTATCGTCGCTGGTGGGAATCGCGCGAGCAAACGCTGCTAGTACGGCTCTTTCGAGTCTAGGCCAAAGCATCGCCAATCCGAAACCGCCATAAAGCCGCACATCCAAACTTTCATACCAGCGATAGTCCAAGCATTCCAAAGTCGCAAACTGACCGACGGGGGCGATTTCATCAGCCGCCGTCCAAAGACTACCGCCACTGCTGAGGTGGTACAGTTCGTTAAACAGCGCCATTTTGAACCAATCGGGCAAATCTTCCCTGGTCAAAATTGGTTCTTGCCACGCACAGATGCGTTCGTACCAAGTATCGTAATGTTTCAGCGCTGTGCGAACGATCGCCCAGACATTTTTGCCGTTGCGTCCGAAGAAATCTGTATATCTTCGGTAATAATTAATACCTTTAGCAAATTCAGTGATGGGGAAATCCCAAGCGAGGATGAAGGGAATTTGCTTGGTTTTACCCGGTCTGACGGTGAAACGCACAGCGATCGCCGCCCCAATTTGTTCCCCAGCTTCGGCGGGCGTCTCGTTATTGCGGTCGGGTAAAGAACCATCAGCGGCAAAGGCGTTCCAAATATCCGCGCCATCGCCTACTGGATTCCAACGGGTATGATAAAACACTTCCAAACTGGGGTTACTGAGAGTGGCAATGCACATTTGCCCCTCCCCTTCTTGAACGGTATCATCATCAAGCCTGACGCGGTCGAGGAGACAGCCGACGCGAAATTGATCTTGAATCCATTGATTGTAATTGCCGGTACTGTCGCCGAGTCGCGGTTGATACTCATAAACCGGACTGCCATCATCGCGGACGCAAACTTGGGGGGATGCGATCGCATTAGTAAACCAACCGATGATATTCTGCCAAGTAAGCATAATGCTGAGAGTAATCGGCGCATCGGTAGGATTGCGAACAGTCCAGAGAAAAATTGCTACCGGGTAACTGGTTTCCTGATAATTCTTCGCCCAAATTGGCGAAAATTGCTCGCAAGTTAACTCGGCTTGATAGACTCCTGAATAAGCAAACCAACTGCGAGGATAAAGCGCATGATAAGTTCCTGCGTTTCCTCTGTTTTGGGGATACCATTGCCAACTAGACAGCGTGCCATCTTCTGGTGCTGCCGTACACAAAGCATAAGCTTGGCTTTGATTTTCTACTTGCTCAAAAACGCTAAATTGACAACCTGGAATAGTTTTAAATACATGTTCGCCGCCATCGAGATGCCAGAGGTTAAAATCGCCCCGCGAAGATCTACCGATACACCCGGCACCAAAGCCCCCCAGGGGCATTCCGTGCCAGGGGCCATCGTCGAGATTGCTTTTGTAGCGTACAGTATAGGGGTTATCCCACCCTAAACCGATGGGGCGTTGCCAGCTACAGCTAGGGATTTTGATGTTGTCAGTCATGGGTAATTGGTAATTGGTAATTGGTAATTGGTAATCGGGTGTTGTTGATATTACCGATTGCCGAAATGAGTGATTGTTAATGGGTGATGGACGATTGGTAATTGGTAATTGGGTATTGTCTTCTATTACCAATTACCCATTACCAATTACCGATGACCAATTATCCATTATCCAAATTGCTGACGGCATCTTGAGGGATGCGATCGCTCCGGACTTGCGAGTAATAATGGTCATAAGCATCATTGGCGCGAGTCGTGTACTGTTTAAGTCCATTGGCAACGATGCCTAAAAAAGGCGTATTGGACATTCTGATGCCATCTAATGCTTGCGTTAACGGGTAACGGTCAGTTTTTCCCAGCGCTACAACTAACACCAGTCCATCTGTAGGAGGCGCCACCAGATTAGCATCTGCGAAACCCACCAGGGGAGGAGTGTCGTAAATGACTAAACTAAAAGCCGATCGCAATTCTGCCATCAAATTCTGCATTTTTTCCGAAGACAGAAGTCTGGTTGGATCGGGAGGAATTTGTCCGGCTGTTAATATGTATAGATTATCGTCTTGAGCCGATTTTTGAATCACATCGTTGAAATCTAAATCCTCCGATGCAATTAAATTGCTCAATCCCCGCATATTTGGTAAACCCAATCTGACGTGAACTTGAGGACGGCGCAAGTCTGCATCCACTAATAACACTCTTTTTCCCATTGCTGCTGCCGCCTGTGCCAGGTGTAAAGCGACGATGGTTTTACCTTCTGCTGGCATCGCCGAACTGATGACTAAAGAACGGATGGGCATATCCGAACCTAGCAGGCGAATATTAGTATAAAGCGAGCGAAAAGCTTCTAAAAAAGGAGAAGCATTGTAGCGCTGGAATTTTTCCACAAAACTGACAGGAATAGTCGAGCTTTCGGCTTCAGGTAAACTTGCCGTTGCCCGCAGCCCCATCAGTTTTTTCACACCTTTATTAAAAGGAATGACTGCCAGTAGAGGGATGCCCGTTTTATCTTTGAGTTCGTCAGCGGAGTGAAACACGCTGTCGAGCATTTCTACAATCCAAGCTGCGCCTACACCTAATAGCAACCCAGCGAAGACTCCCAGCGCCAAATTGCGATAGGTATGGGGAGCAATAGCAACAGCTTCTTCTGGTGCGGCAATTAGTTGCCAGGGAACGGCTTTTTGAGCTGCTTCAATTTGCAAGGATTCCCGCGTTGACAAAAAGCGGGTTAAGCTTTCGGTAGCGACCTTTAATTCACGCTGTAAATCGGTGTATTCCCGTGCCCGGATGGGCATTTGTTTAAATTGTTGAATTAAGTTTATTTCCGCTTGTTCTAAAGCTTTACTACGAACTTCTATTACCCGAATTTGGTTAGATGCCTCAACAAATTGCTGAGTTAAAGCTAAGCGAACCGAATTTTGATAGGTAAGTTTGTTTGGTTCTACTTTAGCGGTTGACAAGTTGTTGCCAATAATCTTTTGAGCTTCTAGGCGAATTAAAGGCAGCAATTTTTGGCGAGTTTCTTGCAATGATTGCAATATCGGGTTAGCTTGGGTGAACCGCACTGATTCCGTGGCAATTTTCGTTTCTACTTCTTGGAGTTCATTTAACAACTTTTGATAGCGAGGTGATTCGCTCAAAGCAGCTGCTACAATTGCTTGACTTGGATCTAGTCCCAACTGGTTTTGCAAGGTTGCATATAATAATTTTACTTCATTGAATTTGGTTTGATTTTCCAGGCGCTGTTGGCTAATCGAGCTAATTTGATTCGACAATTGTTGCGCTTGGGCTTCTGGTTCAATAAAGTTGTATTGCTGGCGAAACTTTTGCAACCTAGCTTGCAGGGTATCAACTTTTAGTCGCAACTGCGGTAACTGGTCTTCAACAAATTTAATCCCTTCTAAAACATCGGTTTGCCGCTGTAGGCGACTATAATTTAAATATCCTTGAGCGAGCTTTTCCAAAATATCTTTAACTTTTTTCTGCTCGCTATCTTGGTAGCGTACTTGTAAAATTTTAGTATCTGGTAGTCGGTTAATTGTTAATTTTTCCATGAGGATGTCATAGGTGATATCGGGATACTTAACCCGAATATCTTCGAGAATAGAAGCAGTGACGGTGGGACTGCGTAAAACCTCAATTTGAGTGTTGTAATCAAAAGCCGTAGATATGATTTCACCGGGAGTTTGAGCCACTTTGGTTTCAGCGGTGATCGCTTCAACTAACAGCCGAAACTGACCTGCATAAAGTGGGGGACGATTTAAGGCGCGATAACCGATAGCCGTGGCGACAGAGATTGCGACAATCACAACCACGAGGTAACGACGGCGTAAAACTGTTAAAAGCTGACGCAAATTTACTTGGTCAGTATCATTGTTGTGCAGCGGTTCAGGATAAATGGGAGTGACACCAATTTGGGATTGAGGATTTCGATCGGGCCAGAATGGTTGGGAATAGGGTTGGATTTTCATGTTTTCTTGTTTGGCGATAATGGTACTTTATCAAATACGCTGCTAAGGTTTCTATGGCACTGTAACTCCGAATAATCTCATAAAGTCTCTAAAAAAGTTGAGGAACGAGAATCCCTGACCCACAGGGTTTAAAATCAAACCGAGATTATCGGCGGTGCGGGCTAAGCCAGATCTAGCGACTATAATTACGTCGTTCGGACGGAGGGTAGGATTGTTTTGTTCGCTGGTGGCTTTGTCGAGATCGACCTCGATGGTACGGCGAGAAACGGTGCCGTTGGGGTTGAGGCGTAACAATTCTACCGTTGCTTTTCTTGCCCTGGCATTAAACCCGCCTGCGGCGAGAATGGCTTGATTGAGGGGGGTATTAGGCCGCACTTGTGTGATACCGGGTCGGGTAACTTCTCCCACTACGTTAACTGGAATGGTGGCGGGGGAAAAACTAGCATCTGCTAATAGTGCGGCTTCTGCGGGGTCGATGTTGGCGGCAGTGGGCACAAAAATTGTATCCCCTTGTTGCAGCACGACATCTTGCGAGCGATCGCCTGACACCAACAATTGCCAAAAATTCACCGAGATTTTTTGTTCCACTCCTGCTTGCGTCACTCGACGTACCTCGATGCGGCGAATATCGGCAGATTGAGTAATCCCCCCGGCGATTTGAATCGCCTGAGTCACCGTTGGTAACCCGGCGACGCTGGGTAATGCACCCACAATTACCGTCGGCGGTTGTGCTGGTTGCAGGACGTAGCTACCAGGACGCTGCACTTCTCCCGCTACGGCAATGTTTAAAGGTTGCGCCCCGGTGGGGGCAACGCTGCTAGATGCCAGCGCCAAAGAATCAGCGGCAGTTGGGGCAACCGAAGCGGGGACGAAGATGGTATCCCCTTGTTGCAAGATAATATCCTGGGTGCGATCGGCAGCTTGCAGTAGTTGGGCATAATTCACCGTCAGGGTTTGTTGCCTGCCACCCCGTACCTGTCGAATAATCTGGATTTGGGTCAGATCGGCAGTTTGCCTGATGCCTCCTGCAACTTGCAATGCCCGCGCCAAGGTAGCGACTGCACCCGTGCCTTCGGGTTGAACCACATAAGGGCCAGGACGGGTTACTTCCCCCACAACTACCACGTTCAGCGGTTGATTCGTCGCCGGGGCGAAGCTAGAAGCGGCTAAATCGAGTGCTTGGGCGGCATTCACCGCAGTTGCAGTCGGTACAAGTACGGTATCCCCTTGTTGCAAAATTAAATCTTGAGCGCGATCGCCATTTTCCAACAATTGGGATAGATCGACGTCAAAGGTTTGTTGTCCGCCCCCCCGCGTCGGTCTAATTACCTGGATGCGAGATATATCGGCAGATTGGCGAATCCCGCCAGCCACTTGTAGCGCCCGCGACACGGTGGGTACGGCACCGGATTGATCTGGCTGCACAACTTGGGGGCCGGGACGAGTCACTTCCCCGACCACGGCGACATTTATCGGTTGATTCGTCGCGGGGGCAAAACTAGCAGCGGCTAAATCAAGCGCTTGGTTGCGATTGGCAGTCGTGGCGGTGGGAACGAGGATAGTATCCCCTTGTTGTAAGACTAAATCTTGAGAGCGATCGCCATTTTGCAACAATCGTTGCAGATCGACGGTAATCGCTTGTTGCCGTCCGCCCCGCGTTGCCCGACGCACCTGGATGCGATTAATATCAGCAGATTGGCGAATCCCACCAGCGACTTGCAGCGCCCGCGATACCGTAGGCAGGGCGCCGGTTTGATCGGGTTGGACGATTTGGGGGCCGGGACGAGTCACTTCCCCTACAACCACAACGTTAATCGGTTGATTGCCAGCCGGGGCAAAGCTAGCCGTGGCGAGTTGGGAAGCTGCTGCCGGGTTAATATTAGCGGCGGTGGGAATAAAAATGCTGTCTCCATCCCGCAAAGCGATATTTTGACACTGATCTCCCTGTTGCAGCAAAGCTAAAAGATTAACCGCAATCGTACCGCGTCCGGGTCTAACCACGCGCACCCCCTGTAAATTCGCTGACTGAGTAATCCCCCCAGCCAGAGTCAGCGCCTGAGTAATTGTCGGGAATTGAATGCCCGAACCGCTGCCGGTGATGGGAATGCTGTAGGAACCAGGACGGGTAATTTCCCCAGATACTGCCACGTTGAGGGGGCGGGGCGCAACTAAAATTACCGTAATAATAGGCCGTCTGAGGAAGGGTGCGTATCGCGTCCGCACGACGTTAGAGGCTTGATCCAGGGTCAATCCTGCTACTGATACGCGACCGACGAGTGCCAAGTTTACCGTACCATCGGGGAGAACTTGGTATTCGCGGGTATATTCTGGCACGTTGAATACATCTAATTGAATGCGATCGCCTGCACCCAAAGTATAAGGTTCTGCTTGGGGACAACGAGTAGTGGTATTTTGGGTGACTCTCCTACGGGTTTGGGCGAAACTAAATTCTGCGCCCGACAGCACCAGCAAAGTTGACAGAAAGATACTTGTAGCGGGTTTGACAATTGAGTTGGGTTTGCGATTGCTAGCACCGACCATTGAGCGTTTCCCTATGCTTCTACCGTAAAAGATTGTGCCTTACCAGCAGGTAATTTCACCGCGTTTGTAGGCGCTTTCCCAATATAGACTGGAATTTAGGTTTAGGGAGTTGTAACTTGATCGCTGGTTTTGCTTTGTCCGTCTCGATCTCAAATCAGGAGTATGCCATGCAAGGTCTAAGCGAATTCATCAATAATACAATGCCACAGTGGAACGTACCGGGGCTAGCGATCGCTATCGTCAAAGATAACCAAATTATCTTCTGCGAAGGTTTCGGTTGGCGCGATGTTAAAAATAACTTACCAGTCACCCCCAAAACCCTATTCGCTATCGGTTCTTGCACCAAAGCTTTTACTACAATGGCTATGGGTATTTTAGTTGACCGGGGTCAATTAGATTGGGATAAACCCGTGAGAAATTATCTCCCCAGTTTTAAATTATACGATTCTTATGTCAGCGAACATATCACGCCGCGCGATTTAGTCACCCATCGATCGGGTTTACCCCGTCACGATGCCATGTGGTATAGAACTAATTTCACCCGCGAAGAAATTATCAACCGCTTGCAGTATCTCGAACCTACTAAAGAACTGCGGACGGGTTTTCAATATAACAATTTAATGTATTTGGCGGCGGGTTACTTAGTCGGTGAAATAGCAGGTTGTAATTGGGAAGAATTTGTCCAACGGGAAATTTTGCATCCTTTGGGGATGGGAAACAGCAATTTTTCCGTAGAGGCATCGCAAACAACTGATGATTTTGCTTGTCCTTACTTACATAAAAATGAGGAAATCAAAGAAATTCCTTTTCTCAATATTGAAGTGGTTGGCCCCGCTGGCTCGATAAATTCCAATATAACTGATATGACCCAGTGGCTGTTAATGCACTTAAACAAAGGCAAGGTTGGGGATAAACCAATAATTTCACCTGGCAATCTGCATCAAATGTATACGCCACAGATTGTAGAACCAAACCCGCAAGACGAGCGCGAAGTTTTGAATCCCAGTTATGGTTTGGGATGGGCTATATATGCTTACAGAGGCTATAAAATTGTGCAACATGGAGGCGGTATTGATGGATTTTCTGCCCTCACAACCTTGCTGCCTCAAGACAATATAGGGGTTGTGGTTCTCACCAATTTAAACGCGAGTCCGCTGCATTCTATTGTGACTTATTATGTATGCGATCGCTTGTTGAATTTAGAACCAGTTGTTTGGAGCGATCGCATCAAAGAAGGCGTTGCTCAAGCCAAAAAATCTACCACCAAAGCCAAAGAAAAAATCGCCGCCGAACGCAAAAAAGCAACCCAACCATCCCATGCTTTAGAAGATTATACAGGCAAATACGAACATCCCGCCTATGGCATGATTTCAGTTGAACTCAAAGACAATAATTTAATCTCAACTTATAATTCAATTACTTCGCAACTAGAACACTATCACTACGATACTTTTATATCTTACTCCGAACTGGCAGAAATGCTTGATATGCCGCCGGAGTTGATATCTTTCGTCACCGATAAAAAAGGCGATGTCACCAACATGTACGTGCCGATGGAACCGGCTTTAAAAGATGCTGTATTTACTCGGATACCTGAAAAAGAAATGACTGAGTTAAGCTTTTTAGAAAAATTTGTGGGTGAATATGAACTTGCAGGACAAACTCTGACAATTTCTTTAAGAGGCGAGGGATTAATTGCCTCAATAACTGGTCAACCAGATTACGAATTAGTGCCTAACAAAGATCGTGAGTTTAATCTAAAGAATTTATCAGGATTTAGTATTAAATTCAATCAAAATGCAGATGGAAATGTGACAGAAGCTGCGATCGCTCAACCAAACGGTGTGTTCGTTGCGACTAAGAAAGCATAAAGTCACGATTGCTAGTTGCGCTTGTGCAAAGTAACTTGCTTTAGTGAGAGCGATCGCTACATTAAACCCCAGATAATTAAACCCCAGTCAAAACACCAAAAACTTCCTCTGAAGCATTCTCAAAAATAGCGCCCCGTTGCTTCAAATCCTGCTTCAATTCTTCAGACAAGCCTAAGTTATTTTTAAAGCGAGCATTCTTGACATTAGCGCGGCTCAAATTGGTATTTTTTACACTCGCACCGCATAGGTTAGCACCGTCCAAATTCGCACTACCCAAATCCGCATTATTCAAATTAGTGTCGCTGAGGTTGGCATTGTGCAAATTAGCACCATTCAAGTTGGCACCGCGAAGATCGGCATCGCGCAAGTTAACGCCTTTAAGGTAAGCAACGCTGAGGTTGGCATCCCGCAGATCGGCATTAGTCAAGTTTGCATTACCCAAACAAGCAATTTTTAGGTTCGCATGTCTTAAATCGGCATTGCTCAAATCAGCACCGCTGAGGTTAGCATCGATAAAATCTACATTCCTGAGGTTGGCATTGCTGAAATTAACTTCCCCCAAGTTTGCGCGTGTAAAGTCTTTAGTTTTTTCCAACAACTCTTGAGGATTTTCGATTTTCTTTTTCTTGGTTTTAGTAACCAATGCTATACTCAGTGCCAAGGTCAATCCGGCAACCCAAACGGGTGGATTACCTCCAGTCAGCAGCAGCATTATCATAGAAACAGAACCTACTTTAGCTGTTGGCTTAACTACCGACAAAAATCTATTCTTGGTTGGCTCAAAACTACTAATTGGCTGACAATTGATCGGGTTCATTTTTCATACCTCCTCTGCGATTCCTCAAATCACTTAAGTTTGCCTAGATCCACCCGCTCAACAAGAAAGATGGCTCACAGCAGAAAGGTAGATGCAATTTTGCTCCAACTGGCATATATTTTTAAGATTTCTTGAATATAATTTCCAGAAAGTTAGCAACTATGTCTGATAGTTCCATGCAAAATTTACCCGGTCTTTTGATTAAAAGTACAATCCCAATAGCGCCCAAATTGTTAAGATTTTTAAATCGGTAGATGCTGAATAGTTTTGGTGAAATTACTAAGCGAGCAACCTCGGTTTTTGCTGGTTGCGGTCGTAAGTATTTGGTAGATAGGAAGAATTATTTGCAATAGCTCTCCTTGTTTTCGCGGTCAATTTAACATTAACTTGTTTTAACTACACCCGTGGCATTTGGGGTTTATTGGTGATTATAAGCATACTCTGAACTTTAGTAAATTTTTAACTGTAAAAATACTGAATAAATATTAAAACTGTATAAAATAGCCAGAGAGTTTGTAGAGACAATATTAGTAAATTTTGAGCGATCGCATTTCCATACCGTAGATTTACCCAATCTAATTGTAAAAACAATTTAAATCTTCAGTATAATTTCTGAATTTAAATTCTGAGCCATAACGAACGGGATCAAAAAACAGCAACAAATGAAGAGGGAGAAAGGGGAAGAAATTCCCATTTTTCCCTTCTTAAAACCAGAAAACGCCTTACCAGCCCTCAAAAATTGCTCCCCGGTGGCTCAAGTTCTCCTTTAGCTCTGGAGAAAGTCCAGGGTTGTTACCAAATCGGGCTGACTTCACCTTAGCACCGCTCAAATTAGCGTTACTCAGATTAGTATCGCGCAGGTTTGCTCCGGACAGATCGACGCCCCCTAAATTGGCTAGCGCTAAACTAGCACGGTGCAAGTCTGCATAGCTTAAATCTGCATTTTCCAAATAAGCGCCGCTCAAATCTGCACCGCTAAGTGTAGCAGCGCTCAAGTTAGCTTCGCTCAAATCGGCATCGGTTAAATCTGCCCCCCGAAAATTGCTACGGAAAAGATTTGCACCGCTTAAATCAACCTGGCTTAAATTAGCTCCTAGCAAGTTACCGCCAGCAAAATCGCTCATCGCATCGAGGGCAGCAATTTTTGCTAGTTCCAGAAAATCGTGAGTTTTAGCTTCGCTAATCTGGTGAATTAGAGCTTGAAGTTGTTCCAAGTTGGAGGAATTTTCCACTGAACTAAAATCAGGAAAACACTCATAACATAACTGCGCTTGACTGAGATAAGGCTGGAATTTAGCCCAAGTGAGCCAAAGCACCAGTTTTCTTTCGATTACTGCCAGTTGATTCGGGCTAAGATCGTGTCGCCATAAGCCCTCAGCATCTCTTACAGACACATCTGGCGGTGAAACCGCAAAATTCGCTTCAAATCTACAGGGTTTATCAGATAGCTTCAGGGTTCCCAGTTTCGCTTGGTTCATGACGTTTTTCAAAATCGGTTCCCCTGGATGAGCTTGAAAAACCCAAACCCTATTTTCGTTTAAATCCTTGGTCGTGACTTGACAAAAAATATCGTTGAAGGAATCAGATGCTAAAGAAAATTCTCCACCTTCCTGCTTTAGCTCTAATTTGCCACCTGTTAGCCCAAACTTAATCCGACCATTGAGGAAAGATTCCCATTGTTCGTTAAATTCTAAGGTCAAGTACAAGTCAAGCTCATGAGTATCAGTTGAACCCGACTGAACTGGAATTGCTTCTAATTTCATCGACAGGCAGTTGGGGTATTTGTTTTGAGATTCTAGCAGTGGCATGATAAATCAACCTCGAAGAAGTTCAAGGGTTGCACAATCGGGACTTACGCACTACGAGGTTAGAAACCGGGTTTCTTCGTTTTCCATAGAAACCCGGTTTCTTGGCGTAAGCTATGACAATTCAACGCTACCACGATGGTGCGATCGCTCGCTCGGCGATCGCGTCAAAAATTAAAGGGCGTTGCTTGCACATAACAACGCCCGGAAAAAATTCCCACTCTATGAAAGATTGTTAAATTATTCAGTCGAGCCGAGGACTTATGCCAAAAAAATCGCTTCCCTATACTCCGTTTATTAAGAGCGTCTAACTTAAAGCAGCATTACTGCGATCGTAGCTTGCCCGAAAACTCGGTTCTGGTTTGCCTTGGGTATGAGTCCAGTACTCATCATCAACAGACAAGTGAAATTCAGCCGCCGCACGTCCCAGCATCGCTTGCTGTCGATTCTTAATCAAGTGATGGTGACGCATCATCAGGGCGCGGGCTTGATCTTGAGTAGACATAATGCTTTTCTCCTTGTTCCTGATTCCCTTGGTGACCTTCTACTAATTAACATATCAGAAAATTCTGTAGCATAAGCTACCATTTTAACGATTTAATAAAAATTTACGTTTTGCCGCTCGCCTCTCGTTCCCAGGCGACCGCCTGGGAACGAATATACTAACGCAAGTTGCTAGTTACAAAGATGGTTGGTTTGATCCCCCCTAACCCCCCTTCAAAAGGGGGGAACCGGATTCAAAGTCAACCGGCTTGGGATTCTTAGTCCCCCTTCTTAAGGGGGATTTAGGGGGATCTAAAATG
>CAYXCW010000063.1:0-42475 GCA_964463555.1 uncultured bacterium
GGGGGATTTAGGGGGATCTAAAATGCTTGACCTCATCACTAGCAACTTGAGTTAATAGAAAAACAATCTTGCAATTAGCCGTTAGCAATTAGCAATTAGCATTTGAGGACTTAAATTCGCGGTTTGCTGCTGGCAATGACAATTAAATCGTCGTTATTTTCCAGATGATAATCTGTTGGCGGATTAGAGATAACTTCGCCATCGCTTGCTTTTTGTACAGCTACTACAGTACTTTGATACATTTGCTTCATATAGATAAAGACATCAATAAACGGCTTTCCAATCTGAGATTTAGGCAGGGGAATTTTATACAATTGATTGCCATCTTGAAAGCTCAACAAATCGGCAACAACTTTGGTAATGCCGTGATTGAGGGCTTCTTGAGCTAAAAGCATACTACTTAACTCGCTACTGACGATGATTTGGTCAGCTTTAGCCCGCTTGCAAGTTTGCACGTGGGCAGGATCTCCCAGTTCCACAATTGTGTAAGCATTGGGATTGATGCTTTCTATTGTCAGGGTAGATAAAACAACTTTGGCATCGCGAGTTGTGCATTCTAAACTATCATCGCCCAAAATAATTACCGTCTTCGCTTTAATTAAGTTCGCCCGATTCAAGGTTTCATCAGAAACCTGACCTTGAATAAAGAATAAATTTTCGTCTTCAACTGGCTTTCTTTCTATATTGGCAATTAAAACTATCGGTTTTTCTTTAGTTTGAGGTTCGAGGCGAAGCTCTTTTAGAATCACGCGCGATCGCAAATTCCATTCACACAAAATTATATGATTTTCAAATTTATAAGAACTCATACCAAGTTCTTGCCTAAACTTTTGATTTACTAGAATACTAGCGATTGTAGCACTGAACGTTGCTAAAATCCCCACCCCAAAAATCATTTCCAGTATAGCAATCAAGCGACCGCCAGGAGTTTTTGGCGCAATATCGCCATAGCCAACAGTAGTTAAGGTAACAATACTCCACCAGAAAGCATCGAATAAAGATAGATCTGGTTCCAGTAACGATAAACTGATCGAACTAACCGCAATAAGGATGCCAATTATTAAAATAATGCGATCGATACTTTCACGCTGCAAAGCCCGCCGGATTTGTTTGATAAAAAATATTAATTTCATTAACAAAATCGTCAAATGGTTGTATATTGTTTTCCTTAATTTACCATTGGCAATTTGATAGGTAAAAGTGAGCGATCGCCCAGCTCGAACCGATGGCATCGTCAAAATAGAATTAGTTCGTTCATTCAAGTTATCTTTGAGCTATAATCTCATAGTTTTCTTAATTTTCCTACGTGCCTGGAGTCAGTACCGTGAAATTGGGTCAACTCATCGGCCTGTTAGTCGTATCAATATGTTTGTATATTCTGTGGCAAATTCGGGAAGTGCTATTGCTGGTATTTGCCGCCGTCGTTTTGGCAACCGCTTTAAACCGACTGGCAAGACGCCTGCAAGAGTCAGGGTTAGCCCGGGGATGGGCTGTCACGCTTTCGGTGGCGATTTTGCTAACCGTTCTGATCGGTTTCTTCTGGCTGATCGTACCGCCATTTGCCACCGAGTTTCGACAATTAGCAGAGCTATTGCCCACCGCTATCGATCAGTTGACTCCTTGGATAGAACAGGTACAATCAAACATTCCCAGTCAGTTGGCTCCCTATCTGCTGCCCCAGAAACCTGGTGGTGGAGGAAATACTTTAAGCCAACAACTCCAACAACAATTGCAGCCATTCCTCAGTCAACTATTGGGCGGTGCGGGTGCATTTGTCTCGAATACGCTAGGAGGGCTTTTAAGCTTTTTGCTAGTGCTAGTTTTAACCTTGATGATGTTAGCTCAACCGAGAGCCTACCGCAAAGTATTTGTTAGACTGTTTCCCTCATTTTATCGGCGGCGAGTAGAAGGGATATTAGATGAATGCGAGGTAGCACTTGGTAGGTGGATTATCGGAGCGCTAATTAGCATGGGCGTGGTGGCGATGCTGTCGCTAATTGGCTTGTCAATTTTACGGGTAAGGCTGGCACTAGCTCAAGGAATTCTAGCAGGATTGCTCAACTTGATTCCGAATATTGGCCCCACGTTGAGCGTCGTGTTACCGATGACAATCGCGCTGTTAGATGGGGTGTGGTGGAAATCGGTTGCCGTCTTAATTCTGTATATTGTGATTCAGCAGTTTGAAAGTAACTTTTTGACGCCTTACGTGATGGCGCAACAAGTAGCATTGTTACCAGCAATCACGTTAATGTCTCAAGTATTTTTTGCGACATTTTTTGGATTTTTAGGGCTGATTTTGGCGCTACCTCTCACAGTCGTGCTTAAAGTTTGGCTGACAGAAGTTTTAATTAAAGATGTGCTAGATCTGTGGCATAGCGATCGCGAAGCCGAGTTTAACGCAGCTGGCGAAGCCGAATCCCAAAAAGTCGCCCAAGTAGATCATAACGCTCCCATATTGCCAGCCAGAACCCCAAAACCCCCAGACGCTTCCATTGACGAGCCTGAAAATGAAGAATAGCTAATTGCAGATTGCAGATTTAAGATTGCAGATTTACCCAGAATTCCATCTGGCAAATTTAATATTTTAGGTTAAAAATAATGTTATAATTTTAGTTTAATATCTAAAATAAGTAGATTTAAATGAGAAAAAAATCTGCAATCTAAAATCTAAAATCTGAGACAAGTAGATTTAAATGAGAAAAAAATCTGCAATCTAAAATCTGAGATAAATAAATTTAAATGAGAAAAAATCTGCAATCTAAAATCTGAGATAAGTAAATTTAAATGAGAAAAAATCTGCAATCTAAAATCTAAAATCTGAAATAAATTATGCGTACTATTGCTGAAATTAACGACAAAATTAACCAAAAATCTGCGATTGTTTGGACAGCCGAAGAATTAAAAGCGCGGGTGGCAGAAATTGGCGTTTCTGAGGCAGCTAAGCAAGTAGATGTGATTACCACCGGCACGTTTGAGCCGATGGAATCAACCGGGGCAATTATTAATTTAGGGCATACCGATCCGCCGATTAAAATTCGCTCTTGCTGGATAGATGGAGTGTTAGCTTATTCTGGATTTGGTGCCGTAGATTTGTTTTTAGGAGCCGCCCAAGGCGTGGATTATCCTAGCACGGGTGAGATAACCGATGGGGAAGAATCTAAAGAACGAGGCGGCGGTCATGTCATCGAAGATTTAATCGCCGGTAAACCCGTGCAATTGCGAGCAATTGGACAGGCAACGGACTGTTACCCTAGAACAACATTTGAAACTACGATTACTCGCGATACAATTAACCAGTTTTATTTATATAATCCGCGCAACCTGTATCAGAATTTTATTGTGGGGGTGAACGGAGGCGATCGCGCGCTGTTCACCTACCTGGGTACGCTACAACCGCGGCTGGGAAATGCGGTATATTCTAATCCGGGTGCGATCGCTCCCTTACTCAACGACCCAGATTTAGAAATAATTGGCATCGGCACCCGCATTTTTCTAGGCGGCGGTATAGGTTACGTCGCTTGGGAAGGCACCCAGCACTTCCCCTTACAAAAACGTCTACCCAATCGCACCCCCATCGGCCCTGCTGCTACTTTAGCGTTGATTGGCGATGCCAAACAAATGGATAGGCGGTGGGTAAGGGGTTGTTACTTTAAAAATTATGGCGCTTCCATCATGCTAGGAGTTGGGATTCCCATCCCAGTTTTGCATGAAGAAGTTGTTGCCAAATGTGCCGTACAAGACAAAGATTTAGTTGCACCAGTAGTAGATTTTTCCATACCCCGCCGCGTCCGTCCCACATTTGGATTAGTCAGTTACGCGCAATTAAAATCCGGTAAGATGACGATTGAAGGAAAATCGGTGAGGGTGGCTCCCCTTGCTAGTATTTATCTATCCCGACAAGTGGCATTAGAGTTAAAACAATGGATCGAAGAAGGGAAATTTACCCTCACCGAACGAGTTGCTTCGATTCCTATGGATCGGGCTTTTTTACCCCAAGACCGCTGGGGAGCAACCATTGCCCTCGAATAATTTTAGATTTTAGATTTTAGATTTTAGATTTTAGATTTTGACCAATTCTGAAAGTACCTTATGGCGAAACTTTGAGCGACTACGAACATTCCAGTGGCGCCCAGCATTTTATTCTATTGCGATCCCGCAGAATCAACTTTTTGTTTCTGGTCACTTTGACGGCACGATAAAAGTAGGTAGTCTACTAACAGGTCAAGAAATCTATAGGGTTATTAAAATGAGGTTTGTTAGACCGACTCCAAGCAGTAGGTACTCTGTAGTACAATTTGCAATTCTGGAATAGATCAGGAATTGGTAATTGTCACAGGACTTACCTAGCAACCCCAGATAGGGTGGAGCTGGTGCGTTACGCTATCGCTAACGCACCGTACATATAGAAACTAATAGCCCGCGTAGGCGGGCTTCGTTTGTCAAGCGCGCAGCATTAATGCTGCCGCTACTTATTTCGGATTCGTTCTTCGATGTCTTCCAGAGTTTGGATAACCAATCTTTTCGCCTGTAGTTTCCAGCCCCACTGCTGAATTTTTATAGCTAGAAATCCTCCAGCTATTGTAGCGATAAAGTCAAGGGGTTGATTTAAAGAAATTCCAAACAGTAAGCCCAGTCCGGCAATGCCCCACAAAGGAAGCGAAACAGTTTGACGCTGCTGTTCTACTAACTGACTTAACCAATCTTGGGGCATTTCTGCTAACAAGGCTTCTTTGACCTTTTTTTGTTCGGCAGCGGTTACAGATAAACCAATTTTTTGTCTGAGTTTTTCAATTTTGCGGGCATCGGTGCTGTACTGGGTTAGTTCATCCTCTGCCATTAATATCAAACGTTCGTACTGTCCCACTACACCATCCTCGAATAGTCAGCGATTTGCTAGGGCGAAGCATATTGGTTTTCACCCAATGCTTCGCCCCTTTTACAGGATGGTACTACTTTTTAGCTTCGCCGTTGCCCGGTTGCTGGCGTTTGACGGGACGAGGGATGGGCTTTTCTGGGGCCGCCTGCGTCGTCTGCGTCGTTGGGGGTGCCGATTTGGTTGGACGAGGTGAGAAGCGACCCTTTCCTTGTCCTTGTCCTTGTCCTTGTCCTTGCCCTTGCCCTGGTCCGGGTTTTCTGGGCCATCGACCGCCACCGCCACCGCCACCCGGTCTTTTTGGACGCGGCTTGGACGGTTTTTTGGGGCGTATCAGTCCGACGTCTTCAGCCTGCTGTATTACTAAAGCTTCCGCTTGTCGTTTCACTTGGAAATCCCAGAAGTGACCCACAGCTTTCTTGTCCAGAACGCCTTTGAGTGTCAGCTTGAAGTATTTGGCTTCTTCTTGATCGGATTTGGGTGTTTGCCTAATCTTGACAACAATCTGTTCGTTATCTTGGGCTTGAAAAATCACCTCACCGCGAATGGAAAAATAACCATCTTCAATTTTGCTATCCTCAGAAACCTCAACGGCTGGTTCTGGGGTGGTTTCGCCTGCGGGTTGTGCAACTTTGTTCAAGTTTTCTGGCTCCCAAACTCCAACAATTTGCATGTGCAAATTATTGTCTAGTTGTCGCGTCCGGGGATAAACTACCCACAGGTGTTCGGTTGCCAAATCTAAGTGATTTTTCACCAAACTCATAACGCGACCGAGTAACACGGCATCGATCGCTTGTCCATCGCTGACGATTAAGTTACCGCGGGTGAATTGTTCGTCACTGGGGGCGTATTGTCCCCGGACTAAACCAATGGCTCGATACTGCATTGGTTCCGAGGGAGCAGGTATGGGGCCATGCCGCTGCTTTTCATCTAAGCTAGGCGACGTGGCTTCAATTGCAGTTTCGGTTGCAGTTTCGGTTGCAGTTTCGGTTGCCGGTTCAGTTGCCGGTTTGGGATCTGGTGCCGGGGCGCTAGCTGCGGGGGTTGGGACAGTTGGCGGCTCTTTAGGCTCGCCGAGCGAGGCAGTTGGCGGTTCCTTGGGTCTACGAACGGCGGGTTCGGGGGTTTGAGCTTTGTTAGCTTCAGAGGATGGCGGGATTTTGTTGGGAGGGGGACTCATAAACACTCCTTGCAGCGGAGACACATTTTTTTTGCTTTTTGGAGAAACTGGTAGGTTTTAGGGGCGGCTTAAAAATGCCCGGTTGTCGAGCCGGGATATTTTTGCGCGCCCATACCAGTCACCAAGCTTTGCCCTGTATCTACTACTCTATTCGCTTTGGAGTTGATAGGGGATTTGCTCAAACGACGGTAGGTCGCTTCAGCAAAAAGACCCTATTGCCAAAGGTTACTCCTGTTAGTGATAGCAGACTGATGGCTATATCAGCCAGCCTATTGTCATTTATGCACCTACATTTGCCTTTTATCCGTAAAGTTTTGTCGGTTTTCACGTCTTGGGTGTGGTGCAAAGGTAGCCGATATAGGACTGACGCAAAGAAACCCGGTTTCAATGAAAAATCGCTGGTTTAGCGATCGCAGAGCAACGAAGAAACCGGGTTTCTGGCCTCCTCGTGCGTAAGTCCTGCGATAATAGGATCGGCGTTCAATTTAATCCCGTGTCTGAAAAGCTGCGTCGCTGGTTAATTGCTGGGGTAATGATTTTAGGTATTATCCCCTTTGTGTGGACTTCGATTGTGCCTCTGTTGGGCAGTGTCGAGACGGGGCCAACTTCTGCCCAGGAAACGGCAACACCAACACCAACTTCTACAGCCCAACCCGTGCAAGTGTCTGCGGCGGCTAGGCAAGAAGAACTCAAACAAAGGCTTTTAGGTCAAGCACGGGGTTACGAAGCCATATTGCAGAGCGAACCAGAAAATCAGACGGCTTTGATGGCGCTGTTCGAGACGCGCAAAGAACTGGTGCAATTAGGTGCGGCGGATATCAGGCAGACGATAGAACCTTTAGAAAGACTGATCCGGCTCAATCCTAACGATATTGTTTACCAGTTAGAGTTGGGCAGCATTTACGCCCAACAGGAACGCTTCGATGATGCGATCGCTATCTACGATAATGCGACCAAACTCGACCCGCAAGACTATCGACCCCTTTTAGCTAAAGGCATCGTGCTGCAATTGCAAGGCAAAAAGGAAGAAGCTAAGCCTTTATTTAACCGCGCCACTGAAATCGCCCCAGCCGCCTTTAAAGAGCAAGTTCAGGCGCAAATCCAACAAATCGAAATCCTCACCTCCACACCGAAGCCTTCTCCTACTCCAGGACAGCCCGCCGCCACACCCAACAGCAACGTCCAAACCCAACCCGTTGCACCCACTCCCGCTGCCACACCCAACAGTAACGTCCAAACCCAACCCGTTACACCCACTCCCGCCGCCACACCCAACAGCAACGTCCAAACCCAACCCGTTACACCCGCTCCCGCAACCACCCCTGAAAATAACTTGACAAATCCTAGTCCTAGTGATAGTGTAACGCCGCCAACAGCAACGCCGAGTCCCTAAGAGCGTGCAGAGGTGCAAAGGTGATGGAGGTGATGGACATAAAGAAGTAGAAGTAATTACTTCTCCAGCTCCCCCAGCTCCCTCAGCTCCCTCAGCTCCCTCAGCTCCCTCAGCTTCCCTACTCACCCGCTCTGTTTTCGCCATTAGGATTCATAATTAATGTCGTGAGAGTTCAACGCAGTCCTGTGGCCCGAAAACGCGATCGCAAAACGTTTGGCGAAGCCAAGCAACGCCGGTTAATTACTACGGGGTTAATCCTCGTCTGCATCGTCGTTGGTGGATTTTTCCTGGGGAGGTCAACTTTATCACCCCTGTTTGCTAGTATCTTCAAGCCTCAAGAACCCGCCGGACAGAATGCAGCGACGCCTGTGGTAGACTCAACGACGGCAGCGAAGCAAGCGGAACTGGAAACTCAGGCTAGAGGTTTTGAGGCGGTTTTGCAACGGCAACCAGAAGATCGAACGGCGCTGACTGAATTGGTGAATACGAGGATAGAATTGGCTCGCATCGGTGCGGGTAGTCTGCGGGATACGATAGAACCTCTCCAAAAACTGGCGAATCTCAATCCTGATGACAATAAATACTCGATTCTGTTAGCCCAAACTAAGCAGCATACTGGCGATTTGGAGGGTGCAGCAGCGGTTTATCGTTCGATGTTAGAGGCTAAACCGGGCAATATGGAGGCAATGGAAGGACTCGTAACCTTGCTGATGGCACAAAAACGCCCGGAAGCCGCTATTGGTTTGCTGCAAGATACCCTGGATACGGCACCCAATCTGAATAAAATTCAGCCAAAGACGGTGGATGAAACTTCGGTAAAATTGCTGTTGGCTAGCGTTTATGCCGAGCAGCAGCGCTATAACGAAGCGATCGCTATCTACGACGATACGATCAAAACGAATAAAGAAGATTTTCGCCCACTCTGGGGAAAGGGCGCTATCCTACAATTGCAGGGCAAAACCGAGGAAGCGAAGTCTTTCTTTAACGCTGCTACTGAGTTAGCACCCGCTAAGTATAAAGATCAAATTAAGGCAAGAGTTAAGCAGCTAGCAGAGGAAACACCTCCACCAGATAATTCTGCTAATGAATCTTCACCAGATGAGGGCGAGTCTGCTTCTCCTTAAAATGGGTAATGGCTAATGGGTAATGGCTAATGGGTAATGGCTAATGGGTAATGGTTAATGTGAAATGCTTTGAACAATTAGCTAGCTTGCAATTACCAATTACCAATTACCAATTACCAATTACCAATTAACTATTTACCTATTGCGGCGACGGCGGCGAAAATTAAAAACAGCAATCCTCCTAATGCGGTCATCGTTCTTTCGGAGATGTGTTGGGCAATTAGGCGTCCGCCGAGGACTGCGATCGCGGCGCAAATTCCATGTCCTAAAATTGCCCCCGCTGTCACTCCAATTAGATTGTTACCAGCGGCTAAAGTAATGGTGGCAAATTGCGTGCGATCGCCCCATTCTGCCATAAAGGTCATGAGAAATGTTTGCACTAATACCGCCAGGGGGGTAATTTTCCGTCCCAGCTTCGCCTGTGCTTTGTCAACGGTTATCATTGCTTCTTTGGCTTCATCGCAACCGGAATCCGCAGGCATTTGGCTGGCGTCGTACAATAATTTTAAGCCAAAGCCAATAAACAAAGCGATTTCCGCGTAATTGATATAGTGCTGAGGTAGCAAAGATGCGGCTTTTCCCACTAGAACGGATAGAATTGTCATCGCTGCTAGGGCTGCGATCGCGCCGGTAAATACGAGCCGCCGCGAGTGCCGCATCGATAACACAACGGCAATAAAAAAGGTTTTATCGCCTAATTCCGAAACCGTAATTAGTAATAACCCGGCGGTAAAAGCTGTTAACACTTTCTCAAACTCCTCAGAATTTTCTCGTGAACTTCTTATCTGAGTGAAGCTTGATGAAAGCGGCAAAACTTCACCAAGCTCACATCAGTTTGATGTCAAACATCAATGCAAACTTAGTGAAGGTCTCGCTTCCAAGTGTTTAAAGTTTAAAACTTGTCACCCGAACCAGGCTGGTCGCCAGTATGTTGATTCAGATGCGCTAGTTGAGTTTTAACTAGCAGCTACTCCCCTTCTTCTATAGGTAATAATACATTAATCTGATCATAGATGACAAGATCGTGGGCAATAAATTTTTTATCATTATTTATTCATTTTCTTTGGCAGATAGGACTGAAGCTGATATTCCGGGTTTCTGTGAAAAAGTGTTGGTTGAAACCCGGTTTATCGGCTCATCGTGCTGAAGCCAATTTCCCTGACAAATTTACGCTCAGGAGCCGCTCCGTGAAGGTGGGAAACCTGGGCATATGCATAGCCGCAGCGTTTGGCTCGTTGCCACCACTGCCACAGTCGGTGCATGTCAACCTCGTGCAGAGCGCTGTCGCGGTCAAGGCGTAGCAGTGCATGATTTAGGGGCACGGCAGGGAAATATTCTGGCACAAATAGATAGCTTAAAGATGCCGTGCCCCGAAGAGCGATCGCCTCCCATCCCCAAAAGCTACCATTAAAATCAGCCCATCCGACGTAGAAACGGCAATGGTTCAGCAACTCCCGCCCCAAACGGCAACAGAAATCATCTACCCCGACAGCGACGGACAACCAATGTCAGACAATACAAAACAATTTCGCTGGATTGTCACGATTAAAGAGAATCTAGAAATCTTGTTTGCTAACGCCCTTGATGTGTTTGTCGCCGGGGATTTGCTGTGGTATCCCGTAGAAGGAAACAATAAAATCCGGACTGCACCCGATATCATGGTTGTGTTTGGCAGACCGAAAGGCGATCGCGGTTCGTACAAACAATGGCAAGAAGAGAATGTGATTCCCCAAGTCGTCTTTGAAATTCTCTCCCCAGGAAATCGCGCAGTAGAGATGCTCAAAAAGGCCATCTTTTATCAAGCCTATGGAGTAGAAGAATATTACATTTATGACCCAGAGGATATAAAATTAACTGGCTTGATTCGTTCGGGGAATTTGTTAGAACCAGTTGATGAGATGAATGGTTGGACGAGTCCGCGGCTAGGGATTCGATTTGAACTTAAAGAAGACACTTTAGAAATTTATCGCCCAGATGGACAAAAGTTTCTCACCTCTGTTGAACTCGATCAACTACGAGAACAGGAAAGTCAACGTGCCGAAGAGGAACGTCAACGTGCCGAAGAGGAACGTCAACGGGCTGATAATGCGATCGCTCAACTAGAACAAGAACAACAGCGCTATCAAGCTTTGATCGAAAGATTGCGCGATCGCGGCATCAACCCCGAACAACTGTAATCTGCCGATGAGTCTCCCAGACTCGCCCACGAAACAAAAACACTCGTCGATGAGTTTAAAAGACTCGCCCAGGAGTCACTCATACTCGCTCACGAGTCTTTCATCCTGATGAATGAGTGTTTTATACTCGCCTACGAGTGTTTCCTACTCGCTCACGAGTCTTTCATCCTGATGAATGAGTGTTTTATACTCGCCTACGAGTGTTTCCTACTCGTCCACGAGTCTTTCATCCTGATGAATGAGTATTTTATACTCGCCTACGAGTGTTTCCTACTCGTCCACGAGTCTTTCATCCTCATCGATTAGTATTTCCTACTCGCTCACGAGTCTTTCATCCTCGTGCTTGACTTAATTTGCTTGTTAAATCAACGACGCCGATAGATTGAGGCGATAGGTAGTGTCGCCGCTGTATTGATAGACTTGGAAATAGTAGTCACCAGCATCCAAGCTGGCGGTAATAAATTCCGGTGCGATGTAACCATTCATCGAACGAGCGATCGTCTCGCCTGGATCGACAATCTGATTGTTGTTAAAATCTTTAATCAGTCGGACATCGGCATCCGCACTTAGTCCGGAGAGAGCTGCCCTGAACGTAGCATCGTAATCGACGCGGAAGTGATAGACATCAGCGGTGTCGCCATTGCCGATTAAGTCATCGAAGGTTCTGCTACCAACACCCGTCAAACCTAGAAGATCGCCAATCTCGACTTCTTTGGCTAGCAAGTTACTAGGTGAAATTGTACCAGGCCCAGGCGGAGTGGCAGATAAAAGTAGCTTGTAATCGATTAAGTCGCCGCTGCCATAAGTAACTTTAGCAAAGTAGGTTCCGGCTGAGAAGGCTTGCCGATTAATGGCGGCATCTGTGTTAGTTGTGCCATCGTGAAAGGTGCTGGCGACAATTTGATCGCCTTCATCGAAGATCGAGTTATTATTGGTATCTTTATACACCGATACAGCCGCCTGAACCCCTGTCGGGAGTCCCGTAAGTGCGAGATTGAAGTTTCTTTTGCTACCTAAGCTGAACTGGTATATATCGGTGCGATCGCTACTACTTACTTCTTCTTCGCGCGCAATGGGGGTGCTACTCAACACCCCAAGATTAAAAGTTGCCATGTCTTCTTTCCTTTGCGAATTTATAACCTAGTGAATTGGCGCTCTAGCGCCAAATAAAACAAATAGCACCCCCATTCAGTTGTGGCTTTTTATTTGAACAATGAAGAAAAAAGCTACAAATTTTTACATGAATTTTTGCCAAAAAAGTTCCTCTACAAGCAAACTCAGCAGCTTGTGATTGCGTCTAATGGGGACTCTAAAATTTGATCTAAAAAGCAGATATTACGGGTATTCAGTCGGTTGAAACCGAATTGTAGAGACGTTACATGTAACGTCTCTACAATACATGTAACGTCTCTACAATCGGGAAATTTATTTCCGGGCGGGTGGTCAAACTAATGCAAAATATTTCCCGGCAAGATATCAAACTTAATTAGGACTTACGCGCGCCGACGCCAGAAACCGGGTTTCTTCGTAGATCTCTAGTTTCTAAACCAACGATTTTTCATAGAAACCCGGTTTCTTTGCCTCAGTCCTATTAATACTTGCGCTCTTGCGGCTGAAACATCGTAATCGCTACAGGTAGATATTGCAAATCGATCCCCGCAGGCGAATAATACGCCATCGTGTGCTTGAGGAAATTGCTATCATCCCGTTCGGGATAATCTTCCCGACAATGCGCCCCCCGACTTTCGCTACGATTGAGTGCTGAAGCAATAATTAACTGTCCCACAACCATTAGATTTCGCAGTTCTAACGCTTCGATAATTTCCGTGTTCCACAGTTTACTTTGATCGTCCAAGTAAATCTGCTGATATTGCTCCTGTAACTGTTGCAACTCATTTAACCCTTCGCGCAAACTCGCCTCGGTGCGAAACACGCCGCAGTGCTGGGTCATGCAGTCTTGGTATGCTTGCCGCAATTGATTGATGCGCTGGGTTCCCTTCTGGTCGAACAGGGATTGTATTTGTTGCTGTGCTTCCTTCAGGTAGCGTTGTTCGTCGATATCTGGAAGCTTGCGATTTTGGACGAATTGCGCTATTGTTGCGCCCGTGCGTTTTCCATAGACAACGCATTCCAGCAGCGAATTACTTCCCAATCTATTAGCGCCGTGAACGGAAACGCAGGCAGATTCTCCGGCGGCGAAGAAGGCATCGACTAAGCCTTCTGGACTGCTGCGGACTTGCCCGTCTGTGTTGGTGGGAATGCCTCCCATCGAATAGTGAACCGTGGGACGGACGGGGATGGGTTCGTTTACCGCATCGATGCCCAGCAGGCGGTGCGCTTCATCCCAGCAGAAGGGAATGCGGCTCATAATTTTTTCCTTGCCCATGTGGCGCAAGTCCAGATAGACAAAGGGGCCGCCCGCACTGCCGTCAGTATTTATACCGCGTCCGGCGCGGATTTCCCTAGCGATCGCTCTCGATGTAATATCGCGGGGAGCCAGTTCCATGCGACTGGGGGCGTAGGTGGACATAAAGCGAGATCCCTCGCTATTAATCAAATACGCCCCTTCTCCCCGCACCGCCTCAGAAATCAGCACCCCTACCGGATACAGCCCCGTCGGGTGAAACTGCACAAACTCCATATCTTCCAACGGCACGCCCGCTAACGCTGACATCGCCAAGCCATCGCCCGTCGAAGCATAATCATTCGAGGTCGTATTGTAAACCCGTCCATAACCGCCGGTGGCAAACATTACCGCCTTGGCGCGCACGATTTGCATCTGCCCATCCTCGATGCGGTACATCACCACGCCTTTAGCCTGACCTTCTTCCAAAATCAGGCGCATCACATACCATTCGTCGTAGATGCGAACCCCGTATCGCCGCAAGTTATTCACCAATTCGTGCAAAATCGCGTGACCAGTTTTATCCGCCGCATAACAAGTGCGCCGGTGGGAATGTCCGCCAAAGGCACGCTGGGCAATTCTGCCATCTTCTAGGCGCGAGAACAACACGCCCATATGTTCTAAATCGATCACCACACCCGGTGCTTCCTGAGTCAGGATGGCTACTGCATCTTGGTCAGCCAAATAGTCAGAACCTTTGACAGTATCGAATGCATGAGCTTCCCAGGTATCTTCCAAATCGACATTGTTCAGCGTTGCCGCCATTCCCCCTTGGGCGGCAACCGAGTGGGAACGAATCGGATGGGTTTTCGCTACTACAGCTACATTCAATCTAGGGTCGGTGCGGGCAATTTCCACCGCCGCGCGACACCCAGCCAATCCACCGCCAACAATAATAACGTCGTGTTCCAGCATGTCCGTTCGATAAAATATAGTTGCCAATCTATGGTGATACCCAATCCGGGTTAATCACCCCCCTTATTCTTATAGACCGCGCAGGCGGTCTTTGTTTGTATAGCCGCGACTTTAGTCGTTAGGCATAAAGGGGGTAATGAAAGCGGATTTGGTATGACTCAAAAAAAAGTCCCCACCCAAGGGCAGGGAAATTTTGCAGGGCGAATTTTAGATCTCCAATCTAAAATCTAAAATCTAAAATCTAAAATCCTTAAATTCCCTCAAGTTGCCCTGGCTTCTTGGCTAGGCACGTTCACCGGACTGGTGCGAGTGCTTTTATTGGCATCCAGGGGGAGAAACTCAATGTGATTTAGCAAAGTGGTAACGAAAGCAAATAGCAAGAAAGGTAGCGATACTACCACAATCAACCCTACTGTCATGATCGCGTAGATCTGACGGGTGCTACTCCACAAGGCAAGTGCCGAGGCAAGGCTAGCGAAAATAACGATTAACCAAACGATGATTTGACCGTAGATATCCCCAAAGGTGAGGGTGCAGACCATGCGATACTTTTGAATTTTATCCATGATAACTCTATCGCTCAACAGAACCTATTAAGTTTCTAGGGTAATCGCCTCAACTGGGTTTGGCTGATTTTTCCAGATTTTTTTAAAAGGTTGCAATAAAGCTTTACAATTCTCTGGGTTTGGCTGCTGGGGTCAAAGATCGCTCTCTATCGATAGGTAGAGGTTTTGGTTATGCTTGAGTTGCGAAAAGAATCTAAAAATACCTGCTTTGGAATGATTTTTAGCTTAAAATGCAGAACTGGCATTCTCAGCAATAAGCTGATTGACTGTCCCTAAAAAACTGATATTTTTTGTCAACTAAAAAGGAAATTTTTTCTGTAGTTCGATCGGTAAAGAAGGGATGAGTTGCTGCAAGTCGTTCAAACACTTGGCGGTGACGACGCGATCGCGTCCCAAAGCCTTAGCACGGTATAGCGCCACATCTGCAACTTGAATCAGTTCTGCCCCAGTACTACCATGTTCGGGAAAACAAGCCACCCCCAGAGAGACGGTAATGCCACCCAAGGGCTGATGCAAATATTCTAATTTCAGGCGCTTAATGCCATCGCGCAGTTGTTCGGCGCGCTGTTTGGTAGTTTCCAAATCGGTTTCGGGCAAAATCAGCATAAACTCTTCGCCCCCGTAGCGACAGGCAATATCAGAATTACAGATACTATTTTGCAAAAACCGCCCGACTTCTGCCAAAACCACATCCCCGGCGTCGTGACCAAAAGTGTCGTTAAACCGCTTAAAGTGGTCAATGTCGAACACGATCGCACCCAAGGGTTGCTGCTGACGCAAAGAACGATTGAGTTCCCTTTCGAGAAAGTCTCCTAAAAAGCGGCGGTTAAACAAACCCGTGAGCGGATCGCGGATACACTGGTTATGCAACAACTCTTCAATCAAATCGCCATGTTGAGTAGCTGTCTCCAGCATAATTTCCAGATCGGCTTTGTCGCGACTGACAATTGCTAACAAAGACTGGAGTTCTAATTGAGACGCTCTGAGGGCGGCTTCTGTTCGTTGGCGTTCGGCAATTTCGGCTTGTAGCTGTTTATTCGACTCGTGCAGTTGTAGAGACGTTGCCTGCAACATTTCTACAATATTATCGGCATGGGCAGTGGTAGTATCCAGCAAGATTTCCAGATCGGCTTTTTCTCGCTTTAAGGTATCCACTTCCAGGCGCAAGTTTTCTATCACCTCTAGCAGCTGTTCTCTGGATAGTTCTGGTTGCATTGGTTTGATATTGGCACCAATTACAAATATAGAGTTGTCAGGTTTTTCTATTTTTACCATACACTCAAGTGAAGTTCCTATTCCAACACTAAATCTAACGAAGGCATGAGCCGCTGCAAATTTTTTAACGACTTTCCTTGCCAAGGAACTTCTTTAGAGCCAATAACTACCATATGAATATTTCCTATTTGACGCACCTTGATGACAAACTTTGACAGAATGTTGATGCCCGAACTGTTGAGAAATTCGAGTTCTCGCAAATTGAGAGTAATTGTAGAAGGCTGAGTGTCAGCAACCTGGTTGAGTAACTGCACGATGGGATCGTACTCTTCCATTCCACTCAGCCGCAGGGAACCGTTAAAGATTGCTGTTTCAGTCAGTTTGTCGTAGTAAATGCTGTAATTTTGGGTTCTAATTTCCATTAGCCTCAAGCCTTAAATTTTGAATTTGAGGTTGGCAGTTTTTCTCACTCTGAGGAAACAGCTCTGGTAGACAGCTTACATCCACGTGCAACGGATGTAATCCGGAAAGGTCAACCCCACGCCTGAAACATAATACGTTCGTAGACGAGGGTGTTACCTCAAATCCACCTATCCGCTTTGCGGGTGGATGTGTTAAATTTTTAACTGCACCATTGTCGTGACAGCAATTGTTAAAGGCTCTGTTTGAACAGTCTCGAACTTCCAGCCTAGTTTAGCCTGATAATCATTAACCATTGTCAGCAAGCCTAAGCCTGATTCCCCTTGGTTAGGCTCTTTTTCCAGTTGACGAATAAACAAATCGCCAGGATCGTTGAGCGTTAAGTCCTCGATGAATGCCTGCAACTTTTCTACTTGTTGAGGAGTGATGCTGTTAGTCACCCAGAACACCATATTGTTACTCTTTAAATTGAGTTGAATCGTCACGGGGTACTGGGAGCTTTCGTCGCTAAACTTCATTGCATTTTCTAGTAATTCGTTAGCAATAAAGCTGACGGCGCTCTTCACCTCGGCTTTCATGCTAATGGGTTTGTCAGGAGCTGGGTCGCCAGGGAAGAAAGTGGTAAAATAGTCGGCGATAAAATCAGCCGATAAACCATTATTTCTCCAGCGCTGTTTGAGTGGCATAGAGCTAGGAGAAAACCCGATAATTAAGTATTCCTCGCTGGTTGGTATATCTGCAATGAAGTCTCCAAAGATTTGAGTCATAGCTGTTTTGCCGGGATTTGAGACGGGAAATTGTTGATTGGTTAGATTAACCATTAGCCATTACCTATTTTTGCTTGAATACCAGCAAGGTGATATCATCGTAGACAGTTTGGTCGCCGATATGTTGCCGCAAGTCTGCGATCGCTGCTTGTCTGATCTCGGCTGCGGAGCGTTGCCGGTTACGGCAAGTTACTTCACATAGTCTATCTAATCCGTATTGCAGTCCATTAATATTTTCTGCTTCTGTAATACCATCGGTGTACAACACCACGACGTCTCCTGAGTTTAACCGTATATCTGCGTAGGCGACGAAATCGGCAATGTCTGAAACTATGCCGAGTGGAAAGCCCAAGTCTATAGTATCAATCAGTTCTACCGAGCCGCCAGAGCGAATTACAATTAGTTGTTCGTGTTGTCCGCTTAAGCGCAGCATACCTCCTTGATAGTCTATTAAGGCGAACGTAAGATTTTTATCGCAATTCATTCGCTGTAAGTTGTCGTAAATCGTGCGGTTGAGAACTTTCAAGAATTGAACCGGATCGGTTTCGTTGTTAGCCAGCAGCGTCCGCACGGCGGTTTGCACCATAATTGCTAATACGCCGCTTTCCAAACCGTGTCCGGTGACGTCGCCAATGCCGATTTTAATGCGATCGCTTTGTTGCATAATGTCGTAGTAGTCTCCCCCGACTTCGGCTGCCGGTTCGGAAAAACCTGCAATTTCTAACTCTGGTATTTGATTTAGTTCTGCCTCTTTTGGTAAAATCATTTGTTGCAGTTTACGAGCTACTTCTAATTCTGCGCTTAAGCGGATATTTTCAGCTCTTAGTCGGTTGTTGAGCGCTGAAATTTCGGCATTTGCTTGCGCCAGTTGAGCAGTACGCTCTTGAACTTTTTGTTCTAAGGTTTGATAAAGCAGGGCATTTTTGATCGAAATCGCTGCCTGGGCTGAAAGAATTCTTAAAATTTCTAACCTGTCTGGAGTAAAAGCATCGCTTGTCAAATTGTTTTCTAAATAAAAAATTCCGATTAATTCACCTTGATTGATAATCGGTGTTGCTAAAACTGATTTAATTTGGTTTCTGACTATGTAAGGATCTTGAGTAAATATTCCCTCTCTGCTAGCATAACTCAAAACTACATGATACTTAGTCCTTGCTAAATAATTAATTATATTTAATGGTAAATTATAGCACGAATCTACAGGAATAGATTGCAACACTTCTATCATCTCTGGCTCGATCGATCCTGCGGCTTCAATCATCAAGTTTCCCTCATTGGATAAAATCATAATTCCTTTTTGTGCCCCGGCATTTTCCAGGCATATTTTCATCAAAGAAGTCAATAATTTTTCCAAGGCAATTTCACTAGAAAGCGCTTGAGAAGCTTTGATTACACTTTCTAAATCCAGCGTCCTACAATACCTCTCAGTAGTCCTCGAACTCAAAGTTACGCTGGTCGATGGATCTAAAAATGCTGATGCTTCACCTTGGCGTTGGAAAATTTGAGGTAATTTTTCGGACAAAATTCTGGCTTTGGCTTTCGCACCGCATTGCAGGTAAAGGCAATGGGCTTCTTCAAAACGTCCTTTAGCAAATCTGTGTTGATCTATTGCATAAAGCTCAGCCAAAAATTCATTAGCAACTGCCTGAAGTAAAGTGTAAGAATGTTTTTTGGCATGGTTAATTGTTCTTAAATAATAGAAGATTGCTTTCTCGCGATCGGCCTGCGCTCTCGCTATTTCTGCTTTAATTAAAACATAGTAAGAATAAAAGTTATCCATATTTAAGTCGAGCCAGTGAGAAAATTTCTCCAGGTTGGATTTTAGTTGAGCTAGATATTCTTGCTTTAACTCTTCGTGAGACTCCAAACCATAAAGTCTGGCGCAGCAAATGGAATAAAAATGATAAAATGTTACCTGAATTACTAAACTACCAGCTGCTCCAGCTAAAAGCATAGGCTCAGCACGCTTGCAGGTTTCATAGCCAACTTTGTAATTACCAAAAAGAGTTTCTATGCGGGCAATCTCTATTAAGGCTCCGCAAACATCTAAATAATTGTTAGCATTAGTATATGTTGCCAGGATTTGCTCTATATTTAGTTGTTTGCGATCGCAATCCATTAATTGACTAATGCAGTTGAGCCGAATTTTAGCTTGTCCTAGTTCTAAAGTCGCATATTTCTCACAATAATCGTGCCATTGCTGGCAGGTTTCTAATACTTCGTTACAGTCGGCACTTTGGGTGAGACTGCCGATATACTTACATAACAAAGCATAGCTGGCAAATTGGAGATTTCCCGTATTATGGCACAGCAAAAATGCTTCTTGCAGCAATTGATTGTTGTCGCTAAAACTATGTTTCCAGCATAAGGAAAAACCGTAAGCTAATACCTTAGTTGTACCGCTAAAGTAGCTATCGTTGAAGCGTTGTGCTATGTTGATAGCTAACTCGGCATAGCTCAAAGATAATCCTTTACGCTCCATCATTGCCAAAATGGTAGCAAACCAAGCGATCGCAATCCCAGATTGAGGCGTTAAACCGCAATCTAAAATATGCTTGACGCTTTTACCAATGACTAATTTTAGATCATCTGAATGAGAAAAATAAGCGCTAATAATTGCGCGATCGTACAGCCTACCAATTAGAGTATCTGTTTCTCCGGCTGAATTTAATCCTGCCAACTTTTTAATCGTTTCTGCTTGGATCAATTCTGCGATCAAAGGTTCTGCTTCTGCTTTAATTTTGTCCGGCGTACTGGGGAATTCGATCCCAAATATTGCCAATCCTTTACTAGCTTCTTTGAAAGCTGGTATGGTTTTTCCTAAGTGATGTAGAATTTCGCTGTATTTTGCGTGAGTTTTGGCTTTTTCATGCTTGTTATTAACTTTTGTCAAAATCAAGTTAAAAATTTTTTCTACTTCATCAAGTCTTCCGGAAACTGATAAAGCTTCTGCATAATTAATATGCATTTCATAACTCAAATGGTAGCAGGAAACCCAGCAATCTTGTGGTAAAATTTCAAGTCCAACTGTCAGATATTTTAAAGCTGGCTCGTCAGCTATAGATGCTATATATTTCTTACCAAGCATCAGATTTAGTTCAGCTAAATGTTCTCTTTCTGAGGAACAAGTAATTAATTCTCGGCTCAGATTTAAGCGCTCGACAATATCAAATAACTTATCTTCTAATCCTAACTGTTCTGTTTGCTTGAGCAGCAACTGACCAATTTGCAGGTTAATGGCTTTTTTCGCATCTTCTGCAATCAAAGAATAAGCCGATTGTTGTACGCGAACGTGTGCAAACTTATAGGCAATTTTTAAGCGATCGCTCTCTCCAGCTACTTGCAAAAATTTGTATTCATCTCCTATCGGCAAAATTAATCCAGCATGAATCGCTGACCACAGGTCGTTTGCTGTTTCAATTTCTGACTTTTGATTGATAATAGATAACGTCTTTAAATCAAATTTATTTCCAATACAAGCAGCTAATTGTAATAGCCCTACCGTTGCTTTTGGGAGCTTTTTAATCCGGCTTACCATTAATTCAACTACATTATCAGCAATTTGTACAGTTTTAATTTGCTCTAAGTTCCACTGCCAAGCACCCTCTTTCCAATCAAATACTAGCAGATTCTCTGTATAAAGATAGGTTAAAAACTCATTCACAAAAAAAGGATTGCCGTGGGTTTTGTGCAAAACCAATCTAGCTAATGGTTTAGTTTTGTCGGGGGAGCTTTTGAGCGTATCTGCAATTAACTGATTTACCTGATTTAATTTAAAATTAGCCAGGGTAATACGATCGACAATCGCTCCTTGCTTTTTCATTTCTGACAAGGTAAGCATCAAGGGATGATCTGCACTGACTTCATTTTCGCGGTAAGATCCAATTAGCAGTAAAGATTGACTATCTGGAGCAGTCATCAGGCGTTGAATCAATTTCAGCGAAGCCGCATCCGCCCACTGTAAATCGTCTAGAAAGATGACCAAGGGATGCTCGGGTGTGGCAAAAACTTTGATAAAATTTTGAAATACTAAATCAAAGCAATTTGGCGATTTGGCTGATGGTAGTTCTGGCAGGGGGTTTTGTTTGCCAACGATCAGTTCCACTTCCGGAATCGCATTTATAATAATTTGACCCTTGTCGCCGAGTGCTGTTAAAAGATGCGATCGCCAATTTTTGATCTCGGCTTCACTCCCAGTTAAAATCTGTTTGATTAATTCCTGAAAAGCTTTAATTAAGGAACTATAAGGATTATTTTTATTATGCAAATTATGGAATTTTCCAGTAATAAAATATCCTCGCTGGCGCGTAATTGGTTTATAAATTTCCCGGACTAAAGTCGATTTGCCAATCCCGCAATAACCAGAAACCAAAATCATTTCACTTTTGCCTAGTAGAGATGTTGTTTCCATCCTGTCTACGTCACTGGCGGCGACTCTATCAAATGCTGCTAGTAAAGCTGCTAACTCTCGCTCTCTGCCATATAGTTTTTCAGAAATTTGAAACTTGTCCGAAACATCTTTACTAGCGAGAGGAAACGCTGCAATTTTCCCGCATGTTTGCAATTGGCTCAAACATAAATCCAAATCGATTCTTAATCCATAAGCACTCTGGTACCTATCTTCAGCAGTTTTTGCTAACAGCTTCATTACGATATCTGAAATAATTTGGGGAATTTCTTGATTAAGTTTGTAAGGTGGAACTGGCTGTTTAGCAATATGACAGTGAATTAATTCCATTGCATCCGTTATCGCAAAAGGCAGTTGAGCGGCGAGCAGTTCGTATAAGGTTACCCCCAAAGAGTAAAAATCTGTGCGATAATCTATTGCTCGGTTCATTCTCCCCGTTTGTTCCGGCGACATGTAGGCTAAAGTGCCTTCTAAAATATTCGGATGGCTGACGATAGGATTTTCTCGCGGTAAAACAGTGGAAATACCAAAATCGATGATTTTGATTTGTTTAGTTTTAGGGTTGTAAATAATATTGGCGGGGTTAATATCTTTGTGCATGATATTGGCGGTGTGTATATCGCCTAAAATATCTGCGACTTTGCTGGCAATTTCTATAATCTCTTTTAGATTAAATTTTTGCACTTGCATCAAATTTTTTAAAGATTCGCCACCAAAGTCTTCTAAAATGATAACGAGAGTACTTTGATGTTTTTCTAAAGCATAAGCTTGGACAACTCCTTTTAACTTCAGTTGTCTGATAATTTGGTATTCTTGTTTATATCGGGTAATTTCTAAAGGGTTTGTCGAATCAGATTTAAGAAGTTTGATTATAACGGGTTTTCCACCTTGATTTTGTCGTCCTCTATACACCATTGAATTTGCACTTTCATAAATTTTCGCAATAATCTGATATTCGTTAATTGTCTGCATAATTCGATGCCCCTGGTTGTTTTTCAACAGTTGACAGTTGATAGTTGATAGTTGATAGTTGATAGTTGATAGTTAATTCTCCCTACAGCTTATTGGATTGTGAGCCAAGCAAATTATTTTTTTTTGTTGATTAAAGGGGGAGGCTAGCAAGCCATTTTTTCGGCTAAATCATATTTTATATCTGGCAAGTATATAAAATATGAATCAAATATTGCTGCGTTTTTTGCGATAAATTATGGTTCAAGCAGTTTAACATGAATTGTGAGTTCTACACAATAATGGCTAGTTATTAGTAGTTAGCTTTAACCTATTTATTAATGTTTAAAGCATTTCTATTTACTCAGTATTATTCCCTGTTGATAGTTTATACTTCCGTAATTTATCGGTGTGCGACAGAATTAAATATTTTAAAATTGACTGTAAATATGCTGATTTTTTCATTGAAGACAAGAACTGATTAGAAAGGCGTTGAGAACGCAAGCAAACTGGCGATCGCTTGCGATCGCTTCTAGGATTCCCTATCTTTGCTTGAAAATTACCAAAGTGATGTCATCGTAAATTTTTTGCGTGCCGATATGCTGCCGCAAGTCTTCAATTACGGCGTGCCTAATTTCACGGGCAGGTTTTTGCCAGTTGCGGCTGACTACCTGGCACAGCCGTTCTAGTCCGTATTGCAGGCGGTTTGTATTCTCGGCTTCGGTAATTCCATCAGTGTAAAGCACTACCACGTCTCCGGGATGCAACTCGACGTCGGCGTAGGAGACAAAACCGCCAATATCTTCTTCCAAACCGATGGGGAAGCCTAAATCTATCGTATCGATGCGTTCTACTCGCCCTCCAGCGCGGACGACAATTGTTTCTTCATGTTGTCCGCTTAGGCGCAGCCTACCCGCTTGGTAGTCCAGCAAGGCGAGGGTGAGGTTTTTATCTGAATTCATTCGCCGCACGTTGTCGTAAACGATTTGGTTGATTACTTGCAAAAACTTGACCGGATCGGTTTCGTTACTAGCTTGTAAGGTTCGCACTGCTGCTTGCACCATAATCATCAATACCCCGCTTTCTAAGCCGTGTCCGGTGACGTCGCCGATGCCAATTTTGATCCGACCATTTTGTTTGAGAACGTCGTAATAGTCGCCGCCAACTTCTGCTGCCGGTTCCATAAAACCGGCGATTTCTAGTTGCTCGATCGATTCTAATTCCGATTGTTTGGGCAAAATCATCTGTTGTAGTTTTTGCGTCACTGCTAGTTCAGCAGACATGCGGAGGTTTTCGGCTTGCAGGCTTTGGTTGAGGCGGGTGATTTCCCCGTTGGCTGCTTTTAATTCGGCGGTGCGTTCTTCGACTCGATCTTCTAGTTCGTGATTGGCTTTTTCTAGTTCGGCTTTAGCGCTTTCTCGTTCGTTGATGACGGCAGATAAGACGAGAGTTGTTACCGTTACCGATCCGACGAAGGCTTGCAAAAGTAATAGGGATTCGTACAGCGTACTGCGGATAAATGAACTGACTCCGTAGACAGAACCGATAATGGCGATCGCAGCTACTAAAAAGATCGCGAATGTGGCTCCCCGCTTGCCAAACCGCAACGCCGCCCATACCAGCAAGGGAATCATCAAATACTCGATCGGATATTTCAACCCAAAAGCGATCTTTGCAATCGTTCCCACCAATAGCAACCACAGTCCGAACTCTGCCAATTGTGAACGGTTGAATTGCCCATGCCAGCTGGAACTGGAGATTCTCGGTATAAAGTTTAAAGTTGGATAAAACCAAGTGACGATCAGCGGCGTTAGTACCAGTATCCCCGTGAGATCCCCTATCCACCAAGTAAACCAACTGTATCCAAAATCACTCCAGGGAACGTAACCGCCCCAAGACAGGCTGAAGACGCCCAAAGTTGGGCTAGTCATGCAACTGAGCGCTCCTGCGGCTACGAATTTGATGATATTGTGGCCTTGATTGAATATATGGCTTTTACCGCACCAGCGTTGATTGAGCCAAGCTCCTGTGAGCGGCTCCAATGTTGCCCCAGTTGCAGTACCGCAGGCTACAGAAAGGGCGATCAACCACGGCTGGTCACCGCTCAGCAGATTGTGGAGATTTGCCGTAAACGCTCCCAGCCAAATACCAGGCCAAAGCCGATATCCACCTAACAATAGAGCCGCTAAGGTGATACCCGATGGAGGCCATACCGATGAGGCATTGCCCTCGGAGATACTCAATAAAAATCCCAGCCTAGCTCCAAGATAGTACAGGGTAGCGATCGCCAAATTACCCAACAGGAGGTTTGTTTTTCTCATCGCTTAAACTTTGCTAGGGTTAATTTAGCCGCAAATATTGTATTTATTTACATTATATTTTTATCTAGTCCGGATGCTTTTTACCCATTCTCTCCTTTCGCCACCCCGGTTTATACTTTTATTTATGTATTTTTTATAACGCTAAAATATTGGCGACGGGTCGGAAAAAAGCCAGATACCCGACTTTTTCAAAAAGTCGGGTATCTACCTGTTATGCGTATTCATTTTACCTACTATTACAAGCTTGTCATTCGGCAGATTTCTCATCCACAGCCGAGTAGTCACCGCAATCGCTCGCTTCTTTGGTCAGAACTGTATCAGGATGTACCGCACATTTGAGATAAAAGTTACCCGAAAAGTAGCGACAGTTTTTACAGGGAATTTGATTTGAAGGTTTGAGCTTAAATCCGAGAGGATTTGGTAGCTCTACCCTAATTTTTGATACCATCAAACAAACTGCTGCTACAATCGCGATCAAGCTCACGGAACTAAAGGTGAGAACTACATCATATACGTTTACCCCATTGGTTTGGTCGCTCAGTTGGGTTTCACTTTGAGTGGTTTGGGTTAAATCAGTTTCTGTTAAAGTTGTGTATTGTTGCGGCAGCCGATCGGAATACATATTTTTTACCTGGCGAAGAATGATTTTGAGTTATAGCTAAGGGCTAGGGGCTAGGGAATCGAGGAAGAATTAGATCAAATCAAGGTTTTCAGCAATTAAAAACGCTCTCAATGCCTTGAGGGTTGCTGTATTGCCATCGAACGCGCCCACGTTGTCTTCAAACGCCTTAAATGCGGCGAGCGAAGGTCGCTGTAGTTCGACCAAGCTTTTATTTAGCCTTACTTATACGTTTAGCAAAATTAAAAGTTTTGTATATCTACCGAGGGGTTCAATTATAAATTAGGTTATACACCCAAAGAAATAGGAGCGTAATATACATTACGCTCCTTGCTTATTCGCTGACTAAATTGGATTGAATTACTACTAAAGGGGAGAATTTGACAGCGGTCGATAAATATAGTTAGGAGTACCAGGTTTTTGAATCGATTCTTTTATGCTATCTAAGTCAATGTAACAATCAGCAACATTGATTAAATGGTCGTTGGTCATTGAGCGCAAACTGACGACTTCGACTCGCACTCCTTTATAGCTAACGGCGTTGACGGCGTAGGCGAGGTCGCCATCGCCACTAACTAAAACAGCCGTATCGTAAGATCCGGCTAAAGTCATCATATCTACGGCAATTTCTACATCGAGATTGGCTTTTTTGGAGCCATCGGGGAGCTGGACGAGTTCTTTGGTGACGACGCGGTAACCATTGCGACGCATCCACAGCAGGAAACCTTGTTGTTTTTCGTTGGTGCGATCTACTCCGGTGTAGAAGAAAGAGCGCAACAACTTTGAACCGGCAGTTAAGCGCACCAGTAGTTTTGTATAATCGATTTCTATGCCCAGTTGCAAAGCTGCGTAAAATAAGTTGGCGCCATCGATAAAAATAGCTACTCGACCGCGATTTAAGCGATCGCAAATCGAAACTTCTCCACAACCCTCTGTCATTTCCATCTCTTCACCTCCTCTAACACTCGGTTTAGCAAGTTTTTGCCCTTGGTAAAGCGCTTGTGGCCTTACCGCCCGATCGTGACCGTTTTCTTTAGCAAGAGTCATTGATACCTCTGGATTTAAATTGTACAAGTTTATAAGTAAAATCAGGATTTTATAGAATCTGTACCCGCGATGCTGGAACAGATGACTATAAATGGACTAAACCCCTATCATACCAAGTGTTTTCAGAAAGCGATCGCTTTTAAGTTAAGAAACAATCACAAAATTCCCTAACCTTGTACCGATAATGGTTTGAAGCCAGTTTCTCGATATTGAAGTGTTTCTAATAAGGAAAGGACTCCAACTCGTGCAGAGATAACCTCTCTTGCTCTGTTGGAGTCCCGCTTTCGGTGCAAATCTACAGCCTTTTTGGGATTAAATTGCGCGATTCACCAAAAAAGGCAGAAATTTTGTTACTTGCGGCACAAATAGGCAATAGGACACTCTGTGCCAGAAAAAAGCTGTTTTATTTAATATGATGTCTCACCAATAGCCCTCGATTAAAACTCTCTGCCTCAGCGCCTCCCCGCGTCTGGGCGTCAGTTTTAACTATGGCTATTCAATGGCTATTCAAGGGAACGCGATCTGAATCCTCTGGATTTAGCAGCAGGGAAACTTTCTCCCTTTTCCCGCTGTCTGTTAAAAAAATTATATCCCTCGCCGCTAATTGGTCGCGAACAGTCTGGACAGGAAACACAACGAAGCCAACCGAATCAATCTAATTTATACTCACAAACTCCCAGCTTAAGCCATTTGTAATTTGCCAGATTTAGCTTGAGCTGCCTGGTAAATCTCGTGGACTTGACGCTTAACCCGACCATTTTCTATCGCTTGCTGTAACAACATCAGCGCTTCAATGTCGTAGGAATTTAACCGGGTATCGAAAAGATTGCGGATTTGCGCTTCAGTATCCATCGATAAATAGCCACCTTTTAGAGTTTGGTGAACTAAATTATAAATTGAGTGCATAACCAACTCCTGAATCAACTGAACTCCACTTGATTAATTAGGTTAAAACTAAAAAATGCAGAACTTGTGCAGATGGTACTCGCTAAATATTAAAAAATTTTAAACAACTGGCTCACGGCTGCGAGCTGAGGATGGCGACGACTTGAGCTGATAGCTGCATAGCCTTGAAGGGTTTGGTAATAATCCCCGCGACGCCGAGTTCGCCAAAGCGACGTCGATCGGCTGCTTGTGCCTTAGCGGTCATTAAAATGACGGGGATAGACTTGGTGTCAGGATTGGCTTGTAAGGCTTGCAAAGTCGCGATACCATCCATGTCGGGCATCATCACATCGAGCAGGATGGCATCGGGTTGTTCGTTGGCGGCTTTACTCAATCCTTCTTTACCGGAAGCGGCGGTGAAGACTTCCCACCCGGCGACGGTTTTGAGCGCTAGTTCTGCCACGGCGCGGATATCGTATTCATCATCGATAATTAAAATGCGTTTGGCGCTCACAAATTACAGTCTCCTTGCTGAACTCGAACGATACGGTTGAGTAAGTTGATGACTCGACGTTCAAACTCTTGGGGTGTGATGCGGGCTTTGGTGAGGAAAAGTGTTTGACCTAGCTTTAAGCGATCGCGATCGCTCTGACTGAGATCTCGTGAAGTATACACCACTAATGGCACGTGGCACAGACGGTTGTGATGCCTCAGCCAGTCCACCACTGCAAAACCATCGCCTTCCGGCAGCCCCAAATCAAGGATTAATAAATCGGGCAGCAGGCGCTGGCTTAATTGAATCCCCTCCCGTCCAGTTCGGGCGTAAAATGTTTCAATTCCATAGCGCTCAAACATGGTAATCAGTACCTGTGCCAGATCCAAATCGTCTTCTACTACTAGGACTTTCATCTTCTGATTCTGTTTGGCTAAAGCCTTCTCTAGCGCTTGGCACAAGGTTTGTCGATTGGGAGGTTTAACTATCCAATCGGCTACTCCTGGATGGGGAACTTCTCGATTGTCGGGTAATAATCCGCTCAGTACGATCGCCGGAATATTTTGGGTTTCTTGATGCTGTTTTAATTGCGCTAGGGTTTCCCAGCCATCCATTCCAGGCATCATCAAGTTGAGGATAATCGCATCGGGTTGGTTAGCGATCGCTTGTTGAATCGCTTCTTGTCCCGATCCGACTGCGATCGCTCGGTAACCTTGCTGTTCCAGGGTAGTTTGTACCACAAACCTGATATCGGCATCGTCATCGCAGACTAATATCAGCGGGTTCTCTGATTTGGCGATCGCGTTTAAATCGCTTTCCGATCGGTAAAAAACTGGCAGGGTAAAGTAAAAGGTGCTGCCTTCTCCTAAGATACTTTCAGCCCAAATTTGTCCTTCATGTTGCTGCAAGATGCTGCGACAGATAGCTAAACCTAAACCCGTTCCTCCCTTGGCGCGCGAGTCGGAAGCATCAACTTGCTGAAAAGGTGCAAAAATCGACTCGAGTTTATCTGCTGGAATCCCCCGTCCAGTGTCGGTGACTTTAAATAATACGTAGGGAGAGGGGAGAGCTGAGGGAGCTGGGGGAGCTGAGGGAGCTGAGGGAGCTGGGGGAGCTGAGGGAGCTGAGGAAGCTGAGGGAGCTGAGGAAGCTGAGGGAGCTGAGGAAGCTGAGGGAGCTGAGGGAGCTGAGGAGAAATTGTTGTTGATTCCCCCTTGTCCTCCTTGTCCCCCTTGTCCCCCTTGTCCCCCTTGTCCCCCTTGTCCTCCTTGTCCCCCTTGTCCCCCTTGTCCCCCTTGTCCTACTGCTGCGTGAATTTCCCCAGTTAACCAAACTGTTGAACCTGGGTCAGAAAATTTAATTGCATTAGATAGCAAATTGGTGAAAACTTGGATAATCCGATCCGGATCTACCCACAATGTGGTTTTCAGCGGAGAAACGTCGATCGTAACGCCTGCATTGCGAGCCATTTCTTGTACTACGTCTGCTGACTGAAGCATTAAATCGTCAGCTTGACAAATTTGCTTAGTCATGCTTACTTTACCCGATTCGATGCGTTCGATATCTAAAATGTCATTAATTAAACGCACCAATCGTTCGGTATTATTAGCGGCAATTCCTAACATCCGCTGCGCTTCTTCGGGTTGAGCTTGCAATAACCCACTGGCGAGGAGATCCAACGCACCGGCAATGGAAGTGAGAGGGGTACGCAATTCGTGGCTGACTATTGAGACGAATTCATCTTTGAGTCGCTCAATTTCTCGGCGATCGCTGATATCTTTCATAAAGCCGTAATGCCCGATAAATTGCTGTTGGTCGTAAGCTTTGACCATGACAATTTTCTGATCGAAAACCGACCCGTTTTTTCGCACCGCCCTGACTTCTATTTCTGCCTTGTCAGTTGCCAGCATTTGTTGGTATGCGGCTAGAGTTTTTTCTCGGTCGTTGGGGTAAACGGTTTGTTGCCAGTCGATGCCGATGATCTCTTCTTTTTCGTAACCCAACATACTGGCATAAGCTGGGTTGACTTGAATGAAATTTCCTTGCAAATCGATTTGGGAAATGCCGACAACGGCTATTTCTAAGGCTCGATTCAGGTTGCGGATTTCTGCTTCAGTAGCTTTGCGATCGCTAATATCTTTATGCGTCCCCGTCATTCGCAGCGGGTTGCCTTGTTCGTCGCGAGCCACGACTTTACCATAATTCGCGATCCATTTCCAATCACCGGATTTGGTTCGCATTCGATAATCGAAGAAATAGGGAACCGAACTGTCTTGTAAATGATTGTTCAGCACCTCGATTACCCAGGGGCGATCGTCTGGATGAATTAGGCTTTCCCATTGATTGACATTGGCGATATTTTCATCCAGCTCATAACCGAGCATTAAAAGCCATCGGCGGCTGACATAAACCTCTCCAGTGTTGATTTTCCAATCCCAAAGTCCATCTCCAGAGGCTTCTAGTGCGAGTTGCAAGCGTTCCTCGCTCTGGCGCAGCGATTCTTCTGCTTGCTTGCGATCTGTGATATCTTGACCTACGGCTTGATACTCGACGATTTCTCCGCGATCGTTAAAGATAGCTCGGTTAATCCATTGATGCCAGCGCATTTCTCCACTGGGAAAAATGACGCGATGTTCGTGGGTAATAAATGGTTTATCCACAGATAGAGAGGCAATTTTTTCTACAAGTAATCTGCGATCTTCCTCTGGAATCAGCTGCATGAAGCCATTGTGCAGAATGTCTTCCAATTGCCGCTCGAAATAGCGGCAGTAAGCCTGATTGACAAAGGTCAATACCCCATTAGGCAGAAAACGACAGATCAGTTCGGTTTGATCTTCAACCACGGCGCGGTAGTGGGCTTCGCTTTGCCGCAGAGCTGCTTCTGCTTGCTTGCGATCGCTAATATCAAACATCGTAGATCGACTCATCAGATAGTTCTCCTCCTCATCTTTGAGCGCCGTTGCATTTAAACTCACCGGCAAAATTGTGCCATCTTTGCGAAGATAATTCAATTCCAGATTATGCACCGCTCCATTCTGTTTAAAATCGGGGAAGATTTCTTGAAAAGTTACCACACTCTCAGGTGTAAGGAAATCGGTCACATGCTTGCCAATTATCTCTTCCCGTTTGTAGCCCAACATATTGAGTTCGGTATCGTTGATCCGGACAACAATACCATTTGCATCGAGGGAATGATATCCACAAGGAGCATGATTATAAAGATCTTCGATTTCTGCGGCGTATCTTTGTAGCGCGTCTTGTGCTTGCTTGCGATCGCTAATATCGCTGCCAATGCCGAGAAACCCGGTAATATTATTGCCGCCATCGTACAAAGCAGTAATTGATAGTAAAACCGGGAAGCGGGAACCATCTTTACGAATATAAGTCCATTCGCGCTCATCTATTTCCCCGCGCCGCGCCTTGGCTACAAACGCCTCAAATCCCGGTGCAATGGTAACGCCCAACTCTTGCGAAAGTTCTTGCGATCGCTCTACGATTTCATTCCAGTCGTGGATGATAGCAGGAGTTGTCTTGCCAATTACTTCTGCTGCGGTATAGCCCAGCATTTGTTCTGCGGCGGCGTTAAAGGTGCGAATCGTGCCATCTACTGTGGTAGAAATAATCGTGTAGTTGGCACTATTTAAAATTGCGTTCTGTAATGCGGCAATTTCTTGTAGCCTTTCTTCTGCTTGTTTGCGTTGGATAAATTGCCCAATTTGGTCGCCAATACTCGTCATTAGATCGAGTAAATCTGTGTCTGCTGGTTGGAATTGATGGCTGAAGCAGGTAATCGCACCGAGGATTTCTCCCCCCATGCGAATCGGAAAGCAAAATCCTGCGTGCAATCCAATTTGAGCGGCTATTTCACAGCGGAGGAAGTTTGGATCTGCAACTACATCCGCCATCCAAATTGGTTCGTTTGTTGTCCAAACCTGTCCCGGCAATCCAATTCCAGGGGCAAAGGTGATGGTTTGAGCGATCGCTTTAAATTCTGGCGAAGCCATTCCAGGTGTTTGCCAGATTTCTACGCACTGTAGTGCAGGGGTAATTGGTACTTGGTTCGCTCGTTCATTGCCCTGGGTAGCGATCCAAAATTCTGCCGCTACCCAGCCCAAACTATTACAAATGGCGGGTAAAATTCTGGAGTACATTTCCGCCAGGGTAGCAGCTTCTGCTAGTACCCGCGTTGTGGCATACTGTACTGTTACGCCGCGTTCGGCCCATTCCCGTTCGGCGATTTCGGTTCGCAGGGCTAGATTGGCTTCTAGTAACTCGTGAGTGCGTTGAATTACTCGGTGTTCTAATTCGTCATTGGCGCGGCGCAGGGCGGCTTCTTGGGCTTTGCGATCGCTTATATCCATCACCGTTCCCATCATCCGAATTGCCCTGCCTGCTGAGTCGTAAAAACCCCGCCCTTTGCCTTCTATCCAGTGGATGCTACCATCAAGCCAAATAATACGGAATTCGGCGGCGTATTCGGTTTTTGTTTCTAAAGCCGTAGCTATAGCGGTTTCTACCCGTTCGATATCTTCTGGGTGAACGCGATCGCGAAATGCTTGATAGTTAACAGTAAAGCTGCCGGGAATCAAACCAAACAGTCTGGCGTGATTGTCATTCCAGGTGATGCGATTGCTCAATAAATTCCAGTCCCAAATGCCGATGCAGGTTGCTTCTACGGTTAGCCGCAGCCTTTCTTCGCTGTATTGCAGCGCTTTTTGTGCTTGAATGCGATCGCGTTGGGCGGCAATGCGATCGCTTATATCTCGCAAAATCACCGTAAATATTATTTCCCCTTCTAATTCCAACTTCGAGATCGAAGCTTCGGCAGCAAATTCCCGACCATCTTTGCGACGACCAAAAACTTCCCGGTGTTTTCCCATTCCCCGCGTTACATCGGGCGATTTGGCGAATTCGCCAATGTGTTGGCTATGCAATTCACCAAAGCGAGAAGGTAACAGTAAATCCAAGGATTGTCCTAAAATTTCTGCGGCACTGTAACCAAAGATTTTTTCTGCTCCCTGATTAAACAAGGTAATCTTTTGATCTTTATCGATCGAGATAATCGCATCATCTGCTATATCCAAAATCCCCGCCAAACGACTTTGAGAAGCGTGCAGCGCGGCTTCTACCTGCTCGCGTTCGGCGATTTGCTGTTGCAGTTTTTGGTTAGCTGCTTCTAACTCGGATGCGCTCGGCAAAGCTAAAATTTGCGGCACTGATGCAATTAGAAACGCTGCCGTAGAGAGGGAAACTACCGCAGTCAAAGCTTTGAGCGTTCCCGATCCCCAATAAATCGGATGCCAAACCGTCCAAACCTGCATCAAGTGCGTGGTTCCACAAGCGATGATAAAAAGTCCAAACAGCAAAAATATCCAATTAAAAGGTAAGTCTTTTCGCTTTTTGGCTAGATAGATTAAGGTTATTGAAATCCCATAATAAGCCAGAGCAATCAGCAAGTCAGAAACCACATGCAACGACACCAGCCCCGGTTTCCAAAGATAGCAATGCCCGTGGGGAATAAATGAATTTTCTATCATATGTTGATAGTTGATAGTTGATAGTTGACAGTGGACAGTGGATAGTGGATAGTGGATAGTGGATAGTGGATAGTGGATAGTGGATAGTGGACAGTTAGCAGTTAGCAGTTAGCTTTGCTTCAAGCTTATAGGATTGCAAACTAGGGAAATTAATTTTTCTTTTCCCCCGGAAAGGGGGTATTTCTGGTAAAAAAACTTCCTCTTGTACAACCGATGTAACCAAAGATGAGATAAATTAGTATTTGTATCGCCATATGCTTGACAATTCCCCCCATATTTGCCGAAAAGTTAAATCTAGTAAATTGGTAGTTTTACACCAAACCAATAACTTTCCCCCACCCCTCCTAAACAATTAGCAATTACCAATTAGCAATTAGCAATTAGCGATTACCAATTACCAATTACCAATTTAATTCTTAATTTTTAACTGAAGGCTGGCGGCTTGATATAAAGATTGTAAATCGTTACCATCTTTAGGATACTGGACAATTCCGCAACTGAAGGATATTCGCAACGGGGTGCCATCGACGGTAGTAAATTCTCGTTGCCGCAGTTGCTTCAAAAGTTCAGATAGCCGCCGTTTGGCATCGCTTTTTGTCATCGCAGACATACCGATGACAAATTCCGTTCCGCCCCAACGACCGATGACATCATGGTTGTCAAATGACCGCCGCAGGATGTCTGCCAATTGAGATAAGACTCGATCTCCGGCGGCGTGTCCGGATTGGTAGTTAATTTGCTTGATGTTGTTGGGCTTGATAATTGCTAAGCACAAAGGTTGATCTGTAGCTTGGCACTCTTGTTGCAAGCGTAGCAAACTGGCGGTGGACTTGCGTCGGTTGGGGAGGCCGGTCAAGGCATCGGTTTCTGATAAACTCCGCAGTAGGCGCGATCGCTCGATGCGATTGAGAATCCGCGTCACCAGTTCTGCCCCGACAATTGGTTTGCTGACATAGTCGTCCGCACCGGCGGCAAATACTTGCCGTCTGATTTCGCCATCGGTGTGAGCGGTGAGGAACAAAATTGATAATCCGCCCCAGTTGGGGTCGTTGCGAACAACTTTGCACAGTTCAATGCCGCTAATTTGAGGCATTTCTATATCTAAGATCAACAACTCTGGCGCTGTTGTTTTGAGAACTTCTAAAAACCGCAGCGGGTTATCGAGGGTATATACCTTGATGCCCCAAGGTTGGAGTAAATTTTGCAGTGCGGTTAAAATATTCCGATCGTCGTCTACCGCCATCACCCTCGCTTCATTGCTGGGGGCATATTGCAACAGTTGGGTAGCGCATTCTAGCACTTGGACGGGGGATAAAGGTTGGGACAAAATCCGACGTACTCCCAAGCGGGCGATTTTAACTCGGTCAATTAAATTATCGCGCTCGGCGATCGCGATCGCCGGTACTGGGGGGGTAAGCGCATTCAGTTGAGCTAATAACCCCAGACTTTCCTCGTGCAAGTCCCGATTAGTGAGGTCGAGCAGCACCACATCGGGGCGCGCGCTCAAAATATATTCTCGCAGTTCCACCGAAGTATAGCGATCGCTCGAATCAACTCGGATGCCCCAACTGGTGGCTTCGATTGCCAATTGTTCCGTCAGCGCTCGCTCCAAGTCAACGACTAACAATAAAGGATAAGGATCTGGGGATTCATTTGCCGATGGTAATGCGGGCAATTGTTCGCTATCGAGCCGTTGCAGTTCTTGATGTAGTGCTTGAACGAGTTCAGCCAGGGATTGCTTTTGCTCTGCTGCCAAAACTAAGTCAGCTTTAAATAGAGCTTCGATTTCCCTAGCCAAACGAGAGCCTTCATCAGAGCCAAACATGCCTAAAGAGCCTGCCAGTTTGTGGGCTTCTTGCTCTGCGAGGCGGCGCGCCTCTTCCGTCAAGGAATCGTTTTGCAGCAGCGTTGTGGCTTGAGCGATCGCTTTCACCCGCTCGGCGATGGTATCTTTAACTTGCTGCCAAATTTGGCTCACTCCCAGTGCTGTCTGCGCTGCGACGTTGGCGTTGGCATTTTTGCTTTTGGATTTCTTGCTATCAAAAGTAGCCGCAGAGCTGGCACTATCGGCAGCCTTAAGTCGATAACCAATACCATAAACTGTTTCAATCGGATCTTCTCCAACTCCTGCTGTCCTGAGTTTCATTCGCAATCCCTTGAGATGCGAGCGAACTGTATCATCGCTGGGGGCTTCTTCAAACGACCACAGCTGCTCGATTAACGCGCCGCAGCTAAAAATCCGATGGGGATTGCGGAGAAAAATTTCCAGCAGTCCGTATTCTTTAGGTGTCAAATGTAACGAGCGAGATTCCCAAGTGACTTCGCAGGTACTGGGGTTGAGGCGTAGTTGGTTCCACTCCAACAGGGGCGGTAAACTTGAACCACCCCGACGCAGCAATGCTCTGATGCGGGCTAATAGTTCCTGAAAATCAAAGGGTTTGACGATGTAATCATCCGCCCCAGCATCCAATCCCATGACTTTATTCGTGCTAGCATCGCAGCCAGTCAGTAGAATTACGGGGGTGCGATTGCCTTGATTTCGCAACCGCCGACAAAAGCTAATTCCGTCTAACTTCGGCAGCATCACATCGAGCAAAATCGCATCATAGCTAGAAAACTCAACCAAATTCCATCCAGCTTGACCATCATTAGCAACATCAACGATATAATGCCGATCTGTCAGGTTTTTAGCTAAATGTTCTGCGATTAAAGGATCGTCTTCGATCAGCAATATTTTCATATACCAATGATTGCCCGTTGGGCTAAATTAACGAAAATAGAGATAGATCGTTTTAAAATATTTTAAATTACCCGTTTGATTTCAAGCTCAACTAACTCAGAAAGTAGGGATTTTCTGTCAATAGACAAGGCTGGAAAATAATGAGGCAGGTTCAGTAGGTGTGATGTCAGTCGGCAGAAATGAATCTCTATCAATAAATTTAGGGGACTTCATATCGAGATCTTGATTTTTGCGGCTGCGCGTCTCAAATTAGATATTTTTTAGTTATTATAAATAAATTTACTGGCTCTAACCCATGAGCGCAGAAGGGCGAAGGATGAGAAAGAGGTTTTAAACTATATTAAAATTATGCATTGATCGGGGATTTTCGTCCTGCCTCCTGCCCTCAGCCTTTCTGCCGTAAAGGCGGCATTTTTTTGCTGTCTCAAGTGGGCAGGGTTGCTTCAAATAATTTTACAAATATTGTATATTGCAACACAATCAAAGTTAAATTAACTCAAGTAGCTGCTGGTTTTATAGCTAGGTACCTCATCCGAATGCAAACCGCTGTATTTATGGGGATTCCCTTCTGCCGCCTGCCGCCTGCCGCTTGCCGCCTGAAGCATGTGGTCTGGCATACAACATGGGCTATCTTTAACAAAACCGTTAATCTCAGCATTGAGATCGATTTTTATTTAGCACCTGGCTCGAAGTTTTTTATATGCGACAATTTTCCCAGTCGATTGACTTGCCACCTCTGGAGAGCGCGATCGCTCCTGCCTTAACCGTTACCCCCGATACTATGGTACTCGATGCGATCGCCTTGATGAGTCAAGCACGCGGGAGCAATTGTCTGCTATCTAAAGCAAAATCATCCTCAAAACCCCACCAACCAATTCAGCCACAAACCTGTTGCATTGTGGTGGTGTCAGGGAAGCGCCTACTCGGTATATTTACAGAACGAGATGTAGTAAAAAATACTGCAAATGGGGTAAACTTATCAGGGGTAAAAATTGCCTCTGTAATGACGCAAAAAGTGGTTACTCTGACACAATTAGGTTCTGAAAGCATTTTTACGGCACTGTCCCTGTTGCGTCAGCATCAAATTCGCCATTTACCCGTTTTAGATACTCAAGGGCATCTAGTAGGAATAGTTACACATAATACCATTCGTCAAGTTTTGCAACCGGCTCATCTGCTCAAAATGCGACGAGTTCAAGAGGTGATGACAACTGGAGTGATTACTGCACCCCCCACTGCGTCGGTGCTAAGTTTAGCCCAACTGATGGCTGAATGTGGGGTCAGTTGTGCAGTCATTACTAAAACGGCAAAAAAATTACCCATTGGCATCATTACCGAGCGAGATATTGTGCAATTTTTGGCTCTGGAGTTAAACTTAGCCGAAACAATGGCACAAAAGGTGATGAGTACGCCGCTATTTTGTTTAAGGAAAGAAGATTCCCTCTGGATGGCTAATCAGGAGATGCAAAAGCGGCACGTGCGGCGATTGGTTGTTGTTGGCAACCAAGAAGAGTTGTTAGGAATTGTGACCCAAACTAGCTTGCTGCAAGTGCTTGACCCCCAAGAAATGACTGGAATTATCGAAACTTTGCAAATAAAAGTAGAAGATCAGACGGTACAATTAACACAAGTCAATCAGGAATTGCAACAAGAGATTGCTAAACGTCAGCACATTGAAGCCGTATTGCTGCAAGCTCACGAGGAGTTAGAAAAACGAGTTGAGGAACGAACTGCTGAATTAAAAGCAGCTAACGAACAACTGCAACGGGAAATAGATCAGCGCCGACAAGCAGAAGCACAAATTCAATTTCAGGCGAATGTTTTAGCTCATATCAGCGATGCAGCGATCGCAATCGATAACGAGCGTCGCGTGATTTATTGGAATCAAGCCGCCGAGCGATTGTATGGAGTCAAGGCAGATGAAATAATTGGCAAGCCACTAGAAAAATCCCATCAATATTATTGGATTAAGCCAGAAGATGAGCAAGCAGCAGCAGAGGCTTTGGCAACCAATGGTGCTTGGCGGGGAGAGGGGATTCATATTAAAAGAAATGGGGAAAAAATTGACGTTGAGGCAGCCGTTAGCGTGCTGAAGGATAATCTGAGTAATCGGATTGGGTTTTTGGCTGTGATTCGCGATATTAGCGATCGCAAACAAGCGCAAGACCAAATTGCCTTTCAAGCTTCCCTACTCGACCAAGTCCGCAATGCGGTAATTGCCACCGATTTAGAAGGCAAAATTATTTACTTTAACCAATTTGCACAGCAGTTATACCAACTGACAAAGGACGTAATAGGAGAATCGATTTTACAAGTAATACCGCCAGCACAAGCAGAAGTCGCCACACAAATAATGATTGGCATTCAAAAAACCGGCTGTTGGGAAGGAGAATTTACCGTGCGCCGTAATGATGCCAGCACTTTTGACGCTTATGTAGCAGATACTTTGATCCGAGATGCCACCGGCAACGCTTGTGGTATCGTTGGGGTGAGCATGGATATAACAGAACGCAAGCGAGTCGAGGCGGAATTGCTGCGACAGAATTTGCGGAGTCAATTATTTGCTGAAGTGACGCTGAAGATTCGCCAATCTTTGCAAATCGAGGAAATTTTACAAACAACCGTCACCGAAGTGCAAAGAATACTAGCTTGCGATCGCGTCATCATCTTTGGGCTAAAATCCGATGGATCGGGAAAGGTGGTCAAAGAAGCAGTAAATCACGGTTGGCCTGCCATTATAGGACATGACATAGCCGATCCTTGCTTTCCAGCATACCGCAACCAATACTGCTCCGGGCGCATCGGTGCGATCGCCGATATCGAAACAGAAGATATTATGCCTTGTCATGCCGAATTGTTACGACATTTTGGCGTCAAAGCCAACTTAGTAGTACCGATTCTAATTCCAGTCAATGAATCAGACGAGATGACGGAGATCCAACAAGATTCTTCCTCAGCTCCCCCAGCTCCCCCAGCTCCCCCAGCTCCCCGACTCTGGGGTTTGCTGATTGCACATCAATGCGCTCATACGCGACAGTGGTCGGAGTTTGAAATCGAATTATTGCAACAACTGGCAAATCAGGTGGGAATTGCGATTACCCAAAGCCAACTATTAAAAGCTTTGCGTAAAAGCGAACAACAAGTCAGACTGGCATTAGAATTTGCTCGCATCGGTAGTTGGGATTGGAATTTGATTACAGGCGAGCATATCTGGAACGAGAACCACTTCACTTTGTTGGGTTTGAAGCGAAACGAGATAGAAGCAACTTATCAGACTTGGCGCGATCGCGTCCACCCTGAAGACATCGATCGCATTGAGCAAGCGCTTTCCGATGCCTTGGAAAACCATACCGACTACGACGCCGAATACCGGGTAATTTATCCCGATGGTAGTATCCATTGGCTTGTAGATCGAGGTCGGGGAATGTACGATGCTTGGGGGCAAGCAGTTCGCATGGTGGGGGTGATAATTGATATTAGCGATCGCAAGCTTGCCGAAGAGCAAATCCGCGCCCAAGCAGCTTTACTCGATGTGGCAAGCGAGGCGATTTTGGTACGCGATTTAAACAACCAAATTTTATATTGGAATAAAGGTGCAGAGCGCTTATACGGTTGGAGTGCAGCCGAAGCGCTTTCCCAAAAAGCCCCCCAATTATTGTTTAAAGAACCTTCGCATCTATGTACAGAAGCGTTGGAAACAACCATCGCCAGCGGTTGCTGGAACGGTGAATTTGAGCAAGTCACCAAAGACGGCAGGGAAATCATCGTCGCTAGCTGCTGGACGCTGGTGCGAGACGAACAAAACCAACCCAAATGGCTGCTCACCCTCAACACAGACATTACCGATAAAAAACAACTAGAGCAACAGTTATTCCGCGCTCAGCGCTTGGAGAGCATCGGCACCCTGGCGGGTGGCATGGCGCACGACCTGAACAATATTTTGACGCCGATTCTGATGTCAGCGCAACTGCTGGCGATGCAGTTTTCCGACCAAAAAACCCAGCAACGGCTAAAACTGATCGAAACCAACGCTAAACGGGGTGCCGCTTTGATCAAACAAGTTCTCACCTTTGCCAGAGGAATGGAAGGTAAGCGCTATTTAGTGCAAATCAAAGACGTGCTGCGGGAAATTGAGCAGGTAATCGAACGCACATTTGCCAAATCGATTCAAATTCACACCCAGATTAGCGATCGCCAGCTGTGGACGATTATGGCAGATACCACCCAAATGCATCAAGTATTGATGAACTTGTGCATTAACGCTCGCGATGCCATGCCCGATGGCGGCACTTTAACCATCGTGGCAGAAAACCGCATGGTTGATGAAAGCGAAGCCAGAAGAAATATTGAAGCCAAAGTAGGCGCTTACGTAGTCGTAACCGTTGCCGATACAGGCTACGGTATTGGAGCGGAAATTATCGATCGGATTTTTGACCCCTTTTTTACTACCAAAGAAGTCGGATCTGGGACGGGATTGGGACTTTCTACTGCCCTGGGAATTGTCAAAAACCACGGGGGTTGGATCTCAGTCAGCAGCAAAGTGGGGTTTGGGAGCGAATTTAAGGTGTTTTTGCCAGCAAATGGCGGCACAAAAGCAATACAGCCAGGGGAATCCAGCTCAAAGCTGCCCACAGGCAAGGGAGAATTAATTCTGGTGGTAGATGACGAAGCAGCAATTTGCGAAGTGGCTAAAACCGTGCTGGAAACCTGCGATTATCGGGTGCTAACCGCCAACGACGGGATTGATGCGATCGCGCTTTACACCCATCATCACTCAGAAATTAAGGCCGTTTTAATCGATATGATGATGCCCTCGATGGATGGATTAACTTGCGTCCGTACCTTAAAAGCAATTAACCCCGAAGTGAAAATTATCGTCATGAGCGGACTTTTATCCAGCCAAGATCTCGCCAACGCCACTCAGGGCGGCATCCAAGCCTTTTTGCCCAAACCTTTCACCAGCGATCTATTAGCCACTACCGTACATCGAGTCGTTAACGATTCCCATAGCTAGGAGTTATATCATGTCCGCTAGCAACGGTAGCGTAACTGCCAAGCTATTGTTTTAATATTTGGTGCAAACCTGAAAAAATGTCTAGAGTGAAACCCCAACGGACGCAACAACTACCCCGGTTGAAGCCAATGAATCGCGAACGGCAAGCAAACAAAGCAACCCCCCCACCTAGCGGTAATCCGGTAGTCAATCTACTTCAGAAACACGCGCTGTTACTTTTTGTAGCGGTGTGGGCAGGGTTGTTAGGCGTTGCGGTTTCGGCAGGAAAGGTGCTGATTTATTCAGATGTAGAAGTAGAATCGGCATCAACGGCGACAAAATCCCTAAATGAAACCGCAAACATCCAGAATTCCGGGAAGTTGCCCGTGTTATTATTTGGAGCGATCGCCCTCACCTGTGTAGCCGGATCTTGGATGATCTTACAACAGCTACACGATCCAAAACCCCGCCGCCCAGTTCGCCGCCCCAGACCCAAACCCCGCGCTATTTCGCCACAAATGCCCCCTAGCGACCAACAGCGACAGCTGCCCCCGTTTCCCCGTCGAGACTTATCTGTTTGGGGAACCCAGCAACGACCAATGCCCCGCAAGCCATCGCCGATTAAACCACTCGTACCCGATGAACCCGATGAATAGCAGCCGTGCAATCTTTTGCCAATTTACAGGAGTTTTTCCGGATTGCGATCGCTCTCCTGTGAAGACTGAAGTGGTAGATGCACCCTGATAAGACATTTTCCCCCAGCTCACTGGCACGGGGGATTTTTTTTTGCCCCACTCATGCAGGCAGGGCTACTTCATGGCAATCAAAGAAATTGGAGGAGCTTTCTTGAGCTTTCTTGAGCTAGGGAAGCCTTTATATATTTTCTAGCCCGCGAAGGCGGGCTTAGTTTGTGTAGCCGCGACTTTAGTCGTTCGGCATCAAAGCGGATTTGGTAGGAACATCAAATTTATGTTGCCAGCTGCTTGACCAATAACCACCTACTAGCTAACTTGACTGGAGGAAAGCGTTTCTGAAACACAGTCAGGAGAATGTCAGTTATGGAGCGGAGCGTGATCAAGTTTTCTTCGGAAGACTGCGGTATTTGTCACAAAATGTCGTTTTACGACCAGAAAGTTTCAGAGGAACTCGGTTTAAAATTTATCGATGTCAAAATGCAGGATACGGCAACTTATCGCAAGTATCGCAAGATTCTATTAACTCAGTATCCCGATAAATCAGAAATGGGATGGCCTACCTACCTCATCTGCGACAACCCGGAAGGAGAATTTCAGATTGTAGGCGAGGTTAAAGGCGGTCATCCCAAAGGCGAGTTTAGAACCAAGCTGCAAGCTGTTTTGGATGCAGCATCGTGAGTGGAGCTGGGGGAGAAGGTGGATTTACTCACATCTTGCACCTACCCGATAAACAGCCTCCAAATAAATTTGGGGCT
>CAYXCW010000064.1:0-7281 GCA_964463555.1 uncultured bacterium
CACATCTTGCACCTTGACTAAACCTTAGTTTCTTGCAAATAGCTCAGCTTGAAAGTCTAGATTTCTCCTCAAGAAACCCGGTTTTTGAAGGCTTGTTGATAATGGTGCAAGATCTGAGTAGTCTCACATCTTGCACCTACCCGATAAACAGCCCTGAAATAAATTTCACATCTGAAAGCTTAAGTTAGCTAAAGCTAACTAAAATCAAGGTTTTAACCCGTTTCAACGGGTTTTAGCTTTAAGCCGGAACTTTAGTTCTCGGCTTGGTGCAAGATCAGAGTAGTTATATCGAGTCCCTTCGCAATAGGACTTGTATAATTAATGGTGCTTACGGTGTGGGTTTTACCAACCAATCTGTAGAACCACGAGATATTTCGTTAAACCCGCCCCTACAAGATCAAAAATTATACACTACCATTGCTACCCGACATGGCTAATCGCAGAAAAAATGCTACATTACCAATTACCAATTACCAATTACCAATTACCTAATTTTATGATATCCATCGCCAGCGAAACAGAAGAAGATATTGCAGCCATTCGCGAGGTAGTCACCGCAGCATTTAATCGCCCAAACGAAGCTGAATTAGTAGAAACTATCCGAAATTCGCCTAATTTTATCCCCGAACTTTCCTTAGTTGCGAAAGAACAGGGGAAAGTGGTGGGTCATATTTTATTCAGCCCGATCGCAATCGAAACAAAACAGGGGAATGTGGAAGCGATCGCACTCGCACCCCTTTGCGTCACACCCACCCATCAACGTCAAAGCATCGGCGCGCAACTCGTACAAGCAGGATTAACAAAGTGCCGCGAATTAGACCATAATATTATCATCCTTGTTGGTCATCCCCACTACTATCCACGCTTCGGATTTCAAAAAGCCAGTAAATTCGGCATCCAAGCACCATTTACAGTTCCCGACGAAGCATTTATGGTATTAGAACTAAAACCAGGTGCATTAAAAAATATCAGAGGAATCGTGCGATATCCCGCCTATTTTGAAACATAGACATAACATTACAACCCGTTTTAACGGGTTTTAGCTTTCAGCCAGAAATTTATTTCTGAGCTTTCTGTGCTTTCTGTATGAGAATAACAATGAAACTCGACCAATACAAACAACAAATCGCCGATTTATACAGCCGCCGAAGCAGCACTTATGATGAAGCAGAATGGCATCATCAAATTGCTCATCGTTTGGTCGAACAAGCACAAATTAACCCCGGACAGCAAGTGTTAGACATTGCCACTGGCACGGGAATGGTAGCAATAGAAGCAGCCCAAATAGTAGGAGATGAAGGAAGAGTAATTGCCGTAGATATTTCCACAGGAATGCTGGAACAACTCAAACGGAAAATTGAAACATTCAAATTGAACAATATAGAGATAATGCTAGCAGATGCCGAAGCATTGGAACTGGCGGAAAATAGTTGCGATCGCATCCTCTGTTCCTCCGCACTAATATGGCTGATAGATATCCCCGCCACATTACGAAATTGGCATAGATTTCTCAAACCAGGCGGAATAATTGGCTTTCATGGATTTGCAGACACCGCATTTATTGGGGGCGTTATCCAGAAACAAGTCCTCAAAAAATATGGTGTTTCCTTAATATATAACGAGAGTACAGGCACAGCAGAAAAATGCCATAACTTACTGCAACAAGCTGGCTTTAAAGACATTGAAGTTAAAACCGAACAATATGGCAACTATATCAGCCTAGAACAAGCAAAACAGATGTGGGTAGAAAATCCAAACAGTCCCACACCTGGACTATTAACCAACCCCCTGTCCCAACTCACACCAGCGCAACTAGAACAAGCAAAAACAGCATTTGATGCCGAACTAGAAACATTAGTAACCGAACAAGGCATTTGGAACGATATTAGCATTCATTTTACCCTCGGTCGCAAAAACCCCTCTTAACCACCTCTCTCTTCCTCTTCTCTCTGCGTCCTCTGCGCCTCTGCGGTTCGTTTAATTCTGCTTTGGAAAAAAAGAGAGATAGATGGCGCGATCGCATCCACCATCACCTCACAGATATATTCTCCATATGTACAAGTATTACAAACTCGCTTAAAAACTTCACACTACTTTAAAATCATTGAAATTATGATTAACCTCTGAATTAGTCAACTCAAGCACTTGACTAATTCAACACAACCAAATATAGCGCTTCTATATTTCAAAACGTTACAATTATTGCGGATTGCTACAAACGCACCGGATAACTTTATAAGACTTAGAAGGCATTCAAATTATCATTAATCCATAATTATCTGGAGATATTTTTCCAAGTTTTTGAAATTTAGTAGCCAGATATACAGTTAATTAGTTTGAGTATTTCTTACTATGCTTATGGATAAAGAAACGCTACAACTTAATTGAGTTCCGAAAACGTTGTAGCCCAAGGAATCTAAAGAAGTCGAAGGTTTAACCCCAAGCAATTACAAATACTAAGGTTAAACAATCCTTCAGAAAGCGCGAACTCAATAGCTGATAAATTTCTCGAACGCAACAAACAGACCAACAACTAGGAGGTCTAGATATGAGAAAGATAGCTGTTTACGGAAAAGGCGGAATTGGTAAATCCACAACTACACAAAACACGGTAGCTGGATTAGTTGAAATGGGTCGTAAAGTGATGATCGTAGGATGCGACCCCAAAGCAGACTCTACAAGACTATTACTCGGTGGTTTACACCAAAAAAGCGTACTAGACACCTTGCGGGAAGAAGGCGAAGACGTTGACTTAGAAGATATCCGCAAGACAGGTTGGGGCAATACTCTGTGCGTAGAATCTGGTGGTCCAGAACCAGGTGTTGGTTGTGCAGGTCGAGGCATTATTACCTCAATTGGTTTGCTAGAACAACTCGGCGCATACGACCAAGAAGTTGGACTAGATTACGCTTTTTACGATGTATTGGGAGACGTAGTTTGCGGTGGTTTCGCCATGCCAATTCGGGAAGGCAAAGCCCAAGAAATCTACATCGTTACCTCTGGCGAAATGATGGCAATGTACGCTGCAAATAACATCTGCCGAGGCATTAAGAAATACGCTGCACAAGGTGGCGTGCGCTTAGGCGGCTTAATTTGCAACTCCCGCAAAGTAGACCGAGAAGCAGATCTAATTATGGCGCTTGCTGACGCCCTCGGCACGCAAATGATCTACTTCTTACCCCGCGACAACATGGTTCAACGGGCAGAATTGAACCGCAAGACGGTGATTGACTACGCACCAGATAGCGAACAAGCGCAACATTATCGCAACCTGGCGACAGCAATCGATGGAAACACCAATCAAGTCATTCCCACCCCATTAAAGAATGACGATTTGGAAAAACTGCTGGTTAAATTCGGTTTGTTCGACTAAAAGATTTTGGATGTAAAGATTTTGGATTTTGGATTGAGTAGTGGCACGGCGTCAGTCAGCATTGCAACTAGCCCGAAAGTATTTCCATGTCGTACCCCTACGCCCAAAGAAACCGGGTTTCTATGAAACATCATCGGTTTTGCAACGAGAGATCTACGCAGAAACCCGGTTTCTAAGATTGTGGAGAATATGTATGATTTCAGTCCAAGTTGCCGAACCCGAAAAGATGCGTTTCAAATTGTATTCTCCCCATCTAAAATCCCAAATCTAAACTCCAACATCATGGCATTCATGACAGAAGTCAGAATGATTTGAACTGTGAAGTTGCTGACTTCTAAATTCAGAATTCTGCACAAGGAGTAAGATCATGGTCATGTCAGATGACATTAAATTGGCACAAGCGCCGATTACCGATCAAAAAACTGCTATTGAAGAAATGGTAACGGCTTACCCCCCCAAAGTTGCGAAAAAACGGGGCAAACAAATAATCGTCCGCGATTCATCCACAGAAAATCAACCAATTCAAGCCAATGTGCGGACTGTTCCCGGAATTATTACCCAACGCCACTGTGCATTCGCAGGTTGCAAAGGCGTGGTTGTCGGCCCATTTGGCGATGTATTGCACATTGTTCACGGCCCAGTTGGCTGTTCTTATTACACTTGGATGACGCGGCGCAACCAATATAAAACCCGCGAAGATGGCAAGAATTTTTTGAGTTATTGCGTCACCACAGACATGCAAGACTCAGACATCGTATTTGGTGGCGTGAAGAAATTGCGTCAGGCGGTGTTAGAAGGCTACCAAATTTTTAAACCTAATGCGATTACCATTTGTGCAACTTGTCCGGTGGGATTAATTGGGGATGATATCCAAGCCGTTGCCAAAGAAATGACGGAAGAATTGGGCATCTCAGTCGTTGCATTTAATTGCGAAGGTTATAAAGGCGTTTCCCAATCAGCCGGACACCACATTGCTAACAACGGATTTTTCAAAAATTGGGTTGGCGAAGGCGAAGCCACAGAAGAAGAAAAAGCAGGCTTCACCGTCAACATGATGGGCGAATACAACATCGGCGGCGATGCTTGGGAAATTGAACGGGTTTTGAATAAGTGCGGCATTAAAGTTCTCTCGTCATTCAGCGGCGACGGCACCTATGATGCAGCTACTAAAGCCCATGAAGCGAAATTAAACTTAGTCATGTGCCACCGTTCCATCAATTACATGGCACAAATGATGGAAACGAAGTTTGGCGTACCTTGGATGAAGGTTAACTTTATTGGGGTACAAGCATTTACTAAGTCTTTACGCAAGATTGCCCAATACTTTGATGACCCAGAATTAACCGCTAGAATCGAAGCGGTGATCGAAGAAGAAGTCGCAGAGGCAGAGGCAGAAATTGCGCCGATTCGAGAGCGTTTAACCGGAAAAACTGCAATTCTATTCGTGGGTGGTTCTCGCGCTCACCACTATCAAGATGTGTTCGCCGATTTGGGGATTAAAACCATCGCTGCTGGCTATGAGTTTGCCCACCGGGATGATTACGAAGGTCGCCAAATTCTCCCCAATTTGAAGATAGATGCGGACTCGCGCAACATTGAAGAATTGCACGTGGAACGCGACGAAGAAAGATACAATCCTCCCAAACCCCAAGAAGTCCTCGACTGGATGCGGGAACAAGGATTAATCGGCAAATATGACGGCATGATTCCAGAAATGGGCGAAGGAACTTTGGTAATTGATGATGTGTCGCACCACGAACTGGAAGTTTTAATCAATCGCTTCAAACCAGACATCATCGGTTCTGGAATCAAGGACAAATACATTGTCGAAAAATGGGGCGTTCCTTGCAAACAACTGCACAATTACGACTACGGCGGGCCATTTGCTGGTTACCGAGGTGCGGTTAATTTTGCCAAAGATATCGATATGCGGATTAACACCCCAGCTTGGAAGCAGATTGCGCCTCCTTGGAAGAAGTAGGGAATGGGTAATGGGTAATCGGTAATGGGTAATAGGGAAGAAAACATTACCAATTACCAATTACCAATTACCAATTACCAATTACCAATTACCAATTACCAATCCTCGTTGAAAAATAAGGAATCAAGATCATGTTAGACGCCACACCTAAAGAAATCTTTGAACGCGAAGCTCTCCGGATTAACCCTGCTAAAACTTGTCAGCCAATTGGGGCAATGTACGCCGCTTTAGGGATTCACAATTGTTTGCCTCACTCCCACGGTTCTCAAGGTTGCTGTTCTTTCCACCGTTCCCACTTAACTCGCCATTATCGCGAACCAATCATTGCCTCTACCAGTTCTTTTACTGAAGGCGCGGCGGTGTTTGGAGGTGGTACAAATATTGTGCAATCTTTGCAAACAATTTTTACTACTTACGACCCGGATATTGTGGCAATTAGTACGACTTGTTTGTCAGAAACGATTGGGGATGATATTCCTACTTACATCTCCCAAGCGTATGAAGAAGGAGTCGTGCCGGAAGGCAAATTAGTGATTCACTGCAATACTCCCAGTTACGTTGGTTCCCACATTACGGGATGGTCTAACATGACCACTGGGATGGTGAAATATCTCTCGACTAAGACAGAGAATTCGCTTCAGCAAATTAACGTGATTCCCGGTTATGTAGAACCGTCGGATACGCGGCAAGTGAAACAATTGCTGAAACAAATGGGCGTGAATTTTGTGGTGTTCCCGGATACTTCTGATGTGGTAGATACGCCACAAACTGGTAGATATCAAATGTATCCCAAAGGTGGAACTACCATCGAACAATTACGCAGTACTGGAGATAGTCAAGCGACAATCGCATTAGGCACGTTTGCTAGCGAACAAGCGGCGATCGCTCTCCAAGATAAATGCGGTGTTCCCTATCGCTTACTCGAACTCCCGATCGGTTTAGCAGCAAGCGATCGCTTTGTACAAACCATCATCGAACTCACGGGTGCAACTCCCCCAGCCGAACTCGAAGACGAACGAGGACGCCTGGTAGACATCATGACCGATATGTTGCAATACACCTATCGCAAGCGCGTAGCAGTGTACGGCGATCCGGATCAAGTTGTTGCATTAACAGAATTTCTCGTCAGTTGCGGAATGCATCCAGTGTACGTTATTACAGGTAGCCCCGCTGGCAAACGCTTTGAGGAACGAGTCAAAGAAATCCTCAAAGATACCGTACCAAATGCAGTTGTCAAAGCGGATACTGACCTATTCTACCTGCATCAATTGATTAAGAACGAACCAGTTGATCTGCTGATTGGTAACGAATATGGCAAGTATATTGCTCGCGCTGAAGATATTCCAATTGTGCGCTTTGGTTTCCCGATTTTGGATCGCATTGGTCACAGCTATTTCCCAACAGTTGGCTATCAAGGCGGTATCTACTTGCTGTGTAACATTTTGAACACCATTCTCGAACGGTTAGACCGCGATTCTGCTGACGAAACGTTTGAATTGGTTCGATAGGTAATGGGTAATGGGTAATGGCTAATAGGAAATAAAACCAATTACCAATTACCAATTACCAATTACCCATTACCAAAAGGAGGAAGTTATGAAGAAACCCAAACACCACATTTTTGTCTGTTCTAGCTTTAGATTCACGGGTGAAGCCAAGGGTGCGTGCCGCCGCAAGAATTCTACCTCATTGATACAATATCTCGAAACCGAATTGAGCGATCGCGGCCTAGAAGATGTTCTCGTTTCTCCAACTGGTTGTTTGAAACTTTGCGAAAAAGGCCCAGTGATGATGGTATATCCGGATAATTACTGGTACGGTGAAGTAGATGAAGATGCAATTGATACCATCCTCGATGCGCTAGAAGAAGGTAAACCCGCTGAAGACTACCTGTTTGCGAACTGAACAAAACGCAAAGAAACCGGGT
>CAYXCW010000064.1:7381-34186 GCA_964463555.1 uncultured bacterium
TTCTATGAAAAGTTGATGGCAAGCAAAGATCTACGCAGAAACCCGGTTTATAAGAAAGAAACCGGGTTTCTATGAAAAGTTGATGGCAAGCAAAGATCTACGCAGAAACCCGGTTTATAAGATCGATTTGAACCAACTCAACTGAGGAAGCGATCGCAATTAAGCAAGCGATCGCATTTTTTCGTTCAAACCGCTGCTTTCACCGCAAATCGACCTGTATTTCTCACCGCATCGAGAAAGGCATAAACCGCCGGAGGATGAAGCGCAGCGGCTAAAATCGCCACTCCAATCACCCTTGTTAAACCCACTGGCAAATTGCACAATTGCACCCCAGGCGGAATCGGTTCGGCGGCAAGGCGAGGCAGAATTCCCGCCCCTAAACCTTGTTGCACCATACTAACAATCGTTGAATCTTCTTTAATTTCATAAGCGATATTGAGGGGATATTCTGACAGCGGTAACCATTGACGAATCCAAGCATTGCAAGGATTTAAACAACTGACAATTAAGGGATAGTTTGATAAATCTTTCCAACTAATTGGGTTACTTTTTAACTGAGTCTTGGGTGGTAACAAGAGAATGTAATCATCCCGCAGAATTTCCCAAGCTTCAAAATCATCGCTGGTGGGTAAGTAAGTAAAGCCAATATCGGCATAACCATCGCGCAAAGCTTGTTCGATATTGGGGAAAATATCATTCTCGGTAATCGTTAGGGTAATATTCGGGTAATTTTGACGAAATCGGGCGATGACGGTAGGCAAAATATGAGTTGCGACGCTGCGAAAACAAGCAATTCGCACCTGTCCGCCTTGCAAACCTTTGGCTAAGTTGGCTTCTTTGTGCATTGCGTCTAAAAGCTGTAGCACTTGGCGTCCATGTGCGGCGATGCGTTCCCCAACGGGGGTTAAATGTGCGCCGTGGCGTCCGCGAGATAGTAAGACTACACCTAATTCTGCTTCTAAAGTTGCGATCGCATGACTCACCGCCGACTGGGATATCTCCAACTGCGAACCAGCTTCGCTAAAGTTACCCCAGTCTGCGATCGCCACTAAAGCCCGAATTTGAGAAAGTTTGATTCTGCTTTTATAAATATCATTCATTTGGGGGATGCCAGCGGTGTACAAATTATGCTTCCAGCAGCGCAATTATTTTACTGCCTATGTATCGATTTTATTCATATAATCTATGCAAGCTGTGTATGGTTGTTCCTTGAGGTTGAAGTTACATTAAATTTCAGAGAAAAGCAAGAGCAGGGATATTTATGAAATCGTTAGCTAATTTATCAATTAAAGACAAAGCAGACTCGACAATTAGCCAAGATACACAACGCCCAAAAATGTTCTCAAAACTATGGGAAAAATTTTTAACAGCGATCGTTAGTAAGAGCGAAATGCAAGTTTGGTCAGAAAGCGATCGCAGCGGTAACAAAGAGTGGCACGCCTACGATCCGGAAACAGGTCGCTCTATTTGCGTTGCTTCGGAAACAGAGATGCGCCACTTGATTGAACAAAGTTATTACCAATAATAACCAGCTAATGGCTAATGGCTAATGGCTAATGGCTAATGGCTAATGGCTCTGGAAAATCTTCCCATCAGCAATTAGCAATTAGCAATTACCAATTACCAATTACCAATTACCAATTAGCAATTACCAATTACCACTCCCAGCATAAACTCAGTTTTTTAATCAACTTCTCAGCTAAATTTAAGCTAGCAATCAGCACCAATTCATCACGGTCAATCATCCTAGTAAATAAGCAAAGCAATAACCTAATTTCTTCCAATCCAGGAGGTTGCATCATGAAACGTTTTATTCTAGCTGGTTTATCCGTCGTACTACTCTCTGCGGCTACTGCACCGACTGTCAAAGCCGAGACAATGGCTGTTAACTCTAACATGAGAGACAGAATTGCTAGTTCTAGCTATATGCTCCAGCCTTTCAATCTCGTTGGTTTAGCTTATCAAGGCTACTTCCAAGAACAAGGCATTCCCAGTTACGGTGCTTTTCTTGCTGCTTATCATGGAGGCAGCATTAACGCCCGCGATCTAGTTCAAAGCGCGATTAAAAATAACCGACTTCCAGCCAGCGCTTTACAAGATGAAGATTATCTGAATGCGGTTGAAACGCAACTGATGTTCTTTGACACTTACTAAAAACTGACTCTGCCATGTTACAACAAACCGGGTTTTTCTAGGAAACCGATCCCCCCAAACCCCCCTTGGCAAGGGGGGCTTTTAAATCAAAGATTGTAAATCTAGTAGGGTGCGTTAATCAAGTCGTTTTATAGCAGTTTGCAACTTGTTGAACTACAGTATAGCGGCACCCTTAAGGGTGCCGCTATACAAACAAAGGCCGCCTACGCGGACTATGAACTGATGCAAAATAAAGTGTATTCTATGAAGTTGCAAACCGCTATAGCGCTCTTCTGTCACTTTAAGAAAAATCAACGAATTTCCGTGTTTTCAGCCAACGACAAATCAAGGTTCTAACCGAGTTTGACAGAAGAGCGATAGTCATAGAAATACCCGATTTCTCTCCTCATCTATCTGATTTTTTCGCAAGGTCACTATTTTAAAGTGTTGCCGAATTCTTACCAAGAATAAACGGTATTTCCAGATTTTTCAATCAAGATCGTATGGATAGAAGATTTTAACAGTGTCAGGGTTTCCTGCAATTTAACCTGTCCTTCCTCAAAGCTCCAAAGAGTTTCATAGTCCTTACAATTGATGACTAAAACGTCAGCAGTTGCAAAACTATAAATTATGCCTTCAGATTTAAAACCGCTGATTTCTAGAATCTGCTGTCCCAGCTTGCGAGCCTGGGTAATCTGGTGGATTAATTTATTTACAATCTTGGACATTTTTATCTCCTCATTGTGTATTCGATTGGTCATGCGGGATGGTAGCTGGAGGTAGGTTGCAACCTACTTCCAACAAAAACTTGGCCTTTCGCAACAAAGCGGAAGGCGATCGCGCCTTTGAGCGCTACTTAATCGCTGGCAATTCCGTGGCTTGCTACCCGTCGAAGGCAGAACTAATTTAAGTAGAAATGCCTATACAGCCGGGAGCGATTTCAAGATTTACTTGGCATTCTGTATTGTAGTTTACAGTTTGCTGCCAAATTTGGCTAAATTTACAAAAATTAATGGTTTGAGGGCGATCGCATCCAATAGCTAATGGCTAATGGCTAATTGCCTCCAGAACAGCCGCAAGCTTGCAGTTACACAAGCGTTGCTAGCGCACATGATATGAGACGTGACTCATCGGCATCAGCTGGAAATGCGGCTACAATCGATCGGTCATCACAACCAAGGAGAGCGATCGTGGGTTTAGGTCTACTCGCGGATGGCAAATGGGTATCAGAACGAAATCAAGAAGATGCCCAAGGCAAATTTATTCGCCCCTCGACTACTTTTCGCAACCAGATTACAGCCGATAATTCCAGCGGTTTTAAAGCCGAATCCGGGCGTTACCATCTTTATATTTCCTGGGCTTGTCCTTGGGCGCACCGCACGGCAATTATGCGGAAATTGAAGGGTTTAGAAGATGCGATTGGTCTTTCAGTTGTGCATCCGGAAATTTATCACAACGGCTGGGTATTCTCTGACGAACCCGGTTGCATTCTCGATTCGATCAATCATGCTAGCTATCTTTGGGAAATCTATCTGAAGGCAGATGCAGATTATTCTGGGCGGGTAACCGTTCCGGTACTGTGGGATAAACAAACCGGCACCATCGTCAATAACGAATCCCGCGAAATTATTCGCATGTTCGATACCCAATTCGAGGGCATTGCTAAGTCAGATGCCAACTTTTATCCAGATGAATTGCGCTGGGCGATTGACCAAACTATCGACGCGATTTATCAACCGATTAATAATGGCGTCTACAGAGCCGGATTCGCCACAACTCAGATAGCTTACGAGGAAGGAGTAACCGATTTATTCAACGCCCTGGATTATTGGGATGAAGTGTTGAGTAAGCAGCGCTATCTATGCGGAGAGCGAATTACTGAAGCCGATGTGTGTATGTTCACAACTCTGTTGCGTTTCGATGCTGTCTATTACGGTCACTTTAAATGCAACCTGCGCCATCTTTGGGATTATGCCAATCTGTGGAATTATCTCAAAGAACTTTACCAACTTCCGGGCGTGAAAGAAACCTGCAACCTCGACCACATCAAGCGCCACTATTACAAAAGCCACGATAAAATCAATCCTACTCGGATTGTTCCCAAAGGGCCTTCGATAGATTTTGAATCACCCCATAACCGGAATCGTGCGATCTAAGCTACCCTGTTGATCGGCTTCCCGTAAAAATGTTCTTATAAGAACATTTGCATAGGCAAAAGGAAACATCGTGCGCGGTGGGGAGGGAGCCAAAGGAGTAAAATGGCGATCGCGATCGCGACTTACCCCATCACCCCCGCGCCAGCCAAGGTATCATAGCATTAGAATTGATAAACATTTTATTTGCCGCTGACTTACTAGGGCTGGACTTATGGCATCCTATGCGACCTCCTCTGCTAGAGCTGAAATGAGCGAACTACGGCGTTTGAAAAGCCTGCTGCCGCCAGAGTTGCAGAGTTGGGTTATGGTTGAAGGCTCGACAGAAGTAAATCCACCCCTGATTCGCTGCGAAGAAATCGGCAAAGACTCGGTGGAAATTCAAATAGACTTGCCAAAGTGGGATCAATTAGCGATCGATCAGCGCAACCTGCTATTTTGGCACGAAGTCGCCCGGATTCAAAACGACACGATTCCCAGAGATGGGTGGGAAATGGCGGCGCTAGCGATTGGTTTAGGCGGCGCGGTGGGCGAATTGTGGGTACAAGATGGCTTACTGTTGATCCTGGCGCTGGCACTGTGCGGCGTGTCGGGGTGGAGACTATATCAGAAGAATAACGGCGATCGCACGATGAGCGAAGCCTACGAAGCCGATGAAAAAGCGATCGCACTCGCCACCCGTTTCGGTTACACTCTCCCCAACGCCTACAAAAGTCTCGGTAGTGCCTTAAAAACCTTAATCGAACAAACCCCCAGCAAACGCCAACGCAGCAAATACGAAGCGCGCCTGCAAGCACTCAAACGCAGTGCGAATAAAGCAAAATCCCGAGTACAATCCGCACGGGAAGAATTTTAGGACAAGCAAGACATTGAACACAAGGAGGACAAAGGAGTTAGATTCTTTTGTCCTCCTTCCTTTTGCATTTTTGATTTCTCGTCCGGCTTTTGAGGCTTGGTTAGCCCAGAATCGACCTAAAAATTCTACTGCGCGATCGCTAAACGGTGTTGCGTGTTTTTTGTACCACACAACACCGTATTTCATTCACACTTCAAGCAGTGCAGTCGCCTGAAAACTAGCTGAAGGTAAATTGACTTGTATTGCTCAGGCTGAGGTTACTGGGTGCATCCTGAACGATCCCGATCAACTCAAGAGGCTGTAAAGGTCCTTTCTTGAAAATTCCCACATCTTGAATGGTGCCAGACCCTCCTTGCAGGGAATTGGGGACGGCTCTTAGCTCGTAGCTATCGCGCAACCCACCCAGTTGAATGCGATCCACACCAGATTGAAAGTCTACGATGCGGGCAAAATCGCTCAGGCCATCAATCTCAATGTTGCCATTGAAAAAGTCCTCAACTCTGTCTAACAGGCCGTCGCGATCGTCATAACTGGTTATCCCCGACTGTCCCAGCACAAAAGTATCTGCTCCTGCACCGCCAATTAGCAGATCAATTTCACCCTTGCCTCCTCCTGTTTCGGCACCTGTAATTCGATCGCTCCCGTTACCCCCGGAAAGAACGTCACTTCCTCCATTGCCAAATAGCGTGTCGTTCCCGTTACTGCTGAAGAGAAAATCATTTCCGTTACCACCACTAGCATTGATGTTTGCTGATACATTAGTTGTATTCAGGCGATCGTTGCCATCTCCCCCCGTGAATTGGATAAATTGGACACCGCTTGCAAAGCCTAGATTGCTGATATTCAACACATCATCGCCGCCAAGACCGTTAATTGCATTGAAACTCTCTATACCTGTGGTGGTTAAGGTTATGGGGACGAGATTGGTGCGTCGCAATATAACGTCCGATCCCGATTGGGTGAGATCAAGATTATCCCCTTGCGCGATCGCACCGTTGAATCCCAAGTTATCCCTGCCGTCGCCGCCTTGAATCAGATCGCTGCCGTCGCCATCCACCCAGAAAAACCCGTCATCGCCACTGCCGCCGATCATCGTATCGTTGCCCTTGTCGCCAGATAGGAAATCTCCCCCATCGCCACCATCTAGCACATCCGAATCGTTGCCGCCGAACAGTTGATCGTTTCCTAATTCTCCCCTTAAAATATCGAATCCGTCTCCACCAAATAGGCGATCGTCCCCCGCCCGACCGGAGATGTCGTCACCGCCAGCACTACCATCGAGCTGATTGTTCCCACCATTGCCAATTAAGACATCTTGATTGTTACCGCCAATTAAGTTTTCAATGCCGATGAAAGTCCCGCTCCCGCCAAAAAAAGTTGCTTTGTTCGTTTCTAAAGACGCATTGATATTATTACCAAATTTCAGATAGCTTGCTGTATCGTTTCCGTCTCCACCATCAAGAATATCGTCCCCAAAAAAACCGCCAGACAGAGTATCGTTTCCGGCAAATCCCCGCAGGGTATCGCTAAAAGAAGTACCTGTCAGACTGTCGTTGCCGTTGGTTCCATTAAATAAAGCCATGTTCGTTGTTCCTAAATATTGTGTGAAGTATCGAGCAAATTCAAAACTGTTTGCTTTGGTTTGCTATGTCACAATCTTAGGAAATCAACTAAGTTCAAAACATCTGAAAAACGTCTCGATCTAACATCAATCTGAAATCAACGAAATAGATAGTCTCGATCCACCCTCATCTGCAAAAAGTTGCGATCGCCCATCAACCATAGATATTCTTACGAGTGCGATGTTCGCGCTGCCTATCCCAATTGGCTATAACTTTAGTCGTAGTTCCGAGGGGGAGCATCAACGAAAGTTAGAAAATTGCCGAGTTTGATCGACATTCCATCTGACTTACGGTATTTTTTGGGAATATTCAGAAGCACAACTGCTGGAGACTCCTGTCATGACGGCGATCGCATCCCTACTAAAAACCCAACCCCAACCATTTCGCTTTCTCCTGTACACCGAATGGATCATGTTAGGCAGTTGTGGAGCGATGGCAGCGATCGAAGCCTGGGATCGTCAAAGTCTTCCCGTGCAGCACATTCTGATCCTGATATCTCTGGGCTTGATGGGATGGATCTTACCTGCTGGCAAAACTCCGTTTCGCTATCTCTATACCGCGATCGAAATGGGTCTGATCTTCTACGGAACTACCTTGGGATACCTGCATATCCTACCGACGCTGTATTTAATCGTATTGATTCGCAGTTGTTTTTTATTTGAAGCGCCCGGTAGATGGATTGTGGCAGGTCTTTCGCTGATCGTGTATCTGGTTCATCAAGTTCAGTATCTTCAGAGAGTGACACCCCTGATGTTGCCTAACGTTCAGCAACAGCAAATTTGGATGCACCAGACGGCAGAATTGTTGATGTTTGCCTTGGGGCTATTTTTTGTATCGCAGTTGGTTAGTACTTTACTCGCAGAGCGCAGAACTCAGGAACAACTATCGCAAGCCCACGCACAGCTACGGGAATATGCCCTGCAAATAGAAGATTTAGCCGCAGTTCAGGAACGCAACCGGATTGCTAGAGAGATTCACGATTCGCTGGGTCACGCCTTAACTGCGCTCAACATTCAACTGCAAACCGCCATGAAACTCTGGCAGCACGATCCAATCGAGGCAAAACCGTTTTTGGAACAAGCGCAACGACTCGGTAAAGTTGCCATGAAAGAAGTCCGACAATCGGTAAATGCGCTGCGGGCAGATGCAGATGCAGAAGAAACCTTGGAACAGAGGATTGCCTCGCTGATGGAAGACTTTCGCCAGAGTACGGGCGTTACTGTTACCAGCAACATTTGCGTGGAAGTTATGTTACCGCCTCCCATTGCCAAAACGCTGTATCGGATTGTGCAAGAAGCGCTGACCAATATTTGCAAATACGCCGAAGCTACTGAGGTTCGCCTGCAATTGCAAACAACGCGCGATCGCGTGGATTTAACTATTGAGGATAACGGGCGAGGGTTCCAGTTGAACAGGGGTACTGGCGGGTTTGGATTGCAAGGGATGCGAGAGCGAATTGCTTCGCTCAATGGAGAGTTTCACCTAGAAACATCACCCGAAGCAGGGTGCAGAATTGCCGTTAGTCTGCCTCTAAGTAGATAGGGTAAATAAACCACTTTATGTAACAAAATGTAAAACTCAGCCAATCCCTTTCCGCGTTTTCCTTTTTCTGTGTAATTAAAAATTATCATGGGATAACAGATTGAGGAATATCGCATGATTCGTCTGTTGTTAGTTGACGATCAGCAGCTTATCTGCCAAGGACTCAAGGCTATGTTAAGCCTAGAATCAGATTTAGAGGTGATTGGAATTGCCCACAACGGTAAAGCTGCCCTAGAGCAAGTCGAAGCTCTCCAACCCGATGTTGTATTAATGGATTTAAAAATGCCCGTGATGGATGGTAGAGAAGCAACTCGCCTCATCTGCCAGTCATTTCCCAACACGAGTGTTTTGGTTTTAACTACCTTTGATGACGACGGATACATTATTGATGCTATGCGAGCGGGAGCCAAGGGCTATTTGTTGAAAGATATGCCATCGGAAGAGCTAGCACAGGCAATTCGCTTGGTGCAATGTGGTTATACTCAACTAGCTCCTGGTTTAATGGATAAGCTAATGACAGGATTCAGCGCTGCACCTGCTACTCTAACACCTACCGCTCAACCCTCGAAAAACTCTGCAATAGCACAATTAACCCCGCGCGAACAAGAGGTATTGCGGTTAATTGGTACGGGTTCAACCAATCGAGATATTGCTCAGCAGTTGTTTATTTCCGAGGGAACAGTGAAAACCCATGTCACCCATCTCCTAAATCGGTTGAATTTGCGAAATCGATCGCAGTTAGCAATTTACGCTAATTCTGCAATGTAGACTTGAATGACTAGAGCGCCAGTCCAGTAAAAGAGGTTGATAAAAAGCGCAGTTTCTGGGGGGCTAGAAACACCCACCCCTTCTCCATTCGTGCCAGGTTAAGAAAGTGGTAATTTTGTCAATGAGCGAATATGCTCAAAAGAAATCCCAATGCTCAGGAGAATCGTTTCTGGTCAGGGAGAGGGAAAAGGCAATCGGAGATTGCCTTTTCCCTCTCTGTATGATTATCATTCTCACAACAAGTTGGCTTTATTACTCGACTTAAGGCGAAAGCTGTGGTGAAAGTAATTCGAGTTTTCACATCCAATAATTCAGTTAAAGACCAGCTGAATGAACTACCCCGCCGCAGGTGACGGAAGGGGTTTCTGTTCCCTCATCCGAAGAACGGTTAGGCTTTTGACTCTTCACTTGCTTGAGTTGCCGCATCGAGCAGTCAAGGTGCTAGGAATGCCCCATTGTTTCGATTGACCGCGCATCCTAATCGTGATTTACAGGAGTTTAGACTAGCCGCGCTTTAAGGCGCGGTTAGTCTAAACTCCTATTCTTAGTCCCCCTTCTTAAGGGGGATTTAGGGGGATCTAAAATGCTTGACCTCATAACTAGCAACTTGATTTAATAGGCTAAAAGATGGCAAAGTTTGAGTGGAAAATGGGCTATTAGCTATGAGCCATTAGCAATTTACCAAGTTTGTACCTGGGAATGATGATGATTCGCGCGACTTCGGGGTAGATCAGATCAGAGGTTAAACGAAGCGCCCAGAAAGGATAAACCCCCATGCCTGCAATGCCAAACTCTATCGTACAGTCCAGACGTTGGTGGCTTGTCATCTTGCTGGGGATGTTGGCGCTGATTGGGGCGCATTGGATGGCACGCATATATCGGATTGGGCTGGCGGTTTCCTTGTGGTTTCCGCCATCTGGGGTAGCGATCGCATTTACACTATGGTTTGGCCCCATCGGCGCTATCATTACCGCCATAACTTCAGTTTTGATGGCACCCCTGTGGGGAAGCGATGGCTGGTACAGGCTAGTTGGTATCATCGATGCCATCGAACCTTTAGTCGCCTGGTTTCTCTATCGCCGTTGCTGGCAAGGAAAGCTATCGTTTAAACACCTCAGAGATGCTGCCGCGTTTATCCTCAGCGCGCCCTTGGCAGCTTGTGCCACCTCAGCCATAGTTGGCAGTTTAACCTTAACATCCTTGGGTAAGATACCATTTGCCAACCTGACGAACACAATTTTGCACTGGTGGCTGGGTAATGCGATCGCCACAATCGCTATAGTACCCACAGCCTTGTTAGTTTTTACCCCATTTTGGCAAACCCGTGGCTGGCTGGGTGCGCCAGAGGGGCACAGCAGTAAGGAAGCAAGCGGAGAAAAAGGAGATTCTTCCTTGTCCTCCTTGTCTTCCTTGTCCTCCTTGTCCCCCTTCCGCTGCCTCAGTGCGGAAGTCGTCGCCATCCTCATTTTCAGCACCATCTCGGCGGTACTAACTGTATTGCAAACTTCTAGTGGAAACTTTGCATTTCAGCAACTATCCTTTTTGACATTTGTACCGATTATTTGGGCAGCAACTCGCTTTGGCGTCAAAGGCGGGATGGTAACTTCTACATTCTGCGTGCTGGTGACGCTTTTAGCATATGTGTTTGCCTATCCCTATAACATTTCTTTGCCAGAGTTCCCCATCCGCCCAGAAGTTTTACACGTCCACAAACTGAGTTTATTAATCCAGTGCGCCGTCAGCTTGTTAGTAGGTTGTGCAATTACCGAAAAAGCAGCAACTTCTGTCGCTTTAGCAGTAGAAAGAGTGCAGCTAGTGGAATATCAAGCCCGTGCCGAATTGAACGAGCAATTAATTCAACTTAACCAGTCCTTGGCGCAAGCTAACGCGCGTTTAGCAGAATCGAATCGTGAAAAAGATGAATTATTGTTGCGCGAACATAAAGCGCGTACCGAAGCCGAAACCGCTAACCGACTCAAAGATGAATTTTTGGCAATACTGTCCCACGAATTGCGAAGTCCTCTCAATCCTATCCTGGGTTGGACGCAAATCCTCCGCAGCCGCAAGTACGATGAAAAAACCACTCAAAAAGCACTAGAAACCATCGAGCGCAATACCAGGTTACAGATACAACTGATTGAAGATTTGTTAGATGTTTCCCGCATTATTCGCAGCAAGTTGAGTTTAAAAATTGACATAGTTGACCTAGTATCGACTATCGAAGCAGCTATAGAAACGGTTAATTTAGCAGCCGCAGCCAAGTCAATTAATCTAAAATTTTCTATTTTAAATAACGACGAACTTTATCCTCAAAACTTCTTCATTAAAGGTGACGCAACCCGCATCCAGCAAATTATCTGGAACTTACTTTCCAATGCAATTAAATTTACCCCCGACCAAGGCCACATCGAGGTAAATCTAAAAAAATTGCAGATTTCAGATTGCAAATTTCAGATTGCAGAAACAAATCCAGGCAATCCAAAATCTGAAATCTCAAATCTAAAATCTGAAATTCCCTATGCCAAAATTACCGTTAGCGATACGGGAATAGGAATCAATCCAGACTTTCTTCCCCATGTATTTGATTACTTTCGTCAAGCAGATAGCACGACGACGAGAAAATTTGGCGGACTGGGATTGGGACTGGCAATTGTGCGCCATCTGGTAGAACTTCACGGCGGTACAGTCACCGCAGAAAGTCCGGGAGAAGGACAGGGTGCGACGTTTACTGTAAAGTTGCCGTTGTTAAAGGCAGATGGGGAAGCTGCTTGAATATTGGTTCGCAGTAGCGCTGAAAGTACAAACACATTGCAGAAACCGGGTTTTTGCTAAAAACCCGGTTTCTTAGTCCTACTATTTTGGTATGATATCGTTTCCAGTTGCATCGGAATTACTCAACCCAGTCACGGCAATTAGCAATTACCAATTACCAATTACCAATTACCAATTACCAATTACCAATTGACAAATGTTTCTGTTTTAGGCATGACTGGAACGGCTTGGGTAAGTTCTGGTTCAGCTTCGCGAATGTGTTGTTCTAAGAGTTCAAAATTGCGGATGTTTGCCTTAAAGAAAGCATCGAATATATCCCCGATTAAAGGTATCGTGCCCACCGTGGCTTCGATGCCGAGGTTGACGAGCATTTTGAGGAAGATTTTCGGCGGCAATTGGAAGCGGGCGGCTAAATAAATCATATAAGCTGAAAGTGCCGTACTGACTAAATCTCCCGCTCCCGGTACTAAGCCAATTATTGGGTCCCAACCAAAACGAAAGCTGGTTCCCGGAATTCTAAACGCACTATCTAGCCAGCGGCTGAATTTACGGATGCGGTTGAGTTCTGCAATGCGTTCGAGTTGATTCATGGTTTGGCTGATTTATCGGTGAGATTGTCTCAATTGTCTTAAATTAGATTCCCCAGTTGGATCTTACTTTTCGGAGATTTACCCCTCTATAATTGGTGTGGAAAACCTCACCAGGAAAATTGCAGATTGCAGATTGCAGATTTTAGATTTACACCTTGTATGGTTGATCCGAGATATCTCTGATGCGTCCCTACGCAAAGACTCTGTGATATCATGTCCGTTCGCGTGCTGCACGTCGGGGCGGGTTTAAAAAATTCCTCGTGATTTTCCAGCATGGCTGGTAAAACCCGCCCCTACAGCATCAAAAATTATACAGAACCGTTGCGTAGGGACATCATATGAGGTTTTTTTTATGATGGGCAATTCAACGGACATATCAAACCTAAAAAACGAAAATTGCAGATATATTTCAATCTGCAATCTTCAATCTCAAATCTGATATTTTCTAGACTTGGGCGGGAACTTTAGCTACGGGGCGAACTTGACCTAGTAGGTTGTGAAGTTCATCGCCTTCGATTACTTCTACTTCTAGAAGTTTAGATGCGATCGCTTCCAACAAATCCCGATTTTCGTTCAGAATATCCACGGCTTGTTTGTGGGCATTCTCTACTATATCTTTGACTTCTTTGTCAATCGCTTCTGCCGTATTTTCGCTCACCATCCGCCGCGGGTTGGGGGCGCCATTTTCCAGGAACATGGCGTTAGAACCGCGATCGTAAGCCAAAGGCCCTAAAACTTTGCTCATGCCGTAGGTGGTTACCATCCGTTCTGCCATGTCGGTGGCGCGTTGCAAGTCGTTGGAAGCACCAGTGGTAATGCTGCCAAAAACGACTTCTTCGGCGGCTCTGCCCCCCAGCAAGGCGGCTATTTGACCTTGGAGTTCGGTTTCGTCCATCAAGAAACGGTCTTCTGTCGGCAGTTGTAAGGTGTATCCCAAGGCTGCCATGCCGCGCGGGACGATGGAAATTTTCTCGACTCGGTTGCTACCGGGCATTAAAAAGCCGACCAAAGCGTGACCGACTTCGTGATAGGCAACGATTTTCTTTTCTTTATCGTTGAGGACGCGGCTTTTCTTTTCTAATCCGGCGACTACTCGTTCGATCGCTTCGGCAAAGTCGGCTTGGGAGACGGTTTCGCGACGATTGCGGGCGGCTAATAAAGCAGCTTCGTTGACCAAGTTTGCCAGATCTGCGCCTGCGAAACCGGGGGTGCGAGTGGCGATCGCTTTTAAATCCACATCCGGCCCCAGTTTAACTTTTTGGGCGTGAATGTTCAAAATTTGTTGGCGACCAATTAAATCGGGACGGTCTACCAATACTTGACGGTCAAAGCGTCCGGGACGCAACAACGCCGGATCTAAAGTTTCGGGACGGTTGGTTGCAGCTAAAACAATTACCGTTGCTTTACCAGCATCAAACCCATCCATTTCGGTTAATAACTGGTTAAGGGTTTGTTCCCTTTCGTCGTTACCGCCGTAGAAACCAGCACTGCTGCGAGATTTACCAATCGCATCGAGTTCGTCGATAAAGATAATGCAAGGCGCTTGTTTTTTCGCTTGTTCAAACAAGTCGCGCACCCGCGAACTACCAACGCCGACAAACAATTCGACAAATTCCGAACCAGAGATACTGAAGAAAGGTACTCCTGCTTCCCCAGCCACCGCTTTTGCTAACAGAGTTTTACCCGTTCCCGGAGGTCCCACTAACAACACGCCTTTGGGAATGCGCGCCCCAATTGCGGTAAAGCGACCGGGATTTTTGAGGAAATCGACAATTTCAACTAACTCGGTTTTAGCTTCTTCTACCCCAGCAACATCGGTAAAGGTAATTTTGGCAGCTTCGCCTTCGGCATAAACCTTAGCCTTGCTTTTGCCAATCGAAAGCACACCTTGGGAACCACCGCCGCCGCGCCCCATGAAAAATTGCAAAACTGCAATAAAAATCAGTGGGGGAACTACCCAACTTAGTAGCGTCGTAAACCAACCGCCTTTTGGTGGCGGTGCGGCTTCAAAAACCACACCTTTATCTTCTAGGCGTTTGGGCAACTCCATATCGAAAATCGGTGTAGTAGAAAGCACTTGTCCCGCTTTGCCTTCTTCGCCTTTAATTTGGTAGCGGATTTGGTTTTGACCGATGGAAACTCCCGTTACATCGCCTTCTTCAACTTGGTGGATGAACAAGCTGTAAGGAACTTGGGGAATCGAAGGACCAAACAAAGAAGGTAAAAATAGATTCACCAGCAACAATACCCCCGACAGCAATAATAATATGCTGCCGATCTGGCGCGAACGAGGGGGTTTAGGTTGATCTTTTATAGCCATTGTGCAATTACTCCTAATCGTGACAGCCTATAGCACTGAAGCAGGGCGCGAGCTTTTTTCCCCTCCTGCATTAAAGTTAACGATTTTTTGCCGATTTATATAGTTCGGATTTTCCACCTTGCGCGAACAGCTTTTTTGCGGGAAAGGGGACGGATGGGGCAGAGCCAGGTAATTTTGAGGGCAGGATACGCTTGAGAGGTAAAGGGAAAAAAGGGAAAAAAGGAATCCGATGAACCAGCCTTCCCACCTTTCCCCTTTCCCGCGGGTGCTTCCAGGACAATTCCACCCCCGCGTGCAAGACAATCGTCCCCTATTGCTCGATAATAATTGCTTAAGTTGACCTTCACTTTAGCTGTTGGTAACTTTTTCAGTAACCAGCGAGCGTCAGGTAGTGCAATTCCAGTTTATTGTCAGAATTTTATACTTTTTAGCAATTTAGCCAAACCGGAAAGACAAACAACATGTTTGCCAAACTTAATTTACAACAAAGGCTTGCCAGCGCTTTCTTGATCGTGGCTTTGATCGTATTAGCGATCGCCTTTGTCGGGTATAGAGGAACACAAGAGCTATCTAATTACATCAATACCTTGGGTCAGACTAGCCTGCCAAGTATCGAGGGACTGGGGAAAATCGATCGGGGTCAAACCAAAATTGCATCATCGGAACGCTTATTGCTCGTTCCAGAAATCTTACCCGAACAAAGGCAAGCTGCTTTAAAAACAATCGAACAAGCTTGGTTGGAAATTAATCAAGGTTTGAATTTAGTCGATTCAGCCCCGTTCAAAAAAGAGGGAGAAAACGAACTATACCAAAAATTTATGCGGGATTGGCATATATGGCAGCAAAACCACCAAAGATTTATGCAACTCGAACAGGAATATAATAAATTAGGTATTCGCAATCCTGAGAAAATACGAGCCGATTTGCTTGCCCAAGGGATGCCAAATACCCAGGAAATGAATCGAGTTATATCAGCTTTGAGCCTGCGGAGTCAGCTTTACGAAAATACCCTAGAACAAAACGCATTGTTTCAAACTGCTAACGATTCAATTTTAAGCCTTCGAGATAGTTATCAAAGTTTTACTAACCAAATTCAACTAGCAGCAGAACAGCAGGTAAATCGAACTAAAGAATACCTGCTAATCTGCCTAATTATCGCAACGCTTGTTTGGCTATTTATCACCGTTAAAATTCCTGGTTACTTGGAACAGGAAAACAAAAAGCAGATTCAAGCTTTGGAGCGCGATCGCGCTCATCTCCAGCAACAAATTGAAATAAAAGAGCGGGAAACAATCGAAGCTAAGGAAAATCTAAATATAGCGCAATCCCATCTGATTCAAGCGGAAAAAATGTCTAATTTGGGTCAAATTATGGCAGGGCTTGCCCATGAAATCAACAATCCGATTAACTTTATATACGGCAACCTTACCCATTCTAGCAACCATACTGAAGATTTACTGCATTTATTGCAGCTATACCAGCGCCAGTATCCACATCCTGCTACTCAAATTCAAAGATTTGCTGAAGAAATTGATGTAAATTTTATTAATAGAGATCTGCCTCAAATGTTTTCATCGATGAAATTAGGAGCGGAGCGCATTCGTCAGATTATATCATTTTTGCGTAATTTTTCCACAATTGATGAATCTGAAATGCAATCGGTTAATATCAACGAAGCAATTGAGACGACTCTTCTGATCCTAAACCATCGGCTAAAAAGAGGAATAGAAGTTGTTAAAAATTATGGCAAGTTGCCGCCTGTAGATTGTTACCGCAGCCAAATCAATCTGGTATTCATGAATATCATTAGTAATGCCATAGACGCGCTATTATTACCTACAGAAAAAACAACGAAAAAGATTTTTATTCAAACAGAAGTTGACACTGACGAAAAAATTCAAATAAAAATTCGCGATAATGGTTTGGGAATTAGTCCTCAGTTGAAAGAACAGATATTTGAGCCTTTTTTTACAACTAAACAGGGAGTTCACGGAGTAGGGTTAGGACTTTATATCTGCCGTCAAATAATTCAAAAGCATGGTGGGAAAATTGAGGTATTTTCAGAACAGGGTAAGGGAACTGAGTTTAGCATCACCCTGCCGATAAAACAGAAAATCTAAAGATAAGTAAAAACAAAACGAATGTAACTAACTGCTGACGCTATAGTTAAAAAAGGCTTTCAGCAGCGAGCAGAGTGGTTTCATAGAAACAAATAAAAAGTAAAATGCTTAATAGCGATTCGATTTAATTAAATATTTATAAACCCGGTTTCTTGAAGAAACCGGGTTTATTTGCAAACGAGCGATCGCTTTCTCCCTGATTTTAAACTTTCGGATTTATCTGTAAAATTAATCTAAAATCTAAAATCTAAAATCTAAAATCAGATGATTGAACCACCTGCTGAATACGACACGACTTGGAAAGAAGCACTCGGACAATATTTTCAACCCTTTTTAGAATTAGTTTTTCCTCAAGTTCACGAGTTAGTGGATTGGACTAAACCGCCCCAATCTCTCGATAAAGAACTGGAACAAATTTTACAAGATTCTGAATCGGGACTGCGAATTGCTGATAAATTATTTCAAGTTTGGCAGCGCAATAACCAACCCGCTTGGATCTTGATTCACGTAGAAGTGCAAAGCCAAGAACAGTCAAACTTTGCCCAACGAATGTATATTTACAATTACCGGGCATTTGACCTTTATCTGCGCCCAGTCATTAGCTTAGCCGTATTGGGAGATGAACGGGCATCTTGGCGTCCCTCTTCCTACGGTTATGCGTTAGGCGGTTGTGAAGTCAGCCTGAAATTTCCGATTGCGAAATTATTGGACTACGAAACCCAGTGGCAGACTTTAGACGAAAGCACTAACCCATTTGCCGTCATCGTCATGGCGCATTTGAAAACCAAAGCCACCACCGGAAAGCCAAACGAGCGCAAGCAGTGGAAGTGGACGCTAATCAGGCGGCTGTTTGAACGAGGCTATAGTAGAGATGAGGTAATAAACCTGTTCCGGTTTATTGATCGGATGATGGCTTTACCAAGTGCATTAGAACGCGAATTAAAAGCAGAAGTAAGACGATACCAGGAGGAAAGACAAATGCCATTTTTAAGTCAAATGGAATTAATGGCAATAGAGGAAGGAAGAGAGAAAGGAAGAGAGGAAGGACTTCAGCAGGGATTGCAAATTGTTCGTGAGTCGGTGCTTGCAGCTTTACAAGTGCGATTTGAAACTGTACCACCGGAGTTAGTTGAAGTCATCAATAATATTGCGGATATTACAAGATTGAGACAGCTTTTGCTTCAGGCGATTGCAATCCCTTCCTTAACCGAATTCCAGCAGTTATTGGCAACAACTTCAGATGCAAGCGACACAGGAGAAACAAACACCGCAACCGATTCAAATTGATGACTTGCGATCGCGCAGCGTGCCGGAGGCGTATCGTAATTCCTCACCCTGGTAAAATTTCAGCAGTTATTCCACAGGAGTGCAAATGAAAGGTAAACAAAAACTTGGGTTGTGGAGTGCGATCGCTTTCCTATCTCTGCTTTTATTCCTCTCATTTTCTCCTGTGGATGCGGTTAACAGCCAACAGGAATTGTCACACCCTGGTCAAATTTGGTCAAGCTAAGGTTTCTCAACCTCTCTAGAAATCCGTTGACACACAAAACTTGCCCAGTTAATCCAGAGTCTATCTATATATTCTAATCTGCCAAACGTTATTGATTCGTATTTCTCACTTCTCCATTTCATAAATAGCCGTATGCAACAGCCAGACAATTACCACAACCTCGCAAACCATCTCAAATCCGCAATAGGCATCCTAGAACTCGATAAAACCTCCCAACTTTATCGAGACGTAACAGCTATCTGCAACTATCTGGAAAATCCCACTTTCCGCATTGCTGTTTTTGGCCCTTTTAATTACGGCAAATCCACCCTACTCAATGCTATGCTGGGACAGCGTACCCTCCCCATCGATTTAATTCCCACCACTGGTGCAGCAATTCGCGTCAAATACGGGGAAGAATTACAAACTCGCATTACTTTAAAAGATGGCAGAAAAATTAGCGAACAAGGTACGGATATTCTCAAACAATTTGCCATCCTCGATGACAACAGGCGAATGCGAGAAGATGTCGCCGAAGTAGAAGTTTTCTGCTATCATCCCTTCCTGCAAACCGGGGTAGAATTTCTCGACTTACCCGGCACAAACGATCGCGAGGAACAAGACAACTTAGTCCGCGACCAATTATTGAGTGCAGATTTGGTAATTCAACTCCTAGATGCCCGCAAATTAATGACGTTAGGCGAACGAGAAAATTTACGCGATTGGTTGCTCGATCGAGGGATTAAAACTGTTGTTTTTGTCGTCAATTTCCTCAATTTAATGGAACCAGACGAACAAAAACAAATCTACAGTCGCTTGCGGTTTGTTGCCGAAAGTTTTCGCTCCGATTTACCCGATAATTTTAGTAACCTTTACCGCGTCGATGCCTTACCTGCTTTGAGAGCTAGACTTAAAGGAGATGCGTCAGCAATTCAGACAACTGGACTGGTGGCATTTGAATCGGCACTGCAAAGTATTGTGGCAATTCAACAAGAGAAAAGCGGCGGTTATAAGGTGGGGCGAGTGGAAGCGATCGCTACCCAACTAACCCAATATCTCCAAACCAAAACTCAAACCATTTCCACCGAATTAGCAGCCGCCCAAACCAAACATAATACCAAAATTCAAATCCAACAAAAAGCCGAAAAACTAATCAAACAAGGCTTTGAAAATAGCTTAACAGAATTGCGGAATTGGCTAACGTTATCAACCTTATTAAACCGCTATCAATCAGAAGCCGCCGCAGCTTTAGGGCAAAATCAATTTAAAACCTGGGAAACTGAATTTTTCCAACCAGTTTTATTAAAACATCAACAAGAAATTGTCAAGTGGGTACAGCAAGCTGGTGAATTTTTCAATCAACAATCTCCGGAAGATTTAATTATCTCATTACCAACTGCCCCAGAAATATCCCTGCCATCGCCACCCACAAATAAACCCAAAGTTTCCGAAGATTTGACCGATACTGCCCCAGTCGCCGTTGCCACGGGCTTAGGTTGGGTTTTAGGCGGCCCCGTCGGTGCTGCCGTTGTCGGCAGTGCCGCCTATCTTTTAAATCGAAATGTCAAACAAGATAAGCCAAACACCTCAATTGCTTATCAAAATCAAGCAGTACAAATTTGTGCCGATGCGGCTCAAGATTATCTGACTCGGTTTAGTAATGAAGCGCTGACAACGCTTAGTCAATATGAAGAAAAAGCTCAAAAAGTAATTAATTTTCAGATTCCTGCTGAGCCAATAGAGATTGCTAACAAGCGCTATCAGCAGAATTTATTGCACAATTGCTGGGAAAACTTGCAGCGGGAATTAGATGCTGTGAAGGGAAATTTGGGTTAAGCAATTCTCGCTCCTAGAATCCCGGTTTCTTCAAGAAACCGGGATTCTGTTGTTGAGCAACCATTAACAACAAGACGCTATTTTCCGAAAAAATGTTCCAACTTGTTGTAGCGGATACTCATGAACAACAAGTGGGGGCATGGCGTCAGTAATTTTTGTTTTCAAAGCCAAGATATTTGTATGCTTTCCTCATTAACAAATTTATGCCGCAGTGATGACAAAAAGGGTGCCAATTTCTGTCACACTTCAACCTAGTGCCTAAAGGAGATTTCATCTATGAGAAGAATAGCTGTACTTCCCCTGGTTTCAGCTGCAATGGCGATCGCTCTGTTAATAGGAGAAACCAAGAATAGCAGCGCCCAAAACCTTTCTCCTACACCAGGTACGCCGCAGATGATGACTAACCAACGGGCAATTACTGTTGTGGGTCAAGGTTTGGCTGTGACACCGGCGGATACAGCAAAGATTGAGTTTCGCTTCGGCAATCGCGCACCATTCGATCAACCGCCCCAGGCAACTGTAGCATCTGCGGATAGTAATTTAAATCTGCCAGTAGAAATAGCCCTCCAGCCTGTGGTTGATGCTTTAGTTGCAATTAAAGTTCCCGTCGATAACATCCAACTGCAAAGCAGTTCGTTAGACAATCCCAAGCTGGTGGTGCAGGTGAACAAACCAACGCGCGATCGCGTGCAAGAAGTGGTAAAAGTTGTAACTTCGGCACTTTCTAGCGATAGCAACTTGTTTATCCAAGGGATTGGTGCCGAGTATGGAGTCAACAACTGCGTGCCATTAGAACGCACCGCACGCCGCGCCGCACTGCGAGATGCCCTGACACAAGCTCAAATTATTGCCTTCGATTTAGGTGTCAAAGTTGGCGACATCCTCTTCGTGACTGTATTTCCCAGCTTTGGTTCGCCTGCTTCCTCAAGTTGCGGTTCTAAAGTTGGGGTTCCAGTCTCTCCCTCTTCCATCTTCTCAGTCAGTGAAACTGCACCTCCCTACGACCCCTCTGCCAACCCAGAAGTCCAATTGAGGATGCAAGTCAGTATCACCTACGCCATCCAATAACCCGGCAAAACAGCTTGTGCGGCAGCCCCATACTATCTGCTGCCAACTGTTGACTACGATCTAAATCACTAATTTTGGGTGATAGCGTCACATCTTTACAAACTCTTTAATCACAAAATTAGCCATAGCATTCTCACATTTAAATAAAGTCTGCGATCGCTTGTTGCGATCGATAAAAGCTTCATATTAGAAGCATCGAATTCATTTGATTAGCCATGCAAGTTGAAGTTTCTCTCCTGCCCTTTGGAATCGCCGAATTATTTGCCGAAGTTAACAAATCTGGCAAAATTACCATCGCCGATAGATATGGATTGATGGCTGCCCTCCTAGAAGATTCCCTCACCGAGGAAGACCAAGGCGCCATCGACAGAATACTTTACTCTGTCCGCAAGGGTAGGTTAAAAGTGGTTAACGAACTTTCTTCCACGCCGTAAATTTTGCCAATTTCCCGCGTCTCAAAACCTAAAATAGCCCAAATTTTATGTGAATTAAATAGACAAAAAATACCAACTCCCGCTTACCTTCGACTGCTGTTTATACATATTTAACTTTAATAGCCTATGCCTCTAGAGAGAGTTGGAATTGCGCCTCGCGCTTGACCAACTCTCTCTTTGTTAACTTAGATCCAATCGTTGACAATTGACAATTGCTGTGGTAACACGCTTTAATTTGGGTGGAAAGGGCATTAGTCCCTCACTGCCAAGCGATTTGCTAATGCCCTTTCTGTTGTGTTCCATAGAGGTCTGAATATTATGCCACAAAACAAAACTCAGATGGCTTATCGAGAAAGGCTGAATCGTTGGGCGATCGCAACGGTTCTCCCCGATGGGCAAAAGACGATTGTCTGTAGATACCGCAATAAGTCTGATGCAGAGGGCCACTTGCCGCACCTGCGTCAGCTTAAACCCCAAGACAGTTTGATCGTAGTCTTTGACCTTCATCCCCAACCTACCGAACCAGTAACCGCTTCTCCCGAAACCAAGGAAGAAGCGGTTATTTAATTTAGTCTCCCCTAACCCCTCTCATACAAAGAGAGGGGGAGATTGTTTTAACTCAATGTAATTTTTCCTGATCCTCGAATAGCAACTTTTTCTTCAGTTGCAGGCACTTCCAATTTCACAGGAGGATCGAACACCACCATAAAGGAAGCGTGGGGTATCAACTGGCGCAAACGCTGTAGGTGACCTTCTGCATCAGAGCGACTGCGAAATCGAGCTACAATTATCCGCTGCATTTTGGGAAGCAAACGCGCGATCGCCCAACAATTAAGCCGATCTCGGTAGGCTATAGAATGGTTATTCTGTGCCATGATTAATTTATCCAAAAAACAACAAACGATCAGGCGTTAGCAAGTCTCTTGGCGGGGATGCACTAACGCCTCTTTAATCATGATTAAACTGCAACTCCCCTCTATCCGTCAAGACTTACCGCTAAAGTTTAACGGTAAATTGCTTCAGGTGTTCGGTCAGCTATGGATCTGAGAGCCTTGAGAGAACGAGCAGGGCTTGCTATCTATGAAGTAGCCAGCGAACTACACTGTCCTGAATCTTCGATCCGCAATTGGGAAAAAGGTAGAACAATGCCCAGAATGCAAGTGTGGCAGGTGTTTCGCTTACGCGATTTATATCAATGCACTGAAGCGGAGTTGGTGCAAGCTGTCGAGAAGTCCATGCAGAAGGGGGAAAAAAACCTCGATCGTGAGAAAAGCGATCGCACCGCTTGACCTCTCCCCCAACCCCCGCCGTCGAGAGAGGGACTGGGGGTGTGGGAGATGCGAGAAAATGACTCTGCCATTAATGTTATTGATAACTGTTTTTATTTTGCTCGTACTAGCCGCGAACCCACAAACAGCCTTCGCAGAGAGGAACTTTATGCTTTCTGTTTTTCCACTTGACATTTCGCTGGCGAGTTTGCTCAAATTCAAAGGATTTAAACCCTGCTGACTGTGCCAGCATACCCATCCACTCTATTACTGGGACATAAATCCCATAAGGAGCAGAATCGCCAATTACAAAGCAAACTGTTGCAGGATGTTTGCAAACTCGGCGAAGTGCCAGCCACACTTTAGCCATATCTAAAAAGTAGCAGGCAATCATAAGATGGTAATTTTTTTTGCCCCCATGCAAAAGTCTTTCTTGACTGAGCTGGTTACAGATTTTTAGCAGCTCGGATTTAATTGGCTCTAGCTCAGGTGCAGCCATAATTTCATCTAGATTAACGGTTTTTTGGGTTACGTGCTGCGAGCAGGAGCTAATTAGGTGTTGACGCACGGCATTTTGAAGATCGCCCCACCCTATCTCACTCTGCTGTCAACCAGTAAAGCATTGACATCATCGATTTCCAAGTCTATAATCTTGGCTAAACAATCGCTTGTTTTAGATGCGATCGCCAACACATCCAGCCTATTTTCAACAAAAATTCATAAAACAAAAGTGCGAAACATTTCTTGACTGTTTCTCAATTCCGCTTATCCTGCGAAAAATTTATCACATAAGATAGCACATATTTTTGAAATCTCCAATCTATCTATATGCATAAATTTAATCAATACTTAAACCTGAAAATTAGCTATAAAATTGTAGATTATGGATGACATAAAACCTTAAATAAACATTCATAAATTCCCCATTACCCATTAGCAATTACCTATTACCCAATCAAGCAAAATGTTAGAAACGCTCATTGTTTTTACCATTGGCTTAATTCCACCAGTGTTGTCCGCGTGCTTGATGCGTCAAGCAGAAACACGAGCGCGAGAACAACTAAGATTGGCGATGGAACGGGCAAGCATGATGCCATTGCGAATGCCTAATTTGCCACCAGAGGTACAATACGTCGAAGGCGTAGGTGAGTTAATCGGCGACATTACCTGTCAATTTAATGCCCGTTCTGCCTACCTGCGTTGCGCGGTTAACCCCGATGGGCCATGCAAAGGTTGTCGCTATTATCAGCCACGCGATTGACAGTTGATAGTTGATAGTTGATAGTTGATAGTTGATAGTGGACAGTGGACAGTGGACAGTGGACAGTGGACAGTTACCTATCCCTCAAGCTTATAGAATTGCTGGGGAAATTAATTTTTTCTTTCCCCCTTAAAGGGAGGGGCTTTAAAGCCATTTTTTCTGGTATTTTTGCGATCGCAACAGTAATGCCAGTTATGATGTTATACCAAATCCGGGTTCTAAACCCCGTTTATTTTATAGCCCGCGTTCGCACAGCGTGCCCTTGGCATAGGCGTTGCTCTGTTTGTGTAGCCGCTTTCTGCGAGTCGTTCGGCATAAAAGAGGCGATCAAAGCGGATTTGGTATTATCCCTAGCTGTTTTTACCCCCTCACAATAAAAATAAAAATAGGGATGATAAATACCATCCCTATCTATTACCCGATTTTAGATTTCAGAATCTATTCAATCTAAAATCTAAAATCCAAAATCTAAAATTACAGCTGAGGCACGTACTGTTCTTTCTCGGGAACGATGGTGTACTCAGCCACAATTTGCCGGAATTCTTCACCATCAATCGTTTCTTTTTCCACCAACAGATCTACCAAGCGATCGATTACAGTGCGATTATCGTTGATAATTTGCTTGGCTTGTTTATAGCACTCGTCGGTAATCGTTTTTACTTGAGCATCAATGCGGGCGGCAATTTCTTCTGAGTATTCGGCGCGAGTCATGAAATCGCGACCCAAAAATACTTCGCCGGTTTGACTTTCTAAAGACAACGGCCCCAAATCGGACATACCAAAGCGGGTAACCATTTGTCGCGCCAAACCGGATACTTGTTGCAAGTCGCCGCCAGCACCAGTAGTTACTTCCGCATCGCCAAAGATAATTTCTTCCGCAGCACGACCACCCAAAGCGCCGGTAATGCGCGCCAATAGCTGGGAGCGAGAAATTAAGCCTTGGTCTTCATTGGGTGTAAACCAAGTCAAACCGCGCGCTTGTCCCCGTGGAATTAAGGTTACTTTCTGCACTGGGTCGTGGTGTTGCAGCAGCGTGCCGACGATCGCATGACCAATTTCATGATAAGCAATTAACCGCTTGCTCTTGCTATCCACCAGGGGCGTACCTTCCATCCCGGCGACGACGCGGTCAACGGCATCGTTAATTTCCGCCATCGTAATCGCTTCTTTACGGCGACGGGCGGTTAAAATCGCCGCTTCGTTGAGCAAGTTCGCCAAATCTGCACCTGTAAACCCAGGAGTGCGACGGGCGATACCTTCTAAAGATACTTCCGGAGAGAGTTTTTTGTTGCGGGCGTGGACGTTGAGAACTTCCAAACGTCCCTTAATATCGGGAGCATCGACTAAAATTTGCCGGTCGAAGCGTCCGGGACGCAACAAAGCAGCATCTAATACATCGGGGCGGTTGGTAGCAGCGATGATAATAATGCCGGTATTGCCTTCAAACCCGTCCATTTCGGTTAATAACTGGTTTAGGGTTTGTTCGCGTTCGTCGTTACCGCCGCCAATCCCAGCGCCGCGCTGACGACCTACCGCATCAATTTCATCGATGAATACCAAGCAGGGGGCGTTTTCCTTGGCTTTTTTGAACAAGTCGCGCACGCGCGAAGCGCCCACACCGACGAACATTTCGACAAATTCGCTACCAGAAATACTGAAGAAAGGAACTCCGGCTTCTCCAGCGATCGCTTTTGCCAGTAAAGTTTTACCAGTTCCCGGAGGGCCAATCAACAACACGCCTTTGGGAATCCGCGCCCCCACAGCGCTGAATTTCTCCGGTTGTTTGAGGAAAGTGACGATTTCTTGTAGCTCTTCTTTGGCTTCTTCAATCCCAGCCACATCGTCAAATTTAACCCCAGTTTTCGCTTCCATTTGAAAGCGGGCGCGAGATTTGCCAAAACTCATCGCTTGTCCGGGACCGCCAGGTATGTTGTTAGAACGGCGGAACAGGAAAAACAGACCAGCAATTAGCAAAATCGGAAATACTAGATTTCCTAATAATCCCCACACAGCACCGTCATTGCGGATTGGGTGGACATCAAAACTAATTTTGTTATCGCGCAGTTTAGCAATTAACTCGGGGGCATTTGCGGGTAAATCCACGCGCAACCGTTGGGGTTGGTTATCCAGTTCTGGATCGATTGCTTCTACAATTCCCGTTCTCCCGCCATCATACAGATCTACACCGATGACTCTACCCGCATCCAGGTATTCCAAAAATCGCCCGTAGGTCATGCGCGTGCTGGCAGTGTTCTTACCCATATCCACAGGTGCGGGGGCAAATGCGCCTTGCCAAAGGAAAAATCCAATCACCAAGGCAGGCAACGTCCACAACAGGATAACTTTCCAAGACAATTTCATAAATTGGTTGCCTCTAAATTCAGCTCCAAGTAATTTTTTGATGGTTAATCTAACTTTGCCCGCCGACTGGGCAGCAAAGCGATCGCTACACCATGAAAATTAGAATCCCTAACAAATCTTAATTAAATTTAACTTAATTCGTCCCGATCAGGCAACCGAGGGAGCTTTCTTGAGCGGGGGGAGATGAGGGAGATGAGGGAGCTGAGGGAGCT
>CAYXCW010000064.1:34286-42145 GCA_964463555.1 uncultured bacterium
GAGGGAGCTTTCTTGAGCGGGGGGAGATGAGGGAGATGAGGGAGCTGAGGGAGCTGAGGGAGCGGGGGAGAAAATACTTTTAGTTCCAGAGTCTCCCTTGTCTCTCTTCTTTCCCTAACCCCTAGCCCCTAACCCCTAACCCCTAGCTACCAGCGACAGGTGCGACGCTATGACTGCGATCGCTCAATATACTCCAGTCGGGTCGGAGGTTTTTGGCTTGACGCAGGTAGGGATGGTAAATGACCGCGTTAGGTTTGGGGACGTTAACGTGGATCAGACAGCGAATGCAGCGATCTAAACCGCCCTCTACGTGCATCTGTTGGACATCTAACAGCGCCACGTTATCCCAACGGGGACGTTCGCGAGCGATCGCAGCTGGATAAATCGCATCCAGATCGCGAGTAGCAGAGAAAATAGCACTTATGATATCGTTCGGATTTAAATTATTCCGTTCTTCTAATTGCTCCAGCAGTTCCATCACTGCTTCTCGAATTGCTTCAACGGAATTTTCTGATACAGTTGTTGCCCCGCGAATTGCGCGAACTTGCCATTCCACCCTAAAATCCTCCATAAATTGGTAATTGGTAATTGGTAATTGGTAATTGGTCAAGAGCTTTTGGCAATTGGACAAACTACTCATTACCATTCAAGGTCGATACAGCCATAACGGCAAGCCACTTGTAGACAGCTCGAATTCTAACCAGTTAATTCCTCCTACCAAACCCGAATTTGCTTGTGCCTTTTCAGACAGGAAGCGGCTGACAACTGATTTGCGTTCTTCAAAGTTATAGCATCGGGTTTTTTCCGGGTCGAGTCCCGCCAATTCTGCTGCCCACCGTCGGGCATCTTCTTCCGTTCCCAGTCGATCTACAACGCCTAGTTGTAAAGCTTGTTCTCCGGTAAAAATGCGCCCATCGGCGAAACTTCTTACCGTTTCTACTTCCAAATTGCGAGCCTCCGCAACAGTTTTAACAAACTGGGAATAGCTAATATCGATCAATTCTTGAAGTATATTTTTTTCTGGCTCGGTAAGTTCTCGGTCAAACGCCAGTATATCTTTATACGGCCCTGATTTGATAACTTTAAAAGAAACACCGATTTTTTCTAGCAAGCGTTCCAAGTTATTGCCGCGTAAAATTACACCGATACTGCCAGTAATCGTACCTGGGTTCGCCATGATATGTTGGGCGCCCATGCCGATGTAAACGCCGCCAGATGCCGAAATATTGCCGAAGCTGGCGATGATTTTCACCTTTTGTTGCAGGCGTTTTAAGGCGCTGTAGATTTCTTGGGAATCTCCTACAGTACCTCCTGGGCTATCGATCCGCAGCAGTAGGGCGGGAAAGCGTCTTTCCTCGACTGTTTTGAGGGCTTCGAGGACTCGTTTGCGGGTGGCGGATGCGATCGCGCCAGTAATTTCAATCCGAGCAATTTGTTTGCGAAATCTAGGCTTAAAAGGCCATATCATGGGCAATTCTTCGTTAGCGATGGTGTATCTAAGTAGCTTCTTGTGCGGGTGAGCCAGGGGTCAACAGGAGAATTTCAAACACCTATGACCCAGGCTCAAACAAGAGTGCAGCATTTCTAGTGTGCCTTATTCCTTCACGAGTCGAAACGAGCTGGGGAAGCTGGGGGAGCTGGGGGAGCTGAGGGAGCTGAGGGAGCTGGGGGAGCTGAGGGAGCTGGGGGAGCTGGGGGAGCTGGGGGAGCTGAGGGAGCTGGGGGAGATGGGGAATAGGGGAAGAATGACCTTGTATTAAGGGTTTCGGGAATTAAGAACCTTCGTTCTGCCTTGATGGTTACTATATTTATCTATCTGTCGGATTCTTAACAGAAATTCACGATACTCTACAATAAGATGCAATACAGCGAGTCCAAGCTATAAAAGTCTTCAAGCTATTTCATGCACTGGTTACTACTAACACGATTTAACAAAATTGCCCGCATATTCAGGGTTAGCACAACAGGGACTGTCAATGAATCCAGGCTACCTGGGGCTTTCCTGCTGTTAATCGCGCCATTTTTCCTCTGGGGGACGGCAATGGTGGCGATGAAAGGGGTGATTCCTCATACCACACCTCTGTTTATGGCTGGAGTGCGCTTGGTGCCAGCGGGAGTATTGGTATTACTCTTCGCCGCACTGACAGGAAGGCAGCAACCCAAAACCTGGTTAGCTTGGCTGTGGATTGGATTGTTCGCTTTAGTCGATGGTGCGTTGTTTCAAGGGTTTTTAGCCGCAGGATTGCTTCGCACCGATGCCGGATTGGGATCGGTGATGATTGATTCTCAGCCCCTGGCAGTCGCGTTATTATCCCTGTGGTTATTTGGGGAAAGCATCGGGATTTTTGGCTGGCTGGGACTTGGTTTGGGCATATTGGGAATTAGTTTAATTGGGTTGCCCAAAGAGTGGATTTTTGACTGGTTGCAGCAAGTTGGGGTATCGGGATTGGCAATGGTTAGCAATTCTCCTGCCGTAGTCGGTACTGAAGCGGCAACCATGACCACCCATTATGGACAATGGCTGATGCTGGTGGCGGCACTGGCGATGGCGCTGGGAACAATTATCGCCCGTCATCTTTGCCGATATGTCGATCCGGTGGTGGCTACGGGATGGCATATGATTTTGGGCGGGTTGCCGTTATTGGCGCTTTCGGCTGCAACTGAAACCCAGCAGTGGGTGAATATCGATCTATCAGGTTGGATGGCTTTGAGTTACTCGACGGTATTTGGCAGCGCCGTCGCCTATGGTTTATTCTTCTACTTCGCATCTAGCGGTAGTTTGACGAGTTTGAGTTCGCTTACCTTTTTGACGCCAGTGTTCGCCCTGTTGTTTGGCAACCTGTTTTTGTCGGAAATGCTCAATTCACTCCAGTGGAGCGGTGTTGGTTTAACGCTGGTAAGTATATACCTAGTGAATCAGCGGGATATACTGGCAAATCGTCTCAAGCTCAAGTCCAGCGTTGGCAAGATGCCTGAAGCCACTACTGAGCAATTGGATTCGTCTCTATTGCGATCGCGCGAGGTTACCGTACCAGTAGAATCGGAAGCGGAAATTTGGCGCTAGAAGGGATACGGGAGCGATCGCCTGCTTGCTGATGTCAAATCGAACACGCCATACGGATATAACAACCTTCTTAATTGCTGAAACCCAAAATGGCTAGCCCCTCCTAGCCCCTAGCCCCTAGCCCCTAGCCCTTAGCTATCAGATCAAATCTCTACTCACAGTGAAATTTGTAAATTTACTGTAAACTGCAAAGCGTATTTTGATAATTTCTGGGTAGATGCCAGTTTAGGATTGAACTAGCCCAAGCGATCTACCCAGGTGATAGCTTGGCTGCCTTTTATAGCCGTGAGTTGGTTTATGATGCCCCCACGCTTTGTTTTGCTTCTAATCACTTGTATGACTTGCCTTGGCTTTGCCCCCAGTTCAGTCGGCACAACGGCGACGCAAGAGCGTGAGGCATCCCAATATACCCCAGGCGTTGAGCAAACCAGTAACAATTCCGTTACAGATTCGCCATTGGCTGTAATAGTGGCACAGGCTAGCCCGCAGCCTTCCCCAAGTCCAACGGATACGTTACCCAACCTGAATCAACCAAAACCTGCCCCCAGACAAAATCGGATTCTCGGGTTTCTGAGCAACAAATGGTCGTTGATGTGGATCGGCGCGGCGGTGGTGTTTTTTGCGATCGCTGGGGGACTCTTCTACCTACAGCGACGTTACGATAACCAACCCGAGGCAAAAGAACAAAAACCACTACCAGATTCCAACTCCCCCGATGAATTAAATATTGATGAGTTTGAACCTCACTTTAGCAGCCATGAAATAACAACGGGCAACAACGGCTACAATACTCCAATTTCCCGCTTAAGAGAACCTTATTTAGAAACACCAAAATCAACAGAATCTAACCACAGGGGCAATCCTTTTACTAACTTGCCCGACGAACCATCAGAACCAGAAAATACTCAGCCACCCACAGCAGCAGAAGCTAATAACAACAGCAGCAATATCTCCCCTTTACCGGAAAAATCTTCACCAGAACAATCAACCCCAGAATCGGAGGAAGAGAATCTACCCCTACAAGAAACCACTCGCATCACTAGAATTAATATAGTCGAGCAATTAATTAGAGATCTGCAAAATCCCGATCCCACGAAGCGGCGTAAAGCGATCTGGGAACTGGCACAGCGAGGAGATTCGCGAGCCATGCAGCCTTTGCTAGATTTATTGATGGATGCAGATTCCCAGCAACGCAGTTTAATCTTAGAAGCACTGTCTCAAATTGGCACTCGCACGCTAAAACCGATGAACCGCGCTTTAGCTGTTTCCCTGCAAGATGATAATGCCGAGGTGCGAAAAAATGCGATCCGGGATTTAACCCGCATGTACGAATCGTTGGCTCAACTCAGCCAACTGTTACGCCACGCCGCCGAAGATCCGGATAAAGAAGTGCAAGAAACTGCCCGTTGGGCTTTAACTCAGTTGAGTCGAATTCGCACTTTACCAGGCATGGAAAATCGATCTAATTCCAGAAACCCACCAAATGAATTTTAGATTTAAGATTGCAGATTTAGTAAGATTTTAGATTTAAGATTGCAGATTGCAGATTGAGTAAGATTTTAGATTTAAGATTGCAGATTGCAGATTGAGTAAGATTTTAGATTTAAACTGCCAATCTTTCAATAAATCGCCAACGCTCAAATCGGCAATCTCAAATCTCCAATTCTCAAATCTCCAAATCTCAAATCGGCAATCTCAAATCTCCAAATCTCAAATCGGCAATCTCAAATCTCAAATCTCAAATCTCAAATCTAAAATCTCAAATGCCACCTGACTTGCTCAAACTGTTGTTCATCTCTACTCCTGTCGGCCCCCTGGGAACCGGGTTAGGGGGAGGTGTAGAATTAACCCTGAAAAATATTGCCCAAGGAATGCTCAATCGGGGTCATAAGCTACAAATTGTCGCCCCTGAAGGCTCGGTTTTAGGAACGCTACCCATCGTTCAAATTGCCGGAAAATATCAGTTAACGGCTCAAACTCAAGGGCGCGATGCTGCGATTATCTTGCCAGAAAATCCCGCTTTGGCTAATCTCTGGGATTACGCGCGGGAAGTACAGAACGATTGGGATTTAATTGTTAATTTTGCTTACGATTGGTTGCCTTTTTACCTGACACCATTTTTTCAACGTCCGGTTGCTCATTTAGTTAGTATGGGTTCCCTCTCCGATGAGATGGATCGAATTATTGGAAGGGTGGCGATGCAATTTGCCGGTACGATTGGCGTTCACAGTTTGGCACAGGCGGCAACGTTTGATTTTGCTTCATCTTGTCGCTGTTTGGGTAATGGTATCGATATCTCGCTGTACGATTTTTGCGCGGAACCAGAAGCGAGTTTGGCATGGGTGGGGCGAATTTCGCCTGAGAAGGGTCTAGAAGACGCTGTAGCGGCTGCCAATCGCACGGGATTGCGTTTAAAAGTTATGGGGGCGATGCACGATAAAGCTTATTGGAAGCAGGTTTGCGAAGCTTTTCCATCAGCGCCGATAGATTATTTGGGGTTTCTTTCTACCGATGAGTTGCAGCAGCAATTGCGCCAGTGTCGGGCGTTGTTAATGACGCCGCGTTGGGTAGAAGCTTTTGGCAATGTAGCAATTGAAGCCCTGGCTTGTGGCGTGCCGGTGATATCATATCGTCGGGGTGGGCCGACAGAAATTGTCCGAGATGGAGAGACTGGTTTTTTGGTGCAACCCGATAGCGTGGATGGGTTAATCGAGGCAATTGGGGAAATAGATACCATTAATCGCTACGATTGTCGTGCCAGAGCCGAGTTAGAGTATTCTTTGGAGGCGTTGAGCGATCGCTTCGATGCCTGGTTTAAAGATATAGTTGGTTAACTCACATCTTGCACCTAAGCGATCAACAGCCTCCAAATAAATTTGGGGCTGAAAGCTTAAGTAAGCTAAAGCTAACTAAAATCAACGTTTTAACCCGTTTCAACGGGTTTTAGCGGTAGAGACGTTACATGTAACGTCTCTACAGTCAGAAATTTATTTCTGTTGGCTCAGTGCAAGATGTGAGTTAACCTTCTTCCCCTAGCCCCTAGCCCCTACTATCTTCTAATTCCTTCACCAGATTTTGCAGATCATCAATTTTATCGATTAATTGCAAAACAATCATCGCAATGTCCGGTCTAACTTCGGGTTGAGCCGTTTGATCGATTTGTGTCTGCGCCCATTCTTTTAAGTATTGTACCATCATCTGTTCGGGCGTAAAATAATTCATATCGGTAACATTTTTGAAATTTTGATGCATCAGCGCCAGCACTTCTCCATCGTCAGTTTGAACTTCATAACCAACGTTATCGGCAGCGCGGATTGCGATCCAAGGTTGATTTTTCCCGGCAAAATAACCGGAAAATAAACCATCAAGCAATGAGGTTAAATTCCCAGCTAATCGCAGTAAGTCTTTACCGCTGACTCTGGTTTTACCATCCGCTAGCTGTTGCAATTCATCCGCCCCATTACCGGAACAATCTAACTCACAAATATCCCATTGGGAATTTGCCGCAAGGGGTTCAAGTAACTGGAGGATATTCGATAGGTTAACGGCTAAAGAGTTATCGTCTCTTGCAGCGGTGATAATGATGCGATGCATGGGTTTTCTTTTTAAGATAAACAATTTATTGGCATAGGGGGCGGCTTTATTTGGATTGTGGCTGCGAATCGTATATTATCGCTGAAGCCACCCCTACATATATTGATTTGTTGGGAGCGGGTTGATTTAGATTGTGGCTGCGAATCGTATATTATCGGTGAAACCCGCCCCTACGAACATTTGGGAAATCTCAAGATGAATTTGTGCCAACTACCACCGCCATTACAACCGGGAGATTTACTGCAAGTCGTTGCGCCTTGCGGTGCAATGCGAGAATTTGAGGCATTTCACAAAGGGGTGGAGATTTGGCGTAGGCGCGGGTATCAAGTAGAAATTAGCACGACTATCGATAAGCGTTGGGGCTACCTCGCGGGTACGGATGAAATTCGTCGCCAGCAACTTTTAGAATCATGGCTTGACCCCAATGTCAAGGGCATTCTTTGCGCTAGAGGCGGTTACGGCAGCACCCGGTTATTGGAAGATTGGGATTGGGGAGATGGGGAGACGCAAAAACGCCCCGACGAATTACCAATTACCAATTACCAATTACCCAAATGGTTAATTGGCTTTTCTGATGTGACGGGGTTGCTGTGGAGTCTTTATCAAAGAGGGATTTCGGGCGTGCATGGGCCATTAATGACTACAATTGCAGATGAGCCAGATTGGTCGTTGCAACGCTTATTTAATTGGATAGAAAAACACGAGTTAGCACCTTTAAAAGGAATTGGTTGGGGTGGCGGAAAGGTTAGCGGCATTTTATTACCGGCTAATTTTACCGTGGCGACGCATTTATTGGGAACGCCGATACAACCTGAGTTAGATAATGTAATTCTCGCCTTGGAAGATGTGACGGAAGCACCTTATAGAATTGACCGAATGCTGACACAGTGGCGGTTATCCGGGATGTTTAAAAAAGTGCGGGGGATTGCCTTGGGGCGTTTTAGTCGTTGCGAACCCGTGGCGGGGATACCAAGTTTTAGTGTAGAAGAAGTGTTGCGCGATCGCTTATCCGATCTTTCCCTCCCCATTATCTCGGATCTCCCCTTCGGACACGATGGCGTCAACGCCGCCTTACCTGTAGGAATTATGGCGCACCTCGACGCCGACGCCGGGATTTTAACAGTGGACAGTGGACAGTGGACAGTTGACAGTGGACAGTGGACAGTGGACAGTTGACAGTGGACAGTGGACAGTGGACAGT
>CAYXCW010000065.1:0-42110 GCA_964463555.1 uncultured bacterium
ATTCGGCTTCGCTGGCTGCGCTTTCTTCCGGCGCAGTAACCGCGATCGCTTCCTCACTGGTAACAGATTCGGCTTCGCTGGCTTCAGTTTCTACCGGCGCGGCGACAGATGTTTCTTCAGAAGTCGTTGAAGGTTCGGCTTCGGGTGGCTCGGTTTCTACGAGAGGTTCGACCAGCATTTTAGCTGCTGTCGTTGATGGTGCGATCGCAATTTCTTTGGCTGTTTCGCTGCCATCAAGTAAGCTGTTTAGGGTGCTGCCGGTTGTAAAATAATACACCGTCCCTTTATCTTCATACTCAATAGCACGGATACCAAATTCCTTGGCTTTTAGATCCAAGAACCGCTTTGCTGCCATTCCGGAGATGTTGGCCTTCATGGCTAAATCTACTGGGGTCAGACATCCTTGGTTTGATTGGATTAGCTGGTGGAAAATTGGGTTAAGTTGCTCGCTCCACTTGAGCCATTGGGAGCGCTGCCAAACATTCCAAACACCGCCTAGCAAAACTAGCACCAGTACTAGAGGCCAAGCCGTGAACAGGAGAACGATCGCCAGCGCAAAGGGGATAATGAGAATTAGAACGCCACTGGCGCTATCATCGATTACTTTTCCAGCCATGTCTTTTGCTGCAAATTTACTTCATGGCAAATCATTCTTAATTTTGGCAAAAATTGCGATCGCTAGTTTGCCCTCTCGGCAAATTTGCCCAATTTTGCCTGCGGGAGAGCTTTAATCTAGGTTCCCTGATAGAATGCGATCGCATCAGCGTAGGGGTGCAAAGCCCTTCACCCCACCCGTTACCTCGCGGTGAAGGTGATGTCTATGTCCGGACAGGATGGTAAAATATGAGTCAAGAGGGTTGCTCTTACCTCAGTAGTGCCTAATGTATGAAATCGAATTTACGCCTGAAGCTGTTAAGGATTTGCGCTACTTGAAAAAGTTTGAGCAGAATATCGTTATCGATGCCATTGAAACCCAATTGATTTATGAACCAGCAGTAGAAACGAAAAACCGCTTCTGACGGAATCCGCCAGATATCGCCCAATGGGAATTACGGATTGGGGTGATTAGGGTATTCTACAACGTTGACGAACTTGTACAGATTGTCAGCATTGAAAGAATTAATGAGAAGCCAAATAATACTGTTTTCTTTCGCGGACAAAAGGACTAACAGATTATGATTTGGACGTACCGGGTGTTTCGCGACAGGCATGGACGCTACTCGATTCGTGAAGTCTTTTACGATCTGGATCGCACAATTGTCGATTACAGTAAAGCTCCTGTCGCCCTCGTTGGTGCTTCTTTTGAAGAGTTAATGCAATTAGTTCAATGGTTTAAGGACGCTTTTGATTTGCCAGTTTTAGCATTAGAAGAGGTTGATCGATCTCTAGCAAAGCAACCAACAAAAAAGCAAAGCGATCGCAGCCAGAATATTTCTTTGAAACAAGTCATGGCTGAATTAAATACTGAACCTGATTCGCTTAGTTCGCCTGACAGTATGTAGCTGTGGCTATCAATCCAGAATTAGAATCGCTCATCTCTACGTTTTCTGAGATTACCCGTCGTTATTGTTTTTGGGCACAAATTTGCTTAGGCGATTCTAGTCAAGAAATGCTAACTGCTCGCAAGTTACTAGCTGAACTTAATCTGGCGATAGCTATCGCTAACGCACCCTACGTTTATTATTGTTTGTCTCCAGTTGCTCAAATAACGTTGCCAAAATTGTATTAGAAAATAAGAATCCTTCTGGGGCTGTTAACTTCAATCTTCCAGATGTCGGTAATTTATTGATTTCAGCTTCTTCATTCAATATTTCTACCCAACCTTGCTGATAATAGGGCTGCAAACAATTCCAAATTTCCTTGAAAATTTCTTCTCCAAATTGCTGCAATAAGCTGGATATATCCAAACCTTCTGCTAGACGCAATCCCAACATCAAAGTTTCTAATAAAATATCATTTGCCGATAATTCTGCATCTTCTATTTGCCGACCCGATTCTACCCATTGATAATACTCCTGTCTTGTCCGAGGTCGGGTAAATCTTTTTCCCTCAACGTAACTCGCTGCACCCATGCCAAACCCATAATAGGGGCGATTTTCCCAGTAAACTCGATTGTGGCGACATTGATGTCCAAGTTGGGCATAGTTGGAAATTTCATAATGTTCGTAACCGGCATTTGTCAGTGTTTGGTGCGCTAATTTATACATTTCTACAGTCATTTCATCGCTGGGTAATGGTTTGACTCCCGGTTGATATTGTCGCGCAAAAGCGGTTACTGGTTCGACGATTAAGTCGTAAACTGAGACGTGAGTAGGCGCTATTTCTACAACTTTTTCTAACGACTCTTGCCATTGTTGTAAAGTTTGATACGGCAGTCCAGAAATTAAGTCGATGCTGAATGAGGGAAACGCGACTTGGCGGATTAAATCAACGGCGGCGAAGATGTCGGAGACAGTATGCGATCGCCCGCTAATTTTGAGCAATTCATCCTGAAACGCTTGCCCGCCCAAACTAATGCGATTTACCCCAGCATTTCGATATCCTTGTAACTGAATTAAATCAAAGGTTTTGGGGTCTATTTCCATTGAAATCTCGGCATCAGATGCAATCCCAAATTGCTTTTCTACGACTTCCAGGATGCGATTTAACTGTTTCACTGATAGCAAGGAAGGCGTCCCACCCCCAAAGAAAACTGTATTAAGAGATTCGCCTAATTTTGGCGTTGCTTCTATTTCTTCACATAACTCTTCTACATACTGAGAAATTGTGCCGGAGTTCTCGCCGCTGAGTTTATCTCCCACTACGGATATCGCAAAATCGCAGTAATAGCAACGTCGCCGACAGAATGGAATGTGGATATAAGCTGAAGTCGGTTGATTTAGCGATTCTGTTTCTTTTTTGACCGTCGTTAATTGCTCGTTACTGATGATTGATGACATTGTAAGTACAATACAGGTTATATTTTTGAATAAATTTATACCAATGTTTAGGCAATCATAACCAGAGTGGTTCGGAAAACCGCCCAGAGGAGTCTGGACTGAGAGGGCGGGGAATGGAGAGAAAGCGATCGCTCCTGGTCAGCCTTACCCCTACTTCTAGCAGAAAAACCTCACTTTAAGCTCGCCTGCATCAAAAAGCCTGACTAGATCCGCCTTTGAGCAGATTTATAACCACCTCTACGGCATTTAGAAAATTATTGATCGGAGAAACCCCATATACTTAGTCCTTCTTCCCCTAATCCCTAGCCCCTAGCCCCTAGCCCCTATTTGTATTTTGATTAACACTTGTAAATTTAATCAACCGAACCAGGGAAAATTGTGCCTATGTGTAGAAATATTTACGGTTTTCCGCAATTAATGTGAAACAAAGGAGGCAAAGCATCGAAGATATAATATAAAAGTGGAAAATCAAACGGCAGCGTTTGATTTTAATCGATTCTTAATCGTTTCCACAAAATGGAAATTAAATCCCAACCAGCTGAAGACAATGCTTGACGCAATCATAATTATTTTATTCATCCTAGCAGCAGCAGGGATCGGGTTCCACGGGGTTGATTTGCTACCTTCTGGCGCGCTGACGCAAGTCACGAATCTAGAAGGTTTGCGCTGGGTAAGCGCCGGATTTGGAACCGTACTGGGAATTGCCCTTGGTTTAAGCGCCCAAACAACCTACCGGCGCGTCGAACGGCAAGTCCGCGAAATGCCTGTAGAAGTGCTGATCACCCGTTCCATCGGGTTGGTGATCGGGCTGTTGGTGGCAAACTTGATGCTGGCGCCGGTGTCTTTACTGCCGATTCCGGCGGAGGTCGCTTTTATTAAGCCAGTATTAGCAGTTTTAGCCAGCGCCACCTTTGGGTTTACTGGCGTAACTTTAGCCGATACCCACGGGCGAGCGTTTTTGCGGCTGATTAATCCCAACTCTGTGGAAAGCTTGTTAGTGGCAGAAGGGACGCTGAAGCCAGCAGCAACCAAGGTTTTAGATACCAGCTGCATTATCGATGGACGGATTGAAGAGTTGCTCAATACTGGCTTTATCGAAGGTCAAATTCTCGTACCCCAGTTCGTGCTGCGGGAATTACAGCAAGTCGCCGATGCGGCTAACGATCAAAAGCGAGTGCGGGGGCGGCGGGGACTGGATATTCTTAACCGGATGAAGACAGAGTACCCAGAACGCATCGTGATTCACTCAGCAGACTACGACGACGTTACCACGGTGGATGCCAAGCTGGTACGTTTGGCGCAGGAAATTAACGGCACTCTGCTAACCAACGATTTCAACCTGAGTAAAGTTGCCAGCGTGCAGCGAGTACCCGTATTAAATATTAACGACCTCGCCCAAGCGCTGCGTCCTTCTTATCTGCCTGGTGACAGTTTGGATCTGAAGATTATTAAAGAAGGCAAAGAACCCAGTCAGGGCATCGGCTATCTGGATGACGGCACTCTAGTTGTGGTCGAAGAAGGAAGTCGATATGTAGGAAGCGAACTGCGAGTCATCGTCACCTCGGCGTTACAAACATCTGCTGGGCGAATGATTTTTGCCCGCCTCCAAGCATTTGAAGGCATGAAGGTGTGATGGGATTTCAGATTTTAGATTTGAGATTTGAGATTTGGGATTTGGGACTTGGGATTGAAATAAATCTGCAATCTGCAATCCTGATAAATCTGCAATCTGCAATCTCCAATCTGCAATCCTCTAACTGTCGCTCTGTAGGACGGTTTTAGAAACGATGCGGGTTTTCTTGCGATCGCTCTCTGAAAGTTCTTGCCCTTCTTGCAATCTAGTAGCACTGGTTTGCAAAACGGTGGCGGCGTTTTTATCGCCCATTTGTAGTGCTGTTTTTGCCGCAGTTTGCAGCATCGTCGCAGCACCGACGCGATCGCCTTGTTGTAATTTTGTCTCGGCTAACTGCGTTTGCCGGTATTTCGCCAACGCCAATATCGACTTTTGTACCTGCGGGTTCAAAACTGGTTGGTAATTTGGCACAAAGTTCGCCTCTACCGGAATCACTTCGGAAAGTAAACCTGTCCGATCTGTTCCTGGATCGTCGTAGCGGATTTGCAATCTGGCAATGGTTTGTTTTCCTTCTGGCATCTGACCAATATATAGGTTAGCCAAGACAACCCGCTCTAAATCGGTCATTAAGTCTCCCAGTCGCACGAAGAATCGATCTCCCTCTTTTTGTACTGGTAATTCGATGGTATCGGGTGCTACTTGGGCAATTGGTTTGAGTTCTGCTAGCCGCACTCCGGGCATGAGTTCCAATAACAGGTAAGAATTAGTTAATCCTACCGACTGGATGCGGTTAAATAATTTACCAAACTCGTCGATTACCTGTTCCGGTTTGGCGATGTGAGAGAGAGTACCGCCACCGGCATCGGCAATGCGTTCTAATATATCTTGGTTCCAGCGATCGCCGAATCCCAATGCGTTCACCGTCAAATTATAGCTGGCAGCGAGTTCGGCTAATTTCAGGCAGCGGTTGTTGTCGCCGTGTTCGTTTTCGCCGTCGGTTAAGAGAAACGCCTGGGAAATCGATTCGCGCTTACCCTTCGCCATTTCTTCAATTCCCAGCTTTAACGCTTCATCAATAGCCGTACCGCCGTCTGCCTTTAACTGAGCGATTTGGCGTTTAATATTAGCTGGATTATCAATAACTTGATTCGAGACTAAAACTTTAGCGCGGTGATCGAAGACTACCACAGACAAGCGATCGCCCTGTGAAAGTTTTTCTACCAGGCGTCCAGCTGCCTGTTTTACCGTTTCTAAGGGACGCCCGTTCATCGAGCCAGAACGATCCAAAATCAAGCATAAATTCAGCGGCACATTGCGACTCGGTGCATCTGCGATCGCTCGAATCGACATCTCCAACTGACGCTGGCTCGATGTCTGATGGGCATCAATATTAACATCATTCAATACTGGATTTAATCCGACTTTCATAACCCTAACTCCAACAATGAGTAATATAAGCTACCTCAATGCACGGTACCGGCTTTTCGCAACCTAACATTAGCTTAGGCCAATCAGCCAAGATGATAGAACCAGCATAGGTGTTGGGAGCCGTACCGCGTCAGCCTTTATGTATACCCCGCCAGCGCGTTACTATGATTGAAAGAAAGATAGAGCCATTGTTTTGGAACGCGCATATGGACTCACCGATTAAGGCTGTTCAAGCTCCCTACTACGGAGATGCATCTTTTCGTACACCTCCCCCAGATTTACCGTCCTTAATGTTGAAGGAACGGATTGTTTATCTGGGAACTCCTCTCGTTTCCCCTGACGAATACAAGCGTCAAATGGGAGTCGATGTTACCAAGCTAATTATTGCCCAATTGCTCTATCTGCAATTTGACAATCCAGAAAAGCCGATTTTGTTCTACATCAACTCCACAGGTACGTCTTGGTACACCGGAGATGCGATCGGCTATGAAACCGAAGCCTTTGCCATCTGCGACACGATCAACTTTATCAAGACACCAGTGCATACAATCTGCATTGGTCAGGCAATGGGAACCGCAGCCATGATTTTATCAGCGGGAACCAAGGGTTGTCGAGCCTGTTTGCCTCACGCCACGATTGTGTTAAACCAACCTCGCAGCGGCACGCGGGGTCAAGCAACCGATATCCAAATTTACGCTAAAGAAGTCTTGGCAAACAAGGCAGCCATCCTGGAAATTTTCTCCAAAAACACCGGGCAGCCAGCGGAAAAAATCGCCAAAGATACCGAGCGGATGTTATACATGACACCCCAGGAAGCGAAAGAATACGGACTGATCGATCGCATCCTCGACAGCAAGAAAGATCTGCCCATACCGATGCCCACCTTCGCGTAACTTAGAGCCAAACTTTATCCCTATGCCCGTCAACTCAGCACTTCGGGTTCCCTACAACATTCCTGGTAGTCAATACTGGCAGTGGGTTAATATTTATACTCGCTTGAGCCAGGAGCGAATTGTGTTTTTGAACCAGCCACTAACGATCGATGTGGCGAATTCGCTGATCACCGCCTTGTTGTATTTGGACTCAGACGACCAAACCAAACCGATCTACCTTTATATCAATTCGGTGGGCGATCCTGTTCTCGCGGGGATGACGAATGAAGCCCTGGGCATGATGTCAATTACCGCTGGTTTGGCAATTTACGACTCGATGCAGCAAATTAAATCAGAAGTCGTCACCATTTGTTTGGGTCAAGCTGTCGGCATGGCAGCCGTTATCCTATCATCTGGCAGCAAAGGAAAGCGAGTCAGTTTGCCTCATTCATCGATTGCGCTCACCCAGTTTCGCAGCAGAATGCGAGGTCAAGCAACGGACATTCAAATCAACGCTAAAGAAGTGTTGGCGAAAAAAGCCGTTGTTATGAATATTCTGGCGCAAAATACGGGGCAGTCAGCCGAAAAAATCGCTCACGACACCGAACGCTTTTTCTATCTCAATCCTCAAGAAGCTAAAGAATACGGACTGATCGATCGCGTCCTCGAAAGCACGAAAGATCTGCCTAACCCAGTTCCAGCCTTGAGTTAATTCAAGCGTCGAACTGTTGCCATCAAAATCAAATTAGCCCCCTAGAATCCTATGCCTATTGGTATTCCAAAAGTTCCCTATCGCCTTCCCGGTGGTTCCTACGAACAATGGATCGATCTCGAAGATCGTCTATTTCGGGAGCGGATTATTTTCCTGTCAGAAGAAGTGGATGATGGCATTGCCAATTCGATCGTTGCTTACTTGCTGTATTTAGATTCCGAAGATCAAACTAAGCCGATTCGTCTGTATATCAATTCTCCCGGCGGCTCGGTCACCGCAGGCATGGCAATTTACGACACCATGCAGTACATCAAATCAGAGGTGATCACGATTTGTATGGGTCTAGCGGCTTCGATGGGGTCTTTCCTATTGATGGCTGGAACCCAAGGAAAGCGGATGGCTTTACCCCACTCGCGGATTATGATCCACCAACCTTCTGGCGGTACGCGGGGTCAAGCAACGGATATTCAGATTGAAGCGCAAGAAATTCTGCGGATTCGCCGTCAGTTGAATGAAATTTACGCTCAACGGACAGGTCAACCTTTGGAAAAGATCGAGCGCGATATGGATCGAGACTTTTTCCTGTCGGCGCAAGAAGCCAAGGAATACGGCTTGATCGATAAGGTGATCGAGGACAAGTAGAAAATTTTGGAATTGGTAATTGGTAATTGGTAATTGGTAATTGGTAATTCTTTCCCATTACTGATTACCCATTACCGATTACCAATTACCCAATCTAAACATGAATCTGGCAGATTGTTACCGATTGTTAGAATTAAATACCGGCGCGTCAATTGCGGAGATTAAAGCTTCTTATCGACGATTGGCGCGGCGGTATCATCCTGATGTGAATCCGACGGATAGGCAAGCGAAGGAAAAGTTTATTGCGATTACCGAGGCTTACGAAATTCTGCTAGCGATCGCGCCTACAGTCGAAATCCCCCAAGAAAAGCCTCCCGCAACGCCTTCTAAGCCTGCTGAATGGTCGCCCCAGCCGTCGCCGCCAAAGGTAAAGGTAACAACTCGCCAGGAAAAGCCAGTCACGCCAGAACCGCCGCTATCGGCAACGGATAAACAACTCAAGTGGCAATCTTACGATCAATTGCAACTGCTGCTGAAAGCGCAAAAATTCCCGCGTGCGATCGCTTTAATTGAAGGACTCGCCCAACGCCTCCCCAATGATGTAGAAGTGCGTCAATGGCAAGCTATTACTTATCAACGCTGGGGGCGCTATCTAGTCAGTCAGGGAGATTTAGATAAAGCCAGAATTTATCTGAAAAAAGCTTTGAAAACAGACCCCCATAATAAATCTCTCTGGTATGAAGTGAAACGAGATTTCGACCGGATGGAATATTTGTATTAATTGTTTAGATAAACTGGGTTTATTAAATAATACCTGCGCCAATTTTCTGAAGCGCCCACACGCTAAAGCATGTGGCTACACAAACAAAGCCCGCCTTCGCGGGCTAAAATTTTTACAGGCTGCGTTCGCAGTTTAAATAACTTAACTCTGTCTAATTTAACCCTCGGTAACCTCGGCGCAGGAACCGGAGTGTTTGAAAACAACGAACTGATTGGTTTTGTTCAAGGGGTTAAGTTTAACGCGAGACTTTGTTGCTTTGGCGTAAACCTCATCTGTTGTAACCGTGCTGTTAACAGCACGGTTACGGGCTGGCTTGATCGAGCTAGCAAAAAACCTATAGGCGAGTCTTTAATTTTTTGCTGATTTCTTCACAATTTCCTCACATTTTTTGACTAAATTTAAAGTGGGTTAAAATCTGCAATGCTTGACGAAGCAAGCGTTATTATGACTTTATTACGAGGATTGCAAGTATTAATTTTAACCATTGCCATCCGTTTTATTTTGGTTGTAATTGCCTGCCGCCAACTGCATTGTGCCCCTCCTGCTGAGATGTTTTAGCAAATCGCTAATAACTAATAGCATTTGAAAAATCAGCAATTAGCAATTAGCAATTACCAATTACCAATTACCTATGATATCCGACCCTGTGATTGACATCAAAAATATTAATTTTTACTTTGGTAAAGGAACCTTAAGCAAGCAGGTTTTATTTGATGTTGACCTGGAAATTTATCCGGGAGAAATTGTGCTGATGACTGGGCCATCTGGGTCGGGTAAAACAACCTTGCTGACTTTGATTGGTGGTTTGCGTTCGGCACCAGAAGGGAGTTTAAAAGTTTTCGGACAGCAACTGGTGGGAGCGAGTAAAAGCAAGTTAGTAGAAGTCCGTCGCGATATTGGTTATATTTTCCAAGCTCACAACTTATTAAAGAGCTTAACGGCGATCCAAAACGTGCAAATGTCCCTCGAACTTCACCCAGAGATTTCTGCTGAAGAAATGCAGCAAAAAGAAGAAGAAATTCTGCAAGCCGTTGGTTTGGGTGACCATATGAATTATTATCCAGAAAACCTTTCAGGAGGACAAAAACAACGAGTTGCGATCGCGCGCGCTTTAGTCAGCCATCCCAAGTTAATTTTAGCAGACGAACCCACCGCTTCATTAGATAGTAAATCCGGTCGCGATGTGGTAGAAATTATGCAACATTTAGCCAAAGAACAAGGCGGTACAATATTAATCGTGACCCACGATAACCGCATTTTAGATATTGCCGATCGCATCGTACATATGGAAGATGGTCGTTTAACTCGCGACGAAGCTCTTTCTGTAAAAACACCCGTTTAATTGGTTCAACATTTAACAGTTACGGAAAGAAACCGGGTTTCTGTGAAAAATCCTTTATTAAACTAATGAGCGCTGAAGAAACCCGGTTTCTCAGATAGGTTTCTGTAAACCAATTTTTGCTGGTAATAGATAATGAAGAAGCAAGAAGTAATTAACCCTCTGGCAAAAGTTAAAATAGGATTTGCATTCGTCTCGCGTTGCCATATTTTGTGATTTTGATAGATTGGGGATTGATTACCGCTGAATTTGACTTGCTCGCTCGTGCTATTGAGTTAAATCTTGCCCAATTAACTCAAACTTGTCAAATTAATCAACAAAAAGCGCCTCCCATCAGTTTAGACGAACTCCCGCGCATTCAGGCACCAACTATTACCCTAACTGCAATCGATCAACGGGTGAATATTACTGGTAGGGAAATTTCGCCGCAAAATTTCCAAGGGAATTTAACCGCTGTGGGGACAATTTTCGGAGGCAGTTTCTTTGTCAGGTTAGATCAACCAAACTTACAACAACGAGAAACTTGGAGATTAGCTGAAGCGCAGTTTCTCAGAAAGCTAGATCGATCTGATTATATTTTCGGTTCCCAAGCACCGTTTTGGCGCAATCAAGGAATGGGTGATTATTGGGGTTTTACGGTGATTCAGCGGTGGGGATTTACGCCGCCACCACCTTCGGGGAGGGGTGGTTTCAATCCTCAACAACGCTTGCAATCATCTCAAATTGAACGCACGATTGTGGGTAGGGCAAATCCGGGTACTTTGGTGCGGCTAACTCAAGGTTTGGGCGAGGGGGCGCTAGCTGAAGTTTTAGTAGATTCTTCTGGGATTTATCGGTTTGAAAACGTGCGGGTTGACAATCAATCTTCTAATACTAACTATCGCGTTTTACTGTATCCCGATGCCTCGCTTACCGCTCAGCCAGAAATTCGCGATGTGAGTTTTTCTAGAGCGCTGGAATTATTACCATCTGGGGCGTCAGCGTTGATTGTTTCTGGAGGTTTGCGACGGCAATTTGCTGCTAATGATACTTGGGTGGGAACCTTCTCGGATTTACGGGGTGGAATTTCCCAACGTTGGGGTTTAACAGAAGAATTGACGGTGGGATTGGGGGGTGTTTACGATCGCAATTTTGATCCCCAATCCGCAAGCGAGTTTAGAGGTTTGGCAGAGTTATTCTTTCTACCTGCGTCGGGAAAATTACAAGCATCGGTTTCGGTTGTTAAGGGTGATAATTGGGATGTGAATGCTGATATTCGCTTGCAGCCGTTTCGCAATTTTACTGCTAGATTTAATAGCGATCGCTTCTCCCAACGGTTCAATTTAGATTGGGCAGTTTTGCCGGGTTTAAGTTTATTTGGAGCGATTGACAGCCGCGATGGCAATTCCGCCGGGTTGCAATTTTCCCGTCGGGGCAAAAATGATGAAACATCTGTGCGCGCCACTTTTGATACTAACAATCGCTTCCGCTGGAATATATCGCAACGTTTGGGTAAACTACAATTCACCCAACAAGGAAACGAAATCAGCACCCAATCTGCTCTCGGCTATAACTTTTCTGCTCAACAATCGCTGCTATTTAATTACGAAACTCGCTCGCAAAATCCGATCGATGATAACCTGGCAACTTTGTCTTGGCGCTATCGATCGACAGCGCGATCGCTTGATGGCAATTATCTTTGGGAAGCGCAATTGGGATACGGAATTGGTTCTCGCGGTGAGGGAATTATTGCCTCGGCGGGAACAACTATCATACCGGGTTTGTTGTTGCGGGGGCGCTATCAAGGAGTGGCGCTTACTTCCTCAGAATCAAGTTTTAATATTGAGTTAGTTTCCAGTTTAGATTTACAGGCAGGAATTAGCCCCAGCGATCGCCGCAACGATAACTTTCGCACGCTAGGAGGAATCGCTATCTTTGCGTTTTTTGATGATAACAATAACGGCAAACAAGATGCAGGCGAATCAATTTATACAGGCAATCTAGATATGTTTGTGCTAGATAATAAACCCCTGGCATCATATCAAGTGCAGCGGCGGCGCGATCGCAACAGTCTGCGGCTTCCCCAGGGCACTTATCGGCTTGATTTTAAGCCATCGGGTTTTCCCCCCGGCTGGAAAACCGTTGTTGATGCTTTAGCAATTGATGTGGTCGCTGGAGCATACACTGTAGTGCGAGTGCCTTTAGTGCGATCCTAGAAACCGGGTTTCTGGCTGGGATGTAGAGACGTTACATGTAACGCCTCTACATCAAGACGATTTTTCAGAGAAACAAAGGTGGATTGCTGGGGTGCGATCGCTCAAAATCAAGTTGTCTGATTCCCCTCCAATTTCACAAACTTACCGATAAAACTAGATACCAAAGAAAGCACAATTGACCCAAATAAAGGAGGCCAAAAACCATAAACTTTAAACCCAATATCGAACGCACTTGCTAACCATCCCGCTAAAGATAGGGAGATAGCATTCACGACGAAGAGAAATAAACCCAGGGATAAAATTGTGAGCGGTAAAGTCAGGATGGTGATAATCGGTTTAATCGTTGCATTGACAAAGCCAATAATCACCACAGCGAATATAGCTGCCGTAAAACTGTTCACCTCAATTCCCGGTACTATCTTTGCCGTTATCAACAGGGAAATTGCTGCAACCAGCCAAGTCAAGAAGAAATTTAGCATATACCATCACCTTTTCAAGTTAGAAAACGATTTTTTCAAACCAACTTTTGCCAGAGGTCTAATCTGGAACCAATTGGGAAGAGATAGCTGAAAATACAGCTTTCCCCTTTTCCATTTTATCAGTTGAGGCCGCTGGCGATCTTAACCCTTAACCAGTGTATTATTTTTGACAAAGCATTAAATCTGCCGCATAATTCACAGGCACAAATGCATAACGTTCAGTTGAGCAATTAGAGGGGACAACTTTCACCAATGCGATCGCGGATTCGGTGCGATCGCCTCCGTTAAAACTAATCTTACCCGTCGCGCCAAAAGCTTGAAAATTGGGCGCGGATAAAGCTTGTTGCACATCGCGGCGGTTGGGATTCTGCTTCTTTTCCAAAGCTGTTATTAACGCACGAGTTGCATCATAAGCTAAAGCCGTGCGCCAACTCACTCCCCCTCCCCATAACTGCTGCGTAGTTTGGGGAAACTCCCGATTGCGACTATCCCAGCGATGCCAGGGAATTGCCACTACCAAACGATTCGCTGCTGCTTGTCCTACCGTTTGCAGAACTTTTGGACTGTAGAGGGTATCTCCTCCCACCATCCAATAACGACCTTGATTGGCATTAATTATCTTTAAAGCGTTAGGAAAGGCGTCGGTACTCGTTTGATCGTCTGGTAGCAAAACCAGCGCTGTAGAGCCTTGTTTTTGTGCTTGATCTATTGAGTTAGCTGGGTTGAATTCAGGTTTAGATAAATCAAATTCCTTGACAACTTGTCCTCCACTTGCAGCGAAACTAATGCTAAATTGCTCCCGAATCGATTTGCTGAAATTATTTGCCGGATTGTATAAAATTGTTGCCGTCTGCTGCTCGAGTTGGTTGTGCAAGTAGGTTGCTAAAGCTTGACCCGCAAAGCGATCGCTTGGTACAGTCCGAAAGAAAAACCGATCCGGTTTCATTCCCCAAGCTGTAAGCTTGACTGAAGTACTCCCAGGAGAAATTAAGACCAGTTGTTGCTGAGTATAGATAGGTACTGCTGCCAAAGTCACTTCACTACTGAGGTGACCGATGACGGCTAAAATATCCCGTTTTCCTGCCAAATCTTCAGCAATTTTTTGAGCTTGAATCGGTTTACTGGCATCATCAGCGATTAAAACTTTTAACCCGATGCCGTTAATCTTTGTCCCCTGATTGACTTCATTTTGAGCTTGTGCCACACCCCGCAAAATTTCCAAAGCGGAATCGCGGTTATTTTGAATCGGAACAGCGATCGCTATACTATAAGCGCTTCGATTAATCACGCGAGCATTATTGAGATAAATTAAAGTTTCGGGGTCGCGTCGCTCTTGCCATGCCTGCTCTAATAAAGTAATGGCTTTGGCATAATTTCCAGTAGCGAAAGCTTTAACTCCTTCTTGCTTTATCTGCGTTGCCGAGCCTGAAACTAGAATTTCTTCTCCACAACTTAAGTTGTCGTTTTGAGCGAAACGCCTCATCCCAATTCTTGAACAACCACCGACTCCAGTTAAATACCAATAAATGCCATAAATTCCCGTTCCTACCAGTAAAGAAGCTGCACCAACAACAAGACCTTTCCTCAGATACCAAAGGTAGTTCTTTGGCTTCAGTTCCTTTAAACGTTGCCCGATCTGTTTTGTATTTTGAGGCCGTTTTTTCCAGTTAGGCTCTATCAAATTGTCAATTAAATTACCCAAATTAACTGGAATATCTTTATTATATTCTCGCCACTTTAACTTATCTGTTTTACTGTCGGCGAGCTGATTAGGATGTATGCCTGTAATCAAATGCACAAATGTACGCCCAAGCGCAAAAAAATCCGACTGGGGAACCGCTCTGCCTGCAATTTGCTCTGGAGCCGTATAACCCCCGGAACAAATTCTCGTGATATTGTGTCCATCAATCACGGTTTGCGTTACTTCCCTGGCTGTGCCAAAGTCAATCAGCACAAGTTTTCCATCGGGTTTAAGCATGATATTAGAAGGTTTGATATCCCGATGGAAGAAATTATTTTGATGCACGTAATTTAAAATTTCTACCAGTTGTTCCAACCAAGCGATCGCTAAATTTTGATCGATCTTACCATTTTCATTTAACCACTGTTCTAGGTTCTGTCCTTCTATTTTTTCCATCACCAAGCAGCGCAATTCCCGCTCTTGGCTGAGCGACACAATTATTTCTGGATCGGCTTTGGGAATTCCTTCATGTCTTAACTTATTGAGCAGTTTTGCTTCTTGTTCAAATAGTTCTATAATGTGGGTATGATTCCTAATTAAAACCTTGAGAACTTTTGGTGTTTGTTTATCTGCAATATCTTCTACTTCAAAAACCTCCGTGTAAGGATGCTTGCCCAACTGCCGTAAAGGTTTAACTAGCCGATATCTATTATTGACTAGCAATTCGGTTCCACAGCTTTGACAACGCTCCAGATTTGTAGAGTTGTTGCGATTTTGACACCAGGGATTGATGCAATAGCAATTATTAGTTTCCACGAGCGTATATAATATAAGTTTGAGCAAATATCTGATATGATGTCCCTTCCCAAAGGTTTTGTCTAGTTTTTGATCCTGTAGGGGCGAGTTTTACCAACCATTCTGTGGAACTATGAGATATCTCGTTAAACCCGCCCCGCTTGAAGCTGCTTATTAACACAAAATTAGCTGATTTTTCTGAGGTTTAATCTTTCTTCACAAAAGGTTATGCCTTACCCGATAATTTTTGAACATATTTCCTAACTACAGGCTGGAGTGTGAAGAGAACTTGACTGTCTGCTGGGATTTTTTCAATAAGCGATCGCCTATTGAGCGATTCCAGTGCTTCTATTATTTCTGATTTGGATAAGCCAGGTAAAATAACTGCGGCTAATTGATTGAGCGACATCGGATCGCCACAAGTTGCCATCCGATACATCAGCTGTTTTTCTAACTCGGAAATCCGCTCAAACTGCTGAGATAAAACTTCCCCAATATCGCCGATGACGATTGTACCCATTTCGAGGAATTGAGCAACGCTGCCATTAAAAAACTCTTTGATCGTTGTCGCCATCATTTTTAACGCTAAAGGATTGCCACTGTATAGTTGATTGAGAGTTTCCCATTTATTTTCGTCTTTCGATAACCCTTTTTCCCTTAATATTTTACTCGCTTCTTCAACCGGCAAACCAGTCAGTTGTAAGCAGCGAACGAGATGGGTTTTTTCTGCCAACGTCGCAACGCTCTTGGGATTTTCCCAGCTAGTCAGAACCAAGCAGCTATTATGTTTAACCTCACCAACTTGTCTGAATAACTTACCATAATCCTCATATCCTGAGCGATATTGTCCCGCTAGCTTGCCCCTGTCTAAAATCGCCTCTACCTCATCTAGTACGATTAGACAACGATGGTGTTTTAAATAATCGATTAGTCGCGATACCATCTGGTCTATATTGTTGGGTAAATCGGTTTCTTGTTGCGGCGACAGGACTCGGATCAGAGCGGTTAAAATTTCTTCGACAGGTGGAGAAGTGCGGAGACTTCGCCAGATGAGATAATCAAAATCATCTTGAATTTCTTCTGCCAATATCGCAGCTAAAGCAGTTTTGCCAATTCCCCCCATACCTGATAGAGTAACCAGGCGACAACGCTGAGAAATTATCCATTGTTTGAGCGTCACCAATTCTTCTGTGCGTCCGTAAAAATTCCCAACATCCGGCGCTTCAGACCAATCTTGGCGCGGAATTGGGTGTACTTCGGGTTCTTCCACTGCACTGCTATCAACAATTTCTTGCCAATTACTAACCCCTACAACCTCGCAAATCTTGATAAAACTTTCTCGTTGAATCGGTTGTCCGCGCCAAAACCGCCTTAAAGTCGCTTGGGAAGTCAAAGCAGTTACCCACCAATCAAGCGTTACAGTTTTCGTCCAACCTTTCTTTTTTCTAGCTCGATCGACAATTTCCAGTCCCCGTACAGATGCCTTAAGAGATAGCATACTCAGTCTTGACCGCGATTCTTTCTCGATTTTGACTCACCTTTTTGTTCAGCGGTAGATGCTGCTGAGTCAGAAACTGAGTCAAAGGGTGAGTCACAAGGTGAGCGGTCAAGGTTCAGGGATTTTGGGAATCTAAAGATATGGCAAGCAGCGTTGCAGAAGCCGTTATGCCGAACTCAGGTTGCATAGACATTGCTCTCACAGACAGAGGGAAGTTATACGAATTTATTGGAGGAGTTTCCGATGCTACAGGTGGGTCAAGTATTGCAGGAGCGCTATCAACTCAAACAGCAATTCGGACAAAATGCGGGTCGTCAGACTTGGTTAGCAGAAGATTTGGCGAAACAACCCACCGAATCCGTCATCGTTAAATTGCTGGCATTTGGCGACCAGATTCAATGGGATAGCCTTAAGCTATTTGAGCGGGAAGCAAATTTGCTCAGGCAGCTTAATCATCCTAGAATTCCCAAGTACCGCGACTATTTTTCCATTAATGACCGTACCCTTTGGTTCGGCTTAGTTCAAGATTACATTCCCGGTTTATCTCTGAAACAATTGCTGGATCGGGGGCAAAAGTTTTCGGAAGCAGCAGTGCGAAAAATTGCCACTGAGGTGTTACAAATTTTGATTTATTTGCACGAACTAAGTCCAGCCGTTCTCCACCGCGATATCAAACCCAGTAATTTGATTTTGGGTAAAGATAAGCAAATTTATTTAGTTGATTTTGGTGCTGGGCAAGACCGAGCAAGGGCTGAGGGAGCAACATTTACAGTTGTCGGCACTTATGGATATGCCCCGATGGAACAATTCGGCGGTCGAGCCGTTCCTGCTTCCGACCTTTACGCTTTGGGAGCTACTTTAATTCACCTGATTACGGGTATTTCTCCGGCTGATTTACCGCAGCAGAATATGCGGATTCAGTTTAGCGATCGCGTCAGCTTAAGCCCCAGTTTTGTCAGATGTATCGAGCGTCTGACACATCCAGATGTGCAAGAAAGATTTAGCAGCGCTCGCCAAGCCATTCAAGCAATCCAATCCAATCAAACCGAGCCAACTTTCTCTTCCCCTGTTGTTCAAAGTAACCCTCAAACTAAAGTTCAGCTTAATAAATCTGCGGCTCGACTAGAGATCGTAATTCCCTCTAGGTTAAACCCCCCGTTATCGACTCCTCAACCTGCCAATTCCCCCACTCACTATTCTGGAGCTTATAACCAGTCAGCATATCTAGGATATCTGGTAGGATGTCTGGCAATATTCGGAGCCATAGTACTCCTACCTTTGTTTATTGTTTTGTTACCAGTTATCTTGTATTTTATCATATTTATTTTTATCTATGTTGCATATATTGTAGTTAAATATTTGAGGGAATCAAAGGCTATAAACAAATATTTAGATTGCGAATATCGAGTTTGCTTCGATAAAAATGAGTTTGTTATTGAAGGCCGCCATTCCGATAAAACAATTTCAAAAACCACGGAATTAACTGCAAAAATTAGAACATTCTACCAGGACACTGCATTTAAGGCTTGGGGCGGAAACGTCAAGTGTATAGCCCTTGAATACGAGTCTGGTGGAAAAGGGTTGAGAAAGGATATATTTGGTCATGGATTGACTGAGCCTGAGTGTCAATGGCTGATTAAAGAGATCAAGCAATGGCTACAATTCAGAAGTGACGGCGTTACAGAATTAGTTACTAAAAAACAACTGAGCAACCTTGCTGAAACATCAGATCAGGTTAGCACAAACAGAACTTCTAGACAATCTTTTTCAATGCTCCCGCCCCACGGTAGTCGGATTAAACTCAAGAAATCTTCTAGTCAGCTAGAGATAAAACTGCCAAGAAACGGAATTCGAGCGGCAGACTTTGGTTTGATATTCTTTCTGCTCTTGTGGTTCGGCTTTACTATCGCTATGACAGTACCGTTCGTTTATTTTCCAATAGCTTGGCTATTTATGTTGATAGGTTTGATACCTGGTTTATGGGGATTGTTTAGCTTATTATTATCTGTGTTTGGAGAGATTTACGTATACTTCAATAGCAACTACTTTATCATCAAACGGAATTTACTAGGTAAATGTTATAAAAAATCTAAAGGACAGACTTATGCTATCCATGATATTGCTAAAAATATTGATGTTTTTGAATCAAGTGATGGGCCAACAAATACAAGAATTATGGTGACGATAAAAGCTGATAATGAAGAATACAAGTTTGGTGCATTTGCTCCTACTTTAACTGAAGTTGAGATCGATTGGCTAGTCGGAGAAATTAAAGAATGGTTAGCACTTATTAAATAGTGGCATTATCCTTTGGTTTTTACCGATATTTGTCATCTTGAGTAGCCCTAGTCGTCGCGGTGGTAGCGATCGCTCTAGTCACTATGCCTATTACGGTGGCGGCGATGGTGGTTGTGGCTGAAGGATCGGAGCTTTCTTTATTAGATGAGCGATCGCATATTTTTCTGACTTCATCCTAATCCTTAATTGTCTACCACTTCTGATCGCTGAAGAAATATAAATGGCTTACCTTAAATCTGGCACAAAAGGAGGCAGCAGCCCACCATCTCTCGTTCTCTCGTTCCCAGGCTCCAGCCTGGGAACGCGATCGGCGAGGCAGAGCCTCGCTAAGAGACTGTTGCAAGCTCTATCTAGATTGCGGAATTTTTCCTTGTGGCGTTGTTGTTATAAGTAGAAGTAAAAACGATAAAAATTACAGAAACCACTGTAATCTTATACCCATCCAACTATGCAAACCACCAGAAACAGACTCACCGATTCTCTTCCCCTTACTCTTTACGCTACAGGCGGAATCATCTTATTACTGGTAGCGATTATTTTCCGTCCCTTTACCATTATTAAAGCTGGAGAGCGCGGCGTTGTCATGAACTTCGGCAAAGTTCAAAGCACCGTTTTAGATGAAGGTATCCATCCCATTGTACCAATCGTCACATCGGTTAAAAGACTCAGCGTCCGCGTGCAAAAAAATGATTTCCAAAGCGATGCTGCTTCCAAAGATTTGCAAAAAGTGACAACGGAACTAGCCGTCAACTGGCACATCGATCCGGCTCAAGTCAACAAAATATATCAACAAGTTGGCGATCAAGAGCAGATTGTTACCGGAATTATCACTCCTGCGGTTTCCGAAGTTCTCAAAGCAGCCACTGCCAAAAAAACCGCTGAAGAAATTATCACCAAACGCACCGCGTTAAAACAGGAAATTGATACCCAACTCAAAACCCGCCTCGCTGCTTACGGAATTATTGTCGATGATGTTTCTTTAGTTAATTTTGGCTTTTCTCCAGAATTTACTAAAGCGATTGAATCCAAACAAATCGCCGAACAAGAAGCCAAGCAAGCCGAATATATTGCCTTAAAAGCAACTAAAGAAGCACAAGCAGAAGTGAATCGCGCTAAAGGTCAAGCTGAAGCTCAAAAATTGCTGCGGGAAAATTTAACGCCTCAAATTCTGCAAAAGCAAGCGATTGAAAAATGGGATGGTAGCTTTCCTCAAGTGATGGGTGGAAATAATGCGCTGCCATTCATCAATATTACTCCCCAAAACTCACCGTCCAAGCCAAATCAATAGATGATTTTGGGGCATTAAAAAAGTGGGGAGAAAGCTGTTAAAAACAAGCGATCGCCCCACTAAACCGTTAGACACAAATGCGCCAATCAAAATCCTAAAAGCCTTGCACCTTGATAGAAAATAAAGCTGGATACCCATGCTAAACCCACTGACCACGCCACCGATATCCAAGCAAATTTTGCACTCTTGGATTCGCTTTTTAACACAGCTACTGTCGAAAGACAAGGGATATACAGCAGGGTAAATAGCATGAAACTATACGCCTGTACCCAGTCGATTTGCTGCGCGATCGCTCCCATTAATTGACTATCATCAGACTGACCGTAAATTACTGCCAATCCACCCAAAACGATCTCTTTTGCCACAAAGCCAAACAGCAGCGCCACCGCCAATTGCGAATTAATTCCAATCGGCGCTAAAATTGGCTGCGTGAATTGACCCAGCATTCCCGAAAGCGTTTGGGAACTCGCAGGTGGCACCCCAGGTGGTAAGTTATTCAACGCCCAAATTGCCACCACACCAAAGATAATAAACCGATAAGACCACCGCCAAAAGTGCCGCACTTCACACCAAGAACGCAGCAGAATTTGTTTGAAAGTAGGGAATCGATAAGGAGGTAATTCCAAAACAAATGGCTCTTGGTTGGGATACTGACCTTTGAACAAAAAGGCGGTCAAAATAGCCGCCACAAAGCTGAGAATATACAAGCTAAACAAGACTATAGGCGCAATGTTAGCGGCAAAAAGCGCCGTTGTCATAAAGATAAATACGTTTAGCCTTGCCGAACATAAAGAAAAGGGAATTACCAGCATGGACAGCATTCGCAAACCAGGGGAACGCATCACCCTAGTCCCCATAATTGCCGGTACGTTGCAGCCAAATCCCATCAGCGACATTACAAAAGATCGACCGTCTAATCCCAATCTCTGCATCAAGGCATCCATCAAAAATGCCGACCGAGATAAGTAACCGCTATCTTCTACAATTGCCATGCAGAAGAAGAACAAAATAATCACTGGAATAAAGGCGGCGACGGTTGTCAAACCTGTGTATAACCCGTCAATTAGGAAACCCCTGAATAATTCTGGCAGTCCCGCTAAACCAGGTTCCAAGGCATTTTTTTGCAACCAATCAAACCCAGTTCCCAATAATTCTTGCAGCGGCGTTCCTAAAGCATAAACTGCCTGGAACATCAAAAACATCGTTGCAAAAAAGATGGGCAATCCAAAGACAGGATGCAGTAGAACTTTATCTAACCGCGTTGTCCAGTTTTCTTTAACTTGCGGTGGTACGTGAACCGCATCTTGCAAGAGGTGACCCATTTCTTCGGCAAGTTTGCGATCGCTTACCAAATGCTCTTCAATCTTCCCAACGCAAACGGCATCGTCTTGATGACTCAAACTATCAGCAATTGCCCGATAAGCCGTATCGTAACCGTGACCGTACTTGGCACTAATTGCCATTACCGGCATCCCTAAATGCGCTGCCATTTTCTCGGGTTCGACTTCTACCCCGAACTTGGGCGCCTCATCTGCCATATTTAACAGCAATACCGCCGGAACTCCCAAATGCTTCACCTGCAATGCAAGGCTGACTTGGCGGTCAATTTGGGCAGTATTGAGAACTATTAGCACCAAGTCTAGGGGAGTCTTTTCCAGAAAATCTCTCACTACTGCTTCATCTTCCGAAAAGCCCCGCAGATCGTAGATACCTGGTAAGTCTACTATTTCGGCGGGTTCCTCGCCGAGTTTGACCTTCGCCATCATCAGGTCTACGGTAATTCCAGGCCAGTTCCCAATACTGGCATTTGCGCCCGTTATTCGGTTAAAAAAGGTTGATTTGCCCGTATTTGGCATTCCCAAAACAGCTACCTGTTTCATACTCATTCTCCTTCATTCAAGTGCGTGACATGGATTTCTTTGGCTTCGCTGCGGCGCAACATTACTTCTGTGGTTCCCACGCGCACGTGAAGTGGCCCGCTAAACCAGGCACGGCGAATCATTTCCACTTGCCTTCCGGCGCGAAAACCCAGTGCTTGCAGGCGTTGTTGCAAGCACTCTTCTGCTTGTAATGCCACGATGGTGGCGATTTGACCGGGTTTTAATGAAGCGAGGTGAATTCTTAACATTTTTGGAATTACTAGGAAGTTTTCTCAAAAACTTGATAATAATATCAGCATACTCCTGTCATCTAGTTAACTCTAGGGGGTTTTGTTAAAAAAACCTATAATTTTATGCCTTTATACAGATGAAAAGTTTTGTTGGATCGGGTAATGGGGAAGTAAACGGAAGAACAGTAGGGGCACGGTATGTAAAACATTGATTTTTAAACCCGAAATATCGCTTGTGCGATGCCCCTACCAGGTTGCGGTGGAAGCTTAACGACTAAAGTCGCGCCTATACAAACAAAGACCGCCTGCGCGGTCTAAATTAAGAAGAAGGGGGGTTGTTAACCCGGATTTCTAAGCAAGTCTCTAGCGCAACATCAATGCGACTTCTTTAGCAAAATAAGTCAAAATCAAATCCGCACCTGCTCGTTTCATGCTGGTTAGAGTTTCCAAAATTACCTTTTTTTCATCAATCCAGCCTTGCTGTGCGGCGGCTTTTATCATCGCATATTCGCCGCTGACGTTATAGGCTGCAACGGGTAAATTTGTTGCGGCTTTCACTTGGCAGATAATATCCAAATAAGCCAAGGCAGGTTTTACCATCACAATATCAGCGCCTTCGGCAATATCTAAGGCAACTTCCTTGAGTGCTTCCCTGGCATTGGCAGCATCCATTTGGTATGTTTTTTTATCGCCAAATTTGGGGGCAGAATCGAGGGCATCCCGAAATGGGCCATAATAAGCAGAGGCATACTTAGCCGAGTAAGCCAGAATTCCGACATCAAAGTAACCTGCTGCATCCAAAGCTTGCCGAATTGCACCTACTCGCCCATCCATCATGTCAGAAGGTGCGACCATATCGGCGCCTGCTGCGGCTTGAGATAGCGCCATTTTGACTAAAATTTCTACGGTGGGGTCGTTGAGAATAACACCATTGTCATCTACGACGCCATCGTGTCCGTGAGTGGTAAAAGGATCTAACGCTACATCGGTGATGACAACAATATCTGGAATCGCTTTTTTAATTGCTTTTACCGTTTGCTGCACCAATCCTGATTCGTTGTAACTTTCGCTGCCAGTATCGTCTTTTTTGGCAGGGGAAATTACGGGGAAAAGCGCTACAGCATTCACTCCCAACGCCGCTGCATCGGCTATTTCTTTGAGCAGCAAATCCAATGTATAGCGGTAGCATCCCGGCATTGATGCTATTTCCACCTTTTGCGCTTCTCCTTCCATCACAAAGACGGGATAAATTAAGTCGTTTGCGGTTAAATGGGTTTCTTGCACCATTCGCCGCAATGCCGGGGTGCGGCGCAGGCGGCGGGGGCGATGAATTAATTCAGTCGCGGGGGTTGTTTGATTCGATGTCATAGCTATGAGGCGAGAAGGTTTCTCTTTTTTATGGAATGAGAATCATTCTATAAAAAATTGCGCCTGTAGAATGCACAATCTCAAAACAGCAGATAGGGACTGGTGTCGAGGCAGAGCCTCTATTGTCGTAACCAGGCTGAGCCTGGTTACGAGTTGAGCTTGGTTACGAGTTGAGCTTGGTTACGAGTTGAAAGCAGGCTGAGGCTGGTTACGAGTTGAAGCAGGCTCAGTCTGGTGTCGCTTTGCTTCGGTGGCACAAGAAGCTGAATAATTGCAAAATGGATGCAGTTTATTTGTATTAATGCCTGCTATGCCTACCTTACTAGCGGATGCCAAGAATCTTCTTTCTGACCTGATACGTCGTTATGGCAAGCGGGTTGACTATTTGGCGATTCGATTGGAAGAAGCGGAAGCAACGGATATTTTACTGCGCGCTGATAAGATTGAAACGCTGTCCCAGGGGATTTCGATAGGGGGACAGGTACGCGCTTGTTACAAGGGTGGTTGGGGATTTGCCAGCTTTAATCAACTTTCGACTTTAGCAGAACGGGTGGAGGAAGCGATCGCCGCCGCGCGCATCGTGGGTGAAGAAGAAACCATCCTCGCCCCGATTGACGCGGTGCAGGATATACGCATTCTCCCCCTCACCGGCACCGATCCGCGCCAAATACCGCTAGCCCAGAAAAAGGCATTGTGCGATCGCTATACCGAAATCCTCCGCAGCGTCGATCGGCGCATCGCCACTACCTCGGTGCGCTATGGCGACAGCGCCCAGCGCATCATCCTCGCCACGTCGGAAGGGACGATGTTAGAACAATCCTGGGTGGATATGGAAATGCGCTTTGCCGCCACCGCCCGCGACGGGGAAACCGTACAAACCGGACGAGAAACAACGGGATCGCGCAAAGCTTACGAAGATTTAATTAATTTAGACGACCAAGTGCGGGGTGCAGCGCAACGGGGGGTCGAGGCTTTAAGCTTACCGCCCGTCAAAGGCAACAGTTACACCGTCGTCATCGATCCGATTCTCAGCGGGTTATTCGTCCACGAAGCCTTCGGACACCTGAGTGAAGCCGATATGGCTTACGAAAACCCGGACTTGCTAGAAGTCATGACCATCGGACGCAGATTTGGCCCCAAAGATCTGCAAATTTTTGACGGTGCCGCCCCAGAAGGTCATCGCGGTAGCTATTTTTACGACGACGAAGGCACCCCCGCAACCACGACTCAATTAATTAAAGACGGCGTTTTAGTGGGAAGATTGCATTCCCGCGAAACTGCTGGCAAATTAGACGAACAACCCACGGGCAATGCCCGCTGTCTCAATTATCACTATCCCCCCATCGTGCGGATGACCAACACCTGGATCGAACGGGGAAATACGCCAGTGAAGGACTTATTTACTGGTATCAAAGAAGGCGTTTATGCGCGTAACTGGTTAGGGGGAATGACGAATGGGGAAATGTTCACCTTTAGTGCGGGGGAAGCTTGGATGATTCGCAATGGCAAAATAGCCGAACCCGTGCGCGATGTTACGCTTTCCGGTAATGTATTTACCACCCTGGCGGATATTGAAGCGATTGGGGATGATTTTTACTGGGATGAATCCGGCGGATGCGGTAAAGGCGGACAAAGCGGTTTACCCGTAGGTTGCGGTGGTCCGAGTTTGCGAATTCGCAATGTGATTGTAGGGGGTGAAGCGGCATAATTTCAGATTTAAGATTTTAGATTGCAGATTTAGAATTTAGAGTCGCGGGGCGGGTTGATATAAGTTATGAGTTTTCAGCAGATATTGTCTGTAAAACCCGCCCCTACAATTCAATATCAAATAAATCTGCAATCTGCCATCTCAAATCGTGTCCCTTCGCATCGGTTGTGTATAGCGTCAGCAAAGGAAGGGTTTATGGAGATATCTCATGGTTCCACTTAATTGGTGGTAAAACCCGCCCCTACAACCTCAAATTCAACGGACATGATATGATACCAAATCCGGGTTTAATACCTCCTTGATCGCTTAGACCGCGTAGGCGGTCTTTGTTTGTGTAGGCGCGACTTCAGTCGTTAGCCATAAAAGGGGTAATCGAAGCTGCACTAAGGGGCGGGTTTATTTATCTTTTGCGCTGCGTTTAAATATATCTCGTAAAACCCGCCCCTACAGCATAAATAACTATACACAACCTTTGCTACCGAACATGATATGAAATCTCAAATCAAATAAATCTGCCATCTGAAATCTCAAATCTCAAATTTCTTCATGGCTGCATCTACCTGTTTTAACAATGATTCTGGGGTTGAAGAGTTATCTAAAATTACGTTGGCTTGGGCTAGCTTTTTTTCCATCGACATCTGGCTGTTAATGCGGGATTGAATTTCTTCTAAAGGCAGACCATCGCGGGATTTGACTCGTTCAACTTGCTGGGTTTGCTCGCAAGCTACTACCCAGATTTCCGTTACCAGATCGGTCATGCGGGCTTCAAATAATAATGGTATGACTAGGACGACAGTGGGGGATTTTTCGGGGTCTAGAGTATCTAATTGAGCGGTGATGCGATCGCGCACGTATGGATGTATTCTTTGCTCTAGCCACAAGCGCTCTGAGGCACTGCTAAAAACAATCTGACCCAGCCGCAGGCGGTCGAGTTTGCCATCGGGTAGTAAAATAGCTAACCCGTAGCGTTCCTGAATTTCTTCTAATACTTGAGAACCTGGTTGTACGGCTTCCCGCGCATAAATATCTGCGTCCAAAACTGGTAAATTATAGTGGCTTGCCAGATAATTGGAGACAGTCGTTTTGCCAGTACCAATCCCGCCAGTTAAACCAATAATACGCTTCATAATATTTTAGATTTTAGATTTTAGATTTTAGATTTGCCATTAGCAATTAGCTGATAGCAAACCCCAAACGGAAGTGCTATCTATCGGCTTAGAGAAAAAGTATCCCTGTCCGTATTCGCATTCGAGTTCCACCAGCTGTTCCTGTTGAAATTCTGATTCTACACCTTCGGCGATCGCATCCATTCCCAAACTGTGCGCCAGGGTAATAATTGTTCGCACAATTTCTAAACTTTCGCTATCGATGCTCATTTGACTGACGAAGGAACGGTCGATTTTTAACGTATCGATCGGCATTTGGTGCAGCCGCGCCAAACAAGAGTAACCTGTGCCAAAATCATCGATTGAAAGCTGAATTCCTAAAGCTTTAAGTTGCTGCAACATGGCAATTTCAAAACTGGTATTTCCTGCTAACTTGCTTTCGGTGATTTCTAATTTCAAAGTGTGCCGTCGCACCCCAGTTTCGCGCAAAATTTTATCAATTCGCTCAATTAATCCCAATTGGGATAGCTCCAGACCAGAAAGATTTACGCTTAGTGTCAAAGGAGCAAGAGAGGGAAATGCTTCTTGCCACATCGCCACCTGACGACAAGCTTCCCGCAGCACCCAACGGTCGATGGGGCCGATTAGCCCAGTTTCTTCTGCCAAAGGAATAAACTCGCTTGGGGAAACTATACCCCGCGTTGGGTGTTGCCAGCGCACGAGGGCTTCAAACCCGCTAATGCGATTGTTTTTGAGCGAGACTACAGGCTGGTAGTAAACTCGCAACTGTTGGCGCTCGATAGCCCAGCGTAAATCTGTTTCCAGCTGTAAGCGTTCTAGAGCGCCAGCGTGCCATTGTGGCTCAAAAACTACATAACCGCCCGCTTTACCTAGCTGCTTGGCGTGGTGTACTGCCGTATCGGCAGCGCGCAAAAAGTCTTCGGCGCGGTCATAATTAATTGAACTGGGAGCAATGCCGATGCTGGCAGTGACGAATACTTCCCGCCCATCCAGATTGAAAGGTAATTGTAATTCTTGGTAGATGCAATCGGCGATCGTAGTGGCGTCGTTGACTGTGGAAAATCCGGTTAGTAAAATAGCAAATTCATCTAATCCTAAGCGGGAGAGGGTAAATTTTAGATTGGGGATTTTAGCTGGGTTATTTGATGCGATCGCTTCATCATTATCTGCTAATTCAAAATCCCAAATCGGCTCAGCTAAATTGTTCAGGCAAGTTTGGATGCGCTCTCCCGTAGCAATTATCAGTTGATCGGCAAACAAGTGTCCCAGACTATATTTAATTACTTGGAAGCGGTTCATCTCCAAAAACAGGACAGCAAAATATGGGGGATGGGGTTTATGAGCGAGCAGCTTTCTGAGGTGATTTAACAATAGAGTGCGATTGGGTAAGCCGGTGAGGGGGTCGTAAAATGCGTAGTAGCGTAGCTGCTCTTCTACCTGCTTGCGTTCGGTAATATCGGTCAGGGTGCCAACGTAGCCGATGATTTCTCCATTGTTGCCGGTTTCGGCGATCGCTTGGGCAAATACCCAACTAATTTCCCCATCGGGGCGTTGCAGGCGAAACTCTGATTGAAATGGCAAGTTTTCTTCCACGGCCTGATACCATTCTTTGAAAATGCGCTTGCGATCGCCGGGATATAAAGCCTTGATCCAGCCTTGTCCCATCGACGCTTCCAAGCTAAGTCCGCTAATTTCGCACCACCGCTCGTTAACGTACAAGCATTGTCCCACTGCATCGGCGTGAAATATTGCCACCGGGGCTACTTTAGTTAAGGTGTAGTACTTGCGATCGCTTTGTTTGAGTGCCTCTTCGGCGATTCTACGTTCGGTAATATCGCGGCAATTAATCGCCACACCCTGGACAGCCGGATCGTCTAATAAATTAGTCGTGACTGCTTCAAATATGCGCCAAGAACCATCTTTGTGTAACACTCGATAATCAATCATCTTTTGACTCACCCTGGGATTTTGCATTGCCCGATCCAATCTTTGACTCAACAGTGGCACATCTTCTGGATCGATAAACTCGCTGCAAAATTTGTTAATAATCTCTTCCTGCTGATATCCTAAGATTCGTTCTACCGATGGACTGACATAACGGCAGACGCCACCAGAATCAATCACCACAATCATATCAGTGGCATTTTCAATTAACGAGCGAAAGCGCCGTTCGCTTGCTGCTAGCGCCTCTTCGGCTTGCTGTCGCGCGGTTACATCTAATACGAGGGATAGTAGAGATACCAGATTTCCTGATTCATCTAATAGGGTAGAGTTGTACCATTCACAATGAATTACTCTGCCATCTTTGGTATAGTTGCGATTCTGGCTGATATTGCGCGGAGTACTACCGTCGATCAAACCAGCACAGGCAGCCCTAATATTTTCTAGATCTTCCTCGTATACGTACCGCCATTCATGCAAACTTTTGCCTATGACTTCTTCAGCTTTCCAACCAAAGATTTTCTCTGCCTGCTGCGACCAAATTTTAACCTTAAACTGGGAGTCCCATTCGATTAACGCTAGGGGGGTATTTTCCACGTGGAATTTTAATCGCTGATGCGCCTGTTGCAATTCGGCTTCTGCCATCTTGCGGGAGGTAATATCTTTTACCATCCCTTGAAAACCGATAATCGTCCCGTCTGGATTCTTTAGCGGTGTATTGTACCACTCGCAAAGAATGGTGCGACCATCTTTTGTGACGTTCTCGTTGACGCTGTGTGCAGTCATATCCCCTTGAGAAAGCCGCTGAAATACTTCTTCTACATGCACTTTAGCAGCAGGTGGAACGATCAATTCGTAGGGATGTTTCCCTAGTACTTCTGCTTTGGTGAAGCCAAAAATGTTACTAGCGGCGGGATTCCAATCGGTCAATTGAAAGAAGCGATCGCATACCATATAACCAATCGGCATCGTGTCGATTTGCAGTTTTTGGCGCTGTTGTAGCTGTTTGGTTTGCTCAAACAATTGGGCGTTGAGAATCGCCATGCAAGAACGTTCGGCGGCAATTTCCAACAGGTAAAGTTCCCGCGAACTAAACTTATGAATGGTAAACCAATCTACGTGCAAAACGCCTACTAATTCGTTATTGTGTTGCAGCGGCACGCCCAAGATGCTGCGAATTCCCATTTGTTTGAGCCATTGATTTACCAGCAACAAATCGGTTTGGGCATCTTCAATATAAAGCGGCTGCCTAGTGGCGGCAATTGTGCCAGCAAAACTTTGTCCCATCGGCACTAAAAAGCCTATGGGAATCGGCTTTTGGATGCCAATACCGGCACTGACGCGCAAGTGGTTATCTTCTTTTAATAGAATCATCGCCGCATCGGCTCCTACTACTTGCAGAATACACTGAAGTAGCACGTCGAGCAGTTGTTGCAAATTTAAGGTGCTAATTGCGCTTGTTCCCACTGCACTGAGGGCGACTAAATCTATAGTTTGTTGTTGCAGCCGCGCAATTAATTGTTGTTGCACTTCTAGCAGATGCGATCGCTCTTTTTCTAAACGCTTGCGTTCGGTGATATCTCGCCCAATCCCAATTAAACCAATGGTATTACCTTCTCGATCTCGGTAGACATCTTTTGTCACTAAATAAGTTCGCACACCAGGCTGCTTGCCCGCTTTAATAGTAAGAACTTCCTCCAGCATCTCGCTAGTACCCGTCGCCATGATTCTGCGGTCAGTTTCTATCAGTTGGCGGGCTTCCTCCGGCGACAGCAATTCAGTATCATCTTTGCCGATAATTTCCTCGACAGATTTGCCTAGAATCCTCGCTGTTGTGGAGTTAACCATCAAGTAGCGCCCCTCACAATCTTTCAAAAAAATGGCATCGGTAGTGCCTGTCATCACCGATTGCAGTATACAATTACTTTGCTGCAATTCTGCTTCCCGTTTCTGGTATTCTTGCCTAACTTTCTGGTTGTAGTTAGCAAAAAAAATACCTAAATCCGGCTCTTGTTCCAGCAAAGCAGGCAGATGTAACTGCACTCTTCGATCTGCTTCGTACAGCAGTTCGGGATGGCATTCTGCCCAATGGTGACAGGTTTTTATATAGGCGATAAATGCGATTAAGTGATTGTAATAAAATTTCCCCAACAGTCTGAGCAATTCCTGACGATAAGGCTGGGTAATATCTGGTTTTAAATAAATTAAAATTGCATAATAATACAAGCTTGTTTCTAAATCTGGGTTAGCAACAGGCCAATCTGTTAAAGGCTCTATTTGTGTCGATGAAAGCAGTATTTTTACTTTCCATTCCTCCTCTGTATTGGGGGCATTTTCTTGCAATAAAGTGAGGATTTCCTTGGCAGTCATCCCCAAGAAGCGTAACGTACAACTGTGGCAGATAATACAGTAAGGAACTGAACAGTAGCGCGATAAGTAAGCAAAAAGCTTTTCTTTAAACAAGGCTGGTAGGGGATTGTTAATATAAGCATTCAGAGCCTGCTGCCACAGATTTTCCAGCACTTCTGGAGTTTGAGCTGCCGGTTCAAAAAAAGGAGGAACAAAACCAAATTGCTCTTTAATTTCTGCCTTGATTTGCTCGCTGGTTCGCATTGGTTTTGATTGGTCAATCTATCTTTTTACTTTTTGGATAATCGCTAATAGCTAATGGCTAATCGTTAATAGTAAAATTAACTCGGTAAGGGCGAGTTGTACCGATCGTTCTAAGGCATCAGGAAATATTTTGTTCAACCAGCTTCTACAAGAAGCGCTATATCTCTTGTTAAATCCTCCTCTAATTTTTATGAATGACATCTGTTTAACCTATTCATAGTCAGAAGCCGAATTTTATGTCATCAAACACGACCTTTGTGATAAAATTATTCATCCAGGTGTATAACGCTTGTTATTTGTTGTATGGGCAGAGGCTGTTACCTACTACCCATTACCCAATAACTATTGACAATTATCAATAAGTTATATTTATTTTTCTCTGCTGAACCAATAAATGATAAACGATCTTGATTCAGTTTTAAAGTCGGGGCTGATTTTACCAACCATTCTCGGGAAGTAAGAATTATGTCGTTAAACCCGCCCCTGCTGCTAAAAATTTACAGTTTAATATAACCTAAGATAAGTGTTTTAAACAGGAGGCTGTTGGACTGCTGCCCAGTTAATAATAGCTTGGGTTAATCCTTCTAAGGTGTATTCGAGGGCTTCTACATCTACTCGCCCCAGGAATTGCTTGCAGTCGCGGGAAGTTTGAGGGCCGATAGAGGCGATCGCTACTCGATCTAGCTTATCGGTTAGTTGGGATGCCTCTACTAACTGACAAAAATTTCTGACAGTTTTGGAACTGGCAAAGGTAATTATATCTACAGTTTGCTCGGATAAAGCTTGTTTTGCCGCTGGTGCGATCGCCTCCGGACAGCGAGACTCGTAAGCCGCCACCTCGACGACTTCTGCACCTTTAGCCGATAACTGCTGTACTAACACCTCCCGTCCACCAGTTTCTACTCTAGGAAATAATACTTTTTTCCCTTGCAGAGAGGTGGGGAAATGTTCCACTAACGAATCTGCCACAAAGTTGGGGGGGATAAAATCGGGTTGCAAATTGTGCAGTTTTAGGCTATTAGCTGTTTTTTTACCGACAACGGCAATTTTGAGATTCGCCAAGCTGCGGGCATCTTTTGCTTGAGCGAATAAGCGCTCAAAGAAATAATCTACACCGTTGGTAGAGGTGAGAATTAACCAATCAAAAGTTTCTATAGAAGCGATCGCATTATCCAATGCTTCGGAGTTTGAAGGGGGGCCAATTGCGATCGCAGGCATTTCAATTACCGTTGCACCTGCTTCCTGAAGGCGGTTAGTAAAATCTCCCGACTGTCCAACTGAACGAGTAACGAGGATAGTTTTATTAGCGAGGGGGAGGGAAGAGGAGGCGGGGATAGTTTCCTTCTGAGCGCCTACCTTTGTTTGCAGATTTGGGCGATCGGTAGTCACGGTGAGGCCAATCAAATCTAAAGTGCCAGATCTTAACTTACCGTCTATTGGGGACATCGGATCTGCATTCGGCGATTGTAAATAAGGACGCAGCCCGACAACTTCTCCAATCACAATCGCCGCCGGGGAAAGAGACGCGCCAGCACATGTAGCTTCAATCGTTCCCAACTCGCCTGTCCAAATTTGTTGTTGGGGATGTCCGCAATAGCGAATCACCGCGACTGGCGTTTGCAGACTGCGCCCCGCGCGATGCAATTGCGTGACAATTTCGCTCAAATTGCGTCCTCCCATCAAGATTACCAGCGTATCGATCCGCGATAGGGCTTCCCAGTCTAATTCTGTTGGTTCGTGGGCGCTGAAAACGGCAAAACACCGACTCAAAACCGGATCGGTTAAAGGAATTCCCGCTAGTAACGGCGCTGCCAATGCGGAAGAAATCCCCGGCACAACTTCAAACTGACAACCGGCTGCAATTAATGCTTGAATTTCCTCACTAGATCGCCCAAAAATAAACGGATCGCCACTTTTTAACCGCACGACTTGCTTACCTAGCTGGCACTGTTCTACCAGCAAGCGGTTAATTTCTGCTTGGGGGGTACTCTTGCGCCCACCCCGCTTACCGACGTGGAATTTGACGCAATTATCCGGTACTAAATCTAACAATCGTTCATCGATCAAGGCATCATAAATTAATACCTCAGCTTGGGATAGCAATTGTTGCGATCGCACGGTCAGGTAAGCAACATCCGATGGCCCCGCACCCACTAAATAAACTTTGCCTTTTTGCTCGAACATGAAACAATTTCAGATTTTAGATTTTAGATTTTAGATTTATAAAAATATTGCAGATTGCAGAGATATCCGAACCTAAAAATTAAATCTGCAATCTGCAATCTCAAACCTCAAATCCTCAATTATTTTTTCTGTTCGCCAAGTTTCTGGATGATCTGGTCAATTTGAGCAGCTTGTTGGGTTTGGCCTTGGCTGTTCAACAGTTCTTTGGTTTTGTTCAAATTAGCTAGTGCTTCATCTTTTTTGCCTTGACTTGATAACGCCAGCGCTAGGACATAATGGGCTTTTGCCGAGTCTGGTTTGAGGCTAATCGCTTCTTTTGATTCCGCGACTGCTTCGTCGATTTTGTTTTGTTGTCCCAACAAAACGGCTAAGTTAATTGTAGCTTCTACCTGTTGTTCGGTTCTGCCTTGGGTTTTGAATAAGTCTTTAGCCGTTCTGAGGGAGGTTACCGCTTCATCTCGCTTGCCTTGTTCCGATAAAGCCCCTGCTAAAATGACGTGAGTAGGAGCAAAGTCGGGTTTGATTTTAACCGCATCTTGTAATTGCACTACTGCCTCATCTAATTTCTTCTGTTTTGCTAAAGCAACGGCTAAGTTAATTTGAGTTTCTACCTGTTGGTCAACTTTTCCCTGAGTCTTGAATAAATCCCGCGCAGTTTCTAAGCTCTTGATAGCTTCTTCTTGCTTGCCTTGTTCGGCTAACGCTGCCGCCATTACTACGTGGGCGGGGGCAAAATCCGATTTGATTTGCAGCGCTTCTTTAGTTTGCGCGATCGCTTCGTCGAGTTTTTTCTGTTGACCCAAAACTACGGCTAATTTTACCTTATCTTCCGCATTTTTTGGATCGAGGCGAACCGCTTCTTGAAATTGCTTGCTAGCTTCGTCTAACTTATTTTGACTTTGCAACAAAACACCCAAATTCGAGTGAACTTTGGGATTTTTTGGATCTAGTTCGATCGATTTGCGCCATGCTTCCTCCGCACCCGCCGCATCGCCTTTTTGAACGCTTTCAATTCCTCGCTGATAAAAATCTTCAGCGCTACCAGGCGCGGCGGCAACCGTAGCTGCTGGACTCGGTGCCGTTGCCGATGGGGACGCCGTCTGGTTAGCCGCGGTATTTTGCGCCGGTGCGCTGGGAGAAGGCGTGCTGGTGCTGGCGGTGTCTGTTCCAGAAGGTGCCTTGGAACATGCCACAGCACTCAACCCGAGACTAACGCTCGCAGCCAACAGCAGGTAAAATTTCAGCAGTTTTTGCGTCATGATTCGGGACATAGTATTTCTAGGGCTTCTTAGCCTAGTTTAAGCTTTGCGATCGCTCTCCGTGTCGAGTCCCCTCCCCCAATCGGCTCGATCGATATTTCCTCCCCTAATTCCGCATAATTACTCTTGACAGGTCAATTCTGCTTAATGCCATAAACAAGCAGCCGGAAAAATCAAATATTCCAGAAAAAACAACTTCCAGATGAACTGGTAGAAACTAGCGATCGCGCTCTTATCCTGCAAGTCTACCCCCAAACTGCGCCACCCCATCAAACCCCATGCCAGCAAATGGGATGTAACTAAAAATACCCCATTCGCAGAATCGAGCCACAACCAGCCAGCAATTGCCATCCCCAGATAGCAAATACCGATCGTCACTCTAGTCAAATTAAACACAGCGGGCGCGCCCAACTTCAGGGTAAAAGTGGTGATATTGTACAAGCGATCGCCTTCCATATCGGGGATATCTTTAAAGATAGCGATCGCCACCGTAAACACCAAAATAAACAGCGTCAGCGCCCAAACTTCTGGGGGTATTTGTTGTTGCTGAGAGAACACCCAACTAAAGTGCAAAAACAAACCTAAATTAACAATTGCCCCCCGAACGCTAAAAATACAAATCGCCGCCCAAAACGGAAACCGTTTTAACCGAATTGGCGGTAAAGAATAAGCCGTGCCAATAGCCAAACTGATTCCCACCATCCCGAATAAAAACGGCCCCAAAAACCCCGCCAACAGCAGCGCCAGGATAGCCGTAACGCCGACAATTATCTTACCTTGCTGGGTGGAAAATTCCCCCGATGCTAAAGGCAAGTGAGGTTTATTAATCCGGTCGATTTCGATATCTTCTAATTGGTTTAAACCGACAATGTAAATATTGCCGCACAAACAGGATAACCAAGTTCCGAATAGCTGCAACAGATGGGTGCTGGAGAAATTGGGGTGTGAGAGAGAAATTGCCACCAAATATAACCCCACAACGCTCAAACTCGTACCAATAATTGTATGAGGGCGGCTGAACTTCCAAAAAGCATAAAGCCAGTTAGTTGATTGACTTCCCGACTTATCAAAAAAAGTATCGCTCATTTATTTAGTCCAAGTTGGGATAACCTGATACATTTTAAAATAGCTAATGGCTAATTGCTAATTGGTCATAGTAATATTAGCCATTAGCTATTCCAGCACTAAAAAACTAATAATGTAGCCGAAAAAATGGGTTGTTAGCCTCCCCCTTTGAGCGCAAAAGGAAAAATTAATTTCCCTGTTTCCCAATCCTATAAGCTTGAGGGAGAGGTAACTGTCAACCCTTCGACTAGCTCACGACAAGCTATCAACTATCAACTATCAACTGTCCACTATCAACTATCAACTGTCCACTATCCACTGTCCACTATCCACTGTCCACTGTCCACTGTCCACTGTCCACTATCCACTGTCCACTGTCCACTATCAACTATCAACTATCAACTATCAACTGTTGAAATTATTTACTCGCTCGCAAAACCCCGTAACGAATCAATCCTCGCTCATATCCTTGACTCATCAGGGAGAGGGAAAGCGCCCCTTGAATAGTCGTCCAACCGCTAAAAATTAAACCAATAATTGCCGCCGGATTGAAAGCAGAATCAATCACTACATCCCAAAAAGGTGCTACAGCAGTTGACCAATCATCGGTATGGATATCTTGAAAAGAAAGATTGCGAGCAATTTGCTCATATTCCGGCAGAGAAATGACATAAGGCAAGCAATACACGCGATAAATTTCTGCCAAATGCTTCAACTCATCCGGCATCAAGTATCCATCCGGAAGCGTGACAGGACGATGACACCAAGTTGCCATTAAAAACGTCCCACCAGGCTTCAATACCCGGTAGCATTCTTGTAAGAATTTAACCTTATCGGGCATATGTTCGCCGCTTTCCATCGACCAAACAAAATCAAAAGATGCATCGGCAAAGGGCATATTCAATGCATCTGCTACCTGAAACGAAGTTTGCTGACTTAGATTAGCACTTGTTGCCCTTTCCTTTGCCCTAGACGCTTGGACGGGGCTGAGGGTAATTCCGGTGACTGTGGCGTTATACTTTTGCGCCAGATACAGAGAACTACCCCCAATGCCACAGCCTACGTCTAAAATATTTTGCGCTCTTTGTAAATTAGCCCATTGGAGTATTTCCTGATTCAGATCAATTTGAGCTTGACGACGGTCTTTTTTTTGCTTGCCATCTGCGCCATAATATCCGTGGTGCATGTGTTCCCCCCAAATTTGCTCCCACAAACCAGAGGAGGCGTCGTAAAATTGCTGAATTTGCTCGTAAAGTGTTGCACTCATAGAACTAAGAGCTTTAATGCACGGTAAAGTTAGTTTAATCTGACTTAAGCCAAGCAACCCGGTTTTGGGGAAAAATCTAGGTTTGATAGCTAGATATCTACCAAGAAATTTGGTTTCTAGCGCCGATCTAGCTTTAATTCAGGCTAAAGTTAGTTTAATCGCGAATCAGGGTACTTTACACTAGAACCCTTTAAAAGTATCGTTGAATCAAATTACGACGGCTCCATGACAGTTTCTAGAACGATTTGCCTGGGGTTCCTTGCTGTAATCGGCTTGGGCACCCTTTTGTTGATAATGCCATTTTCTAGCAGCAGCGGGACTTGGATTGACCCGTTAGTGGCTTTATTCACCTCAACTTCTGCTGTGTGCGTTACGGGTTTGTCGGTTGTCGATGTCGGCACTTATTTTTCATTTTGGGGTCAGCTGTTTGTTGTTATCCTTGTCCAGATTGGCGGACTCGGCTATATGACAGCAACCACTTTTCTTTTGCTGCTCCTGGGTGCTAGGTTTAGCTTGCGCGATAAAGTGGCAATTCAACAAGCTTTAGATCGACCAGGAATACAAGGTAGCGCACAAGTACTTCAATCTATTATTGCGACGACGTTACTATTTGAAATCAGCGGAATTTTTCTGTTGCTGCCTGTTTTTGTTCCGGATTATGGACTCTCTCGGGGACTGTGGTACGCAATTTTTCATAGCATCAATTCTTGGAATAATGCGGGATTTAGCGTGTTCAGTGATAGCTTTATCCGCTATCAATCATCGATTTTATTAAACCTGACGGTAACGGGATTGATTATATTTGGCGGGATTGGCTACCAGGTAATTATGGAAATGTACCTGTGGTTACGCGATCGCATCCTCAGAAAAACCCATTGCATTATCTTCTCCCTCAATTTTAAAGTCGCTACCAGCACCACTTTAATTCTCTTAATCGTCGGCACTGTGGCGTTCTTTTTAATCGAGCAGAACAACCCCGATACGTTTGGTTCTATGGACTTAAAAACCAAAATTCTATCAGCTTGGTTTCAATCAGTCACACCCAGAACTGCTGGTTTTAACACGATTGATTTTAGCAAAATGACCACCGCTGGTTTATTTATTACGATTGCTTTTATGTTTATTGGCTCCAGTCCCGGCGGGACGGGAGGCGGGATAAAAACGACAACACTGCGAGTTTTAACTACTTGCACCAAAGCCATTTTACAGGAGAAAGAAGAAGCTGTTTTATACGAGCGAACAATTCCTGTATCGCTGATTTTAAAGGCGGTTGGCGTGTTGATAGGCTCGGTTGCGATGGTGATTTTTGTCACAATTTTAATCTCGCTCACCGATACAAACTTGAATTTTATTCAAATTTTGTTTGAGGTTGTGTCCGCTTTTGCCACAGTTGGTCTATCTACGGGAATTACTGCTAGCGTCTCACCTGCTGCCAAGCTAGTTTTAATTGTGACAATGTATGTGGGAAGGGTAGGCGTTTTGTTGCTGATGTCAGCGCTGTTGGGAGATCCTCGCCCCAGTACAATTCGCTACCCCGAAGAAAACTTACTTGTGGGGTAATAATGCAAGAAAATATTTGCTAGGCTGGAAATATAAGATTGGGCTTGTAGGAATCCTTATCGTCAACTTATTGATAACAAAGGTAAAAAAAAGTGAATCTGTCGTCCATAGGTTTTTTTCGCAGTCTACGCAAAGATAATAAACAGTACGCCGTGATTGGATTGGGGCGCTTTGGGCGGGGAGTATGCTCGACGCTGCACAGTTTGGGATACGATGTACTGGGAACCGATGTTGATGAAAAAAGAGTCGCTCAAGCCCTGACAGATCAGATTGTAGGTCATGCGTTGCAACTAGACTCAACCGAAGCGTCGGCGCTAAAACAAGCGGGTATTTTAGAGTTCGATACGGTGATTGTTGCCATCGGTAACTATTTGCAAGAAAGCATCATCACCACGCTGAATTTGAAGGAAGGCGGCGTCCCCCACGTAGTAGCAAAAGCTTCATCAGAAGTCCACGGTAAAGTATTAACGCGAGTGGGCGCAGATCATGTAGTTTATCCGGAACATGAAGCTGGTTGTGCATTAGCGCGATCGCTTACCAGACCCGCAATTTTAGACCGCTTTGAACTAGACCCACACAACAGTATAGTAGAAGCGCTCGTCCCCAAAGAATTTGACGGCAAAACTATCTACGATTTGCAACTTAGAACTCGTTATGGTTTAAACTTACTAGCCGTAGTTAACGATGGCACGTTTGAAGTCAATCCTAACCCGAACCGACGGCTTCATAAAGGTGAAATTATGGTAGTAATTGGCTCTAACAAAGACCTCGATCGCCTGCCAATTTAGAGAATTTGAGTCTAAGGCATAAATCCAGAGATTAATTAGCAAACCAACTATTTTTCATAGAAACCTGCATAGGTGCGCGTAAGTCCTGGGATCTTCGCACGAGCAAAACTAGCTTTCTAATTGCCTTAAACGTTCGTATCGAGCGAAGATCTCATTTGTAATCTTAGTGGCTGTTTGATTGTGGCTGGCTAGGCACAAAGCGTATAGCACTGAATTAGTGGAGTTTTTCATCAAAACTGGTCTGCTGACGTGGGGAAAAAGCGATCGCAATTGTTCTGCATACAAGCTTGCTAACTCTTCCGCTTTGATAGTTTCGCGACTTAGGGCAGGTTCTAACTCTGGAAACAAACTTAACTGTCTCGGTGGTTGGTATATTTGATCGAGCCAATTAGTGCTGCCCATAACTTTGTTTAATTGTTCTAATACTTCTCCTTCTGGACGTTGATCTCTAGGCAGGAGACGAGTAACCCCCATTACAGAAAAATTTATAAAAATATCGCAAGTTTTAGTATTTGCTAATTCTCTAACTGTTTCCCAATCTACCTGTAAGCCATAAGGATCTAAAAACACAAAAGCCCGCTGCTTAGAAGCATAGGTAACTTCGCTAATTACCTCGTTACACAAGATTTCGTTACAGTTTCCCTGACGGATCTCAATCGTACAATCTGGAAACTCGTCACGCAGTCCTTCTATACGCTCGATACGTCGCGGTGAAACATCTATAAACCAATAAGCATCAAATTTAGGTTCTGTTTGTAAAGCACGTAAAGGAGAACCATCAATATAGCGCTGTTCATCTTCTTTAGATCTCGGTCTAACAGAACCCGCAAAAGCATCTATATAGTAGTAAGCCTTGAGCCAGCTTTGCTTTTGTTTGTTCATAATCGCAGAGTAAGCTTTAAGATATTTTGCCAGTAAATCTAGCTTCTCTTCAGACCAACGACCGATAATGTCCTCACCCTCACTACCAAGCCGACTCATTGTTCAACTCTCTTTATTTTGCAGGAATTAGATTTTCTGGTTCTAACTCACTTAATTTTTGTGGTCTAGAAGATTTCTTTTGCCATTTAATCTTGTGCTGATTCCAAGCATCTGGCATTTCGTCCCAGGTGCGTCCATCGAGTATTCTACCACCTGCTTTTGAGTACCTTCCTCCCCACTGCTTGAAGAAAAAGGCCACCTCTGCTGCCCGCGTTTGTTGCAAAATCTCTCTCACCCATTCTGGCTGCATAGGACGATGGTTAGATCCAGATTCACCACCTACAATTACCCAGTGAATATGTTTTAGATCTAAATCCAAGGCTCCCAGTAAAGGCTCGCAGGAAAGAAACCGAACCGCTGCTGGTACTTGCCGCAAATCATCGATTCTATAAGTATATTTTTGACTTTCTACAGATACACCTACCCAAATATTTTCACACCATTCGAGTTGGGGAGCTAATTCTGCCAAACGGCTTGAGCGCTTAGTGAGAATTTGATAGATATGCCAAGGAGTTTCTCGCATCACGCTAAAAACTTCCTCTAAGTAGGAAAGCGGCACATCTTCGTGAAAAAGATCGCTCATGGAGTTGACAAAAATACGACTAGGAGTACGCCATCGCTTTGGTTGTTCTAGTCGTTCTGGATGCAACGTCAGCTTAAAGCCTTCTGGAAAAGTTTTAGGGAAGCGTTCGGTAAGTGCTTCGGCATAACAGTAGCGACATCCTGAGCTGACCTTGTCACAACCAGTGGTTGGATTCCAGGTTTTGTCAGTCCATTCAATACCAGTGTTGGTGCTTGACATCTCGCTAGTATATATCTTTTTTTTGGACTGCTTGCAATCTTAATTTTAGTACAAACGATCTGTATACGCTGACGAATCATCGCAACAGCCAGAACAAGGCTATCATAAGAAAAAGTTAAGTTATGTAAAGAACCTTGACTGCGACTTTTACAGCACCAGACAACCGGACACTGCCAACCTCTTGGCACGCCCTCACGCCGATTTGGCAAGGGGGAGAAAGTATTATCCAGCAAGGATTGCCCCATTCGCAACTCGCACCGACTTGGCAATTGTTGCTTTTGGGAGATGGTTCCCCGACGCGCCACTTGCAACTGCTGACGGGGGAGAAGACCGAGGTAGATTTAATTGATATGTCTCCTGTGGGAATGAACCCAGATGGCGCACCGGAACAAATGCAAGTCGTACCTGGCCCCCGCGTCAGGCGACAAGTGTGGCTGCGGACAGCTTCTGGACAGCGATTAGCTTATGCTTGTTCTTGGTGGGAAGCTAGCCACGTGGACGAGTATTTGCAAAATCGTTCTATTCCCATTTGGTTGAGTTTAGAAAAGCTGCGAACTGAGTTGTATCGAGATGTGCAAGGCATTTATTACGGTCACTGTGAGGCGTTAGAAAAGGCTTTTGGAAATACTGGGCCATTTTGGGGTCGCCATTATTTGTTTTGGCATCACAAACAGCCTTTGACGCTAATTTATGAGGTGTTTTCTCCTTATTTGACTAAGTATTTGGGGCCGATGCAGGGGGAGCAATTTTAGATTTTAGATTTGAGATTGCAGATTTGAAATTTAATGAAATCTGCAATCTGCTATTAACGCCAGTTGCTAGTTAACGCAAGTTGCTAGTTACAAATATTGTCGGTTCGATCCCCCCTAACCCCCCT
>CAYXCW010000066.1:0-18484 GCA_964463555.1 uncultured bacterium
GTGCATCTACTGAATACTTATTTCTTGGGGGTGCGATCGCTTTCCGGACATTTTTACCAAATTTCCTGAAATTCCTTTCTGTTCAACTGTCAACTGTCCACTGTCAACTGTCCACTGTGGTGCGATCGCTTTCCGGACATTTTTCTGAGAATCAAACAAAAAACCCCAACTATCTCTAGGTGGGGTGGTGAATATCAGGGTGCATCTACTGAATACTTATTTCTTGGGGGTGCGATCGCTTTCCGGACATTTTTACCAAAATTTCCTGAAATTCCTTTTTCTTGAACTGTCAACTGTCAACTGTCCACTATCAACTGTCCACTGTCCACTGTCCACTGTCCACTGTTAAATCAAGGCAAAAACCGATCCAAAGCCGCCTTTAACTGTTCGATTTCAGCTTCCATATTGCCTTCTTTAGCTGCGCGGGCGATGCATTCGGTTAAATGTTCGTCCAGAATCATGCGCGATACTCGATCCAAAGCGCCCCGCACAGCGGCTATTTGTACCAGCACGTCGGGACAGGGTTTGCTCTCTTGTACCATTGTTTTGACGCCCCGGATATGTCCTTCGATCCGAGATAAGCGATTGACGATGCGGCGCAGGGATTCTTCGCTGTGGACGTGAGAATGGCTTTCTTGTCCATCTGCGTGGGTGTGACTGTGATGGATATGGTCTGTGTCTTCTTCTAGGATAAATTTATCGCTATGGGAAGGCGGTAAAATTTCTTTTTTAGATTGAACCATTTTTTAATTACAACATACCTTTTATAAATTATACCCTATGGGCTGGGGTAAAGCATTTGGTTGTGGGTGATGGATGAGCGATCGCATCTTCCCTAAAAACTTGCCTCTCCCAGAATAGTTGCAAATGAATTGCTAAGAAATAAAAATAATTTTTTTAACCGAATTGTGCATCTAGCTAAGATTAACCTATCGTAGCTGATACCTATTTGCGTTAAACCTAAATCGGTTAAAACATCGTAGGTTTGTAAAGCTTGCATCTACCACCAAAAAACGAGCAACCATAATTTACCATTCACTCCTTCCCAGGCTCCGCCTGGGAAGGATTCTGCCAAGGCTCCGCCTTAAACGATCCGATGTGACAGTTAGGTAAGTCATGTAGTTTTTGACACCTGTAGGTGTGGGGTTTACCAAAAATCATCGATAAACCCACCCCGCCTAGATCTGAATACGCACTACACATTTGAATGGCAACATTTTTTTGTTGACACTCAACTTCGCAATTTGCTAATGTAAGTACAGAGTTATACAACAAGGATGTGAACAATGAAAAACTACAAAATACTTAAAATTCATTATGCATGTAATAAAAAAATCGAGACTCAAGCAGTTTTATTCGCAGCACCCCAATGCAGAAACTAGCCTGCGAGGATGGTACAAAATAACATCATTAGCTGAGTGGCAAAATTTTGTTGAGTTACGGCAAGTTTTTCCTTCAGCCGATCAAGTTGGCAATTTAACGGTGTTTAACATTGGGGGTAATAACTATCGACTGATTACTTTAGTCGATTACAAATATCAAAAAGTTTTTATCCGCCATGTCCTCACCCATGCAGAATATGACAAAGAGGACTGGAAAAATGACCAGTGGTACAGGTAGCGCTAGCGCTTACATCGAATTACTTAAAAACTTTCCTCCTCGTCCAATTAATTCTGAGGAGGAATTACTAGCAACTCAAAAAGTAATAGACGCCTTGATCGATCGAGAAGAATTAACAGCAGACGAACAAGATTATCTCAATGTTTTGGGTACTCTAGTCTACGAATACGAACAAAAACACGAAGCTATACCCGATATTTTTGGAGTCGAGTTACTCAAAGCTTTAATAGATGAATTCGATCTGCGACAAAAAGATTTAGTCCCTATTTTTAGAACTGAATCTATTGTATCCGCCGTGCTGAGCGGTAAACGCCAGCTTACAGTCGATCATATTCGCAAACTCGCCGATTTTTTTCATATCTCTCCTGCTGCTTTCTTTGAATCTAATTTGAAATAAAATTTTTATCGGCTGAGACTGAACGACCAAAACATAAAGCAACTAGAGGTTAATAATAATCCAATAATTCGCAATTTTTCTAAACGGGTAACGCTGTAGTTATGCCGAATTAAGTAAATGCTGTAAAATAACGGAGCTAATACGCCAATTTCAATAAATAAATTGCGGTAAAGGTAATAGTTTAATAAGCTTACCTTTCCAGCACTTGGGAGAAGACCAAACGTAAGTTTGAAGTTGGCGAGGTTAAAAGGCCATAGTAAAGGTAATTCGTTGACTCCCGTTAGTAAATCCAGCACAAGATGGGAAAGACCTGCTATTATGACTTGTACGCTAAGCCGCGTGCGGGAACTTCCCTTAAAACCTAAAATAGTTAGCAATAGAATTGTGCCAAAAGGTAGCATAAGACTACCCAAAATAGAATGGGTAATTCTAATTTTTTCATCGGGATAAACAGTTAAAATAAACGAGCGAAAAATGTGGTCGATGTCAGGCGCAGAGGCAATAACAATTAGCCATCCCCACCACCATTTTTTCAAAGAGTTTGAGGCAGATAATTTTTCCGATGAGAATACGCACAAAGCTGCTAAACTATGACCAATAAAAGAAGACATTACACAATTACTATTTTTTGGATTATATCATGTTCGGTGGCATCGATAGCCCCCGCAGGGGCGGGTTTAATAAAATTCCTCGTGATTCCACAGAATGGCTGGTAAAACCCGCCCCAACAGCCTAAAAAACTGATATTAATGGCTAATTTAGCCGCAATACCAATTACCAATTACCAATTACCAATTACCAATTACCAATTACCTATTACCTATTACCTATTACCTATTACCTATTACCTAACAAACTCCGTTCTCCATAATTAAGCAGTCTCTCCACACTGAATAAACGATTTTCCCAAGTTTGAACTTGATACCAATTCTGGGTTGTATGCAAACTCATCCACATGCGAAACTGGGTGCGAAAAGTGGTTAAAGAGCGCCTCGCTGCTGCAAGATTACTCGCGTTTGGTTCTTGGGATAACTTATTCAAAGCTGTGGCAATCTCTTCGGTTTTACTATTCCAATTTGAGCGGGCTGTTCCCAAACGCATTTGGTTGGTATCTAAGAGAAAATTCCATTCTTGAGATAAGTTAGAAAAACGCGCAGCGGCGGCGGCGAAAGGTTGGCGGAAAGGAATCGGTTCTTTTGTATTTGCTTGTCTGATTCCTTGGGTGCGACTGAGGATTGCTTGTAAATTATTGCCGAAATGTTCTAAGGCAAATAAGGAGTAACCGCCACTGGGTAGATCTCTTACTAGCTGAATTTGATCGAAGGTTCCCAGTTCGGGTAATCTCAATAAATAGATTCCTGGGGATATCAAACTAGAGCCTAAATTGGTATTGGTGAGCCAAGGTTGGGCTAATTGTTGGAAGCGATTGGTATCGGGAGCATAAGTCATGGGGACGATTAAATCTACATCGCCTTGTCGCGCCCAAACTTCCCAATTCTGTTGTAGTTTTTGAATTCGTTCTTGTTCTGGATAGCCGAAAACTGCGACGGATAGAATGAGATTAGATCGACGTTTGCGAAGCATTTGGGAAACTTCGGCGACAAAGGAATTGATTTGGCTGGTGCGGAATTCTGTCCATTGTTGCCATTGGGTGCGATCGCGCGGAGAAATCCGTATCGGATCGACGCCATATTGCTGTTGAAATTGCTGCCGCGCCGCCCTACCATAACCATATATTCTACCCGCCCCAGGGTCTTGAAATGGATAGCGAATGTAATCGAGTTGCAATCCATCCACCTTATAGCGGGTGACTATTTCTTCAAACAATCGCATTAAATATTGCCGCACTTCTGGATTCGCCGGATCTAAAAACGGCTTCGTCTGTCCAATCGGAATAATATTCCCCCGATTATCATAATTCGCCCAATCGGGATGGGCTGTCAAAACGGGACCAAGATAATTCGCAGGTTGTCCCAAAATCGTATTGTGAATTTGGTTTCCCGTGGCAAATGTCCACACCCAAGCGTGCAATTCCATTCCCCGCGCATGGGCTAATTTAACCGCAGATGCTAAGGGGTCCCAACCTCTCACTAGCGGGTTTTGTTCCGGCGCAACTTGTGAAGGATAAATGGGATATCCGGCGTTAACGGTTTCAAAGAATATTGTATTAATTCCCGCCGCCGCCAGTTGGTCAAAAATTCTCGCCAATCCCTGTTCCGAACCCGCTTCAATAATAGAACCGCGATCGAGCCAAATCGCGCGAATTTCCGCTTGTGCGTTAGGTCGATCGATGGGATAAAGATTCCATAAATTTTGCCGCGCTTGCAACCATTGTTGGCGCGCATTAGCGTAGTCTCGGTTAGCAATTAATCTGGGTAAATTTTGTAGTAATTCTCGTGCGGATTGAATCGCAGCGGGTGGGGAAGGTTGCGTGCTAAGTGAAACAGTAGAAGCAACCGTTGCAATCGGCGTTGTAGGAGATGGGACGAAAGAACTATCGGTTTTTCCAGTATTTCCCTGCGCCTCTGCTACCCTACCTGCACCACGGTTAGCGGCGTTGGCGGATAATAAAGCGCTTTCCACACGACCAATTAGATTTTCTAACTCTTGACGCATGGCGATCGCTTCCCCCGGCGTAATTCTTTGCGCCCCCGGTCTAAACGGAATCCCCGCCGCCGCCACATCTTGCGTCGGATCGTTCCTTCTCGGTGCCGCAGGTGCAGGCGTTGGTCGAGTCACAGTTTGCCGAGTCGGCGCCCCCCGTTGCACAGCAGAAACCGGCGACTGGGGATTAGAAACACTCCCCTGCCCCCCTGCCCCCCTACTCCCCTGCCCCCCTGCCTCAATAAAAGACCCCGTTCCTAGTATTCTGGTTGGGGTTTGAGGGGATTGTCTGGGGGTGGCGGAAGCTCTGGCGATCGCTCCCGGAGCCACGCAGTTGCCGCTAGCAGCGCCCTGACTCGCAACGGTCGTCCCCCCCCCAGGACGATTGCCGTAACGGCTCATAGCGGCTTTTAGCCAGCCCAGATCGAGTGTTGCAGACGCCACTGTATCCACGCCCCAGCGCCAACCAAAAAAGGTCGTCCGGTTGGTGGTGATAACGGCGGGTGGGGTATCGGGACCGCTCCAAGTGGCGGCGGTTTGACTGTTTAAGCCGGTGGGAACTACGACGCCGCCGTGAATCATCCCGGCGAGGTCGCGGGTAACCCATTCTTGGGTGCGGGTACGCAAAGGCTGTACCATAGTAGGTTCGGAGAGGGGAAACGCCCAGTAAGCGCCTAGCATAGTTCGCAACAGCTGGCGCACGCCGGGAGCGGAAAGGTTTCCTACCGGACCTGAGACGATAACGCGACCGCCTTTGCTCATCCATGCTTCGATAGCGATCGCTTGTTGCTGATTCAAGCTTTCGACGTTGGGCAAAAATAGCACCGCTGGCCCTGCTAAATCTGCCTCGGTTCTGATATTCTGCAAGTCAACAACGCAGTAGGAAACGCCGCTAGCATTGAGGCGGTTGATAATTCCTCCCCATTGGGTAGAATTTTCTTGACTTCTGACTACCCCTAGTCGTGCTTGTTGAGCGATCGCGCTTTCAGGTATCAGTAATACAGCAATCGGCAAAAGCAACGAAAAACAAACTTGGATTTGCTTAGCTTGTCCAATTGCTTTATTTTTATCGCTCCTCACGCTTCGCTCCTCATCCACTACTTAGATCATACGGGAAGCATGGGAGCTTTGTGTTACTGGCAGCACTGAGTGGGTGGGGGTTTGGAGGGTGCGTGCGATCGCCCTCTAACCAGACCTTTCGCACAACGATTCTAGAAACTACGGTTCTGCCTGCTTCTTTGATATCAACCGGGTTTCTTTGCGTAAGTCCTGAAATTGTTTTATTACCAATTATTTTTTTTTATCGCTACTCAGGCTACGGTGCTATAAAGGATACTATCCGACCTGATATTAAGCTGCAATGAAACATTGTTCTCTGGGATGCTGGGTAAAGTTAGGCACTATATTTTTGTGTCTATTAGAGTCTCGCTATTCGATGGCACAAATTGTCCCGGATGCGACTCTTCCGGTTAATTCTACCGTTACTCAACAGGGAGCAACTACCGCAATTGATGGAGGCACTAAAGCAGGTGGAAACTTGTTCCACAGCTTTCGAGAATTCTCTATTCCAACTAATGGCGAAGCATACTTCAATAATGCTCTTGATATTCAAAATATTTTTAGTCGAGTAACTGGTGGCTCAATTTCTAATATTGATGGGTTAATTCGCGCCAATGGCTCTGCTAATTTATTTCTACTCAATCCCAACGGCATTATTTTTGGCCCGAATGCACGGTTAAATATTGGCGGTTCATTTCTAGCGAGTACCGCCAGTAGTATTAGGTTTGCCGATGACACCTTTTTTGGCACCACAAGTCCTCAAACTGCACCCTTGCTGACTATCAGCGTACCCATCGGCTTGCAAATGGGGCGAAATCCGGGAAATATTTTAGTGCAGGGGCCAGGTAACAATCTGAGTTTAAATCCAGAGACGGGAACAATTACCAGGGATAATCGGCCTGTTGGACTTCAGGTAGCACCCGGTCAAACGTTAGCGCTGCTGGGCGGTAATCTAACTCTAGAAGGCGGCAACTTAACTGCAAAAAGCGGACGAATAGAATTGGGCAGCGTTGGGGGAGATACTCTGGTGACCCTAACCCCCATGAATTCAGGTATGGCGTTGAGCTACCCTGAAATGCAGAATTTTCAGGATATCAGTCTTTCAAAAGCGGCATCGGTTGATGTCAGTGGTGCAGGGGGAGGCGATGTTTTTGTAGTCGGACGGCGGGTGACGCTGACTGATGGCTCAGTCATTTTGGCTCTCACCGAAGGTGCCAAAGCGGGGGGAACGCTCAGCGTTCGTGCATCGGAGACGGTAGAGTTGATTGGTATCTCAGCCGAAGGTCAGTTTAACAGTAGCTTGTTTGTTTCAGTAGCAAAGGAAGCTACCGGAGATGGAGGAAACTTAATAATTGAAACTACTCGCTTGCAGTTGGTCGATGGGGGACAGGTAGGAGCAGGTACCTTGGGCGCTGGAAAAGCCGGAAATGTGACCGTCAAGGCAACTGATGTGGTCGAATTAATTGGCATCGCATCTAATGGTAAGTCTGCCAGCAGCTTAGATACTTCAGTCAATTCAGGAGCCACCGGAGACGGAGGGAACTTGACGATTGAAACCGCTCGCTTGCGAGTAATCGATGGCGCACAGATAGGAGCTGGTACTTTTGGTGCTGGGAAAGGCGGAAATTTGACTGTCAAAGCGACTGAGACGGTGGAAGTTATTGGCACCTCAGCTGATGGTGGCGTTTTAAGCGGCTTGTTTGCTTCAGCCGCACCAGGAGCCACTGGAAATGGGGGGAACTTGACGATTGAAACTGCTCGCTTGCGAGTAATCGATGGGGCATTGGTGTCAGTTGATACTTTCGGGGCTGGGAAAGGCGGAAATTTGACTGTTCAGGCAACGGATGCAGTGGAATTAATTGGCACTTCATCTGATGGTAATTTTGTCAGCGGCTTGTTTGCTTCAGTCAGACCAGGAGCCACTGGAGATGGAGGTAACTTAACTATTGAAACCGCTCGCTTGCACGCAATCAATGGGGCACAGGTATTAGTCGCTACCTTTGGCCCTGGGAAAGCTGGAAATTTGATCGTTAAGGCAACCGATGCGGTGGAACTGATTGGCACTAGAGGTGATAGTGGGGTTAGCAGCGGTTTGTTTGCTTCAGTCGGACTAGGAGCGACTGGAGATGGGGGCAACTTAACGATTGAAACGGCTCGCTTGCGGGTAGCCGATGGAGCAGTAGTATCTGTTGCTACTTTCGGCTTGGGGAAAGGCGGAAATTTGATTGTTAAAGCAACGGATGCGGTGGAACTAATTGGCACTAGAGCTGATGGTGTGGTTAGCAGCGGCTTGGCTGCTTCAGTCGCACGAGGAGCCACTGGAGATGGGGGGAACTTAACGATTGAAACCGCTCGCTTGCGAGTGGTCGATGGAGCGCAGGTATCAGTTGCTACATTTGGCACTGGGAAAGGCGGAAATTTGACCGTCAAGGCAACGGATGCAGTGGAACTGATTGGCACCTCAGCTGATGGTAAAATTAGCAGCAGCTTGCGCGCTTTAGCCCCATCAGGAGCCACGGGAGATGGGGGGAACTTGACGATTGAAACCGCTCGCTTGCAGGTGGTCAATGGAGCCACAGTTAGTGTGAGAAATCGTGGAGAGGGCAAAGCAGGCAATCTAATAGTTGATGCTGGCTCTATCCTGCTCGACAACTCTGGTCGTTTGACGGCTGATACAAAAGCAGGGGGGGGAAGAATCGAGTTACGCTCTGATACCATCACCTTGCGCCGTGGCAGTCAAATTAGTACTAACGCCACCGGAGGAGAAAGCGGCGGTGATGTTGAGATCCGAACCGGCTTCTTGCAGTTGCGTCAAGGCAGCAGTATCACCACCAACGCTGAGGGAATAGCTACAGGAACCGAAATTAAAGGCGGCAACATCACCATCGACGCTGACGTTCTGGCGGCTCTAGAAAATAGCGATATTAGTGCTAATTCTGATAGTTTCTTTGGGGGTCGGGTCTTTATTAATACACAAGGGATCTTCGGCACTCAATTCGGCGATGCAACAACTCCAGAAAGCGATATCACCGCCACTGGCAAAGATTCCGCTTTCAGCGGCACTGTAACAATTAACACCCCCGAAGTTGACCCCAGTTCTGGCTTAATCGAATTGCCGCAGAATTTTGTAGATATTTCTGGGTTGATTGCTGACAGCTGTTCCTCTGCAAGGCAAGGCAGTAGTTTCACAGTAACCGGACGCGGTGGCATTCCAGAGAGTCCCGACGAACCCCTCAGCCCTGATGCGTTTTTGGTCGATTTGATCGCTATCGACTCGCAGGTGCAAGGGAGTAGGGGGGAAACCAACAACCCATCCCTTGCATCCGCTGCTACACCCGACGCGGAGATAGTAGAAGCAACTGGTTGGTTCGTCAACGAAAAAGGCCAAGTTATCCTCACCGCTTCTGCTCCCAAGGTGACGCCAACCAGTCCGTGGTTCACTCCCCCAACTTGTCCGCCGTCAGTTCGTTGAGCGAGCAACATAACATTGTCGGGGCACGGCAAGAGAAAACCTTTGAGCTGGCGACAAAACTTACTTTAGCCTTAGTCCCTACCCCGATTGATTGCGATCGCAACGGTTGCAAACCGCTGTAGTTGCGCGCGATCGCCCACCGAAAAAAACCCCAGCTGGCAAGCTGGGGTTGAGAGAAGAGGCAGAAATTCAATGAGCGTTGAGTTAATTCTGGTGAAAGTTCTGATTTCTAGCTGACGCCTAACGCGATTAAAATCACCGCGCTAGCGAACAAAAAGCCTACTGCACCTTGAAGGGCATAACGCCGTTGCTGTTCTTGTGAGGGATATTCAGCATAGTAAATTTCGGGTTCAACCGCGTAGTTGTTGAGCAAACCTTCGTTGGTGGTGGTGTACATACTTCGTTCTCTCGTATTTGTTAACTTATGTAAATTAATGTAACGAAATATTTACTAATCGTCAAGAGTTTGACGCAATTGTGCTATTAGTCTTGCTTTGAGCAGCCATAGGCTAAGCTGAACGGAACGCAGACGCATAGGCTGGGGAAGCGCGATCGCTCTCCCAATCAATCTGGGTCAGCGCGATCGCGATCGCACAGTCTAAACTTTGTCCGTAGTGTTGATAACCGATTTCTGCACAGAACAATGTCCAGCGGTTAATGGACATTGATGGACAATTTCAACCTGGCAGAGAGCTAATTTAGGTGCTTGTCGATTAGGGCGATGAGTTGAGCGATCGCTTTCTGTTCTTCCAAGAGCAGTTCCTTGATCTGGCGCATCTGCTCTTGATTGGGCGGACGGTGTACCAAATCGTCAACGAAGTCCAGCAGCGGTGACTTCCGGCGTCGGCTCAAAGCAGCTTCGGTGTCGAGTTTCTCCCAGCGCTGCTTGGTAGCCTCGAACTGTTCTCGCATGAGATTGGTTTTCTCTTGCATTAGTATGGTTTTCTCTTGCACTAGAAAAGTTTTTGCTAGACGCCTTTCGGTGCGCTGTTTAATTGTTAGACATTCGCTACCAGTCATCTTCATCCCTGTGCATATTTTTTATCTGCTCCTCTAATTCTGTTACTCGCTCGGGCAGTCTTGCTATCAGATTTTCGGTGATGTTGTTTTTATTCTCCAAAACATTGGTTCTGTCCTCCAGACGATCGGCTCTACCTTCAAGATTCTCAATACTCACATCTTGCACCTACCCGATAAACAGCCTCCAAATAAATTTGGGGCTGAAAGCTTAAGTTAGCTAAAGCTAACTTAAATCAAGGTTTTAACCCGTTTCAACGGGTTTTAGCTTTGAGCCAGAAATTTATTTCTGGGCTTGCTGCAAGATGTGAGAATAGATAAGTCCAGAGCCTCGACGGATCCTTCTAGCTCTCCTATCCGGTCTGGTTGCGGGGTGTTGCCGTTAGGGCCGTTGCTATTTGTCATGGTGATACCTCATTGTTGGAAGAAACTGGCGATCGCGCTTCCGATATAAGCTCAAACTATCGCCAGCACAGCTGCTACTTGCGTTGTAACCAAGCTCGATCTCAAACCGATCAGGTATTGCGACCCAGCGGGATTCGCTTAGTCAAAATGCTCATTACTTCCCCGTTGGGAGCAGGCATCAGAAAACTCCACTCGCTGACCTGAGCGAACTGGAGTCTGTAAAGCCAACGAATTGTGTAATTGACGCCATACGGTGAGCCAAAAACCATTACCCTCACAACTTCATAGCCATCACAGGGAGCTGGCAGATTGTCTACACCAGGAATGACCGACGGCAAAGAGTCGCCAACTCCAGGCACGAACGAGCGAGTTTGTGCGTAAACCAATGGCGGCAGGGAACTTAATACTGTTCCCCATCCGATGTCAAAATTTGTCATGATAATTTAGCCTCCTAGTAGCTGTAGGGGGTAGTCGTCGTGTAGGGGATGGTTCAGATCCTCTACGCGGCGCGATTCCTTGTAGCCATCCATAATACCAGGACAAAATAGAATTGTCCAATAAATTTTTAGATGATTTGGAGATCGCCCTTAACCAGACATGACAGAAAAAGACCTTTATTCAATCAGCGACCTGCAAGAACGCTACGGGCTGAGAAGCAGGCAATCAATATATAACTGGATGAAGGTTTTAAAAATTGAACCCGTGGTGCGAGGGAAGTTATCCACTGAGCAACGCGAAAAAATGGACAAGTTCAACGAACACCTAATAAATGGCGGGAAGATATCTAATTTCGGAGCCGATCCCAAAGAGGCACCAAGCCCAAACCTCCACATTCAAATCGACGCATCGCTGATCGTTGCGGAACTAACTAAATTGATGGAAGCGATCGCACCCACTGTACATCTCCCAAAACCGCTGCAAGTACTAGGGGCACTGGAGGTAGCTGCCGAGAAAGGGTGGTTATTGACAACAGAGCAGGTGCGGGAACTGATTGGGGTAAGGCCGAAGGTGAAGGGGAGCGATCGCACATTCATCCACGGTAGTTTTGCGTTTGTCAAAAGCGGCAAGATCGGAACGCAAATTGCTTGGAAGGTAGTTAAGGTTAGTTCTGGGGATTAAAAACAGGAGGTTGCTAAGAGAGCGATCGCGGAGAAAAGCTGATTCTCTATTTGTGTCAAAACGTCGGTCTAAAATTATAATTACCGATATTTCGACACAAACGCAACCAGATGAGCCAATCGAAAACCGGGCAAGTGCTGGCTCTAGCACGCCAAGTGGGTGTCCTCCGACCAAGAGACGTGGAGGCACGCGGAATTCATCGGGAGTATCTGCGGCGTCTAGAAAACCAAGGATTGCTTTTCCGCTCCGGACGTGGACTGTACACCCTCTCTGATAGCGATTTAACCGAAAACTACAGTCTGGCTGCTGCTGGCAAACGTGTGCCAAAAGGTATTGTTTGTCTGCTGTCGGCACTCCGCTTCCATAAACTGACCACTCAAGCACCTTTTGAAATCTGGCTAGCTATTGACAGCAAAGCTCGCCCTCCGAAAGAGGAGAGCCTACCCCTACGGATTGTGTATATGTCAGGAAACGCTCTTACTGCTGGTGTCGAGGAACATCTAGTTTCTGGAGTCACGGTGCGGGTGTTCAACATCCCCAAGACGGTGGCAGACTGCTTCAAGTACCGCAACAAGATTGGTTTGGACGTGGCACTGGAAGCTTTGCGCGAGAGCTGGCGCTCTCGTTGTTGCACGATGGATACTCTTTGGCACTACGCCAAGATTTGTCGAGTTGCCAACGTTATGCGTCCCTACCTGGAGTCGCTGACATGAACCCACCTCGCAATCTAGCTGCTTCTGTTCGTCAGCGACTGCTGGACTTATCGCGCCAGCAAAGGGAGGAGTTCCAGGGACTGCTGACGCGCTACGCATTAGAACGACTTTTGTACCGTCTGGGTCAATCTGAATACCGTGACACGTTTATCCTTAAAGGTGCGATGCTTTTTTCTCTATGGAGTGAGGAGCCGCACCGGGCGACGCGAGATTTAGACTTGTTAGGCTACGGGGAAAATACGATTTCTCATTTAGAGCAAGTGTTTGAGGATATCTGCTGCCAAGAGGTGGAAGCGGATGGCTTGGAATTTAAGGACGATACGGTGACAGGCGAGCGGATTAAAGAAGGCCAGGTGTATGAGGGAGTACGGGTCAAGTTGATAGCACTGTTGGCAGGTGCCCAAATCCCGATTCAGATTGATATTGGTTTTGGCGATGCGGTTACTCCCAGACCGATAGATGTAGAATTCCCAACTCTGTTGAACTTCCCGGCTCCCAGAGTGCGGACGTACTCGCGTGAAACTGTGGTAGCTGAAAAGTTTCAGGCGATGGTAATGCTGGGGATAGCCAACAGCCGCATGAAAGATTTTTACGACCTCTGGTTTCTTTCTCAGAAGTTTACGTTTGAGGGAGATGCACTCTGCAAAGCAATTAAAGCTACGTTTGAGCGACGCCAAACGTTAGTGCCACTTTCTACACCCCTGGCTCTAACGCCGGAATTTTCCTTAGATAAAGCCAAGCTAACTCAATGGAAAGCATTCCTACGCAAGGGGAAGTTGAGTTCTGATGATTTGACTTTAACTGAAGCGATCGCCATTTTGCAGAATTTTCTCATGCCGCCCAGTTTAGCTGTGGCTAATGGCGAAGCTTTCTTGAAAGTTTGGCACCCAGCTGGGTCTTGGCAGCAGCTTAAAGGCAATAGTTAAGAATAGTTCCCAACTATATCAGCTAACAAGCTGGTCGCACATTCACCCGTGGCAGTTTCTCCTTTGTCAAAAGCGGCAAAATTGGATCGCAAACAGCTTGGAAGGTCGTTAAGGTGAGTTCTGAGGGAAGTTAGTGTTTAACCGGAAGTCTTGAGCGATCGCTTACAACTCATCAATCGTTACCAAACCACCTTCAGTAAACTGAATTACAAGCTCATGTTCATCGAGCAAAGTAGTTCCTACTAAAGGTCGCCGTCCTGTAGCAAATACGCGAGTTTCGCGCTCCTCGCCATTCCAAAGAATAATCGCTTTATGAACTGGCAACAAAACTTGACTGTTGTCTGCCAAATTCGCAGGCAGGTCATATTTAAAAGGTAGATTCAGCAACGCCACTGCCTCTGGCGGTAGACAAAGCTCATCTGTAAATCCTGTATCTACCACAAACTCAATCGGGAAGTCAGCGCGATTTGGAATCCGAAACGGTATGGTAATAATTGCGTGTCCATCAACCACAATTCCCGAAATCACTTCACTACGCGCTCCATAATTCCACCACCAAAAGATGCAGCGACGTTGTATCCGATTTTGATGCCAAACAGTCGGGCATGGGGATGTTTGTTGAGCAAGTAATCGGCAGCACGTAAGCCATTTTCATCAACCTTGTATTCACCTGTTTCAATGTCAATGATGACCATCTTGCCGATATTTTCTTCAATTTCCACTTCTTGGCGGATTCTGCTTTCGTATAGTTGCTTTGCCAGTCGAGCAACTTCTTCACGGCTTAAAAGAATTGCTTGCATACTTTACCCCTAATCGCTACGCTATAGAGTTTCCATAATAACAGAGCGATCGCTATTCAACGATCTCATCGTACCGATCTGGATCGCACCCACCGCCAATCCCCCAGAACCGCTAGTGAAGCAGACGGTGAGGGGAAGAGATCGCGCATTCATCCACGGTAACTTCCCCTTGGTGAAAAGCGGGAAGACGTCATGTTTTATAATCAGATAGAGAAACCTAAATTCAATATATGGCAACTTACAACACTTTAGAGCAACGAATACTTGAAAAAATCCGCCTACTACCCCATGAAAAGGTGATAGAAGTAGAAGATTTCATTGATTTTCTAAATCAACGGAATGCAGACCGTTCCCTAACCTTGGCAGCCACTAAACTTGCCGAACCAGCGTTGGAGAAAATCTGGGATAATCCAGAGGATGCTGTTTATGACGAACTATAAATTTGGCGATGTTGTTTTGACTTCCTCATAGATGAATCGATTGATTTAATTAGCTCTCTAGCAAAAGCTAGTGAATTTTTATCCTTAATCGTTTCAGCGATCGCTATAGCTTGAGATCGAAGCTTTAGCGCTGTTTCGCTATTACCTGCCTGGAGATGTGCTTTAGCAAGGTTGGCTAATACCAATATTTTGCTTTCAGGTAACTTAAGTCTTTCAAAAAACTGAAGAGGATGATCGTAATCTGCTAGCTTTGTATAGCGCTCAATTGCCAGCGTTATTATCCATGTTTCACCAATATCTTCAGAGGCTTCGATAAATTTTAGTACTTGTTCGTGCTGTGCCAAATTGATAGAATCTAGTATTAAGGGGTCAAATATCCTTAAACCAGCTCGAAATTTATCATATATCAATTTTGCAATTTCAATAGCTAAATCATTCAGCCCCATTTCTCCATAGGCATAGGCTACGTCACAGAGAGAGAAATCTCGCTCATCTACATCTTCGACCAAAGTAGCAATTTGGAAAGCTTGGTCTAAAAGTTCTAACCCTCGCTCTGCTAGACCGATATTTGCATAGTTGCTACCTAATTTACTCAACTCTGTCGCTTTAATACCGTCGTCGGAAATCGCTTGAGCAACTTTAATAGCCCGCTCTAGAACTTCTAAACACTTTTCTTTGTCACCCAGTTTCGCATAGGCACTCGCAATCTCATTGAAGTAATAAGTTTTGCTAGAAAAAGTGGAAATCCTTTCAGCTTGTTCAAGAGCATTAGACAACAGTTGCAAAGCAGTATCTCGCTGTGTTGGCTTGATCTTGCATAGAGATCTATTAATTAAACTAATAACCTTCTCTTCTAAGGTGAAATGTTTTTCCATATCAGGCTTATCAATCTAAACTGGTTAGTTGAAAGCGGGTTGCACTCGGATGATACCAAATCCGGGTTAACGACCCACCTTATTCATATAGACATTAATATAGACCGCGCAGGCGGTCTTTGTTTGTGTAGCCGCGACTTTAGTCGTTAGGCATCAAGGAGGTAATGAAAGTGTATTAGTTATATGAGAGAGATGATGGATATAGCGATCTTTCCCATCTTCCCCATCTTCATTGTTGCTGTACCTCGTTCGCTATTTACCCCACCATCTCATTCACCGGGAACCGATCCATAATCTGAATCGCGCGAATCGCATTTCGTTTTAACCCATCTGACAAGTGAGGAACGTGAGGCAATTGAGATAAAATATCCAATGTGCGACGCAACATCCGCACTAAATCCCCTTCATCTAAGTTAGTATTGCTGCAAATTTGTTGCCATTCTGCGCCTAATGCCCATTGTTCGATTAAACCGACTAATTCATCTTCCAACCAAACGGGTAAAGCAACGTTGCGCCGTCGCTGCATTTGGAATAACTGGCGACGCACTCCCCGCAACCGATCTAATGCTTCTTCGACTTGGGGAGAAGGATAGCAAACGCCGCTGTCTGGGCGAGGCGTTTCGGTGACTAAAGCAGCACAAGCAGCGGCGAGGTGATGGGGATCGAGATCGTCCAATTCTCCCGATGTTAGCGCCAAACCCAACCATAATTCGTTATCGCCGCGAATCGCTGCGGCAGCTTCTCCTCTGGCGGTAGGCGTTAAGCCATCCAAGCAACTAAATCCTTGTAAGATTTCAATTAGGTTGACAAATTCTTCCCAATGTAGTTGGGATTGTCGCTGTAGTTTTTGCTGACGATCTTGCAGTTCGTCTTGCAACCTGGTGAGGCGGTGGTAACGTTTGATCAGCGTCGCGGGGTTGCCCCATTTGTGGATGGGATGATTGGCTAGTTGCGCTTCTACTGCTGCTAACCTCTGTCTTTGGGCATAAACTTCGGGTGGTTCTTCGGTTCCCGGTGGGTTGGGTATTTGGCGTGCGATCGCTTGCGTCCCCTCACTCCCGCCGCGAGAACTCCCCAACTTTAGCGCCATTTCCGGCGGTGGCGGTTCCATATTATCTACGGCGGCGATCCGGGGCAATTCGGCGTGCAAACCAACGACATCCGCCGTACTAACGACATACCAGCGGTTATTCTGCCCCAGACAAAGCAAATAGGGACTTTGGCCCGATCCCGGTATTTTAGTCACCAATACGGCTGTAATTGGCTCAGAAACGGGTACGTGCTTGCCTTTGAGGCTGAGGATGGTTCCGGAAATCGCAAAGCCTACCGCCAGCGCCAAATCGCTGCTAGAAATAGCGGCAGCGTGCTGTTGCAGGGTTTTTAAGATTTTCTGTTCGTTTTTGCAGCGATCGTATAGTTTTTCGTACTGTGCTAACGCTTCGGGATCGATCCCTTCGATTTGGGATTGGATATTAGCCACTTCGGCGGATAAATCGGCGATCGCTTGTTGTTGTGGTCGTAGGTGCAATGTCGCCAAATACTGACCAAAGCTGCGTTCTACCAGTTCTTTCGATTCTTCTAAGGTGTGAGTTTGCAGCAAGTTTAGCACCATGCCATAACTCGGCGTAAACTGACTCACAAGCGGATCGGGTCGCGATGTCGCCAAATATGCTGCATCTTTCGCCCCTTCAAATGGCGTTTGCAGCGTCACAACATAACCTCGTTCGTCCATCCCCCGACGCCCTGCGCGCCCCGCCATTTGCAAAAATTCCGAAGGAGTCAGCAGGCGGTGTCCCCGGTCGGTGCGTTTGGATAAAGTAGAAATTACCGTCGTGCGGGCGGGCATGTTAATTCCCGCCGCCAGAGTTTCCGTGGCAAATACGACTTTAATTAAACCGTCTTGGAACAATTCTTCTACCAAACCCTTCCAAGCGGGTAAAATTCCGGCATGGTGGGCAGCAATTCCCCGATACAGGGGTTCGACTTGTCCGACTCTCGCCGCTTCTGGGTAACGATTTAAATAGTCATCGATGCGTATTTTTAACTGTTGCGCTTCTGCTGGACTAACCAAAGACATGCTACTCACTTCAGACACGGCTTGGTCGCAACCCCGACGGCTGAAGATAAAATAAATTGCCGGTAGCATGTCCCGTTCCCGTAATTGATTTAAAACAAAGGGTAAAGTCGGGCTTTCCGGACGGTTTCCAGGGGATGGTTTAATTTGTCCGCCTTTTGGTTTGAGGCGCTGGTTGATTTTGGTTTTGTTCTCGTTGAGCAGGGGAAATATCCCTTTCGGATTGCCAAAGTAAAAATCTAAGGGAATCGGGCGATATTCCGAGTAAATTAATTCTGTTGGCCCGTGAACTTGGTCGATCCAGTCGGTTAGCTGCTGGCTATTAGCTACAGTGGCTGATAAGGCTACGAGTTGAATCTCGTGGGGACAATAAATAATCGATTCTTCCCAAACCGTCCCCCGCTGACGGTCGTTCATATAGTGGCATTCATCCAGCACCACTGCTTGGACGCTGACTAAAGATGTGCCGACTTCTCCGATGGGAGTGCCGTACAGCATGTTGCGGAAAATTTCTGTAGTCATTACCAGGATGGGCGCATCCCGATTAATTGATACATCCCCTGTCAGTAAACCTACTTCATCCGCGCCAAATTGGTTGCTAAAGTCGCGCCACTTTTGGTTAGATAGGGCTTTCAAAGGCGTGGTATAAAATACACGTCCGCCTTGGTGTAGCGCTCGATAAATTGCGTATTCCCCGATGAGGGTTTTTCCCGAACCCGTGGGGGCGCAAACAACAACGGAACGACCCGCATTGAGGGCAGCGATCGCTTTATGCTGAAATTCATCCAGCTCAAATGGGAACAGCGATCTGGGGTCAATTTCTTCAAAGGTAAGGGAACGGTTACGCACGCAGATTTCAACTTATCTAGTTGCCGACTGGATTTACCGCAATCTGAAAAAATACGGATATTGATCCCATTGTGGCATCCCCAGCCGCAAGATAGAACGATCCCTGAGCAAAAG
>CAYXCW010000066.1:18584-42071 GCA_964463555.1 uncultured bacterium
GGAAAAAGGGGGAAAGGGAAAAAGGGGGAAAGGGAAAAAGGGGGAAAGGGAAAAAGGGGGAAAGGGAAAAAAGGGGAAAGGGAAACACTATTGGGGAGGAATAGATATGTGGGATGGGAATCGACTAAGAAAACAGATCTATTGCTTTAGCTATTCACTTTCCCCCCTTCTTCCCCTTCCCTCTTTTCCCCCTTTCCCCGTTTCCCCCTTTTTCCCTTTCCCCCTTTACTCTTTCCCCTTTGAGGGCAAACCAGGTATCTGCAATATCGATACCTGGTCATGCTTAAATTTTCGATATTAAAGTTCGGCTATTAACCGGCGTTGGAAACAGCTACAGCTACAAAGACCAACAAACCAACAAGCAAAGCGGCTGCAACGCCCATGATTGCATAATTGCGCTTTTGTTGTTGAGTAGGCGCATCGGCTGTGTAAACTTTTGGTTCAATGGCAAAATTATTCAGACGACCGCCCTCTTCTGTGGTATATGGCATGAAAGACTTCCTCTGGCTTTTTATTATTAATAACTGTAACAAAAACAGAGTATAAATACTCTATTTATTTTGTAATATTTTGTTACATTAAGCAGCCTATGAGGTAATTGTTCCAGTGAGGGGAGAACTAGCGCTAGCCTTGGATATGACGGGGATGCGTCCGGCTAGATAAGCTAAACGTCCGGCTTCTGCGGCTAGACTCATGGCTCTTGCCATTGCGGGGGGATTTTTAGCTTGTGCGATCGCCGTATTAATCAACAGCGCATCCGCCCCCAACTCCATTGCCTGTGCCGCTTCGCTGGGGGTGCCGATCCCGGCATCTACCACGACGGGAATCCCAGCATTTTCAATAATTATCTCTAAATTCGCGACAGTTTTCAATCCCTGACCGGAACCAATCGGCGATCCCAGAGGCATCACCGTGGCGCAGCCAACTTCTTCCAACCGTTTAGCCAGCATCGGATCGGCATTAATATAAGGCAAGACAGCGAAGCCTTCTTTTACCAGCTGTTCTGCCGCTTGCAAAGTGCCGATGGGATCGGGGAGCAAATATTTAGTATCGGGGATCACTTCTAACTTGACAAAATTATTGTCTTCTTGGCCTAATAATTTCGCCATTTCTCGTCCCAGACGCGCGACTCGAATCGCTTCTTCAGCGGTTTTGCAGCCAGCGGTATTGGGCAACATCCAGATTTTCGTCCAATCTAGAGCTTCTGCCAAGCCTTCATGTCCGGGGGCATTGCTTTGGACGCGCCTGACTGCTACGGTAACGATCTGACAACCGCTAGCAGCAATACTTTGCTGCATTTCTGCGATGTTGCGATATTTACCAGTTCCCGTCATCAAGCGGGAGTTAAAGGTTTTGCCAGCAATGGTTAACGGGCGATCGCTTACAATTTCGCTGGTTCGATCTAATACTTGCATTGGTTTTGTAGCAGAACTCGTAGATATTTTAGTCACAGGATAAACGGTTAGTTTGCCGTTAGGGGAATCGGCAGGTTTATAGCAGCGGGAATAGTGGAAATTATCCAGCAGCGGGTCGGATTTCTGCTGCAAAATATAGTCGGCTAGCAGCTTGGCTGTGATGGGCGCGAGTAGAATACCGTTGCGATAGTGACCCGTAGCAAAGGTTAAATTGGGAATTGGACTCGCTCCCAAAATCGGCATTTCATCCGGCGTTGCTGGTCGAAATCCCCACCAGAATTCTTGGATGGGAAAATCTTTTAAAGCTGGATAGAGGCGGATAGCGTTAGCGAGTAAAGATTGAATTCCGGCGGGGGTATTTTGGGGAGTAAATCCTACATCCTCGCTAGTAGCGCCGATGACAATTTCACCATCTCGACGCGGCACGATATAGGTTTGTTCGCCAAACAGCACTCGTCGCAGGGGTGGGTGAACTCCTGGAGGTACGCGCACCGATAGCATTTGTCCTTTTTTGGGATAGACGGGTAAAGGCCATAATTCATTTGACCAAGCACCCGTTGCCAGGACGTACTGCGAGGCAGAGAAATCCCCTACTGAAGTTTGAACGGCGCGAGCAACTCCTTGCTGCTGTTGAATGCCTTCAACGATCGCGCCTTCTTTAATTGTGACACCCAGCGCTTCTGCTGCCGCCCGCAACGTCCGCGCTAAGGCGCGACTATCTACTTGACCATCTTCTGGAAACCACCATCCGCCGATGACATCAGTACCCAGTCCGCTTTGGCATTGATGAATAGCTTCTTTATCTAACCAAATCCCCGAGCCTTGAGGGGCGGGTTTAGTTAAATTGTCTGTTTTAGTTGTGTGGTTGTGGGTAAAACCCGCCCCTACAGCGATTTTCTGCTCGTAAACTGGGGCAAGTATACCGCAGGGCCAGTAGCCGGATGATAAGCCTGACAATTCTTCAAGTTTCCGCGTCCATTCGGGATATAGGGCGCGGGAACTCAAGGCTAAATCCAGCATAGGCCCAGCTGGCAACGCTTCGGCTTCGGGAGCCAACATTCCCGCCGCCGCCATTGTTGCTGCTTGCTGGGAATCTCGGCTAATAACCGTGACGGTGGAGCCTCGCAACCGTAGTTCTACAGCCAGCGAGAGTCCAATAATACCGCCACCAACGATCAGGATGTCACTTTCTATGTTCATTCGCGCACTATACGTGCCATTACCGCCTTTTTACCAAAGTCCTGGAATGCTCCCATCTGCCCGCCGTGGCGTAGGGGAGGGAGTCGGAGTCACCGGGCGATTTGCTGCTGTATCCTTATCCAACGGTACGGGTGTGGGGGTAGCCGGAGTTGTGGGGCTAACGGGGCTGGGGGTTTGGTTAGCCGTATTTACTCCCCCAGTGGTGTTGAAGTCCACGATCGAGCGGATCAGGATGATGATACCGATAGCAATCAGAATATTGGCAACTAACCTATTCATAGGCTTGTTCGCTCCTCTTTGAACGCTTTTATGGTTTGTTTGAATTGTCCGAATTTTATCCGATTAAGCGTAAGAGGTGGATAGAGATTGGCAGCAATGCAAAACTCGCCACTCTTTTTAGTTTATCCTTCCGGTGTCCACAAGGGTTGGTCGCCCTGACCCCAAAATCCGTCAAATTTTGTGATGCGAACATCCCCCAATACTTTGGTTTGACAGGCTAATCGGCGATTTTTTGCCGGATTGTGAGGTGGGAGGCTGCGTCGTCCTTTATCCTTCCAGTTCGCTGGCGATACTTCCCCTTCCAGTTCTACAGCACAAGTGCCGCAACTGCCGATCCCGCGACAGTTAATCAATTTTGCTTGTCCGTTGTACAAGTCAATCTGGTTTTGCAGCAAGACTTGACGCAGATTGGCGCCGACTTCGCAAGTCACTGTCTTTCCTTGAGCCGTTACCTTGGGCATAGCAAGCTGAGATTTTTTGACAACTTTTTTGATTATTTTATATTTGTTTACAAAATTTTTGATTGATTGGTTTGTCTGCTTTTAGCTCTGGAAATAAGCATGAAAAATCGAGGGAGAACTTGCTGCCAGAGGTACGATACAATGGCATTCCTCCAGTTGTTGCTTTTCGCTTTGGAGTTCTAAAGTGCGCGAACTGCCTGCGGCACGCTGGCGCGAACTGCCTGCGGCACGCTGGCGCGATCGCACTCTCTCCCTTTCCCCCTCAGAATATTTATGACCCAAGACGCATCTCCCCGGATTTGGATCTACGACACCACGCTACGAGACGGTGCCCAACGAGAAGGCATCTCCCTATCGATAGAAGATAAATTGCGAATTGCCAGACAGTTAGACGCCCTGGGAATTCCCTTTATTGAAGGCGGATGGCCGGGAGCCAATCCGAAGGATGTGCAATTTTTCTGGAGACTGCAAGAACAACCGCTGACTCAAGCCGAAGTCGTAGCTTTCTGCTCGACGCGCCGCCCCCATGTCAAAGCATCTGAGGATTCGCTGCTACAAGGTCTTCTAGCAGCAGGAACTCACTGGGTGACAATTTTCGGAAAATCCTGGGATTTGCACGTTACAGAGGGGCTGAAGACCAGCCTGGATGAAAATTTAGCGATGATCCAAGATACGATCGAGTATCTCCGGAGCCAGGGACGGCGAGCGATCTACGATGCCGAACACTGGTTTGATGGCTACAAGCAGAATCGGGAATATGCTGTAGAAACTTTAAAAGCAGCCATCCGTGGCGGTGCAGAATGGCTGGTGCTATGCGATACCAACGGCGGCACGCTGCCCCAGGAAGTGGCTCAAATTGTCAGCGATGTAGTCCAGGTCATAGAAGCAGAAGATACTTCACCAGGGAAAATTCAGTTGGGGATTCACACCCATAACGACGCCGATATGGCAGTGGCTAATGCGATCGCAGCCGTAATCGAAGGCGCGAACATGGTTCAAGGCACGATCAACGGTTACGGCGAACGCTGCGGCAATGCCAATCTTTGTTCCTTGATCCCCAATTTGCAACTCAAGTTGGGGTACCCCTGTATCAAAGACGAGCAACTGGCAAATTTAACTCAAATCAGCCGTTGCGTCAGCGAAGTGGTAAACCTGGCACCCAACGATCATGCCCCATTTGTCGGAATTTCTGCCTTTGCTCATAAGGGCGGCATACACGTTTCAGCCGTTGAGCGCAACCCTCTGACTTACGAACACATTCAACCAGGAACAGTAGGCAATACTCGCCGCATCGTGATTTCCGAGCAAGCGGGACTGAGTAACATTTTGGTCAAAGCTCGCAGTTTTGGCATCGAATTGGATAAGCAAAACCCAGCTTGTCGCCAAATTTTAGAACGGCTCAAAGCCTTGGAAAATCAAGGCTATCAATTTGAAGGAGCCGAAGCAAGCTTTGAGTTGCTGATGCGCGAGGCATTGGGAGGAAGGCAGCACTTCTTTACCCTCAAGGGCTTTCAAGTCCACTGCGAGATTGTTCCCTGCCCCACTGAGTCCGACTGCGTCCCTTCTGCCCTAGCAACGATTAAAGTATCAGTCAACGGCAAAGATATTCTAGAAGCCGCTGAAGGCAATGGCCCCGTGGCGGCACTGGATGCGGCACTACGCAAAGCCTTGATTCAGTTTTATCCCGTGATTGCCGAGTTCGAGTTAACCGATTATAAAGTACGGATTCTCGACGGCAATACGGGCACATCGGCAAAAACCCGGGTTTTGATCGAATCGAGCAACAGCCATCAACGCTGGACTACTGTAGGCGTTTCCAGCAATATTTTGGAAGCTTCCTACCAGGCAGTGGTGGAAGGGCTGGAGTATGGTTTGATGCTGCATTCTGCCGCTGTCAAGCCCCTCAATGCTGCCAGTTTGTCCTAATTACAGCGATTCTCGCTGTTATGAGGTACAGCATTACTGATACTGAGCAAGATGGCGAAGTCATTCCGGTTGCCTTCAGTCCGGGCAGGAACCGCAGAATTTTTGTGAACGATTGTTGCAATTAAGCAAGTAATCGGGTTATAATTATTTTCGTAATGCTTTTGACGCTGACAGCAAAGTACTTTTTTGTTTGCTGTAATAACCTGTGCTATGCTAGAAAAGTAAAGGTTCGCTTTCCTACAGCACGGAACTCTACGCACAGGTTATCCATCATAAAGCGGAAAGCCTTGTTAGTTAAATATTTGCAAAATTAATCCAATTGAAATGGAGTGTATGGCTCAGCAAGTAATTCACCCGATGGTGAAGTTGCAGCGTCAGGTCGGCTCGCTTGTAACATCGAATCTGCTCAAGCCCACCGACAGTATCTGGAAAATCGCCCTCCTTTATGGCGAAGACTGGTCTTACTGGAAAAAAGAGTTGCTGGACTTTGGCTTCACAATGCAAGATCCGGTAAGCGAACTGCTGGCTGTAGAAGCCTGGGAAGATGAATAGCTATTAAGAGGGATTAGGGATTAGGGGCTAGGGGCTAGGGGCTAGGGAAAAAGAAATTTGATCAGACTGATTGCTCTATTTCTTCCCTAATACCTAATACCTAATACCTAATACCTAATACCTAATACCTAATACCTGATCCCTAGCCCCTAGTGGTTAGAGGCAATTGGCTAAGGCGATCGCTAGATCCATAGCGGTTTGATAGCGATCGCTCGGATTTGGCTGAGTAACGCGCTCGATCGCTGCTCGTAACTGGGGCGCGATCGTGGGTACGTTTTCCAGCTCGAATCGGTAAGCCCGCCCCTGAACCCGATAGAACTTGTGCGGGCTTTCACCCGTCAGCAGAAAAATCAGCGTTGGCCCAATCGCGTAAAGATCGGATTGGGTTACAGGTTGTCCCCGCTCTTGTTCTGGGGCGCTGTAACCTTCGGCACCGATGCGAGTCCCCAAAGGCGTGCCAATTTCTTTCACCGCCCCAAAGTCCAGCACCACGATGTGATTATCCCGCGTTCTCACCATCAAGTTGGCTGGCTTAATATCGCGGTGGATCAGCGGCGGATCTTGCCGGTGGATGTATTCCAACACCTCGCAGGTTTGGATCATCCAGGCGATCGCTTGTTGCGGCGTCACCGGCCCGGTTTTGAGAATCCGCTTTTCCAAATCCTCACCGTGGACTAGCTCCATTGCTAGATATTTTTTACCGCTTTCGACAAAAAAATCATAGAACTGAGGAATCCCCGGATGGTGCAGTGACTTGAGCGTCCGCGCTTCTCGTTCAAACAATTCTTGGGCTTTGGCGATTTCAGCCATATCCGCATTCATTTCCTTTAGCACCAGCAGCTTCGCCGCACCGGGACTAGAGGTGAAGGCAGTTCCAGGGATTGGTTGGTTACCTTGTTTCCAAGCCAAATAGGTAGTACCCATGCCTCCCTGTCCTAAGCTCCGCAATACTTGATATTGACGGATTTTCCGGTCAACCTTGAGGGGTTGACCGCAGTGGATGCAAAACAAATTTTCCGGGGCATTCCCGACGTGGGTACAACTCGGAGGGGGGACAGTAGGCTTCAGAAAACCAGAAGTTAACTGAAGCGACTGGATTTGCACCTTGAGTTGCGGCCCGCCGTGGGCTAATTGCAGCAGGGAACCATCGGTTACCCAAGCTTGAGACACCAAGACGCCATCAACAAAAGTGCCGTTCGTGCCTTGATTAACCAGACGCCAAGCCGAGGACAGCAAGCGTCCCGATTTAGAAGTAGCGTTATCGATGCGCCGTAGTTCCAGATGATGGCGTGAAACTCGGTTATCGTTGAGAACCACGTCATTATCTCCAGATCGCCCGATGCGAATCACACTAGAGCTTGAGAAGCGCCACTGTTGCAACTCGCCATCAGGGTTATGGGGATGTAATAGGGTCAGCGTGACTACATCAGAAAATCCCATTAGTCTGACAATTAGCCATTACTAAATTTAGCTTGCTCCAGATCCGGTCGGACTTTTGCCCGGATCAGAACGGCGGTGATGTTGTCGTGACCGTTGTACTGATTAGCTAGTTCAATCAGAGCGTTTGCACCCAGGTCGAGGTTGTTACGGGAACTGATCAGGGGTTTCAGGTGAGTTTGCCAATTTTTTTCGATCAGGTCATTATCCGAAAGGCCATCCGAACACAACAGCATCAGAGTATCTTCATCCAGCTCAAAAAATTGCACGTCGGGAATGACAAATTGGGCGTTGCGCGGGCCTAAAGCTTGGGTGAGTTGGTAGGCGTCGGGACGGGAATAGGCGATTTCCGCCGGGACTCCCTTGAGAATTTCCCTTTGACCGACTTCGTGATCGACGGTGAGTTGCTCTAAACCAGAGGTGCGGCTGATACGATAGAGGCGACTATCTCCCACGTGAGCGATCGCGACTTGAGTATCTTGCACCAACACCGTTACCAGGGTAGTGCCCATCCGTCCGCTACCAGAGCGAGCATCCTGTTGATTGAGGTCGAACAGGGCTTGATTGGCGTACAGCACGCCTTTGCGAATGCAGTCTTCATTGGGTAGTTGGTCTTGCCAATGGGCTTGAAAATATTCCAGCAAGGTTTTTACGGCTAAGGCACTGGCGACCTCGCCCCCAGCATGTCCTCCCATACCATCGCAGAGGATATACAGACCTTTTGCCTGTAAGGTGCGACCGAAGGGGTTTTCCAGCTTGCTAATTTGAGTGTGAATGCCAAAGTAGTCTTCATTGTGCCGCCGCGATCGCCCTACATCAGTGCGGCCTGCGTCTTCCAAGCTGAGCAACTGCATCGGCAAAACTACCGTTGGCGCATCTGGTGCATCTTCCTCCCCACCTGAAGGATAAAGTGGCGTTGTCATCGGAGGCGCTGGCATATCTTCTTCGATTTCTGCTTCTGGGTTGGGTTCGGAATCGAGGGGAAGCATGGGTGAAACTGAACTCAGGTCTTGAAGTTCGCTGGCGATCTCGTCTAGACGGGATCGTAGCCGATCGATGCTGTCAATTCTATCTGTCTGGAGGTCACTAATCAGTTGCCCCATCGCGCCCAGGAGCGTCCGTCCGGTTTGTCGAAATAGATGCTGCCAGACTTCGCCTAAATTTGGTAGCGTTGGGGTTACACCTGGGGGATCGGGGTGTATCTGTTGCAGCACCAAAGTATGGTCTTCATCTACGCGCAAATTAGTCAACAACAGTAGGCTTTGACAGCAATTGTAGGGTTCAAGGGCTGCCCACAAAGATGTCATATCGTAGAGTATGTGCAACAGCTGCATTTGGGGAATGTAGTCATTGCGCCACAGGTCTACTAGATAGGGCCATTCAGCGCGGTGTTCTAGCAATACTACTTGCGTCCCGCTATCAATCCAAGCATCGTGAACGGTTGGGATCGCCGAGTTGAACTGGTCTTTTAGCTCCAAATAAGGTAATGCGATCGCCGGTATAGCGCTGGGATCGAAGGCATTTGAGCTGGGATCGGCGTCCTTGCTATCAATACTTTGCAGTTGCAACGCCAGCATTTCCAGAGGAGATGCTTGCAGGGGCATTCGATCCAAAACTTTCCCTGCCAGGATTGATGAGTCAGCCACCGGCGTCATCGGTTCCAGGAGTTGATAGCGTTGCTGGGGATCTAAATAAGCCTTTGCTTCCGACTGGGATGCCTCCGGCGCTGTTGTCGTTTGATCGGCGTTAAAAGTTACAGCCTCGATCTCGGTTTGATTGTCTTGGGGCAAATTTTGCACTCGATCTGGTGTTTGCGACTCTGTAACAACCGGATTGATTGATTTTTCCTGGCTCAGATCTGGTGCTGGCATAGAGACTTTGTTGGCTAAAGTTTCTGGGTTTGGTTCAACCTTCCCCGCCAGCCTCAGTTTTTCCGCCTGTAGATCGTTTAATGAAAATTCTGACTTGGTTGCCTTTGCTAGAGGAGGCCCGCTCGCAGGTAGCGAACTACTAGGACGGGAAACGATCGCCCACCACAAGGTGCCGGTAAAAGCACCGCAATTGTGGCAATTTTCGGCACTGTAGGTCACAGAGACGCCGCATTCCGGACAGTCTTTGTTGGTCAGGGAAGTGCCGCACTGCTGACAGAACTTGTTGGTATCGGGGTTTTCAAACTGGCATTGGGGACAGATAAGCATTTTGGGGATTTCCTCTATTCCCAGGATGAGCCTTTTAAGAGTTTTTGAGTTTTTGGGGCAGGTGAGCGATATTTTACTTCCCACAGTCCTACGGGCCTGCCCGAGCCTTGTTTTGAGTTAAGTTACTAAAACTATTAACTTATCACTCAATACATATAATCTTTCTGTGAGTATGGCTCTGTGTCCAGGTTAACTGATATCACCAGCACTGGTGTAATAGAGCGATCCCCACGTCGGTAAGGTTTACAGTCGATCCCGTCGGCGGGGAACCCGATCGCGATCGCGTTACTGGGTAGGGTTACGAACTAGATAGGCGATCGCCATTGACCAGGAGGACAAGGAGGACAAAAGAGATAAAATTTTATCCGCTCGGCATCTTCATCGCTACTAAATACAATTGACCGCGCTTAACCCTAATAGCAATTTTCCTGCTTTTCGATCGAAATCCTGAATTTTTAGGCAATTTCTTATAGGCGACAAAGACGGCGTAATTGTTTGAGTTCGGCGCTGGTCAAATCGCGCCATTCACCCGGTTGTAGTCCCGACAGGCGCAGGTGAGCGATCGCTACCCTCACCAGTCTGAGGGTGGGAAATCCTACCGCTGCGGTCATGCGGCGCACTTGACGGTTGCGCCCTTCTGTGAGTGTGATTTCTAGCCAAGCGGTGGGTACGTTGAGGCGAAACCGGATCGGGGGATCGCGCGGTGGTAGTTGGGGTTCCTCGGTCAAAAGATGCACTTTGGCGGGTCTGGTGCGGTAATCTTGGATCTCGACGCCGGTTCGCAGTTGGTTTAAGGCGGTGTGATTGGGAATGCGTTCCACCTGTACCCAGTAGGTGCGTTCGTGATGGTATTTGCGATCGCTCAACTTATGCTGAAGTAAACCATCATTGGTCAGCAGCAGCAATCCTTCGCTATCTCGATCTAAGCGCCCCACGGGATAAACATCGGCAACCGGAATGTAATCTTTGAGCGTGCGCCTGTTTGTGTCATCGAGATCGCGATCGCTGAATTGGGTTAAAACATCGTAGGGTTTGTAAAACAGGATGTATCTTTTGGTCATGGGACAAGTTCAACTTTTTATCAATTACCAATTACCAATTTTGTCGAATAGTTGTCAAAATCAAAGGCAAGCGTAGTAGCATACCTAAACCTATATGGCACAATTGCGAGAATCTATCGCTCAACATTACCACGAGCGCACTAAATACGATCCCGAGACAATATCAACAAAAAGTCAAGGTTTAGACTGGTCAAAACAACCCTCACCTTTTAAAGAATACAAATTTGGCACAACCTTTGACCTCAAACCTTATCTGAAGGACAGCTTAGAGTCAAAAAATCCATCCGACACTTTTAATTGGTGGCGGCGTTTATCTCAGTTGCTTTTTTGCAGCTATGGCTTAACTGCTAGAGTGCCGACAATGTTTGGCGAACCATTGTATCTTAGGTCAGCACCTTCTGCTGGGGGATTGTATCCAGCGGAGGTTTATTTAATCTCGCGCGGTACCCCGTTACTGCCGCCAGGACTCTACAATTACCAAACTAAAACCCATTCCCTGATTCATTTTTGGGAAAATAGCGTTTGGACTGGGTTGCAAGAAGCTTGTTTTTGGCATCCGGTTTTAGAAGCTACTCAGCTAGCACTGGTGACTACAGCTGTATTCTATCGCTCGGCTTGGCGTTACCAAGACCGCGCTTACCGGCGAATTTTCTTGGATACGGGACATTTATTGGGCAATATTGAATTAGCTGGGTCAATTGCTCGCTATCGCCCCCATTTAATTGGTGGATTTGCCGATGAGGCAGTTAATGAATTACTTTACCTCAACTCGGAGCAGGAAGGCGCGATCGCGGTGATTCCCCTGGCAGATTTGCTCGATCTGAAACAAAATTTGCCCCTAGCGCCGACTACCTTGCCATCACCGACTCAAACTGATTATCCCAATCTGCTCGATGGAGAATTGCTTCCTTACTTACATCGGGCAACCCAGATCGAGTTGTCGCCTTCTCCACTGCCAATTCCGGCTGTTGCCCAACCAGAAAAATCTCTGGAAGATAAGTATAATTTTCCTTTTTGTTTGAAGCTTACGACGCAAAGTGCGCCAATTGACTGGGGAGAAAAGTTGCAGGTACTGGAAAATACTATTCTCCGCCGTCGTTCTACTCGTTCCTATACGGGGGCGAATTTGACCCTGGATGAATTGAAGGCTTTACTTGATTTTACCTATCAACCCCAACACTATATCGATAGCGGTTTGGATGCTGCACCCGACTATTTTGATTTGAGCTTAATCGAAACATTTATCGCTGTTTCTGGGGTGGATGGTTTGGAAGAAGGTTGTTACTATTACGCCCCACTTGCTCAAGAATTGCGACAAATTCGCTTTAAAAACTTCCGCCCCGAACTGCATTACCTGTGTTTGGGACAAGAGTTAGGACGAGATGCGGGGGCGGTGTTGTTTCATACGGCAGATCTGAAAAAAGCAGTAGCAAAACATGGCGATCGCGTTTACCGTTATTTACACATGGATGCCGGTCATTTGGGACAACGCCTGAATTTAGCCGCTATTCGCTTCAATTTGGGCGTTAGCGGCATCGGTGGTTTCTTCGATAACCAGGTGAACGAAGTGCTGGGTATTCCTGCCGATGAAGCAGTGCTTTACATCACTACTCTGGGGCGTCCGCGATCGCAATGAGCAATCCGTAAGATAATTGGACAGTCCCCGCGCCTACTGGTACGGGGATTTTTCAGACATTGCGGTTTTAATATCCCGATTGCTTGCCGACAATCTCCGTAAAAATGCGGTTTTATTGCCAAGTATCTAGAGTTTCTACGTATAAGTAGATTTATTTAAATAAAAATGCTAAGTCTGGTGGCTGGATTTGGCGATTTCTGTGTCGATTGCCGTAATATTACCTACTTTTCTCTCGGAAAACGCCCTAGAAATCTAGCTCAAATTGAGCGTCAATTATTTAGTATTTGTGAATTAACGGATAAATAGGCCGCTACATTTAAAGATTAGGTAAAGAAAGCTAACAATTGCATTTTTTCGGGTCGTATGCCTTAAACTAATATAAACGGCAAAATTCCTGGTAGCAAATTTACCTAACCATTTGAGGTTATCAGAGCCTATGAATGCTTTCTCAAGACAATATCGGGTATAATTACCAAACGTAAAAATGGCAAAATACCCGAAGTTAAGTAAAGTTACTTGATGTAAACGACTAGAGAAAGCCAGGAAAAGGAATAAGATACCTATGGCAAACAATACCATCGAGATGTTAGAAATGCTCCCAATCCCAACGGGTAGCAAAATATAACCTTGCTAGAAGTATATATACTTTATCTGGTTGAAAATGAACAAAGCTGCCTGTAAACTATCTTTCGCCGTTCAAATTTTAATTAGGAAATCGCAATTAGATGGGGTGCTATGAGTAAAGTTTTGGTTGTAGATGACAGTGCGATACAACGGGATATGATCTCAAGAGTGCTGAAAAGCGTAGGGATAAATGTTACTGTGGCTAGCGATGGGGTGGAAGCTCTAGAACAAATTCAGCAAGATTGTCCAGATTTAGTAGTTTTGGATATCGTGATGCCTCGGATGAACGGTTACGAAGTTTGCCGCTGGCTGAGAAGCAACTTAGGCGAAGGTTTACCCGTAGTAATATGTTCTAGCAAGCGAGAAGAATTCGATCGTTACTGGGGTATGAAACAAGGTGCAGACGCTTATATTGCGAAGCCTTTCCGCCCGCAAGACTTAGTGATGACGGTGAAGGAATTATTGCAGCCTAAGTGATAGCAGATAGCAGATAGCAGATAGCAGATAGCAGATTTTAGATTTCAGATTTCAGATGAAAAAAAATCTAAGCTCCTGCCAACTGCCAACTGCCAACTGTCAACTGTCAACTGTCAACTGTCAACTGTCAACTGTCAACTGTCCACTGTCCACTGTCCACTATCAACTATCAACTATCAACTATCAACTATTTTCCAATACAAAACCGACTAAAAATTCGGTCGAGAACTGATTCGGTGACTTCCTCGCCCGTGATTTCTCCCAAGGCTTGAATTGCACCGCGCAAGTCAATTGTCCAGAAATCTAAAGGCAGTTGATTGGCTATTGTAGATTGCACTTGTTGTAAAGATGTGCGGGCGCGGGTTAAGGTAGCGGCTTGTCGTTGATTGATTGCCACATCCAGGTTAGCGGCTTGAAGGTTCCCTGTTTTAACGGCTGCTAATATTGCTGTTTCTAAGGCATCGATGCCTTGGTTGCGGGCAACGGCGGTAAAGATTTTGGTTTGAGGATGTTCGATTTGAGATTGCAGAATTTGTTTTTGAGTTTCGTTGATTAAATCGGTTTTGTTGATCACTAAAATTACCGGACGGTCTTGGACTTTTTGATAGATTTCTTGGTCATCTTTTGTCCAACCAGCTTGGGCGTCAATAGTGAGTAAAACTAAGTCGGCACCAGAGGCGGCATGGCGCGATCGCATCACTCCTATCTGTTCTACCACATCGGCGGTTTCCCGAATCCCGGCGGTATCAAGTACTTGTACCGGAATTCCCCCAACCACTAGCTGGGATTCTACAACATCGCGCGTAGTACCGGGAAGGTCGGTGACGATCGCGCGATCGCATCGACTCCAAGCATTTAATAAGCTAGATTTTCCCACATTCGGACGCCCGACGATCGCCACTTTTAACCCTGTCCGCAACAATTCTCCTTGTCCCGCCGTGGCTAAAATTGCGTCTATTTCGGCTAAAACTTGCCCAATTTGCGCTTTTATTGCCGTTTCATCCAAGGGTGGCAAGTCTTCCTCAAAATCTATCCGCGCTTCTATTTCTGCCAAAATATCAAGGCAAGTCGCCCGCAATTGCCGAATTGGTTTGGCTAATTTCCCTTGCAATCCAGCTACTGCCATTTGGGCGGCTTGGGGAGATTTTGCCCCTACCAAGTCGGCTATACTTTCGGCTTGAGTTAGATCCAATCGCCCATTTAAAAATGCCCGCAGGGTAAATTCTCCAGGTTGTGCCAACCTCGCCCCGGCTTCGATACACAATTGCAGCACTTGTTGCACTGCGGCAATCCCGCCGTGACAGTGGAACTCTACCACATCCTCGCGGGTGTAAGAACGAGGCGCTTTCATGATTAATAGCAATGCTTCATCTACCACCTGCTTGGTTTGAGGGTGGCGGATGTAGCCGTAAAGGATGCGGTGACTTTCCCAAACTTGACGCCCCGGTGTGTGGAAGATGGTTTTGGCGATCGCCATTGCCTCCGCACCCGATACGCGCACGATACTAACGCTACCTTGTTGGGGGACAACGGCGGTAGCGATCGCCACGATTGTTTCCCCAGTCCCCAAAGTCATTCTTGCTATTTTTTCCCTTTTGTGGTATTGGAATCTTCTTCCCGCACCAGCATCAACCCGTACAATTCGCCTAGCGTATAAATTTCCCCAGTTTCGGGATTTTGGGGTTCTAGGGCTACCCGTAAACTTTCCAGGGTATCGGCGTGAATTTTGGTCACGCACCCATTTTCGATGTCGTTGGATGTGCTGGGCGGCAGTCCGCAATATTTCTGCAACTCTTGCAGACTCCAGCCTTTTGTTTCTCTAGCGTTGCGAAGAATCTCTCCAACGCGCAGGATACCCTCGCGGTTGAATCGATAACGACCTGAACCTTGCTGCACTGCTGGCTTGCTCTGGGCTTTAACTTTAGTCAATATCGCATCTCTAAGTTACATATTTATTTTATGTCACTTGTATTGCTTCTCTTATCCGCTATACTCTATAATTAAATTGTCCGGGATAGCGGATAGATATATGAAAAAACAACAACAGCAGCAGAGCAAAAAAGGCCAAAGTTTGATTAGTGCCGGGAAAATCAGCCCGATTAAATGGAATATTTCTAAAAGCGAGGCTGAAATAGCGCTGAAACAGTTTGGTATCCCTGTCTTAGAATTGACACTCCCCTGGCTAAAGCCCTTGGGATTCTTAAGACATTGCGGTCTTAATATCCTTGTTGCCAAGGTTCCCAGGCTCACCGCCTTTGCCGCTAGGGCGCGGTGATTTCTCCTTACAATCTTTTGGGCGTTTAGCGGTCTTACCCGCAGGTTTCGCGGAGTCCCCACGTACCATTTCCAACGCTCTATCCCTGATAGTTTTGGCAGCAGAAATATCGGCATGGGCGAAAAATCCACAAGCCGAACAAATGAACTTTTCACCATCGCGGTTTGAGCGGTCAATATGTCCGCATTTTCTGCATTCAACGCTGGAATGTCTTGGATTAATCTTAATAGCAACCTTTCCTTGCTTCGCAGCGAGATACTCAATCTTTAAGATCAATTCACTCCAAGCGGCATCAGAAATAGCACGATTTAAGCCAACTTTTCTAGATTGCCCATTCGGTAAAAACCTCCCACTTTCTTCATCTTTCTTCACCCGACATCGGCGCAACATACCGGAGACGTTTAAATCCTCCAAGGCAATAGCATCCACTCGTCGGCTGGCAATAGTTTTCGCTACCCACCATTGATAAGCTTGCCGCTTGTCCGCAATCTTTTTATGTAGGCGTCCAACTTTCTGGGACGCCTTTTTTCGGCTCTTGCTACCTTTAACTTTGCGACTAACCCGTCGCTGTCTGATTTTAAGAAAAGGTTTAGTTTTCTTGTTATTGCCAAACTTAGGGTTAGCAAATTGATAGCCGTCACTCATGTGTACGAGTTTGGTAATTCCCAAGTCGCATCCGATAACAGATTTAACTTGCGTTAAAGATCTAGCAACTACATCCGGTACGGTTTTATCCTCGATTCTTAACGACACATACCATTCATCTTGACGTTGGCGAATTGTCGCTGCTTTGATGGTAAAACCATCTGGAATCGGTCTGGAGTTATAGAATCGCATCCATCCCAATTTGGGCAAATAAATCTTGCTCCCAGAGGATTTCACCCCCATCGTATAAGTAAACGATGTGAAGTTGCTGCGATTCTTAAACTTAGGAAAACCTCTACCCTCAAAGAAGTTTTTATAGGCAATATCCAGACGCTTGACGTTTTGTTGCAGTACTGTCGAATCAATCCCGGCATACCAAGGTCTAGCAGTTTTTAGTTGCGGCAACGCGGTAATCTGAATATCGCCAGCGCTGCGGCGAGGATTCTTGCTGTTTTTGGTATCTTTCCACGGTTCTCCTGTTGCCCCATTCTTGCTAACAAAACAAGTTAACGGACTAGCAGGAGCTTTTGTCCTTAAGTCGCTGTACTCTCCTTGAATGAATTGTTGGTTGTATTGACTAATCCTGTCACCTAAGCACCAGTTGTAGTGCATTCTGAGCATACTTATCCATTGTTCCATCTTTGAGCTTTGGACAATGTTTGGCCTCAGTTTGTAGACGTAGTTTGTTAGCAATTTACGTTGGGGATTAGACAACTTATCCGACAATAATATCTCGTTCATTGCTAGTTTTCAAGTAGCACAATCTAAGTTTTAATTTTGTTATTCAAGGCAATATTCGCGAGACTTAAGTCTCGCGCGGTCACCCCGGCCTGAAGGCGCGGGGTTTTCGCGAATTGCTCTATAAAGCGGATAAAGTGCCTGAAGCATCAGGTGTGCGTGTCTTATTGGAATACAGATGGGAAAGTTTGTAGTTCGTTTTTCAGCTATCGAATTTTTGAGCATTGGCAGAAAGCAGTGGAAGAAGTAATTGCGACTTGCTGCACTGTGGAAGAATGGGATAATTTGGGCGAGATTGTGGAATACGAGCTGGTAAAGTTCTGGTATCCAGTAGAGATGGCGAATCAGATTTGGGATGCGTTGCGCGATCGCTGGGATCAAATTAAAGCCACAAGGCGCATGTTAGAAGAATTAGCAGAGGTGAAAGTTGCCCAATTGAGTCAGGCGCGTGTTTAAAACTCTGCTGCAATAGCTGAACAATGGTTAGGGGAAAATATCTTGCCAGTGCTTACGAGTCAAGGGTATGCCTTGGTACGATTGGAGCGAATGTGCGATCGCGTAATATCAATTTCCCGCGCTCGTGCTACACATCAACGATATACCGATTGTAGGGGCGGGTTTTACCAATAACCAATGCCTTAAACAAACAATTATAGTAAACCCGCCCCGCCCCGTGTGTAGCGGATGGGAAACGGTATAAATCAACTTTATGAGGGAGGACAGCAGCCCTGCCTGTTTGCTATTTTATTGCTGGGTTCGGCAAGAGATTTATTTCACGCTAACGTGAAAGTTTTATTTCAAATTTGGATTGATGCGATCGCCAATGTATTAATCGATTCAGGGATGGAGCGGGAACTTGCCGTACAGAGGGGAGAAGATGCAGCGATCGCGAGTAGGAAACAAAGACATCGTTGATAATATTAAGCTTTGTGAAGGTAGAATCAGATCGGGAGATGGCTGTTTTAGCTTTGCTGAAAAATCTGTCTGTCGTTGTTGAGAATGACTCGAAGAGGTGTACCGTGACTGTCAACTGCGCCGTAGACTGCGTTAACGGTTGCGTTTTGGGCGACAAATGCCCTAATAAGGAACATGCAGCCGAAGCATCAAAGTTCATCAGCGAGACTTCGTTGGATAAAATGCTGGAAATTGCTCAAGAAGCCTTGAGAAAGAAACTGACTCAACCACCGAAATGGGTTTTTCCCGACGAGCAACAATAGTGGACAGTTGACAGTGGACAGTGGATAGTTGATAGTTGACAGTGGACAGTGGACAGTGGACAGTGGACAGTGGACAGTTGACAGTTGACCAAAAAGGGGAAAAGGGGAAAAGGGAAAAAGGGGGAAGATTAGTCCAACCCAATAGATATGTTGCACGATCGCTCTCTGATTGAGCCACTTTTACCATCTTTTGAAGACAGGTTTCCCCTTTCCCCCTTTCCCCTCTCTCCTGACAGTTGACAGTTGACAGTTAGCTGCGGCTAAAGCTTATAAGATTTTTTGCTTTCCCCCTCAAAGGGGGAGGCTAACAAATCATTTTTCTGGTGAGATCTAAGCGAGACTAGAGTTATGCGATCGCCAATCTAAAAATGTTCTTATAAGAACATTTTTACTTTCTCAAATAGTACAACCAATTCCCCCTTCTATTTCCCAATCTAAAATCTGCAATCTGCAATCTAAAATCAAATCCCTTCGCCGTTTTCTAGCCGATCTAATAAACCAGCGGCTGTTTGGCGCCAACGTTGACGATTGTTGGCATCTTCTGGCTTACTTGTGAGGCTGCGTCCTTTTAATTGGGGATATTTCCGATAGAATAAGGCGTCCACTTTACTGTTAAATTCTACTTCTGGAATTCCCAACGCTTGGCGGCGCTTGACAATTTCATTTAATTGTGCTATCTCTTCTTGACCTAGAGATGGGGATGGTAGAGAAATCTGGGGTAAAGAAACGGGCAAGGATATAGCAGGAGGTTGCCAACGGGAAATACCGGAAACGCCGGTGCTGACGAAAGTCCAGACTTTGACTAAACCCCAAGCACCCATTCCCAGCAGCAAAACTAATAACATGCTGTGAAAAGCTGCTTGCAAGTTAGCCAAAAGATCGTTGCTGATGGGAGACTGGGGAGATTGTAGCGATCGCATTTTAGTCGTAGTCGGGCCAGAAACAACTCTGCTGAGGTTGCGCTGTAGGCGTCCGACAAAATTTACCGTTTGCATTTGGGAAACGGCGTGGGTAGCAACTGACCAAAGTTTGGGACTAACGACGGGGGCGGCAGCTACTGCGGGGGAAGAAAGGTTAAGGTTGGCGGAGTTTAAAGCTTGTAGAACATCGGCGGCGGATTGGAAGCGATCGCGCGGTCGATATGCCAACATTTTATCTACCAGATTGCCCAAACCCGCACTCACATTCACATGTTTGCGCCAGTGCCAAGCTGCCTTGGAACTATCGTACAGCGCTTTCGGATCTTTACCCGTCAGCAATACCAGTACCGTCACGCCTAGCGAGTACAAATCGCTACTAGGAAAAGCTTGCCCGTGTTGAATTTGTTCCTGGGGAGCAAAACCTTCCTTACCCAACAGCGTCATCATCGGACGTCCGGTAGACTGAGAAATAATTGTAGTTGCAGCTTGCTTAACCGCGCCAAAATCAATTAATATCGGCAACTTGTCCCCACTCCGCTGAATCAGGTTTTCTGGCGATACATCGCGATGCACCACCCCCAAAGAGTGAATGTACTCCAATACTGGTAAAATTTGCCGCAATAATTGGACAACTTCCCCCTCGCTAAACCGCCCCTGGGGGTGAGACTGTAACAAATCAGTATAAGTTTGACCTTCAACGTATTCTTGGACTAAAAATAAAGCTTCTCTATTTCCCACATTCATCCGCATTAACTCGCGGAAGCGCGGAATTTGAGAGTGTTGCAGTTTATACAGCACCCCCGCTTCGCGCTTGAACAATTCTTCAGCTTTTCGCACCTCGCGGGGATCTTGTACTTGAGGTGCAAATTCTTTTAAAACGCAATACTCATTATAGCGATTGAGGTCTTCAGCTAAGTAGGTGCGCCCAAAGCCACCGTAGCCCAATTCGCGCACGATGCGATAGCGCTTTTCTAAAGTTAACCCAGCGGTAAGCGGCGAGGATTTTAACATGCTTCACACCCAAGGAGAGAGTCGGAGGATAAAATAGACAATTTTAAACCTATATTGATTGGATACAGCGATAGACGCACCCAATCCGGTCGATCTATTTTAGATTTTCGATGGTAAATTTTAGATTGTCTGGTGGCGAAAGTACAGATTTTAGATTGACCCCTTCAAGGGTAGGTGTATTGGCAGTACTTTGGACAATCTTAAGTGTGCGGTTTTGTAAGTGTAACGCTCTGTAGGGCAGAAGTACTTTTTCCTTCTTCTTTCTTTGCGTACTTCACGTCTAATTCCCTAGCGCAAATCGCTTCCCTAATGCTGCTCAATCATACTAATTTTCCGAACCCAAATGATATCATATCCGGTAGTATTAGACTCGTACAGTCAATAGTTTTGTAGGGGCGGGTTTTACCAGCCAATCTGTCCAAGCACGAGATATTTAATTAAACCCGCCCCCCCGCGTGGTTATTTAACGCAAGTTGCTAGTTACAAATATTGTCGGTTTGATCCCCCCTAACCCCCCTTAAAAAGGGGGGCTAGCACCGGATTCTTAGTCCCCCTTGACAAATATTGTCGGTTTGATCCCCCCTAACCCCCCTTAAAAAGGGGGCTAGCAATGGATTCTTAGTCCCCCTTAAAAAGGGGGGAAGCGGATTCTTAGTCCCCCTTTTTAAGGGGGATTTAGGGGGATCTAAAATGCTTGAACTCATAACTAGCAACTTGACCTATTTAGTTTATTTTCGCGCCATCTGACGCAGGTGAGCAGATTCTTCTAAAATTTCTGCCACGCCTTTTTCTTCAATTCGCTTGACGTAGTTGATTTTAATTTCTTCTAACATGTCTACAAGTAAAGCTTGCAGTTCTTGAGTATTTTCCTGTTTCTGTAACTCAAATTCCAAAGCTGTTTTAAATTTTTCGACTAGACGCCCAGTGAGTGCGGTAACTTCTGGATCTTGCAGGGCATTTTCTAAGGTGGTTTGGGTGGTTTGAGAAAGAGATTTAGCTAAATTTTCGCTCAATTGGTGGGGAAGCTGGTTTAAACCTGGTAGGTTTTGAATTGGTTGATAAACGGGAGATTGCTTGAGAATTATTTCAATAATCTGATCGAGTAATGCTTGAAGTTCGGGCTGAATTTTAGGCAGAACATCGTAGACGCTGAGACGGATGAGACGGGATGCGTTCGCGTAGCGTGCCGGAGGCATATCGCTTGCAGTTCGTCGGTATTATTTACAGTAATATAAGCACGGCGAGATGACGACTGAAATAGCCACCTTGCCGCATCACCGCGCCCAATAGCTTCTTGCATTTGGTTGACGATTTCCACGCCGACAATTTCAGTCATTTCTTCGGCAAAGTTTGCCACAAAATCGCGATTAATTTGCTTGCGAATAGGTTCTAAATTAATTAAATCAGTTTGTTGCAGCCGAATCGTTACCGGAACAACTCTCAACCATCGCCAAAAGGGAAACAGTAAGAAAATATCGTACCAGCGCCTGAGCATGGCTTCGAGCCAACTTAATTGGGAATTTTGCCGACTAATAGCGATAGCGCGGACGAGGAAATCTAAGGCGAATAGGAGAACAAATGGTAGATCAATTTGCCAAAAATAATCGATAAACTTACCATTGATGCCCAAACCGCGATAGTAGTTGGTTGCCATCAGCGGTTTAACTTCACTATTAAAGAAATCGAGTTCTTTTTGCCAACCAGCTTGGGAGAGATAAGCTTGACTCCAGAAGGTATCAAAAGCAGCGTGGATCGAAGTTTTATCCGTGCGATCGCGTAGCATATTCTTAATCTTTTCTAACTGCCCGCTTTTATTCGCCAGGGCAAACGGATTTTCTTCAATCAGGCTGTGACTCAATGTCCGCAATTGACTTAGCGAGGTTTCTACCTCCGGCGAGTCTAAATTAGTTAGCTTTAGCTGCGCTGACAATCCATTTACCTGGTTCAGATATTTCTGGGTATCTCGATGGGGTTCAATTCCCTTGATTTGGTCGTAGACTTGAGTCAGTTTAGGAGTATATTGCAGGTAAAAGTCCCGCCAGGGTATATAACTTAAATCAAAAAAGACTAAAATTAAATTAATTAAGGCAATCAAAGCCATCAATCGCGATAACCAACCGAATCGAGGCACAGTAGATTTGTTAATAGCGAGATTTGATGTCATATGGTAATTTTGGATTGAAATAAGCATATACTAAATGCGATCGCGTAGCGTGCCGCAGGCATATCGCCTAGCGACGATGTCAAGAGATCGAGTAACATCGACCCAGGATAATTGCTTCCCATAGGTTAGGGCAATGGTACAGCAAGTTAGACCGTCAGAACCGCAATATAGCTGCGTCGTCCCCATAGATAGTATCACGGGAAACGCCGACGAAGAAATCATCGCCTTTGGCGTTACCGCAGAAGATGCTAAAAACCAAGCTACCCAGTTATTGTCATCTAGTTATGGATGCAGCGAAGCGCAAATTAACGAGTTGCTGTTGCAAGCAATTATAGAACCTGTAGCGCAATGGTGTGCTTCCAAGGATGCAACCCCATAGAAACCCGGTTTCTGTTGGCAATCGTCAAAATTAGCATAACTTGGAACTATGACAAAAGCTGAATTTCGTTTCTTCGCAGAACTGAATTTCTTTTTACCCCCCAACAAAAGAGATGTAAGCTTTGCTCATTTTTTTGAGGAACGCGCTTCAATTAAGGATACCATCGAATCCTTGGGAATTCCCCATCCAGAAGTGGCTTTGATTGAGGTTAACGGCAATTGGGTAGACTTTTCTTATATTGTCCAAGATGGCGATCGCATCAACGTTTATCCAATCTCTACATTACCTGAAATTCCCCCAACTATTAGCGTACAACCTCAACAGCTGAGTGTGGCGCGCTTTGTTTTGGATATTCATTTGGGAAAACTGGCAAATTCTTTACGTTTACTAGGATTCGATACGCTTTACCGCAATGACTACCACGACGAGGAATTAGCACAGATTTCCGCTAACGAGAAACGCATCCTATTAACTCGCGATAAAGGTTTGTTGATGCGGAGTATCGTCAGGTATGGATATTATGTCAGATCGACCAATCCAGAACAACAAATCGCCGAAGTATTGCAACGATTCGATCTGTTTAATTCGCTGACGCCGTTTAGTCGCTGTTTGCGTTGCAATGGCGGATTAGAAACCGTGGCAAAATCATCAATCATCGACCAATTACCCGAAAGTGTAAGATTGCAGGTTGATCAATTTCAACGCTGTGGTGAATGTCAGCAAATTTATTGGCGCGGTTCTCACTACGAACAGATGCAACAGTTTGTTGAGCGCCTGCTGTCAGCGAAAATTCGCTGATAGAAATCCGGTTTCTAGGTAACGCAAGTTGCTAGTTACAAATATTGTCGGTTTGATCCCCCCTAACCCCCCTT
>CAYXCW010000067.1:0-41335 GCA_964463555.1 uncultured bacterium
AGACAAGGAAGTATGAGCAAGTAGAACTAATTTCTCCCTCAGCTCCCTCAGCTCCTCTTTCTCCCTCAGCTCGCTCAGCTCCCTCAGCTCCTCTTTCTCCCTCAGCTTCCTCAGCTCCCTCAGCTCCTCTTTCTCCCTCAGCTTCCTCAGCTCCCTCAGCTCAAGAAAGCTCAAGAAAGCTCAAGAAAGCTCAAGAAAGCTTTCTCATATATATTCTTTGAGTGGGAAGGGAGTAATAAACCCGCCCCCCCACGATGTCGATGCAACCGGAGATGATATCACACGAACAGCAATCTGCTGTATCGGATTAAATAGGCAGTGTATCCACATAGCGGGATTTGCACAAGATTGTAGAACTGCTGGAAGTTCTTTTCCGCAATCCTACGCAAGAAATCTGTGCAATTTTGGGACTAAATTACAAGTAAAGTACGCCGAAGAGTGATGGAGCGGGTTTTGCAAGCACGAGAGGATTTCTGAATCAATGAGTCTGCGAAATAAAACAATACTGGTAATAGGCTCGATACTCGTCGGTTTTGTTGGGGGTTTATACGCCGCTTCATCAACTATTCTATTGGGCTGTATTCACAAATTACTTCAGCAATGCTTGCCTGAATTTGGCTCATACCAACAAGGGTTCAATGCTTGCTTTATCCTATGGGTTTTAGCCATAGGGCTGATATTTGGTTGCGTCACGTTTTTACTTGTAGATCGATTGGTTTTATCTCGGATAGCTAGTTTGGCTGCGGATGTCAGCCGCATTAGCAACCAAAGCGGCCTTGGTTTGCGCCTATCTGTCAGCGAAAATGATGAATTATCAGATGTGGCTGAAAATATTAATCAAATATTGGCAGCCAGAGAGAAGGAAAAGCAACAGCAACTGGAAGCTGAACAACTTTACCGCGCAGTTTTAGAGGTTTCAGGGGAAGGTATTTTTCTATTTGATGCCCAAACTGGAAGCATTAAAGAAGCTAACGCCGCATTTGGACAGTTGCTAGGTTACTCGAGTCAGGAGATGCTGCAACTGACTATATACGATTTGATGGCGTCGGAAAAGGAAACTATCCAACAAGATATTCAGCATATCCTAAACGTTCAACGCCTCTGCAAAAGCGAGAGTCACTATCGCCGCCGCGATGGTTCCTTGCTAGAGGTGGAAGTTACTCTGAGCGCGATCGCATATACTAATACCCAATTGCTGTGCGCTAGTTGCCGCGAAATTACCTGTCGCCAGCAAATTGAACAAGCACTGCAACAAGCAGAAGCCAAATATCGCCAAATTTTTGAGAATGCTGCCCAAGGAATCTACCAGAGTAGCGTTGACGGACACTACATTAGCGCCAATACTGCCTTGGCTAAACTCTACGGTTATCGCTGTGCGGAAGAACTGATGGCGCATATTACCAACATCGGCGCGCAACTTTACGTTGACCCCAACCGATATGCTAAGTTTGTTTCTTCAATGCACAAATACGATACCGTGTCAAGATTTGTATCGCAAGTTTATCGCGCCAATGGCAGTACGATTTGGATTTCGGAAACGGCGCGTGCGGTGTACGACAGCGAGGGCGACCTGCTTTATTATGAAGGCACGGTTGAAGATGTGACGGAGCGCAAAGTGGTCGCAGAAGCTTTACGCTATCAACAGGAACAATCAGAACGTCTGCTATTGAATATTTTGCCAGGGCCGATTGCAGCGCGGTTACAATTGGCAGAAGATGCGATCGCCGACAGTTTTGCCGAAGTAACGGTATTGTTTGCCGATTTGGTTGGCTTTACCGAGATGTGCGCCCAAATGCCGCCAACTGAACTGGTTTCGCTGTTAAATGATATTTTCTCCACCTTTGATAATTTGGCAGAATTACACGGGCTGGAAAAGATCAAGACGATCGGCGATGCTTATATGGTAGCGGGAGGATTGCCTTTACCTCAATCAAACCACGCCGAAGCGATCGCTGCAATGGCTTTGGATATGTTGGAAGCGATCGCCCAATTTACCAGAAAACATGGTAAACCCTTCAACATCCGCATCGGCATTAACACCGGCCCCGTAGTTGCTGGAGTCATTGGCATCAAAAGACTAATCTACGATTTGTGGGGGGATACTGTCAATATTGCCAGTCGGATGGAATCTCAAGGAATACCTGGATGCATTCAGGTAACCCAGTCAACTTACGATCTATTGCGGGATAACTATATATTTGAACAGCGGGGAGCGATTCAAGTCAAAGGTAAAGGCGAGATGACAACTTATCTACTGATTCGCAAAAAAGTTCCCATTCTTTCCTCGCCGCTATTAGAAGCAGAAATCCCCGTAGTTTAGCTGGCTGCAAATGCAATCCACCCCTTGTGCTATTATTCTCTCTCTTCACTTGCAATCAAGCCAGGTGAGCAGTTACGTTCTTGTTGGTAGGTATACTCAGATCTTGCACCGTGGCTCAACCTTAGTTTCTTGCCAATAGCTAAACTTGAAAGCCTAGATTTTTCGTTAAGAAACCCGGTTTTTCAATGCTTGTTGAGAATGGTGCAAGGTGTGATTATACTCACATCTTGCACCTACCCGATAAACAGCCCCCAAATCAATTCCGGGCTGAAAGCCTAAGTTAGCTTTAGCTAACTTTCATCAAGGTTTTAACCCGTTTTAACGGGTTTTAGCTTTAAGCTGTGAAATTTATTTCTGTTGGCTCTAGTGCAAGATGTGAGTATAACAAAATTTGCCAATTATAAGCTAGGGGCTGGAGGAAGAAGGGCGTCAAATCAAGAGTTTCACCTATGAAGAACGTTCGCTACGCTAGTGCTATTGCCATACTATTTACCAATTACCCACGACCAATTACCCATGTCCTTTTACCTCAGTCAAAGATTAATTAGACGATTTTCTATCATCTTGGTGGCGATTATACCGCTAGCGATCGCGTTGGCGAAGCCTTTTGGGAAGCAAAGTATCGCATTGTGGCAGCAAACCCAGGTGAGACAGCAATCCCAAATAGCAACCGTTGATAATAGGGTAACGCAAGTTAGTGCGGTAAAAGAACCGATTCAACCTATTAATCCCCAGTTGGAACTCAATCGCACAAAAGTAGCGCTAGGCAATCAACTTTTTTACGAAGCTCAGCTATCTCATACTAATACTATCTCCTGTGCCAGTTGCCACAACTTGGCTACAGGAGGCGTGGATAGATTGGTGCGTTCAGTTGGCGTTAATGGGGTGGTAACTTCGGTAAATTCACCTACAGTATTTAACAGCGGATTCAATTTTAGACAAGATTGGAATGGACGATTTGAAACGCTAGAAGAACATGTAGGAGGAGCGATTACACAGCTCGATAGAATGGCTTCTTCTTGGGATGAAGTTATCGGCAAACTGAAGCGATCGCCATTTTATAACAAAACCTTTGGTCAAATATACAACGACGGCATTACATCTGAAAACATTGCGGATGCGATCGCTACGTTTGAGCGTTCTCTAATTACCCCAAATTCCCGCTTTGATAAATTTCTGCGCGGTGATGTCAGCGCTATTACTGCTGAAGAAAAAGAAGGTTATCGCCGGTTTAAAAATTACGGTTGTGTTTCCTGCCACCAAGGAGTAAATTTGGGCGGTAACCTGTTTCAAAAATTTGGTATAATGGGAAGTTATTTTAGCGATCGCGGCAATATTACTGAAGCAGACTTCGGGAGGTTTAACGTTACTGGAAAAGCAGAAGATCTGTATGTTTTTAAAGTTCCCAGCTTGCGGAATATTACCCTAACCGCGCCTTATTTTCACGATGGTTCAGCAGAGACTTTAGAGCAAGCGATCGCAATTATGGCTAAATATCAATTGGGACGGGAGTTGTCAAAAGAAACTATCGATTTTATAATCAAGTTTTTGACAACTCTTACAGGGGAATATCAAGGTAAGCCGTTATGAAGTTATTTAATTTTATTCTAATATTCCTCATTTCGCTTGCCCTAGTTATCTTCGTGTTTTTGTTTCAACAAACCCACCTTTTGGATTTCAAGCAACACGATAATTTTTCCAACACTATATTGAGAATCAAAGAGTTAGATGCCTGGTTAAATCAGGATATTGTTCGTGCGAGGGCAGGATTGTTAACCTATTACGATCCGTTGGCTAACAATTTAGCAGAATTAAAAAAACGGCAGAATAAACTGGAACAAATACCAATTTTTATTGAACCACAAGGAAAAAGAGAAATCAAAGCTTTGCTGGAATTGCAAAAAGAAGCTTATCGGCAAAAAGAAGAGTTGATAGAGCAGTTCAAATCACTAGACTCCATCTTCAAAAACTCTTTATACTTTTTCCCCACTTTAACCGCAGAGTTATCCGAAAAAGCATTGAAAATAGGAAATGATGAACTTGCAGAGCGCCTAGAAGAATTATTAAAGGATATATTGATTTATAACTTGACTCCTAGCGAAGAACTGGCACCGCAAATTCAAGGCGAAATAGGCGGATTACTAGCGAATATGATTCAGTATTCTTCAAAGATAAGTACTAGAGATATCGAGCGAGTAATAGTACATGGCAAATCCATTTTAACCAACAAGCCCAAAGTAGATGCATTAGTGCAAAATATAGTATCGCAGCCAACTTCGCAACGCAGCGAAGAAATTTTTAAAGCGTACAATCAATATTATGAGAAAGCTTTAAAAAGAAACAGTTTTTATCGGATGCTGCTGTCGCTATTTTATGTGGCGATAATTAGCACAATTTCAGCATACATTATCATCAAATTAGTTAATTCAGCCAAAACAGTTAGCGCCGCCAAAGAAAAATTTCGCCAAATATACGAAAACTCGACCGATGGAATTTTTCAAACAACACCAGATGGAAAATTTATTAGTGCCAATCCCACTTTAACCAAGATTTATGGATACTCTTCGTCAGAAGAACTAATCGACAGCATCGACGACATTAAAGAAAAACTTTACGTAAATCCAAACAGGCGCAGCGAATTTATTGCGGTGATGGAAAAGCAGGGTGAAATATCTCAATTTGAGTCCCAAATTTATCGCAAAGATGGCAGCATCATCTGGATTTCAGAAAACGCGCGTGCAGTTAAAGATGCAAATGGGGTTTTGCTTTATTACGAAGGTACTGTAGAAGATATCACTCAACGGAAGCAGACAGAAGCAATTTTACAGGAAAGCGAAACCAAGCTGAGAATGCAACAAATGGCGCTGATGGAATTATCCAAATGCCATCCTTTGTACCAAGGAGATTTAGATGCAGCATTAGAAAAAATTACTGAAACAGCAGCTTTTACCTTGAGAGCAGAACGAGTTAGCGTTTGGTTTTACAATCAAGATAGATCGAAATTGCAATGCGTAGATTTATACGAATTAAATTCAAACCAACATGGCAAGGGTTTAGAGTTCAGTGCTAGCGATTATCCCGCATATTTTAAAGCATTAGAAGCAGAAGAAAGAGCGATCGCAGCCAAAGATGCACATACCGATCCTCGCACTTGCGAGCTTGCCGCGCCTTACCTATCTTCTTTAGGGATATACTCAGTATTGGATGTACCGATTCGCTTGGGTGGAAGAACCGTGGGATTATTGTCTCACGAACATGTAGGCTCGCCCCGCGAGTGGACGCTGGAAGAAGAAAACTTTGCTAGTTATGTGGGATATATGGCATCCTTGGCAATGGAAGCAAGCGATCGCAAAAAAGCTCAAGCCGCCTTGCGCCTAGAACAAGAAAAAGCCGAGCAACTGCTGCTGAATATTTTACCAGAAGCGATCGCGCAGCGCCTCAAACAACAGCAAAGTTGCATCGCCGATAGCTTCGAGTCAGTCAGCGTCTTATTTGCCGACATAGTTGGCTTTACCCAACTATCATCCCAAATTACTGCCGAGGAATTAGTCAACTTACTCAATCAAATATTTTCTGCCTTCGATCATTTAGTCGATCGACATGGATTGGAGAAAATTAAAACCATAGGCGATGCTTACATGGTAGTATCTGGATTACCGATGCCGAGAAGCGATCATGCAGAAGCGATCGCAGAAATGGCGCTAGACATGCAAAAAGCTGTAATCGAATTCAGCAATAATACTGGCATTGACTTAAACATTCGTATCGGAATTAACACCGGCCCCGTCGTTGCTGGTGTGATCGGGATTAAAAAGTTTATCTACGACCTCTGGGGCGACACCGTCAACATTGCCAGCCGCATGGAATCCCAAGGCATCCCCGGTCATATTCAAGTTACCGATTTCACTTATGAATTATTACAGCATAAGTATCATTTTAAACACCGAGGTAGCGTTCAAGTCAAAGGCAAAGGCGAAATGACGACGTATTTCCTAACTGATAGAAAATTTGAGCTTTGAGATTTCAGATTTGAGATTTAATTAAATCGAGCTTCAGTAGATGATATGACTCGATTACCAATTACCAATTACCAATTACCAATGACCCAATTTCACAAAACAGCATCAACTTTAATAGCGGGTGCGAAAACCCTACCAGGGCAGTATTACACATCAACAGAAATTTACCAGAGAGAAAGCGATCGCATCTTCAACTCTCGCTGGTTGTGCATCGGACGCGCCGAACAAATTCCCCACCCAGGTAACTACTTTTTAGTCAATATTGGCACTGAAAGTATTATTGTAGTCCGCAACAACAGCGGCGAATTGCGAGCATTTTATAACGTCTGCCGACATCGCGGCACGCGCTTATGCCAGCAATCGCCAGGAAAATTTAACCATACAATTTCCTGTCCCTATCATGCTTGGAGTTATAACTTAGACGGGCAATTAAATGCAGCGCCATTAATGAACGAATTAAACTATTTCCGTAAAGAAGATTACCCACTGCACAAGGTGGCGATAGAAACCTGGGAAGGATTTCTCTTTATCAACCTCGCACCCAATCCCGAACCCTTCGCCATCGCCTTTGCGCCGTTAATTAATAAATTTACCCAGTGGCACTTACCCAAACTTAGAGTAGCCCAACGCATCGAATACAACATTAAAGCCAACTGGAAACTGATACTTCAGAATTATTCTGAATGCTATCATTGCCCCCTCGTGCATCCCAAACTTGCTCAAATGTCTTTCTATCGCAGCGGCGAAAACGATTTATTTTCAGGCGCTATCCTGGGCGGATTCATGCAACTTAACGATAGCACTGAGACTTTAAGCATCAGCGGTAAGCGTTGCGGGAAAACTTTAGGCGAAGTCGGTGGAGAAGACTTAAAACGAGTTTATTATTACTCCATTTTCCCCAATTTCTTGCTCAGCCTTCATCCCGATTATGTAATGTTTCATACATTATGGCCTCAAAGCCCGAACCAAACGCGCATTGTTTGCGAATGGTTATTCGACAGCGAGACAATAGCACAACCTGGTTTTAACCCCGCAGATGCAGTAGAGCTTTGGGATTTAACAAATCGACAAGACTGGGAAATCTGCGAGTTAACCCAGCAAGGGGTGAGTTCCCGCGCTTACACCCCTGGATTATATTCAAATTCCGAGAGCTTACTAGCAGCGATTGACCAAGAAGTCTTAAAAGCACTCGAAATCCTGTAGGTGAGCGGGAAAGGGAAAAGAGGGGAAAGGGGGAAAAGGGGGAAAAGGGGGGAAAGCTCTAACAATAGATCTGTTTTCAGAGTCGATTCCCACAGAGGGGCTTTAAGCACATATCTATTCTTAGCCACCAGTTTTTCCCAAATTCCTCCTTTCCCTTTTCCCCTTTCCCTCCTTTCCCCCCTTTTCCCCCCTTTCCCCCCTTTCCCCCTTTCCCCCTTTCCCCTGCATAAAGATGACAGACACAGAGGGTACTATGTTACCATCACACATAAAAGCTTTTGTCTAGCGCTACCCAATGGGCAAGGTTCTGGTATTAAATGCCTCCTACGAACCACTCAACATCACTAGCTGGCGTCGAGCGGTCATTCTATTGATTAAGGGGAAGGCAGAACAAATAGAGCATAACGGCAAGTACGTTTATTCCGGATACCCGCTACCAACGGTGATCCGACTCCGACACTACGTCCAAGTGCCGTACAAGGAAATTCCCTTAACCCGCCGAAATATATTGCATCGAGATAGCCACACTTGTCAATACTGTGGTTACACGGGTGACGATTTAACGCTGGATCACGTAAATCCGCGATCGCGCGGCGGCGGCGATACCTGGGAAAATATGGTCACAGCTTGTGTTCGATGTAACATCAAAAAAGGCAACCGCACCCCCGTCGAAGCCAACATGCCCCTCAGATATATGCCCCGCAAACCCTATAGCAGTCTATATTTTGAAGTCGCCAAACACCTCAAGAGCGGTTCGCATCAAGAGTGGCGCAAATATGTCATCGGCATCTAACAAACCTGCATCCCCAATGCAGGTTTTTTGTTAAAGGGAGATAGAGAGGGTTTTCTCACCTCTGGTGTACGGTTCTAGCCGTCCCAGGAGGAATGTTGTTTTGCCATTTTTTTGCGAAGATCTAAGTATAGTAATTCACTGTTGCGTCGAGTTTAGTGAAGTTTCTATACCATACATTTATATAGCCTCAACCTATGCAATCTCGTTCCCTTAAGCAGCTCGACCGTTTGACCGTAGCACAGCCGCTTCCAGTATCAGAAGATACCGATTCAGTCAAGGAGCTGGCAACGACGTCATTGCCAGCCGACACCAAAAACCCAACAGAGCCGCGATGGTCACCGCCAAAAAATCTGGCAGCCGAACGGGCTTGCTTACTACGGCAAACCTTAGAGCGACACCGAGATGAGCGCCAAATCGTGATTTTGCAAGATTTTCCCGACCCCGATGCCCTCTCCAGTGCCTGGACGTATAAATTAATCGCCGAGCAATACAATATCGGCTGCGACATCGTCTATGCGGGTGCCCTCTCGCATCAAGAAAATATTGCCCTGGTCAAACTGACTAACTTACCCGCGCAACGGTGGACGAGCCAAACGCTGAAAAATAAAGATTTATCCGGGTATAGCGGCTTTGTCTTGATTGATAATCAAGGAACCACCAGCCAGTTAATGCCTTTGGTGCAGCAAGCGGGGATTCGCCCGACAGCGATTATCGACCACCACCAGATGCAAGTAGAGCTTCAGCCGGAATTTGCCGATATTCGCCCCAATATTCGGGCAACTGCCACGATTATGACCCAATACCTGCAAGCGGGGTTGCTGTCTTTCGATAGCAGCGTCGGCGACCATGTCAAGTGCGCCACTGCCTTGATGCACGGTTTGCGGTCGGATACCAACGGTTTGAGGCAAGCTCAGGAAGAGGAATTTTTAGCCGCAGCCTACCTAAGTCGATTTTACGACCATCAGTTGCTCAACGCCGTCCTACAGGCAACCCGATCTAACCGGGTGATGGACGTCATCGAACGCAGTCTGAAAAACCGCGTAGTGCAAAATAACTTTTCCATTGCTGGTGTTGGCTACCTGCGCTACGATGACCGCGATGCGATTCCCCAAGCAGCAGACTTTTTAGTTACAGAAGAAAACGTCCACACCGCAGTAGTGTACGGCATCGTTCACGACGAAGATGAAGAATTGGAAGTGGTAATTGGGTCGCTGCGAACCACTAAGCTGACTTTAGACCCAGATGAATTTATCAAAGAAGCCTTTGGTCAAGATAGTCACGGACGCTTTTTCGGCGGCGGACGCATGATGGCGGGTGGGTTTGAAATTCCGATGGGCTTTTTGGGCGGTAGCAACGAGAATCCAGACTACGCCAGGATGAAATGGCAGCTGTTTGATAGCCAAATCAAGCAAAAGTTACTGAAATTGGTCAACCCCAAGGATAATCCCCTGGCAAACAAGTAAAGAATTGCAGATTTCAGATTTTAGATTTTAGATTTAATCTAAAATCTAAAATCTAAAATCTAATATTAAAAATATGCTGGAACTTTACTTAATTCGCCACGGGATTGCCGCAGCGCCAGAAAGCTACGAAAGTGATGATGAGCGCCCGCTGACCGATGAAGGAGTAGAGAAAACCAAAAAGGTGGCGAAGCGACTTTCCCAGTTAAAGCTGCACTTCGATTTGATTTTAACCAGTCCGCTGTTGCGGGCGCGCCAAACCGCCTTGATTCTGCAAACTACTGGTCTATCATCCCAGCTGGAAGAATCAGATTATTTAAAATTCGATGGCGACATTTACAACTGGCTTCCCTGGCTCGAAACCTGGCAGCAGGGAGGCGGTAGTTGCTTGGCGCTGGTGGGGCACGAACCTAACTTGAGCAATTGGGCAGAAACCCTGGTTTGGGGGAGTCCGCGTGGCAGTTTGATTTTCAAAAAAGCTGGCATCATCGGCTTGACATTGCCCCAAAGCGGGTCGCCCGTGGGCCATAGTTACCTGTTCTGGCTCGTACCGCCGAGGCTGCTGCTGTAAGATGTATTAAATAATCCTGGGGAAAATGCGATCGCTCCCCAAGTTTTCTGGTAACTTAACCTCAATGTAGTGTTCTCCCCCACGGCTGGCAACATGACTGCTATTTGCGAGTACAAACCAGGTTTAGAAAACATCCCCGCTGCCCAATCGAGTATCAGCTATGTTGATGGACAAAAGGGGATTTTGGAATATCGGGGCATCAACATCGAAGAACTCGCAGAGAAAAGTACCTTCGTTGAGACAACCTATCTGTTAATTTGGGGCGAACTGCCCACGAAGGAAGAACTCGCAGCCTTCGAGCATGAAATTCGCTATCACCGCCGGATTAAATACCGCATCCGGGACATGATGAAATGCTTCCCCGAAACCGGACACCCAATGGATGCGCTGCAAGCTTCGGCTGCGGCTTTGGGCTTGTTCTACTCGCGGCGCGCTTTACCAGATCCGAGCTACATCCGTCAAGCAGTCGTGCGGCTGGTAGCAAAAATTCCCACGATGGTGGCGGCGTTCCAACTGATGCGGAAGGGTAACGACCCAATTCAACCGCGCGATGACTTGGACTATTCTGCCAACTTTTTGTACATGTTGAACGAGCGGGAACCAGACCCCCTGGCAGCTAGGATTTTCGATATCTGTCTGACGCTCCATGCCGAGCATACAATGAATGCCTCGACCTTCTCGGCTAGGGTAACCGCTTCGACTTTAACCGACCCCTACGCGGTAGTAGCATCAGCAGTAGGCACGCTGGCAGGGCCTTTGCACGGTGGGGCAAATGAAGAAGTTATCGATATGTTAGAAGAAATTGGCTCGGTGGAAAATGTCCGCCCCTACATCGAGAATTGCATCGCACGTAAATCGAAGATTATGGGGTTTGGACACCGAGTTTACAAAGTCAAAGACCCCCGCGCCACGATTTTGCAAAAGCTAGCTGAACAGTTGTTTGAAAAGTTTGGCTATGACAAATACTACGATATCGCTCTGGAATTAGAGCGAGTGGTAGAGGAAAAACTCGGTCATAAGGGAATTTACCCAAACGTCGATTTCTACTCCGGCTTGGTTTATCGGAAAATGGGGATACCCACCGATTTGTTTACGCCGATATTTGCGATCGCTCGCGTCGGCGGCTGGCTGGCACACTGGAAAGAACAACTGGGAGAAAACCGCATCTTCCGCCCGACTCAAATTTACACCGGCGATCGCGGTATGCCCTACGTGCCGATTGAAGAACGGTAATCGGGAAAGGGGAAAAAGGGGGAAAGGGGGGAAAGGGGAAAGGGGAAAAAGGGGGAAAGCTTTCGTTTTCTTTTGTGCCTATTTTGATCGCGGACTCTTTTCTGCTCTGTTTCCCCCAGTCTTTCCCCCTTTCCCCCTTTCCCTTTTTTCCCCCTTTCCCTTTTTTTCCCCTTTCCCCCCTCGACCCTGTATAGAAAAAATCATCATGACTGTATAAGTAGAACTTTGGTTTGCCGTGCGGGGGTGTAGACCGTCGAACGATATACTTATTTGTGGAAGTCGTACAAAAAACTTCACACAAAAGTATAAACTGGCCTTGACAGTTTGTTGGATCTTGCCCAGTCAATACCATAAGCGGCAAAAATGAATTCAGGAATTGACCTCCAAGAAATTTTTATTCAATCCCTCATGGATCTTGGCATCCCGCCCGGTGCTGCCAAAGCCATTTGGTTGCCCCTACCGATGTTGCTGATGATTATTGGTGCAACGGTAGGGGTGTTGGTGTCCGTTTGGCTGGAACGGAAAATATCAGCCGCCGCCCAACAGCGGATTGGCCCAGAATTCATGGGGCCATTTGGCGTCCTGGCACCCGTTGCAGACGGACTAAAGCTGATTTTCAAAGAAGATATCGTGCCAGCCAAATCAGACTCGTTGCTGTTCACCCTGGGGCCGGTTATCGTCGTCATTCCTGTGTTTCTGTCCTACCTAATTGTGCCCTTCGGACAGAACTTGGTGATTAGCAATATCGGCATGGGGGTATTTTTGTGGATTGCTTTTTCTAGCATCGCCCCGATTGGCTTGCTGATGTCAGGATACGCCTCAAATAACAAGTATTCCCTGTTGGGGGGTTTGCGGGCAGCAGCGCAGTCAATCAGCTACGAAATTCCCTTGTCATTGTCGGTGCTAGCGATCGCGATGATGTCGAACAGCCTCAGCACTATCGACATCGTACAGCAACAATCCGGCTACGGAATTTTAGGCTGGAACATTTGGCGTCAGCCCGTTGGATTTCTGATCTTCTGGATTGCAGCCTTGGCAGAATGCGAACGCATCCCCTTTGACTTACCAGAAGCAGAAGAAGAACTCGTCGCCGGGTATCAAACCGAATATAGCGGCATGAAGTTTGGCCTGTTCTATGTCGGTTCTTACGTTAACCTGGTACTATCGGCGCTGATTGTTGCCGTATTGTACCTGGGAGGCTGGGATTTTCCGATTCCGATTAGCGCGATCGCATCTGCACTCGGCATCAGCGAAACCAATCCCTACTTACAAATCGTGACTGCCTCTTTAGGCATCACCATGACCCTGCTCAAAGCTTACTTCCTCATCTTCATCGCCATCCTCATGCGCTGGACAGTTCCCCGCGTTCGCATCGACCAGTTGCTAGATTTAGGATGGAAGTTCCTCTTACCAGTTTCGCTGGTGAACTTACTATTAACCGCCGCCCTCAAGTTGGCATTTCCCTTTGCCTTCGGCGGGTAATTTGAATTTCAGATTGCAGATTTCAGATTGCAGATTGAAAATCTAACTCAAATCTGAAATCTACAATCTAAAATCCTTCAGATTGCAGATGGCAGATTTCAGATTGTAGATTGAAGAAAATCTAAATCAAATCTAAAATCCTTTAGATTTCAGATTGCAGATTGAAAATTTAACTCAAATTTGAAATCTAAAATCTAAAATCTAAAATCCTTTAGAGAGTGAGAACACCATGCTGAAGTTTCTAAAACAAGTTGGCGACTACGCCAAAGAAGCCGTACAAGCCGGTAAATATATCGGTCAAGGATTATCGGTAACCTTTGACCACATGCGTCGGCGTCCGATTACCGTCCAATATCCCTACGAAAAACTCATCCCCTCAGAACGTTTCCGGGGTAGAATTCACTTCGAGTTTGATAAATGCATTTCCTGCGAAGTTTGCGTCCGAGTTTGCCCGATTAACTTGCCCGTAGTCGATTGGGAATTCAACAAAGAAACCAAAAAGAAACAACTCAAACACTACAGCATCGACTTCGGAGTTTGTATCTTCTGCGGCAACTGCGTCGAATATTGCCCGACTAACTGCTTGTCGATGACAGAAGAATACGAAATTTGCACCTACGACCGCCACGAATTAAACTACGACAACGTGGCGCTGGGACGCTTGCCGTATAAAGTAACAGACGACCCAATGGTAACCCCGTTGCGCGAACTAGCTTACCTACCCAAAGGGGTAGTCGAACCCCACGACTTACCCGCAGGTTCCCGTCGCGCCGGTTTGCGCCCAGAAGAAATTATCGAACAGATGCAAAAATGAAAAATGGTAATCGGTAATGGGTAATTGGGAATTGGAGATTCCTATTACCAATTACCCATTACCCATTACCTATTACCAATTACCAAAGGAAACAGCAGTGAATCTAGCAGAAGGCGTTCAGATAGTTTCGTTTGCATTGCTGGCGGCGATGATGATAGGGGCAGCACTGGGAGTGGTGCTGATTAACAGCATCGTCTACTCGGCTTTTTTGTTGGGAGGTGTGTTTATCAGCATTGCCGGGATGTATATCTTGCTCAATGCTGATTTTGTCGCTGCGGCACAGATTTTAATTTATGTCGGGGCGGTTAACGTGCTAATTTTGTTTGCCATTATGTTGGTAAACAAGCGGGAAGATTTTAAACCACTTCCCAATGCTTGGGTTCGCAAAGGTGCAACGGCGCTGGTTTGTGCTGGGTTGTTTGTGTTACTCAGTACGATGGTTTTAGCAACCCCTTGGGCGATTTCAACCGATGTCCCAAATGCGGCTGAAAGTTCGATCGTGCAAATTGGCAAGCATTTCTTTAGCGATTATTTATTGCCGTTTGAACTAGCTTCGGTACTGTTGTTGATGGCAATGGTGGGAGCGATTATTTTGGCGCGTCGCGAGTTCTTGCCCGATGTATTGCAGCAAGCACCAAACGTACAGCAAGAAGTTTTAACCTTGCCCGAACGTCCTAGAGAATTAGTACCCGCAGCAAGCGATCGCGCTACCTTGACGCTAAATAAAGGCGATCGCAATAAATAGCCCAATTTACCAGCGTTGCATCGCTCAACGCTGGCTGCAAACCATCACAATTGCAAACAAGAGGATTCATGCAACTCCAGTACTTTTTGTTACTATCAGCTGCTCTTTTCTGTATCGGAATTTACGGTTTGATTACCAGCCGTAATGCCGTGCGCGTTTTAATGTCAATTGAACTGCTACTGAATGCAGTCAATCTCAATTTAATGGGGTTCTCTAATTTTCTAGACCCCCTGGGAATTAAAGGACAGGTGTTTACCGTATTCGTGATTACCGTCGCCGCCGCTGAAGCCGCAGTCGGTCTAGCGATCGTGTTGGCAATTTATCGCAACCGCGATACGGTAGATATGGAGCAATTTAACCTGCTTAAATGGTGAAATTTGTCAAGTGCTAATGGCTAATAGCTAATCGCTAATTGCTCGTAGGGAAGCGTGCCAATCAGAGAATTTTCTTTCCATTAGCCATTAGCCATTAGCCATTAGCCCCGACTGAAAAGACGAATAGGAAATAAAGCTAGTTAGTTAAATCTTTATAAGGCAAATCGTTTAAGTAGAAATTATATTGGTATTTTGAACTTAGGAAATATTTTAGGTGGGGATTCAAGCGCCCCAAGGGTGGCTGAATTTTAGGAACGCAGTGGAACTCAAACAAGTTATTATTGCTCACAAAGCGGGAGATGCCAACAGCAAGCGCATGGCAGAACAATGCGCTAGGCAATTGGAAAAACGTAACTGTCACGTATTAATGGGGCCGAGTGGGGCAAAGGATAATCCCTACCCGGTTTTTTTAGCGTCATCGACGCAACCGATCGATCTGGCATTGGTATTGGGCGGTGATGGTACGGCATTGGCAGCGGCAAGGAATTTAGCCGCCAATGGTATTCCGATATTATCCGTGAACGTGGGGGGACACTTGGGGTTTTTGACCGAACCGTTTGAGGTATTTCAAGATACAGAACGAGTTTGGGATCGTTTGGAAGAAGATCGCTATGCGGTGGAACGGCGGATGATGCTGCAAGCCGCGGTGTTTGAGGGCGATCGCATCAACAGCGATCCGGTGAGCGATCGCTTTTTCGCCTTGAATGAAATGTGCGTCAAACCCGCCGCCGCCGACCGCATGTTAACCTCAATCCTGGAAATGGAAATCGATGGTGAAATCGTCGATCAGTACCAGGGAGATGGACTGCTGGTGGCAACGCCTACTGGTTCCACCTGCTACACCGTTTCTGCTGGCGGCCCCATCGTCCATTCCGGCATGGAAGCCATGATCGTCACTCCGATTTGCCCTTTAAGCCTCTCCAGCCGTTCGATTGTTTTACCCCCCGGCAGCGTTGTCAGCATCTGGCCTTTGGGAGATTACGAACTCAACACTAAACTGTGGATGGATGGGGTAATGGCTACTGCTATTTGGCCCGGACAGCGAGTAGATGTGCGAATGGCTAACTATCAAGCTAAGTTTATTATTTTACGAGATAATTATTCTTATTATCACACTTTACGGGAAAAACTCCAGTGGGCGGGGGCGCGAATTCACTACAGCAATAACCATCGCAATTGAGATCGAGGCACATAGCTAACGAGCCAGAAAAAGGGGTTAAAATCTAAGATTTTAGCCCCTAGTTGCAGGTAGATCCCAGTTAAAGAAGTGGGAAAATCGTGTAAATCTACCTAACTTGACGACGGCGAGAAGCAGCCAATAAACCACCCACCAACGCTAAACCGGCAAGAGTACCTGGTTCGGGAATCGATGAGGATTTTACTTCTGCACTCACGAGGGAGAAGTCACTGTTTTCAAAAGAATTGAGCCATTCGTTAGTTGGATTGTAGGGGTCAGCAGTAGTAGAACCGGGGATTGGTTTTAATACCAAGCTACTGAGGGAAGAGTTGCCGAAAGGATTGACGATATTGTACCAACCACCGCCATCTGGATTAGACCCACTAACGGCATTGACGATTTGATCGACTATCCCTAAACCCGCCACATTCCACAGGGCAGTCGTAGGGCTGGTAATCCTGAGAGTGCCCGTCAGATTAGTATCAGAAACAGCGGCAGCCACCTCATAGACTCGATCTGCGAACACTCCGGGTCGATACATGAAAGAGAGTCCGAGAGATTGGAGGATTCCACCCGTTCCGGGAAGAAGTAAGTTTAATTCTTCTCCAGTATTAACTTCGCCAGGAGCGGGGTCATTGGCATTTTTAGTGATACCCACACCTATGACATCGTTGACGATTTTCCCTTGTAAAGGGCCGCCAGTTGCTGTCAGCGTAAAACCGTCACCAGTTGTACAGCTGGGTGTAGTGAAATTACTGATCTGCTGATTATAAAGACCGGAATAAAAAGGACCCGCCAAAGCAGAGCAGTTCCCTAAATTTGAGCCGGTAGTGAAGTTAAAAGCTTGAGCTGGAGAAGTTGATAGAGCAAGAGCGCTGCCAGCTATGACACTAACGAAGGCCGAAACTTTTTTGCAATTCATTATTGTTCCTCTTTGAACCCGATCCCAACATTGATCGAGCGCTTGCGACACCTGAAGCAACGGTCTGAGATCGTCGTTTTTTCGCTGAGTGCAGCAATTGATTTGAACTGGACAAAGGTGTTTTAGTTCAAACAAATCTTCTGAGGGTAGATGCATATTGTTGAGCTGATAGTCTCTGATTTGCACTCTGGTATCTCAGACGTTGCTGATGTACTTACGTCTCGATTATAGAAACCCAATTGATGACTCGGTAGATCTGATAATGTAAATTCACGGAGCCTTGACAGTATCTTTAAATAACTTAGTTAGTAGAAATAAGTGTTATAACTGTTGAGCTGTATAGAAAAATATGCAATAGGCAGAGGCAGAGGGTGTGTAAATAAGCACTTTGACGCCAGGGGATCTATTTCTGGGTTCGGGGGCAAACTTTCTTTCTCTAGCTACGAGAAAGCGATCGCTAGCCCCAAAATAAACCCAAAATAAAAAGGGCTGTTTGATTGCAAACAGCCGATAATAAATATTGCTAAAAAAAATAGGGTTAAAAGTCTGACTAGACTTTCAACCCCAAGATTCAGGGAGATGACAGCTTGAAACTCAGCAATTAGGAAGCAGCGTTAGCTCTACGACGACGAGAAGCTACCAACAAACTGCCTACGATACCCAGACCGGCAAGGGTGGTTGGTTCGGGAACGGATTTCAATGCCACGCCTCCTACACCGAAGTCACTGTTTTGGTAAGAAGTTGCAGGAGAACCCAAGCCAACATTGGAAGCAACGTAGGAAGCAGCCGAGCTAGAACCGTTGGTGGGTCGGAACAGCAGATTGGTCACAGCCAGATTGGCAAAAGGATTGGAGACGCTGTAATAACCGCCGCCGTTGGGGGTGGAAGGACTGATGGCGTTGACGACTTGATCGACAATCAAACCACCCACATTCCATAGTGCGGTGTTATTGCCAGTGATTCTCAGGGTGCCGGTGTATGTGCCGCCGCCGAATACGCTAGCCACAACCTCAGCAACTTCAAACACCTCATCCGAGAATACCCCTGGTTGGAACATAGCAGAGAAATCGATCGAGCCAAGGATACCACCTGTTGCTCCAGGGACAGTCATGCTGATAGACTCACCAAAGTTGATCTCGGCAAGGGTTGGGTCAGTGTTGAGATCGCTGGTGACACCTATACCCTTAAAACCGTTGACATTTTTGCCTTGGAGGTTGCCGCCACTAGCTGTGAGGGTAAAACCATCTGCGGTTGTACAGCTGCCTGTGGTGCCTTGACTAATCAATTGACCGAAAACCGCGCCAACGAAAGGATCTGAGAGAACGGAACAAGTACCTAAATTAGAGCCGCTGTTCAGATTAAAAGCTTGCGCTGGAGAGGTAGAAACAGCCAGAACGCTGCTAGCGACTAAGCCGACAAAACCCGCAACTTTCTTGAAATTCATTGGATTCCCCCTAGTAACTTAGGCAATTTAATTGATGGTTCTTGATACCTTTGCAGCCGTTTGAGATTGTTAATTCCTCAGTTATATCTGCTGAAATTTGAGCGATATTAACAAGGCTTTTTACCCCTAACAGATCTGAGTGTAGATGCAGCGAGCGATTTAACAGACCCTGGATTTCCGTGTATCTCTCGGTTGCTGCGTGTATCTTCTAACAATTTGATTATATGAACAATATTTATCCAGGGGAAGTTACTAAGAGGTAAAATTGCTGATTTTTACCGAGTCTTTAAATTCAGGGGGATATTGGTTGTTGAAAGTAAAGTTAGTGTAAACAAGCACTTAAACATCAAGTTATGGTAGGGCAGTTACTTGACTAAACTTTAAATTTATGCATTTAGTTGTTGGCAATTTAGATGTAACTACGGATACAATTTTTTGTTTGAGGGGGAGCAGGCGTGCAGGAGACAGGGGAGCTGGTGCAGCTCAAGAAATTGTAAATAACATGCTTTTGCTGTATTAATGGGTAGAAATTACCGAACAGCCCCTAGCCCCGTGCCCGATGCTCGATGCTTATGCCTTTGAATTTAAATAGGTTTGGGCTTCTTTAGCAACTAGCTCGACTCGATCTTGAGCTAGAGTTTCTAAAGTATTGCGAGCTTCTTCGCCTCCCAGATGACCGAGTGCTTGGGCGACTCTGTGGCGGATCTGCCAATCTGGATCGGTGGCGTATGGGATTAAAAGAGGTATTGCCCGTGAATCTCCCAGTTCTCCCAAAGAACCGATCGCCGCAGTTTTCACGATATCGGTGCTGGAGTTGAGTGCTTCTGCCAATAAGTCAAAGCATCGGGGATCGCCGAATACTCCCAAGGCGGCGATAATACTGAGCTGAAGCAGCCATTCGGTGGTGGTTTGATAAATGCGGCGCAAGTCTTCAAAGGCGTCGGTTAATTTGAGTGCGCCTATGCAGTCTGCGGCGGCTGCTTGGACGTCGGTTTCCGAGTCGTTGAGCAAGCGATCGCGCAATATAGTATAAGCTTTTGGCAAATCTTGATTCCCTAACGTATCCATTTGGCTGACAGCGGCATATCGGATACGAGGGTTGGTATCTTTGATGGCGGTTTGCACCAACTCAAAAGCGATCGCCGGTTCTAGCTGCCGCAAGTTGTTGACGCCGCGTATGCGATCGCCCAAATTTTCCGAAGAAATTAATTCTTTCACAGACTCAGGAGTAATGGTCATTTGTAATCGGTAATTGGTAATGGGTCATGGGTGAACAGCCAGCTGGGTAGTAAGTAATTTTCCCACAATCCATTACCGATTACCTATTCTTGACTCGCTGCCATTGCCCGGATAATATCTCCACGGGTAAGGATGCCGATCGCTTTACCGCTAGCATCGATTACCGGCAAGCGACGATAGCCGTCTGCGTGCATCATTTGTGCCGCTTCGCGCAAGGATTTATCTGGAGAAACGCTTACCACTTGCTCAGTCATCACTTCCTTAACTGTTTGCCCCAGCGCCTTATGCAAGTCTCGCTCGTACTTGGCGGGATTTTCTAAGTAAATCACGCTATCCAAGAACATAATATAGGCTGGAGGATTAACCCCCGATTCTTGCCACATTAAGTCTGTTTCCGAGAGAATGCCGATGAGTTTGCCGGTTTCATCTACTACCGGCAAACCGCTGATGCGACGATCCGCAAGAATTTTAATCGCTTCGTTGAGGGGCGTTTCGGGCCGCACGCAGATGGGATCGGGGGTCATCACATCGGCAACGGTATTAGGCATCATTGGCTGTTTTCTCTTGTAAGTCCTCTGTATTAATTGTATGAAATTACGGGAAACAAGGTTTATCGGGTTTTTCAATTGGGCGCAACAGCACATTGTCGGGGCACGGCATCGGGAAAGCTTTGAGTAGATGGGATTCGTTACTGATGCCGTGCCCCTACCATCCGTTGATCTTGTTGTCCCACAAGAATTGTTTGGGATTTGTGGGATGGGCATACAAGCCCAGTCTGAGTTATAGCACGATGAGTTTGCGCCGAACGCCTTCCATGCAGAGGGCAACGCGGGTGCTGGTATCGTTTTCATCGAGATAGTCGATGTTCAGTTTTGCCTTGAGGCGTTGGACGCAATTTTGGATGGTTTTCAAGGATAAGTTCAGACGCTGAGCGATCGCTTTATCCGTGAGAGATTCCCGACACAACAAGATCAGCACTTGCATCTCTCGTTCGTCTAAATCGATGTTGTAACGCAGTTCTCTGGGAATCTCTAGTTTGCCATCCAAGGCATGTTTCACTCCCTCTAAAAACGCTTTCCGTCGTTCCAATTTACTGACGACGACAAACCCTCCCTGGTGGCGACCGATCCATTTGATCAGTGGCTTTAAATATCCATACTCGCTGGTATAGATCAGGATATTCAGCATCGGATAGTCCTGAAAAATCTGTTGCAACAAGGCGAGGCTGGCTTGCGCGGATTGTTCGCCCGTCGCGGTGCCAAATAACAGATCGATGATGACGAGATCGGGGGTTTCTAACTCTAGACGTTCTAAGACTTCAGTATGAGTCTGAGCCAGCTCACAAATTGCTTCTGGCTCTAACTTTTGCAGAAACAGATAGTTGTTCTGCGCGACTTCTGGGTGATCTTCGAGGATCACAAACAAAGGAGGTTTAGATTGCATAGCCTCCAAGCATTACTGGAACTGGTTTTATCGATCCTAGTCCTAAAACCTTTCTGCTGTCTGGAGACGATCGGTTTCGTTGTCTCCCTTTGAAAATTGAGGCTAAAAACAGTTGAACGAGTTCAACTAATTAAACGCTTGATGCCAAGAGAGTTGTACTCGCACTCCTCCCTCTGACAAAGCAACGCACTCCAAGGTGCCATTGGGAAGTTCCGAGGCAATAATTTTCATCAATTTCATCCCGTACCCGCCCCGCTTTTTTGGCATAGTCGAAGGCTCGAAGATTGAGGGATCTAATTTGGCACCATCGTTCTCAATCGTCAGGGTACAGCGAGTATCTTGCTGGCACAAGCTCACCTGCACTTCAGTGGCAGTTCCGTGAGGGGGTTGGGCATGGCGAATGACGTTATTAATGGCTTCACAAAAGAAATGGTAAATATCCTCGCGGGCTTCGAGCCAGAGGCTGTTCGATTCCGGTTCTTCCACAGGTTGCAACTGTTGAATCACTCGAAGGGTGAGTTCTCCAGAGTTGACCAGTTGTTGTAGTTTTGCCCTCATGCCAATGTCTAATCCCGCTTTTAATTCCGGTGCGATCTCTAGGGGAATGGCGCGGGCTTGATTGAGCTGTTGGCGCAGGTGATGCCCTAAGCTTTCCAGTCGATCTAAAACGGGGTCGAGATTTGACGCTTCTCCATTAAACTGAAGCATTTCTAGTCGATCCATGACCAGTTTCAATTCTTGCAGCGGGCCTTCGTGGATATTAGCAGCAATTCGATGGAGCATTTTTTTCGCTTGGGAGATTGCTGCCGCTTGCTCGATGGAATGCAGGCGATCGATTTCACACTGTTGCTGGTCGATCAGGTCTTTTTGGACACCTAAGAGTAATGAGATAAATACAGACAATCCCGTTGCAGTCCAGGTGACTAGGGGCAGCGTAATTGGTAGAATCCAAACCTGTCCAAACACCACAAGGCTGACAAGACCAAATCCACTCAATCCCAAGACGGGATACAGCCAATACCAGTATCGCTTTCTAGCACGAACATCAAGCTTTCCCAAGACTATCCATTGGCTAATTAAGATACCACCCAATACAATCAGGGCTTTTTGCAGCCAGATGGGAACTATTTGATCAAAAGATCCCGCGAGCAAACTTGCCACCAGGTTGGCTTGTAATTCAACTGCGGGCATGAGTTCGCCAAAGGGAGAGCGAATCGCAAAGGCATCAGGGTTATTAGTCTCTGAAAATCCCACCAGGACGATTTTGTTGCCCACTTGTGGGAACGATCTGCTGTTGCTCAAAATGGATTGAGCTTCAAGGGTGGGGAAGGTTCCCGTTGCTCCCCAAAAATGAATTTGAATCGGCGTCTGAGGGGTTTGCAGGGGTTGCTTCTGGCGTTTAAATTTTTTCAGGGTGAGTAAAGCTGCTGAATCGAGGGGTTGGATGCGATCTAAATTGTGGGTGAGGGTAAATTGCCCAGATAAACTCGCTTGACGAGCAGTACTGCGGATACTCTGAGGATGTTTGGCTTCTGGCTCGTATTCAGCAAAGCCTAGAATCGACTGGGGTGGAAACAGGGGTTCGCCTTTGTCGGTTGAAGGGAGGAAATATTCGTAATTGCGCCATTCGGTGGGGTTGGGCTTGGTGGCGCTGGAGGTGGGGAGGACTAGGACAGTGCGCGAGCTATGCCGTTGAACAAGTTTTTTGATCGGGTTATTGGGATGATCTGAGGTTTGCACCCAATTGGGCAGTAAATTCAGCACCACCACCGCTGCATCTGCTTCCAGCAGACGATGGACGAGGTTGCTATAAATAGTCGGTTCGTTGGCTATTCCCCAGGTTTTTAAGTCTGCTTCGGTAATAGTGACTAGAACGATTTCTGCGGGTGGGGTGCGGGAATGGTTGAGGCGGATTAAGCGATCGCTTTGCCACAGATCCAATTGTTGCATCAGGGGCAGTTCGGACAGCACCACACTCCACAAAATACTCCAGCCTATTCCCAGCCAAAGGCCAGTTGCTTGCCATGTTTTGCGGAGTACCATTTTGCTTACATTGGGATGAAGTGAGGGAAGGGTAGTGTTAGGTGTGCGATCGCTATCTAAATCCGTCCGGAAGAATTTACTTATCTTAACACTTAAAATTTTATATCTATTAGCAAATAATATCTAAATTTATGAGTTGTTTTGGTGCAGATGATTGCATTTTCATTTGCGCTTTAACGCAATTTTATTTTCCTAAATCCTTACTTCATATAAGAAGATATTGCAAGTATCTTAGAAATGCTCATAAACACTGGTTTTAAATCCCGCAGATTGATATATTTTAGGGAATAGGTAAATATGAATAAGCTTGTGAGTATTGCTGCAATTAGTTCCTATCTATTATTTGCTACTGCATATTTTTCTCAAAATCACACTGGTGCTATAGAAAAACCTGTTATTTTGGCACAGACAAACCAACTTGTACCTGTTTATCGTTGGTGGAATCCTAATGATAAAGATTGGATTACTCTTAGAGCCGGTGAAATTGAAGACTGGAAGCTTGGCTCATGGGGCTATCGGGACAAGCAATATTCTTTTTCATGCTCTTTAACGCCTTTTGCAAATAGTGTTGCCATTTATCGTTGGTTTCAGCCTAATGATAAAGATTGGATTACTATAACTAAAGACGAGATACCAGACACGAAAATGTATCAATTGGGTTATCAAAGCAAAACTTTTCAATGTTATGTAAGCCGTACTCCCTTGCCCAATGGAGTGTCAGTTTATCGTTGGTTTCAGCCTAGTGATAAAGATTGGATAAATATTCCTGACGGCTCAGTGCCAGAGTATCAACTTGGGCGTTTGGGCTATCAAGATAAGACTTTTCAGTTTTACGCTTGGCCTTAAACAAATATTGTATTTTTGTTTGCGGTTTAACGCATCCTTTTCAGGAGAAGTATTAACTACGATTTAGAATTACAATCTACCTAAATAAAAGTAGTTATTTTGTCTGAATAAAAAGTTATTGTAGGGGGTGTAGAGATCGGTGTAACGCACCAACCCTACGATCAATTCTGATTTTCTGAGTCTAGATTATGCAAGGAAAGATAATTATGAAGCGATTTGTCATTTCTCTAATTACTATTGCTGCTACTGCTACGATACCATCAGCAATGCTAGGACAATCTTTCAGTATGATTGGCAGCTGGCAAGGCAGTCCAGACTGTCCAATTGAGTTTTATCGTGATAACGGACACTACGTTGAAGCTAGTTGCGATAATGGTGCCTTCAACCATATTATTCGCGGTACATACGCTGGTTCAAATAGAATCAATATTACTACTGAACGAATCGATCCACAAAGATGTAGCACTACAGTTACGGGCTATATCCAAATTTTGAGCAACAATAGGGTCAAATATTGGCAAAATGGTTGGAATGGATGTGGGGTAAGAACTCCTCCAGCAACGCAATACTGGACTCGAAGCTAGAAGTGCGATCGCAGCTCTTGTAGGGTGCGTTACACTTCGTTAACGCACCACTCTATCATCTAATTCAGTGGAGTAGCGCTGAAGGTGGGGAGGACAAGGAAAATGGGCGATCGCTATACCGTTGAACAAGTGTTTTGATCGGGTTATTCGGATGATCTGAGGTTTGCACCCAATTGGGCAGTAAGTTCAGCACTACCACTGCTGCACCTGCGTCGAGGAGGCGATTGACGAGGTTGCTATAAATTATGCCCACGGGAAAAGCCGCGCTCTTTGAGCGCTGTTGTGAATGTCGGTCATCGTTTTATCCTGGTAATTAGTTGTGTTTAGTTGGGGCGATCGCACTTCCATGCGATCGCCCTTCACAAGATCGGGCAGGCGCGACTGGTTGCGTCTCCAAAGGCGATCCGGATTGTCTGCCCTTTTTTGTGTCTATCTACTCACACTAAAGTGTAAGACGCTGGCTATGTCAACTATAGTGTGAATACTTTAGTGTTAAATGAGCGCAGATCCGACAGAAAAAGATTTAACTTTGAAAAACCTCCGGAACAATCTAGACATCTCTCAAGAGGAGTTGGCACGAAGACTGAATCTGAGTTTTCGGACTATTGGTGAATGGGAAGGAGGGAAGAAAGTACCGCGATTTGATAACGCACTCGCATTGGCGCGGGCGTTGGGGGTGTCTTTGAAAACCCTTGCACTAGCGATGCGACTGGACATTGAGGGTATTCCTGATGACGCGCCAACGCGAGGCGAGACAGAAAAAGATTGAAAATCTCCTTGGGGCGATCGCACGCCCCTATATATGCGATCGCGTCTAGATTATTGCCCAGTGCGATCGCTGTTTTTGATTGAAGGAAGGCGATCGCTTTTTGGTGTGAGTTGTGGAGTGCGATAACATTGATTGAGTTCAGTCGTTGGGTCAGAATCAATCGTGCCTACACCGCTCAACATCAACGAAGCCTTGCTGCAAGAGGCACTGGCACTTGATGACCAGACAACCGTGGATGCCCTCGTCGAAACCGCACTGCGCGAATATATCCAGCGTCGCAAGCGGCTCAAAGTGTTAGACCTCTTTGGTACTATCGATTACGACGAAGACTACGACTACAAACGGCAACGTCAGCAAACATGAGTGTCATTGTTGATACAACATTGAATGCAAGGGGCATCGCACTTGAGTGCGATCGCATACTCAACCACGCACCATTTTGGCAACAGGTTTAATCAACGCGATCGCACGCCCCTATATATGCGATCGCGTAGCGTGCCGGAGGCATATCGCGACTACATCATTGCCCAGTTAAGTCGAAAACGATAACAAACTCAGCCTGGGGAATCAATCGCCGCAACGCGGTCAGATGCCCTTCGGCATCGCTACGGTTGCGAAGTCGCGCCACGGTAATGCGCTGCATGTTAGGCAATTGGCGGACAATTGCCCACGGGAAACGAGACGCACCTGTAGCGCCGTTGCAACTATGAGTCATAATCAAAATCCTCAGTAACAGATTCGCATCCGTCAGTAGTGCATAAATTCTGCTGACGGGTTAACTATGGAATGAGACACTGAAGAAAGGGCTGACTGTCATAGTTTGCCCCCTTTTTTGTGTCCTTTAACTAGCAGTTTATTGCCAGTCACACCTTTTGTCAAGCAGTAAACTGCTAGCAATTTACTGCCGCCATGAAGTCAAACGAGCAACCTACTTTGAAGTCACTGCGAGAAAGAGCCAATCTAACGCAGCCGGAGTTAAGTCGCCGAATGAATGTAGGAATTCGGATTATCGGTGATTGGGAAAGAGGAGAATCGATTCCTCGGTTTGATCGCGCGGTTGCTTTAGCCCGCGAGTTGGGAGTGTCCCTCAAAGTCCTGGCAAAGTCTATGGGAATAGATGTAGAGGGATTAATCAACGAGACGTCAGAAGAAATATCGCAATCCGATCGTGAAACTAATCAATGACCTAAAACCATGTCAGAAGGCCAAAATCAACAACACCCGACTTTAAAAGAACTTAGAGAAAGCTTGAACTTATCTCAGGAAGACTTAGGGCGGCGCATCAATCTTAGTTACCGGACGATCGCACAATGGGAGGGAGGGCGAAAAGTGCCGCGTTTTGATAATGAGATCGCACTAGCACGAGAGTTAGGGGTTTCCCTGAAAGTCCTAGCAAAATCGATCGGACTGGGGGTAGAAGGTTTACTCGACGACGTGCCAATAGAGCGATCGCAACCTAAAGATGACCCATGAAGTCGCAAGAGCAACCTACTTCTCATGCCGTGTCCCTACGCAACTACGCGGTGAGATTTTTTTATTATGGGCAATTCAACGGACATGATATTAGCAATTAGCAATTAGCAATTAGCAATTAGCAACTTGCCTTAACTAAAATCGGTTTCGCAGTAGGCACAGAGGATATCGATACAATTAGCGATCGCTCCCAAATGAGCTATTTCATATCCATGAGTATTCTGGGTGGGAAAACTCAAGCAGGCGGCGCGAGAAACGTGACCGAATTTCATCGCAATTGAAGCATCGCTGCCAAAACCGCTAATAGTTGCTAGTTGTACGGGAATGTTATTTTCCCCTGCTACTCGTCGCAGTTGTTTGTTTAAGATTTCGTCGTAAATTCCGTATCCATCTTGGGATAAAATTACGGGCGCTTCCCCATCTTCGATGGGATATTCCTGAGAAAGGGGACAAATTTCTAGGGCAATTAAGGCATCTAAGCGCTGATTGTTGGTGAAGTAAAGCGCCCCAATTGCACCGACTTCTTCTTTTGCTGATGCTACTAAATAGATATCCACCGCAGGTTGTTTTACTTGTTCGGCAACGGCTAATAAAATTGCCACCGAGGCTTTATTATCAAGGGTATAACTGGCGATGTAATCTTTTAATCGCAAAGGTCGCTTGCGATGTTTTCCGATTACCATGCGGGTTCCAGGTCGAATGCCTGCGGTTTCTAGTTCTTCTGGGGTGCATTTAGTTTCTATCCAGGCATCTTCCCAAGTGAGGGGTTTATCTTCTTGTTGCGCTTTTTGGGGTGATTCGTGGGAGACGTGGCGGGAACCAAAAGAAAGAATACCGCTGATGGTTTCGTTATCTCCTAATAAATCTACAACGCCTTCGCCATAAACCCAGGGAAATGCGCCGCCTAACCTGCGAACTTCTACCCGTCCTCGGTTGCCGATAGTCTTGACAATGGCGCCAATTTCGTCTTTGTGGGCGGTGATAGCGATCGCTCTGGTAGAATCTTTTCCTGGGAGGTGTGCGATCGCATTCCCCGCCGCATCTAACCAAGCTTTTACTCCCAAAGCTTCAAATCGATGCATCAACCATCGATCGATTTGCACCTCGTCGCCGCTGGGAGAATGATGCAACACTAATTCTTCGATTGTATTAAACAAGTTGTCGTAGTTTTGGGAAGGCATAGGAGGTAGGAAGAATAACAATGAGCCATTAGCCATTAGCCATCTGTATTTTAATCACACAACTGGCTGGTAAATGCATTATAAACAGGCGTGATTGGTGGGAAAAAGTCTTCGCAGGGATCGATAATAATATATTTATGTTCTCCGGTTTTTTGATCGCGGTCGAGCATGATATTTTTCTGATTCAAACTGCAAATTTTTATCCCTTTGTCTAGCAATTTTTTAAATAAATAAGCTGCTTGAATCTTTAAAAGCTGTCGATGCTTTTTATTATCTAAGTATAAATGCAATACAAATCTAGATTTGGATTTGATTTCTGCCAGGGTTGGGATGTTAAACACGCGACAAAATTCTTGGCTGAATCCTGTTTCAATATCGCCCAATGCTAACCCACTTTGGACGCGGTGCATGAATAGTATTTGTTTAAAATAAGCGTTGGGTTTGCGGCTTTGAAAATGACAATATACCGGACAAATTTGCAGGAGCTTGCTTTCTAGCGGATTTAATTTTTTTTCAAATTCCCGTTCGAGTTGAATGCTGCGGTAAAATTGTTTTCTCAAATCCTCGGCGAAAAGGTTTCCTTGCGAGCATTTTAGCGCTAAATTTGAGCTAGGAAATATGCCAAAATCTTCATTTCTGCCGATAACGTGAATTCCTTTATTAACGTGGTCGGGATAAGCACTGATATTGTATAAGTCTAGGTCTTTAGATAAATTGGAATTAAAAAATTGCAGTTTGTCTATAAATTCGGTTACATTTCCATAGCGACTCAGCAATTTTTCATAACTTTGTTGACGCAAGTCAATCGTTACCCGCCCTTGATTCCAGGTATGAATTTGGTTCATCAGTTTAATGGGTATTGGTTTTTATCAATATACATGAAATCGATCGCCTGATAAAAGTTAGAAATTACACCTTGACAAAGAAGTATAAATCAAGTATAAAATGAAGCGATCGCATAACAGGCACCCAATCCCAACTCAACTAAATATCAGAGGGCTAAAGAAAACCCAAAACACCATAATAATGCCGTGTCCCGGCTTCTGATTACGGCTAATCAATCGGATATGATATTATACCTTTTTCCCATGAACGCGAAACACTTGGGTCGGGGCGGGTTTATTGAAATTGTTTGTTTTTGGCTGACATGGTTGGTAAAACCCGCCCCTACAATCGGCACATATTAATGTGTAGCTTTATCAAGGGAAATTGGTATTAGGTGCGATCGATGCGATCGCGGCTTCTTGAAGGGTAGGAGACAAACAAGAAGAGCAAGAAAATAGGGGGGCGAATTTAATTTTGTCGCATTTCCTGCGCGGTGATACCGGATGCTGTGTTATTGGCGTAATTGATGTATTCGGCGATATAGAAGTCTGTCGGATGTTTAATTGATTGTACGGATTCAAGAGCATTCATCGCTTCCCACCATTGCTGAAGTCGCACGCATTCTGATGGTAAGGTAAAACTGCGGTAATGTTCTAAGACGGGCAACCTTTCAAACCAAGGGTAAAATGCTAGATCGACAAGACTGAGAGACTCACCCAACCAATAAACGTTATTGCTGGATAATTTGGCAATACCTTCTCGTTCCATAAATAGTAGATGGTTGCATAATTCTTGCGCCCATTCTTGTTGATTTTCTGGGGTTTGAGCGAGGAGTAATTTATAGAAGGCGGGGGTGAATTTAGTATTGGCAAAGTCAATCCAGATGCGCGCGATCGCTTTCTTCCCCGCATCTCTTGGCATCAATGGTTTTTCCGGGAAAACCTCATCCAAATATTCGTTGATAATCGTTGATTCCCAGACAATGCTATTCCCGTGTTTAATAACTGGAACTTTGCCATAAGGTGAGATAGCAGCAAACCAATCTGGCTTATTTTCTAAGTCAATTTCGGTTAGCTGAAAGTCTACCCCTTTTTCCAGCAGCGTTAGTCGGGTACGATGGGCATAGGGGCAAACGGTTGCACTGTAAATTTCTACTTCAGCCATAATAATTACAACATTTTTTCTAGGAATTGCTTGGCGCGATCGCATTTCGGATTGCTAAAGAATTCCCTGGGCGGAGAATCTTCCGCCAGTTGTCCTTGATCCAAGAATAAAATCCGATTGGCGACTTCGCGCGCAAACCCCATTTCGTGGGTGACGATCGCCATTGTAATGCCAGTTTTGGTCAAGTCTTTCATTACTTCTAGCACTTCGTTGACCATTTCCGGGTCGAGTGCGGAGGTTGGTTCGTCGAATAACATAATATCCGGTTTCATGGCGAGACTGCGCGCGATCGCTACCCGTTGTTTTTGTCCTCCCGATAGTTGCGCTGGATAAGCATTTGCTTTTTGGGATAAACCAACTTTTTCTAACAGTTCCATTCCTTCGCGCCGCGCTGTTTCTTTTGTTACTTTCTTGACTTTAACTGGGGCATACATGACATTTTTTAACACCGTCATGTGGGGGAACAAATGGAAATGCTGAAACACCATGCCGATATTTTGCCGCACTTTCATAATATCAGTTTTTGGCGCGGTAATATCTGCACCTTGAATGTAAATTTTCCCCGCCGTTGGCATTTCCAGTAAATTCATGCACCGCAAGAAAGTTGACTTACCCGAACCCGAAGGGCCGATAATTGCCACAACTTCCCCGTGTTTAATATTGGTGGAAATTCCTTGCAGAACTTTGAGTTGACCAAAGTCTTTATGCAAATTTTCCACTTTAACTGCTGCGTTGTAATCTTCGTTCGATAACATAACCACTCCAAGTTAAAACCATGACCATTACATAATAAATTGCCCCAGCAAATAGTAGGGGTTCAAAGTAGATATATTGTTCTGCCCCGACAATTTGGGCGCGACGTAACAGATCGGTCACCCCAATCACTGAAACCAAAGAAGAATCTTTTAACAATGCAATTGTTTCGTTCACCAGCGCAGGCAGAATATTTTTAAACGCCTGGGGTAAGATAATATCTGCCATCATCGGTCTATAGGGAATTCCCAAAGATAAAGCTGCTTCCCGCTGACCTTTATCAATTGCCAGAATACCGGCGCGGATGGTTTCAGAAACGTATGCGCCAGAGTTGAGAGTAAATGTAATTACCCCAGCTAATAATGCCGGAATATTGTAACCAGTTAATTGCGGCGTGGCGTAATAGACTAAGGCAATTTGCAACAAGAGGGGCGTACCGCGAAATATCGAAGTGTAAACCGTGCCAAACCAAAACAAAAACTTATTTGACGAGATTTTAAACAAAGATAAAATCGTTCCCCAAATGAAACCACAAAATAACGAGATTGCGGTAAATTGTAAGGTTACTAATATGCCTTGGAGGATGAAAGGAATGCGGGGCGCTATCTTGGCGAAAGGTAAGACATTGGAACTGGTGGCGGGTGCGGTTTTGCCTTGATTTTCAAACCATTTTTTGATTAACCTTTCGATTTCGCCGCTTTGTTTCATTTCCGCTAAAACGCGGTTGAAATCATTGACTAAACGGGAATTTTTGGGGAATGCGATCGCGCTACCAGCTTCTTCAGGCTTACTGGGAATTGTCGTAAATTGCAAATCCGGGTTATTGGCGATAAATCCCCTGGCAATTGTATCTTCAATCACCGCCGCATCGATTCGCCTCGCCTTAACTTCTTGCACCAAATCGCCGGTTTTATTCAGCGCTACAAGTTGAACATTTTTAAATTCTTTCGCCGTTTTTTCTTGCGTCGATCCTAACTGAACGCCGACCTTTTTTCCTGCCAAATCTTCCGGCGTTTTCAGATTGCTACCTTTGCGGGTAACAATTGTATTCTTAGCTTCGTAATAAATATCGGAAAAATCGACATTTTTTTTGCGTTCTTCGGTAGGAGTCATCCCCGCCATTGCAAAGTCAGCCCGCCCCGACTGCAACGCGGGAATAATGCCGCTAAAATCAGTATCTTTTATTTCCAAATCGTAGCCGAGTTGGTTGGTAATATATTTAGCAATATCTACATCAAAGCCGATAATATCACCTTTACCGCTGGCGGTATCTCTAAATTCATAGGGGGGATAATCCGCCGATGTCACCATGACTAATTTTTGTCTCGCATTTCCTTGCTGGGCAATGACGCGGCTAACATCTCCAAAGAAGGTAGCGAGCAAAAAGGCGACGCAAAATAGAATAAAGAATAGCCATCTCCGGGTTGGCATTGCTAGTATTTTCATAGTAGATTGGTTAATAAACCATTAGTAATACAACTATAGTAAACTAGCAACTACCTTAAGGCTTATAGCGGATTGCAGGCGCATGAGGTACACCTTTGTTTGTGTAGCGGCAGCATTAATGCTGCCGCTACACAAACGAAGCGATAACGCTTTCCCTCACGCGGCTGCAATCCGCTGTAGATTTGGCTACAGAAACCCGCTTTTTTCCAACAAACTGGGTTTATTGACTCACATCTTGCACCATTCTCAACAAGCCTGGAAAAACCGGGTTTCTTTACGAAAAATCTAGGATTTCAGATTTAGCTATTTGCAAGAAACTAAGGTTTAGCCTCGGTGCAAGATCTGAGTTGACTCACATCTTGCACCAGAGCCAACAGAAATAAATTTCTGGCTGAAAGCTAAAACCCGTTGAAACGGGTTAAAACGGTGATTTTAGTTAGCTTTAGCTAACTTAGGCTTTGAGCAAGTAATTTATTTCAGGACTGTTTATCGGGTAGGTGCAAGATCTGAGTTGACTTACATCTTGCACCTTGGCTAAACCTTAGTTTCTTGCAAATAGCTCAGCTTGAAAGCCTAGATTTTTCGTCAAGAAACAAGGGTTTGAAGGCTTGTTGATAGTGGTGCAAGATGTGTGTTGAGTTAATTAGACTGCGATTTCAATTGCAATGCCTCTTTAGCCGATACTCCTTCCCCTTGTGTACCAAAATACCAAAGCGTCGCTGCTGCTTCGGCGCGGGTAACTGGTCTTTTAGGTTGAAATAAAGTAGTAAAACCAAAAACTCGGCGGATATTTGACACATCCGCATTTTGGTGATCTGCCAAAATTGCCCTTAAGGCTTTCGGATCGATTTTACCCGCATCTTGGAAACCCCAAGTTTGTTTTACCGCATCAACTGAAGCATTGGGTAAAGATTGGCGAGTATCTAAAGGTACTTTCCAAAGCATCATTTGTTCCCGCGTCAAAGGTGCGCCAGGACGAAACAATACTGCGGTACTATCTCCCGATAAAGGACTGGGAATTAAACCCGCTTCAGCCAATCCTTGAATTGCACCAAAGTCGGGGTGAGTGGGAGGCACATCTTGAAATGCCGGTTGAGAAGATGAATTTGCCAAGCGAATTTGTTTCGCCGGATTGTTGGCAAACATGCGATTATTGGTAGCAACTAACCAACTGGCATAATCGCGGCGACTGATCAGGTTATTGGGTGCAAATTCGCTACCAGTAGTAGAAGTATTAGTTTTTGCTGCTGGGTTAGGAGTTAATACCCCCAATTGTGCCAAATCGGTAATGTATGAACGCAGCTCTTTTGGTGCATTATTAATATCGGCAAAAACTTGCGCTTCAGTATTAGTAGAAGGGACTGTTTCGGGTGATGGAGTGGGATTTGTTGTAGCAACCTCTGGAGACGGCGAAGGTGTAGGGCTTGCAGTCGCTGTCGCGCTACTGTTGCGGTTATAGGTAATAGTAAATTCCGTTGTTGCAGGAGTTTGATTGGGTGCAGGGGTGGCGACATTAGTTGGCGCGGGTCGAATATTTACTGTCACTTGTAAATCGTTTTGACGCGCTACCAAAGAACTATCTTCAGCAGTGGGTTGGCTGACAATTTGCCAATTGTTATTTTGAAATTCCTTTTGATAAAAACTTTGCACGATATTAGTAGGATCGCCGCTAGCCCAGCGGGTTAATGGGGAAGAATCCTGTTGAGTCACTTCCTTTAACGTCGCATTAGGATAGCGGGGAATTTCTGAGGGAAAATCAGTTGGTAGTTCAACTGGTGGTTGATTCTGCTGAGGATTGGTATCGGTTACTGGTTGACCGATGGTAACGGGGTTTTCTTGCAACTGAGGATCTGCTGCTAAAGACTGCTCCAAATTTTTGCTATTTGGACTGTTGGCGCAAGCAGTCAGGGAGGTTAGCAGCAAAGCAGCACTCAACAATACAACGGGGCGTTTAGAAGGTAACACGGCGAGCCAAAAAAATTATCTCCATCCCTACCCTAGCGCAGTCTGGATGCACTGACAGCAATTGACCAAAGAAGGGACTAGGGGCTAGGGATTATAGCTAATGGCTAATGGCTAATGGCTAATGGCTAATGGCTAATGGCTAATCCTAGTAAAAATTCTATATTAGCAATTAGCAATTAGTCGTTAGCAACGTCCTTGCTAGCAACTTGAGTTATTACTTAGTTGAAGAAATAAGCTTTTTGACCGCAGCAGCAGTCTGTTCTGGTTTGCCATCGGAAGGAAACACTAAAATACTCTGAATTTTGGGATTGGCAATCAGTTCTGGTAAGCGATTTAACTGTTGATCGGAAATGGCAACCCCCTGATAATTGACGGCATACTCTAGCTCTTGCTTAAAATTAGCATCGTTATAAATCTGAATGAAAGCTCGGTCAACACCCCAATTTGCCCAATCAGCAGCAAAATAACGCTTACCCCAATAAGGATTGTGATGGCAAAGATCGAAGCTAACGCTGGGATTCACTTTTTTGATGTCCGCTCTCATTTGTCGCACAAAATTAGTTAAATGAGTAGTCCGATCGACTTTTCCGGGTAATTCAGCATGGTATCCCAGATAATCATCCCACTGCACTGCACCGATCTTGGGATATTTTTTGACGAACTCGACTGAGATTTTTCTGAATAGAGCGGCAACTTCTGGAATCTCGACATCTAGTACGTAATGCTCGATCCCAGGGTAGGTTCTATCAACTCCCGGCACCACCCATTTTTTAGCAATTGCTAGGTCAAAAATCGGGCTATTTTTATCGATTTTAATTCCTTTCTCAAAATAGGCGTGTACTTGCATTCCTTGCTTGTGCGCCTCATCAATCAGCCAATCTAACCATTGCTCTTGAAATTGGTTGGGGCAACTTTTGAATCCGAATGTTTGCTGCATCACCTCGCTGTGATACATCGTGCAGCCATTACCCCAAACGCCATGAATAATTGTATTTATGCCTTGTTGGCGATAGTAACGAACTCGTTCGCGAATTGTTTGTTCGCTAGCATTATTTGTCACTTGATAGCGACTTAAGTATATTCCCCTGATTTGTTTTTGCTCCCAAGGCGTTTGAGGTGATGCTGAGGGAGAGGGGGTGACAGGTAAAGGTAAAGCTTGTGGTTTGGTTTTTGGTGTTTCAGTTTTAGGTGATGCCGAGGGAGCAGGGGTGACAGGTGAAGGTGAAGTTTGTGGTTTGGTTGTTGGTGTTTTAGTGGGAATTACTTGTGGAGGAGCATCATTAGCAGCTGCTACGGGAGGCTGGGGTGCAGGAGTAAAATTTGGCGCCGGTTGTTGTTGATTAATAGGCAGAAATTTACTGATGCTTTCAGGTAAAAGTTTGCCGATATTTAGTCGATCTAGATTGGTAAAGCCCCAATAACCAAGACCTAACAAAACTATGAGAAATGAAATTGGAATATTAGCACATCCACAGCCAGGGTTTTCTTTTTTGTTTGGCATGGTAATGTTAGCGATCGCTCCCAGCATCTAATATCAAGTTACTTCACTCAGCGATCGCTCAATTCCGCATTGAGAACGAAACAAAATCAGGACTTACGCAAAGAAACCGGGTTTCTATGAGAAATCGTCGCGCAAGAAACTCAAGATCCACGCAGAAACCCGGTTTCTAGGATCGTCGTGCGTAAGTCCTGAAAATTTTAGCCGCTCCCATCTCCACAAGCACCGAAGCTACAGCAAAGGTGATGCTGTCACGAGCGCTAGGAACTAACGGGCGGGTAGTTCATTTAGTATTAAATATTACTTACTATCCACAAGGATGTCTGTTATGGGCGTATATTGTCTGTAAGACTCACCCTGACTGGTAAACATGTTCGCGACAGATTCTCTTAGAGCGTCGGCGACGGGAATGGAAATTGTTGATCGAGCCAGACGCAGACAAGGTTGGACAAAAACCTGCACCGCCACATGGTGGCAGACTGCACACACCTCCAGAGCGACATTGCGTCGTTTTTGGCTGGGTAAACCTATTCAGCGCGATAATTTTATCGCTATTTGTGCGGCTGTTGGGATCGGCAATTGGTTAGAAATTGCCGATACTAAATTAGTACCTGAATCAGAACCAACGGTATTAGAAGATTGGGGAGAAGCGCCGGAATTAGATAGTTTTTACGGACGTACAGCCGAGCTGAATCAACTGGTGGAATGGATTTTGCAAGACCGTTGTAAAGTAATAGCTTTGTTGGGTTTGGGCGGCATTGGCAAAACGACTTTAGCCGTGATGCTAGCCGACCAAATTCAAGAGCAATTTGAGGTTTTAATTTGGCGCTCTTTAAAAGTTGCCCAATCAATTGAATCGCTTTTGGGCAGCTTGCTTTCTGTTTTATCTTCATCTCAAGTTGCTGTTTCACCTGGGGAAATCGATCGGGGAATATCCCAACTGATCGAGTATTTGCGACAGCGGCGGTGTTTGATCGTATTAGATGAAGCCGAGGTAATTTTTGCCAGCGACAAAAGTAAGTCTCGTCCTGGGGTTGGACGCTGTCGCGAAGGATATGAGGGCTATGGGGAATTATGGCGGCGCGTCAGCAGCGATCGCCACCAAAGTTGTATCGTGCTAACCAGTCGGGAAAAACCCCAAGAAATTGCGTTATTACAAGGGGAAAACTTGCCCGTGCGATCGCTGCAATTACGAGGTTTGCCACCCCAGGAAGCAATCGAGATTTTTAGGGCTAAAGGTTATTCTGATTCTGAACCAGGATTGACAGAATTAATTGCGCTTTACGGCGGTAATCCCCTAGCCTTAAAAGTGATTACAACGATGATACAGGAAGTGTTCGACGGCAATGTTGTCGAGTTCCTCAGTCAGAGTACTTTGGTGTTAGGCGATCGCTTGCGTACCCTACTCCAGCAACAAGTTAATCGCCTCTCAGAATTAGAAAAAGAGTTACTATATTGGCTAACAATTGAGCGCGAACCAGTTTCTTTGTCGAGGTTACAAGCCAACTTGCACGTGCCTCCCGCCGCTTCTTCGATCGTGGAAGCATTGGCTTCATTGGAGAGGCGATCGCTACTGGAAAAAGTCACCCCAGCCGATCGGGTGCTTTATGCTCTCCAACCCTTGGTGATGAAATATGTAACCGAGGAATTAATCGAACAAGTTCTCGATGAAATTGACGCCGTATTGGAAACCCAAAACATCGAGCATTTTCAAGTATTCAGAAACCATTCTCTGGTGAAGCCTAACGCGCCTTCTAACCCGGATGACCGTTCAGCCTACCAGGTGCTAGCACGGCTGGTGCAGAGCCTCCAGAGGGAGTTTAGAAGCGAAAGTAACTTAGAGTCCCATCTGTTGCAAATACACGGGCTGTTGAGAAAGCGATCGCCCCTTGCAGTAGGATATGCAGGGCGCAATCTGCGAGAAATTTTCCAAGCTTTAGCAATTTATTCAAATCCTTCTGATTGGCAAGATATTTCCATTCGCTAAGGTGCAGATGACAATTGCTGTATCTGTTGAGCATCTAAAGCCACGTTATAAAGTCGCACTTGATCGATACCACCCTGGAACGCATTCCAGCTAGGATGATTGCCGATAGAGATAGGACGATCGGAGGCTTGTAACGTTCCCCTAGCTACCGTCGTAGCTGCTAGTTGACCGTTAACGTAAAGTAATAGTTTCTGACCATCAAAAACCCCAGCTAAGTGTGTCCAAAAACCAAGGGTAGCAGGTGCTGAGACTTTGATAGGAGTCCCCCACTCGCCGCCAGGAAACGCTACTACGAATATATAATTACCATTGTCAATCACGAGCATATACGAGTCCATTGCATACCACTTATTCACAATGGTTTGCAATCCTGACAGGCGTGAGGGATTCACCCAAGCGCTAACGCTCATCTGATTAGTAAAATTGAAGCTAGGTTGGTCTGGAATTTCAATTAAAGAATCGACACCGTTAAACCAAGCTGCATATCTAAATTTACCCTTCCCGCAGGTAACATTCCTCACAGTCGTTCCGTTAGCTGTATTAACTAATTGACTAGCAAGTAAAGATTGACCAGCACCGCCGCACTCGTTAAAGTCCCAAGAGGCTACCGGGAATGGCAAGCTAGATTTTACTAGGCTGGGGAAAGTTCGATTGTCTTGTTTTTGGCTAACCTTATCCTGTAATAACGCGAAGGCACTAGGCAGTTGGTTCAGGATCAAAGTCATGCTTGCTCCTATCAGGATGCTTAGTGTAACCAAACACGCAGCCACAATTAATGACCGATTAAATTTTATGGCACGCCCTGGAGTTTTTGGCCTAGTTGTTTCAGCAGAAATCGTTTGAGTTTTTTTAGTTTGAAAGCAAGTCAAGGCTTCCCTAGCTGACAAAAATCTGTCTTCTGCCATCGGCTCTATCATCCGCTCTAACCAGTCCGAAAATTGTTGATTAATCTGCATGTGAGAGCGGAAATCAATTTTGAGTTTGCGTTGTGGTAAATCAACAGGAGCTTTCCGAGTTAATAGAAAAATTAGCGTTGCTCCCAGTCCATATAAATCAGTCGCCAAAACAGCCTGACCCCGAAATTGTTCTGGAGCCATATAACCATAAGTACCTACAACCGTGCTGCCACCTGTTAAAGTATTGTGGTAAACATCCTGCACTGCGCCAAAATCTACTAGAAATACCTGACCATCAGAACGGCGAATAATATTATGGGGTTTAATATCCCGGTGAATTACTGGTGGTGTCAGTTGCTGCAAATACACCAGAATTTCTAAAATTTTACTGGCAATGCGTCTCACTTCTGCTTCATCCGGCTGCCATCCCTTTTCTATCAGCGTGGCTAAAGATTGTCCTCTTGCTAGTTGTTGAGCCAGGTAGAAGCAACGGCGGCGACGCTTTCCTTCTTGAAAGTAATCTAAATAGCGAGGAATATTTGGATGATTTAGTTGAGCTAAAATTCGGGCTTCCCGTTCAAACAGTTCTATGATTTTTGAGTCATCCATCCGTTGCAGCAATACGGCTTTCAGTGCCACTCGCTGCCCAGTTTGTAAGTCTTCTGCTAGATAACTGATGCCAATTCCACCTTCTCCCAAGGTGTCTAAAATACGATACCGTTTAGCAATGATATCTCCTGGCTGGTGTAGCGTTTCCTTACTGCTTTCTCTAACACCAACCTTCCGCCCCTGTAATACTTTCAGCGCTTCTTCTGCTGATGAAAATCGTTCTTTTACATCCGGTTCGAGCATCTTCTCTAACCAGTCAGCCAACCCCTCAGAAACCTGGATGCGGGAGCGAAAGCTAATTTTCAACCTTTCCAATGGCAAATCAGCAGGATTTCGGTGCGTTAGTAGAAATAATACAGTTGCCGCTAAACCATACAAATCAGTCGCTGGAACAGCTTGCCCTTGAAACTGTTCTGGAGCCATATAACCATAAGTGCCAACAATCGTACTACCCTTACCAACAGTGCTGCAATAGGCATCGGCAACTGCCCCAAAATCTACCAAAAAAATCTTGCCGTTTTCACCACAGATCAGATTTTGCGGCTTGATATCTCTGTGAACGACAGGTGGTTTTAGCGATTGCAGGTAAACCAGTATTTCCAATACTTGAATCGCAATTAGTCGCACTCCACTTTCATTGGTGCGCCAGCCCATTTCCTGCACCATTGTTGCTAAAGACTTGCCTTCAACAAGCTGTTGAACAATATAAAATGCCTTTTCTTCCCTTGTATCTACCTGAAAGTAATCCAGATAGTGGGGAATGGCTGGGTGATTTAATTGTTGGAGAATTTGGGCTTCTCGTTCAAACAAATCTAGCTGTTTCCAGTCTTGCAGGTGGCTGAGGGAAAGAGCTTTCACCGCCACTTGCTGTTGACTTTGTAAATCTTCGGCTTTGTAGGTGATACCGCAACTACCTTGCCCTAAAGTGTCGAGAATGCGATACCGTTCCGCAATGATGTCACCTTCTTGGTGCAATGCTACCATAGGTTTTACCCTCCGTAAGTTGGGTTGAGATAAAGGGAAACCGAATCCAGCATATCCCAAACTCAGATCTTGCACCATTATTAACAAGCCTGCAAAAACTGGGTTTGTTGACGAAAAATCTAGGCTTTCAAGTTGAGCTATTTGCAAGAAACTAAGGTTTAGCCAAGGTGCCAAAAGCCTTTAAACGAACGGTGAGTCAACGAGTGAATCAAAGGTGAGTCAAATAGTGAGTCTGTTTCCCAAAATGATTATGGCATTCTGTAAGACATGGGAGGCAGGCCACGAGCATCCTAATAACCAACCAGGTGAAGACTACCACGTGCTATGAGTTCAATTCGCGAAATCGTTCAACAAAGTTTAAGGACGGGTTTTCTAACCATTGCAGAGGAAGATCAACTGCGGCAGCTATTAAAAACCAAGTACGATTGGGAAGATTTAGATGCTTTCACGCTCTTACAGCGCTCCGTTATGGATGGTGAAGTGAAGCAGGAATCTCGTCAGGTGAGAGTCTCTTACTTTCATTCTCATTTGAGAAATTACCACAAAAAACAGGTAGATTGGTGAATTTTTATGGGTAAAAAAGCAGGAATTAGAGTGGCTCCAGATCGAATCGAAAGCGTTAAGCTGGCTGTCGAACGTTTATTTCATCGCCAGCAGGATTTAGCTGATAAAGTAGGAATTGCTCGCTCGACAGTTCAAGCGTTTCTGCGAGGCGATCGCATATCGCGCCTCAACTTTGAAGAAATTTGCGTGGCGTTGCACTTAGACTGGGAAGCGATCGCAGAAAAACCCCAACCATCTGCGATCGCTGAAAATGACGATAACCCAACCGCGTATATTGACGCTTTGGTCGAAAAACTAACGCAAAACTTACATAACAAAATTCAAACGCTATATGGGCAGATTAACCCACTAGATATTTGCCAACCCATTCACATAGAAAACCTTTGCGTTAATGTCAATATTGTCGTTAGATCAAATCCGGTTGCATCGGAATGATTAGCTTTCTTACTAATTGCTAATTGCTAATTGCTAATTGCTAATTGCTAATTGCTAATTGCTAATTGCTAATT
>CAYXCW010000068.1:0-40871 GCA_964463555.1 uncultured bacterium
GTTTTAACCCGTTTCAACGGGTTTTAGCTTTAAGCCAGAAATTTATTTCTCGGCTTGGTGCAAGATGTGAGTAGACTCACATCTTGCACCATTCTCAACAAGCATTGAAAAACCGGGTTTCTTAACGAAAAATCTAGGCTTTCAAGTTTAGCTATTTGCAAGAAACTAAGGTTTAGCCCAGGTGCAAGATGTGAGTCTACCTACTTTGCTGTTGCGTTCCGCCAGCTTTCGCCGGTTAGAAAATCGATATTTGGGCAAAAATCAACCTTAATATTGAACCGCAAAGGCGCAAAGAACGCAAAGATAGATAAAAAGTACAGTTCGGGAGTTAGAGATGGAAAAGCGACGTTTGGGCAATTCCGATATTGAAATTACCCCCATCATTATGGGCACTTGGCAAGCTGGTAAACGCTGGTGGGTGGGAATTGAAGATGGGGATACAGTAAAAGCGATTCGTGCGGCGTATGATGCGGGCATCACTACGGTTGATACTGCCGAAGTTTATGGAGATGGTCACTCGGAACAGATTGTAGCCCAAGCATTACACAATGTGCGGGACAAGGTGGTTTACGCTACTAAAGTTTTTGTCAACCATCTCAAGTATGACCAAGTAATTGAGGCTTGCGATCGCTCTCTCGAAAACCTCAAAACCGACTATATCGATCTATACCAAATTCACTGGCCCAGCGGTTCGTTCAACAACGAAAAAGTGCCGATTGCAGAAACCATGCAAGCCTTGAACGATCTGAAGCAACAAGGAAAAATACGGGCAATTGGTGTATCTAATTTTTCTCGCGTTCAATTGGAAGAAGCGAGTCGATGCGGGCGCATCGATAGCTTGCAACCGCCTTATTCCCTGTTCTGGCGCTATGTGGAAAAAGATGCCATGCCTTACTGTATTGAGAATAATATCTCGATATTGGCTTATTCTCCCCTGGCACAAGGACTGTTAACGGGTAAATTTGGCAAGGGGCATCAATTCGAGTCTGGCGATAACCGCGCCGATAATAAGCTGTTTAAAGGGGAAAATTACGAACGGGCGCAAATAGCTTTAGAAAAACTGCGTCCGATTGCACAAAGGCATCAAACAACATTGGCTAACTTAGCGCTGGCTTGGTTGATTGCACAACCTCAGACTTGTGCGATCGCTGGATTTCGCCACGCCGAACAAGCCGCCGATAACGCACTAGCCGCCCAAGTTCATCTATCCGCCGATGAATTAGCAGAAATTGACGCCATCGGATGCATCGTCACCGACCATTTGGATAACAGCCCAATTATGTGGGAATGGAGTTAATAGCTGGTTGAGCGATCGCTTGTAAAGTTTAATTAACAGGTACTGGCACTAAAAAAGCTTTGTGATAACTTAAATATAGGACACAATAAGTTGAAACAAAAGCAATTCAGCCTAGACCAGTGTCCCCCGTCTCAGGCGTTTGAAGCAATTTCGTAGCATAGCAGAACAAGTGGTAATAAACCCCTGTTGAGTGGGCTAAGCCAAACCCAGATCCGGAAAGATGAAGCTATGCTAGAGTTGCAAGTCTAGTCCACCCTAGTTGATTTTTTGATTGTCGGTTTTTTAATTGTCCAAACCAACTCTTGAACTCTGACGGGTCTAGTCACCTTTGGCTAGACCCGATAATGTTTTTGGGAGCTGGGAGAAAGGGGGGAAAGGGGGAAAGGGGAAAGGGAGATTTGGAAAAGCTAAACCATGAGATATGTTATGAAAGTCGATTTCTACAGACGTACTTTTACCAAATATCTATTCCTTCCTGGCAATATTTCCCCTTTCCCCCCTTTTCCCCTTTCCCCCTTTCCCCCCTTTCCCCTTCTTAATGAGTTGCAGAGTATTTAGAGCGTTTATGTTCGTACATCAAATTGTCAGCTTGTTTCACTAATTGCTCTAAAGATAAATTATCATGCCAATGGCAATGTTTGACCCCAAGGCTGATAGATAATTGGTAAGAGTTTTCATGCTTTTGATTAAAGCAGTCAATATTGGCTTGCAACCGAGTATCAAAGCCATCTGTATGGTCAAGACAGGCCGGAATAAAGATAACAAATTCATCTCCTCCGATGCGGGCAACAATATCGGAATCGCGAAAAGTTTGTTTTAGTATTTGGGCTGTGTAAACAATGGCTCTGTCTCCCATTTCATGACCTAGAGTATCGTTAATCTTCTTCAATCCATCTAAGTCAACGAATAAAAGACAGCAGCTAGTCTGCGTGCGCTGAGCCATTTTCAGTTGCTGCTCAGCCAGTAAAAAGAAGCCACGTCGGTTATAAATTCCCGTCAATTCATCTGTCAGGGATAGCTGTCTTACTTGTGCTTCAGCTCTCAAACGTTCCTGAATTTCTTGCTCTAAGCGTTGGTTTTGCTCCATTAGCTGTTGGTGTTGTTTTTGAATGAGTAATTGATTCTTTACCCGCATCAGCACTTCCTGTTCTTGAAAGGGTTTGGTGATATAATCTACACCACCCATTTCAAAGGCTCGCACTTTATCTTCCATTCGATCGATCGCACTGATAAAAATGATCGGGATCTCAGCAGTTGTTTCACATGATTTTAACTGTTGGCAAACTTCGTAACCATTCATTCCCGGCATATTGATGTCAAGTAAAATCAGATCCGGTGGGTGGCGATGAATGGCTTGGAGCGCCATTCTGCCGTTGAGTGATTTGCGAACACTATAGCCTTGTGACTCGAGGATTTTAGCTAATAATCTGAGATTGTCTGGGTTATCATCCACGATCAAAATCTTGGTTTGAGTAGCAAGTTTGAGTAGAGTAGTCATAGCTTTTTTTAAATTTGGGTGAAAGTTAAAATTTGTTCAAACTGGAAGTTATCAACCAGCAAGGTCATGGCTTTGATGATATGTTTTTTATCTTGGGGGATTTGAGCGATCAGTTGATAGAGTGTTTCATCATCAAGACCATATGCTGCTTCCTGGACTTGTGCAATCCAATCGATGGGCATAGTTCTCAAGTCTTCGGGAGTCAATGTCTTTGGTAGTGAAGCTGATGACTCTGGGATAAATTTTTCGGCGTAGCAGTAGCGCACGCCCAAGTGGCGAGCTATTTTGTCAAAAAGTTTGGTTTCAGTAAATGGTTTGGCAATGTAGTCATCGCAACCCGCTTGCAAGCTGGCGAAGCGATCGCTTTCAAAAGCAAAGGCGGTTAAGGCGATGATGGGGGTGTTTTCTGGTTTGCTTTCAGCCTCCAGGGAGCGAATCTGTTGGGTAGCCTCATAACCATCCATTACAGGCATTTGAATATCCATCAAAATCAGATGCGGTTGCCATGCTTGCCATCGAGCGATCGCTTCTGCTCCATTCTCAACCGCAGTGACTTCAAAACCAACAGAATTGAGCAGAGTTAGCAATAGTTGCCGATTTTCTGGCACATCTTCAGCTACTAAAATTCGGTACAGCGGTTGCCCTGGTTCTAGCCCGATAACACAATCGGCTTCTGGCTCCTCTAAATCAAGGGATTGTGGTAAATCCAACCCAACTTTGCAGGTAAAAATCGATCCTTGATTGAGAGTGCTGCTCACAGTGATATCACCTCCCATCACACGAGCAAACTGACGACTGATAGACAGTCCTAAACCCGTTCCTTGAGCATGACGTCCGCGTTCGGTTTGCATGAAAGCTTCAAAAATTGATTCTAAATCTGAGCTAGGAATCCCGCATCCAGTATCCTCAACTTCCAGATGTAAGGTAATAGTTGTTTTAGTATCCGAACTGGGTTGATTGATGGTGGGTTTCCTGAGCTTATCCTCTGCCCTGAAAGTACTTGTTGGCATATCCCTCGAGGAAAAAGTTCGCCCCCGCACCGAGATCTTTCCGGCAATTGTAAATTTAACCGCATTCCCCAGCAAGTTAATCAGAATTTGCCGCAATTTGGCTTCATCACCGCACACATAACGGGGAACAGTATCATCCCATTCACTGCTTAGATGCAAACCTTTTTCAGCCGCTTTGAGGGAGAACATATCGTTAATCGAATGCAGCATTCGATGCAGATCAAAACAGCTTGTATTTAGGACTAATTGCCCTGCTTCAATCCTGGACATTTCTAAAACATCATTGATCAATGCCAGCAAGTGTTCCCCACTGCGGCTGATGATGCCTAAATGTGCTTGAAATTCCGCTGGCAGATTGGAACTACGGTTCATAATCTGCGTAAATCCCAGAATAGCGTTGAGAGGAGTGCGTAATTCGTGGCTCATCTTGGCAAGGAATTGGCTTTTGGCACGGTTGGCGATCGCTGCTCGTTCTGCGGCTTGTTCTAGGGCGGCTTGCGAAAACTCTAATAATGCCATCATCAGCGTGTTTCGCATCATCAGTGCGGCTTCAGATTCTGATAATTTCCAGGGAACAGAAGTTTCTTGCACCGTTTCTTTCCAAATTTCAAATGATTTACGCGGTGTCAAACTTTTTGCTCCATTTAAATCGATGGATACAGATTGTTTTGGCTCTCCTGCCCAATTCACCGTTTGAATTTGCTCTGGTCTAAACCAAAGCAAGTGATAAGACTTTTGATTTAAAACAATAGATATCTTCAAAATCCCGCTAGCAGTGTCCTTGAACTTTCTAGCCCTGGGATAAGTTCTGACAAGGCAGTTAGTTAGATATATTTCATCCCGATTTAGATCTGCCAGCCAGATGAGAAATGCTTCAATCTCTTCTACAGAAGGGGTTCGACCAATCAACGAAATCTGCCCATCCAAAGCGATCGCGGCTCCCTCAGCACGAACCAAATCTAGCAATTGAGTTGCATTCTGCGTCAACACCCGTTCGATAAAATGGGGGTTTTCCAAGAACCCCTGCTGAAGCGTGTCTTGAATCGCTTTTACTTGTGTTTGGTAAACGTTCAATTCTCCTTCTTGCTGATGCACCAGTTCGATCGAGGCAAATTGTCCTAAGAATTCACAGGTTTTGCGAGTTTCGTAATCTACCAATCGCGGGCTGTAATGATGACAGGCAATTAATCCCCACAGCCGTTGATCGTCAATTAACGAAATTGTCAGCGAGCCAACAACTCCCATATTTTGCAAGTATTCAATGTGGCAAGGATGAACTCCCCGTAACGTGCAGGCCCTCAGATCCACGGGTGTATCGCTGAGGGGATGCTTAACCGGAATCAAGCGGACTGGTGTGTAATTGACATCGGGAATTTGTCGCACCCAGTTGCGGTGAAACAGTTGGCGTGGGGGTACCGGAATATCGGTGGCTGGGTAATGCAATCCCAGATAACTTTCTAGATGGCTTTCTTTCTCTTCGGCAATTACTAACCCATGATCATCGGCTTCAAAGCGATAAACCATGACGCGATCGAAGCCTGTCATCGCTTTGACTTCTCTGGCGAGAATTTGAGCTAAATCGGAAATGCGGGTGGCGCTGCGAAGTTTGAGGATAGCAGCTTGCAGGCGATCGTAGAATCCAATTGGATCAGTTTTTTCAGTGGGTAATTGGGGTTCTAATTCCAGAATTAACCCCTGGGCGCTGCGATGCAGTATGCTTTTAAATGTCTGATTTTTGCGGTGTTTTCGGTAAGTTTTTAGCTCGAATAAACGCTCATCTTCTAGGTGATTTTGAGCCAGATAGCCTGCAATTTTCTGTACTTGAGTCCGAGGGAATAATTTTTGCAAGGGTTGACCTAGCAATGCTGCTGCCGAAATGCCAAAAAACTGTTCTATATTTTCACTTGCCTGCAAAATGTTGAGGTCAGTTCCTTGCAGCATTAAAACGATTCCATGAGGCTGAATATGACCGGGAGCATAAACTGATTCTTCGCTGCAATCCTCTAAACCTTTCAATTCTAGAGCAGTAAGTGAGGGTAATTCAGTGAAGATGGGATTTTGCATATTAAAATAAGTAATTTTAAGAGTTATCGCTAGGGCTAGGGGAAGAAGGGTGATAAATCTTGGGTTTCAGAAATTAAGCATGTCCTAATTGCCTTGGCGGTTGTGACCAGAATTGCCTGCATCTAATTTAGATTCAGGTTGTGGAATTTTCGTGAATCAGCTGTAGAATTTGCTCGAATTGATACTGATTGGCGAATTCAGTCAAACGGGTAGCAAGTTGAGCGAATTCTGGAGACAGTTGAGCTGTCAGATCGGCGATCGCAACATCATCGCCGCACACAGCCGCATCCTCCAATTCAGCCAGCCATGCTGCGGGTAAGGTCGTCACCAGAGTGGGTTTGAGGGCATCTAACGCTTGATTCTCAGATGAGCAACAACAAATTTGAGCCTCTCCTAGCGTGCTGGGTTCAGCGTAGCGATACTGTAAGCCCAGGTATTCTGCCATCTTGAGAAATAGGGTTTGTTCCCGAAAGGGTTTGGTGATGTAGTCGTTGCAACCAGCTGCGAGAGCGAGGGTGCGATCGCTCTGAGAAGCTTGTGCCGTTAGCGCAATAATAATGCACTTCTGCCCACTTTCCATTGCCCGAATTTGCTTTGTCGCTTCGTAACCATCCAGCACTGGCATCCTAATGTCCATCCAAATCAGGTCGGGTTGGTATTGCTGCCAGATCTGTACCGCTTCCTGACCATTAGTAGCTTCTATTACCTCCAATCCTACTTGTTTAAGTAATTTTACCATGAGCAGGCGATTTTCAGCGCCATCGTCAACCACCAAAATCCGATGGTGGGGTTGACCGGGAGTTAACCGGATGGGGAAGCGATCGCTTGGTTCGGGTGTAATATTAACTTCGCTGGTGGGGCTGACGGGCAGGGTAAAGGTAAAGCTAGTTCCCCGTCCCAGAGTGCTGCTGACAGAAATGTCTCCGCCCATCAGGTGCAACAGTTTGCGGCTAATAGTCAGTCCTAACCCCGTACCACCCACAGATTGCTTCCCGGCTTGTGCTTGTACAAACGTATCAAAGATATTATCTAATTCTTCAGCCGCAATTCCTACGCCCGTGTCAGTGACTACAAACTGGAGAATGGGTCGAGTTGTGGGTGTTGCTTTTATACTGTCAGCCTTGATACTGACCTGCAAGGTAATGCTTCCCCGATGGGTAAATTTAATTGCATTACTCAAAAGATTGAGCAAAACCTGACGCAATTTTTGAGCATCGGCGATCGCAAATTGGGGAACTTCTGGCGCGATCTCGAACCAAAGATCAAGTCCTTTAGAACTGGCTCTTTCTGCCAACATCGTTCGGAGCGAATGCAGCAGCGCCATTAAGTCAAAACCACTCTCTTCAATCGTGCAGTGTCCCGACTCAATTTTGGACAGATCCAAAACATCGTTAATCAAACTCAAGAGGTGATCGCCACTGCGGCGAATCGTTTGCAGATCTTCTTGCTGGCTGGGTGTTAAGGCAGAGTCGTGCGCCATCACCTGGGCAAATCCCAGAATCACATTCAGAGGCGTGCGGAGTTCGTGGCTCATATTGGCGAGGAAGATACTTTTGGCTAAATTCGCCGCTTCTGCGGCTGCCATTGCTTGCCGCAGTGCTAGCTCTTTTTGTTTGCGATCGCTAATATCTTTCATGAAGCAGTAATGCCCCAAAACTTGGTGCTTCTCGTCGTAAGTCGCAATCATCACCAATTGTTTGTAAAAGACCGAACCATCTTTACGAATGCCTGTGGTTTCAACTTCTACTCGCCCTGTTTCTACCATATACTCATAGGCCGCAACCATTTTTGCCAATTCATTGGGATGTACGGTTTTTTCCCAGCGCATCCCAATCATTTCTTCTGGTTGATAGCCTGTCGGATCGGCATAAGCTTTATTGACGTAAAGGTAGCATCCTTGAGTATCCAGTTTGGAAATACCCGACACCGCATTTTCTAACACCTCACTCATTTCTCGCAATTCGGCTTCTGCCTGTTTGCGATGGGTAATATCTTGTGAAAAACCCAGCAGATAATGAGGCCGATCCTGCTCATCATAAATCGGAACCTTCACCGTATGCAGCCAACGTTTGCTCAGAGTTTGACTGTCGATCTGTTCTTCCAGAATATCTTCAGCTCTGCCCTTGGCAAAGACTTCTCTATCTTTTTGTTCAAAAAAGTTTGCTTGTGCTGTTGGGAACAGATCGTAGGCGGTTTTACCCAGCGCTTGTGCGGCTGAAATCCCAAATAACCGTTCGCTGGTTTTATTCCAAAACTGAAATACGCCAAAATTTTTTGGCTGTGCATCCTTGACAAAAACTGCGACGGGTAGATGATCTAGCAGCGCTTGTAAGAAATTGCGCGTTTGTTTGATTTCCTCTTCTGCTTGTTTGCGATCGCTAATATCAATAAAGGTAATTACAACCTGTTTAATTTCACCATTGTTATCGAATTCTGGAAACGCATTGACTAATACCCAAACTAACGGTTTATTTCCTCGGTTGATGCCTAAAACATAATTTTTTATCGGCATCTCCGTCGATAAAACTTGATTTACCGGGTATTCTGCTATCGGCAGCACGGTTCCATCTTCACGCAGGAAATGCCATGCAGAATCAAGCGCGGTTTTTCCCAGCATTTGATCCATCGAAACACCCAGTAATTCACAGGCAGTTGAATTAAATAATAGAATGCTTGTATCTGGAGCGTGAATCACAAAACCAGCATTTAAGTTATCGATCAATTGCCGATATCTAGCTTCACTTTCTTGTAAAGCCACTTCAGCTTGCTGGTGCTTTGTCATGTCGCTGTGAGCGCCAGTCATCGAAATTAAATTACCTGCTGCCTCATCTGTAATTACGTTAAACTGAGCCATAGCTATCAACAGAGGGATTAATTTCAGATTGCACATATTTTACTCTATTTGCAACCAAATGCTTGGCCTAAAAAAATTGCAATTTGTAATTTTTTTAGTCCGAAAGGCCAGGTTAAGCTTGGTCGAACCATCAACAGGTTGAATTTACCGTCAAATAATAAAGATTTGGTAAAAAATACAAGGTTGTTAAAAAATAAATTTAAATCTCAATATTTTTTAATAAAGGTAAAATGGTATACTATTCAGGGGGAATTTTTGAGGTTGATATGATGTCCGCTAGCAACGGTAATGTAATAGCTAATCGCTAATAGCTAATGGCTACTGTGAAGCCAATTAGCAATTAGCCATTAGCTATTAGCCATTCCCATTTGCTGATTCGAGGGATCTGAGAGACTAGGTTTGGGAGCGATCGCTCTGAGCATCTAAATTCCACCCCAACACATTCGCAATCTGAAGCGGAAGCATTGCTAGATCGAGGGGATTGACAGCCACTGCCGCCACTTGATACGGTTGCAGCAGCTGTAAATTCAGCCATTTTGCTCTGATACTTAGTAGTACGACGGGAATACTCTGGGTTGCGGGTTGCGTTCTCAGTTCTTTAAGCAACAGCAATCGACTGATATCACTGAGGGAAAATGCCAAAACAATGGCATCTGGCAGATAAAGCGTTGCCTTTTGCAAGCTTTCTAAAGTTGGACTAGCAACTTGCACGTTCCAACCTCCCAAATCGGTCAAACACGCCTGAACGACTTCCCCTATATTGCCTTCGTTGTAAATCAATAAAATTGTTTTGGTAATAGTAACCACTGGCAAAGCCTTCATTTGATTGGAGTCTCAAAAACAACTGTTATCGCTAGGGGCTAGGGGAAGAAGGGCGTCAGAGCAAGGATTTTAGGAGTGAATAATATCATCTCCGTTCGCGTGCTGCACATTTTACGCTGGCAATTCAACAGCAACAGGAGTTCGCTTTATGCCAAACTGTTTAGTGAGGTGAATTGTCAAACCATCCGGTTGTCTTTCAGCCCAACAGGTGTCAGGTTCGACAGGATGAGGTAAGGGGATTAAACTTTCAAATCCTCTGGGACGGAAATAGCCTTCTACTATTGCAGATGCATTCGGCTGACCTTGAATTAGAACAGTTTCTGGAGTAACTTGTAATTTCAGCTTGACAAGATGCATGTCAGAAATGCGAACCTTAAGGATAAAGTTTTCTCCCATTTCGTAAAGATTAATGGTTGCGATCGCAGTTTCGTCTGTATGACTAATCCACAGAGTCGATTGCTGAATACTAGGGGCTGAACGAAAAAATGAACGTTCCAGATACTGGTTCACATAATTCAATAGCTGAAATGCATTCATTCACTATCCTCCTATGCCAAGCGCTTTCAGTTGCATAATAGAAGGCTAGATAGTAATGGTAAAAAATTGGTAAAGATTAATTTTAAGTTACAAAAATTTTTCTAGCGCTCCATCCCAGCCTAAAATCTCCGCCACTTCTTCGGTGAGAGTAGTAGGTTCGATCGGTTTGCTAATCACCCCAGCAACCCCCATCTGGGCAAATTTGGCGCGATCGCTAGGCAATACTTTCGCTGTTAAAAGAATAACTGGAATCGAGCGGGTGACGGGATCGGACTGAATGCGATCGTGAACAGCAATCCCGTCCATTCCGGGCATAGATACATCGAGTAAAATCGCCGATGGTCGTTTGGTTTGCAGGATTTGTAAGCATTCCTCTCCCGATCCTGCTACCAGCGTTTCCCATCCGCCTAGATCTTCTAGGCACGCCTGTACCAGTTCCCGGAGGTGTTCTTCATCATCTACTACGAGAATCTGTCTGTTTGTCATATGAATAGGGATTAGGGGTTAGGGGTTAGGGGTTAGGGGAAGATGGGGAAGATGGGGAAGATGGGGAAGTAATTCTTGGCGGTGGCTAAATAACAATATCCGACCTCAAGGGTAGGGTAAAGAAAAAGGTGCTGCCTTCACTTAAGATGCTTTCAGCCCAGATTTTTCCTCCATGCCGTTCAATAATACTGCGACAGATAGCCAATCCCAAACCAGTTCCGCCTTTTTCGCGGGAATCAGAAGCATCTACTTGCTGAAATCGTCCAAAAATCAGTTCTAGCTTATCAGCCGGAATCCCTCGTCCGCGATCGCTCACTTTAAACAGCACCCCATCTGTCTGTTGTTCGGCGCTGAGGTGAATCGTGGCATGGGCCGGGGAAAATTTAATAGCATTACTTAACAAGTTTGTCAAGGTTTGAATAATCGCATCTGCTGCTGCCCAGACTTCTACATCGGTGGGGATAACAATTAACGAGATTTGCTGTTGAAGAGCGATCGCTTGGATACCATCTACTGCTTGCTGCATCAAATCGGCTGCTGGGCAAAGAGTTTTTTCCAGAACTGCTCGACCAGATTCTAATCGCTCCAAATCTAAAATATCATTGACTAGGTTGACTAAACGATTGGTATCAAGTAGGGCAATTTCAATCATGCGGCGGGACTTTTCTGGTTTTTTATCGTAAATTCCAGTTTTTAATAGTCCTAATGACATTTGAATTGCGGTTAAAGGAGTTCGCAGTTCGTGGCTGACGATACCAATGAATTCATCCTTAATTTTTTCGATTTTTTCTCGTTCGGTGATATCTTCCCCAATGCTGATACTACCGATGATGCTTCCCTGTGAATCTTGCAATGTGGTATTGTTCCAAGCAATAAATCGTTCTTCGCCCGATTTAGTCAAAATAGCATTGCGATAAAAGGGATAAACTTTGTAATTTAAAAGTTCTGAAAAAACGGCTTTAATTGATTGTTTGCTAGAGCGAGGTAAGAAATTTTCAAACCAATTTTTACCTAAAACTTCTTCGCTGGTATAACCTGTGAGGCTTAAAAAGAAAGGATTAACGTAGTTAACATTTCCCCAGCGATCGAGTCCAACGACAATCAAATGCACGTTATCCAACAGCGATCGCCAGCGTCTTTCGGCTTCTCGGATAGTGGCTTCTGCTTGCTTGCGTTCTTGCAGTTCGATCTGAAGTTTGCCGTAGAGTTCGGATTGCTGAATCGCAATTGATAATTGGCTGGCAATCTGTTTGAGAAATTCTAATTCCCAGGAGCGCCAGTAGCGAGGTTTAGAATTCTGGTAAGTAGCTAGCAATCCCCAGAGAGTTTCGCCCAAAAAAATCGGGAAAATTGCATAGCTTTTAGCTTCAAATTGTTCCAATAATTCGATATGACAGGGTTGAAGACCTGCGTTGTAAATATCATTAACTACAAAACTTTCGTTATTGCGGAAGCTACCGGCTTGAGTTTCTTGCAGATAGGTATCTTCCCAAACTTTTTGACCATCAACTCCTACCAGCTCGATCCAATCTTTACCAACTGACTCCACGACAAAATCGCCACTCCAATCAGGATTAAAGCGGTAAATAGCAGCGCGATCTGTTTGTAATGTTTGCCTAACTTCAGTCACAGCAGTATCGAGAATCGCTTTCAAATCCAAAGATTGGCGAATTGCTTGGGTAATCAAGCGCAGTAACTCTTCCTGCCTAGCTTTCTGTCGCAAAGACTCTTCCGCCTGTTTGCGATCGCTGATATCTTGGTGAACGGCAACTAGCACATCGCCGTATTCCGAATGCCGGAACATAGAGCAAGTTGCACTACACCAAAAAGGCGTTCCATCTTTCTTGACATTATGGATTTCATAAGTGAATTCACCGTCTTGTAAAACAGCAGACTGAATGACTTGATTTAGATCTTCAGCACTTACCAATTCGGTAGCATAGTTGATCGGGGAAAAATGCTGACCGTTAAGTTCGCCGCTGTGGTAGCCAAACATTTGCTCAAATTTAGGATTGGCATAGACAATAACTCCATTATCAGCTCTGATCAAACAAATACCTTCCGCCATATTGCGGACGATTACCGCCTGAAGATCAAGCTTTTGTTCTGCTTGTTTGCGATCGCTAGTATCCAACAAAACACCGAGCGATCGCACGGGTTGCCCCAATTCATTGTAAATAGCTTTAGCACGCCCCATTAACCAATGCACCGAGCCATCCGGATGCACAACTCGATATTCTGCTTTATAATCGGTGCGCCGTTCTAGAGAATCAATAAATGCTTGTTTAACCCTTTCTCTATCTTCAGGATGCAATCGCTCTTCCCAATACTCGTAGCTTGGTTCAATCGTACCAGGAACCAATCCCAATAAAGTAAAGTGATTGTCATTCCAAATCAACTTTCCTGTGGGAATATGCCAATCCCAAAAGCCGATGTTAGTTAAATCTAAAGCTAATCGCCGTTGTTCTTCGCTTTCTTTTAGGGCTAATTCTGCTTGTTTTCGCTGGGTAATATTATTGTTGATTTCTAATGTCTTAATTGGTTTACCTGCATCATCTTTTTGGGCAACCCAACGACTAGATACAGCAATCTGGCGCTCGTCCTTAGTGAAATGAATCAGTTCTCCTTCCCAATAACCTTTTTCCCATATTTCTGCTTTAATTTCTGCCAAGGGCTGAGGAAATTGGGATTTTAATAAAATGTGAACTTCTTGCCCTAATGCCTCTGCTTTTGTCCAACCATACATCAACTCGGCGCCTTGGTTCCAAAAGGTAATTACCGAGTTCAGATCCCAAGTGATAATACTATCGTGGGCTAAATCTAGCAGTTGTGCTTGTTCCCTAACTAATTGATAGGCGCGTTCTTTTTCTAGCAAGGTAACTAACAAGCGAGCGTTGACTTCTGTCAGTTCTGCGGTTCGCTCTAATACCCGTTGTTCGAGTTCAATATTAAGTTGTTGCAGGGCAATTTCTGCCTGTTTGCGCTTGGTAATATCTTCAGAGAAAAGAATGATGCCACCAATGTCGCCATTGCTGCGATACCAGGGATGAACTTGCCAGCGAATCCACTGCTGCTCGCCATTTTCTCGTTCAAACAAATCTTCCTCACATTGTTCTATACCCCCGGCTAAACAACGTTGATGTACCTGTTTCCATCGCTCAGGAATATCGGGAAATACTTCGTAATGCGATCGCCCAATAATTGATTCCAGAGATTCTAAGCGGTAATCGTCCACCCAGCGCTGGCTGGCGGAAAGATAGCGCATCTCGCGATCGAACATCACAATACTAGCAGGAGCATATTTGATGAACAATTGCAGTTTTTCTTCGCTCTCTTGCAACGCTTGTTCTGCCAGTTTGCGCTCTTTTAGTTGGGTTTGTACTTGCTCAAATAAATCGGCTTGTTGGATGGCAATACTAGCTTGTGCCGACAATTGCCGCAGCAAATCTATTTCTGAAGCTTGCCACTCTCGCGGGACTGCACATTGATGCACGACCAGCAATCCCCAGAGATTTTCTCCTTGCAAAATCGGTACAACTAAATTGGCTCTGACTTGAAAACCTGCCAGCATTTCGCGATGGCACGCTGCAATTTCGGCAGTGTAAATATCTGATTTGGCAGTAACTAAGCCTTGCTCAAAGGGTGCGATATACTCTTTGCCTACACAAGGATCGAAAGTATTTTTAGATGAAATAGAGTTCCAGCCAGGAGCAACAGATTCTACCAGAATAGTGCCACTATAGTCGGGAGCGATTTTGAAGATCAGCGCGCGATCGCATTGCAAAAACTGCCGCACTTCTTCCACAGTAGTTTGGAGTATGTCTTGTAAATCGAGAGATTGGCGAATCCGCCCGCTAATTTCCATCACCAAGCGTTGTTGCTCGAATTGCTGATGCAGCAAAGTTTCTGTTTGCTTGCGATCGTCAACATTCATTATCGTCCCAGTCATTCCCACAGCTTTACCCGTTTGGTCATAAAAGCCCTGTCCCCGTCCCTCCACCCAGTGAATGCTACCATCAGGCCAAATGACGCGAAATTCATGCTGATAAATACTTTTTGCGTGCAAAGCTTGCTTTAGAGCCAGATTTAAGCCTGAACGATCTTCAGGATGAACGCGAGCATCAAAGGTTTCGTATTTGCCATCAAAACTACCTGGCTCTAATCCAAATAGTACCGCGTGTTCCGGCGACCAATTCACCTCACCCGTAACTAGATTCCAATCCCACATTCCCATTCGCGCCGCCGACAAAGCCATCTGTAGCTGTGCCGCATTTTCCTGAATTAATTGCTGGTTAAGTCGCGCAATCTTATTTTTGCTTTCCTGAAGATTGCTAGTGAGTAAATTAATTACCAAAGCAACCATCAGAAAAATGCCTAACCGCAATATATCCCCTGGCGAACCGATCAAAAGGTAATGAACGGGGGGAAGAAAGAAATAATTGATTGCTAGCATTGAAAGCACAATAGCAACGCTTCCCGCTCGAAAGCCACCATACCAAGCACTGACAATGATGGCAATGTAGAAAAATGCTCCTATGGTTCGAGATAGAAACGCTTCTAGCCAGAGAGATAGGAGAAGTGCGATCGCCGTCGAGCCAATCGCAACTCCATAGGGTAAAAATCGCTGATAGAGTTTCATGGCAATTTCCTTTTCCTGGCTCTGTTTTCAGGCATTATGGTTTTTTGTCGCTCGATGCGGCTGAGTACCCGCGTCACGAGTTCCGGCCCCAAGACGGGTTTAGCGATAAAATCATCAGCCCCGGCGGCAAAGGCTTGGCTGAGGGAGTTGGCATCGGTGTGAGCTGTGACAACTAAGATCGGTAAATCTCCCCACTGCACATCCTGTCGCACAACCTGACACAACTCCAGCCCGCTGACCTGTGGCATCTCCAAATCGAGTATGACTAAGTTAGGCGAAGTGGTAACGAGCATCTGCCAAAATTGTTGCGGTTCGGTTAAAGTTATCACCTCCACACCCCAAGGTGTTAGCAATGCAGATAAGTAAGTTAACACCGCCCGGTCATCGTCAACAATTAATACTTTGGCTTGTAACTCTTGAGTTTTGGGTAAGATTCGGGATATCGCTGGAAAAATCTGCTCGCAGGTGGCAGGTTTATGCAGAAATTGTTTAGCACCTAAGCGCGATACAGCCAAGCGATCGCTCAGGCTATCCCGTCCAGTAAATACAATGACAGGTAAGTGAGGCGATCGCTGCTTGAGTTCTTGCAGCAGCATCAATCCATCTTCTTCTGTCCCTGGAAAACTTAAATCCAGTAAAATTGCATCAGGCATTGACATCGCCAGATGAGCGCGAGCAGCAGCGACATTAGGAGCAATTTTTATCCGCAATCCCCAAGCTGCCGATTCTGCTTTTAACCGCTCCGTTAGCGCCACATCATCGTCAACCACTAGCACGCGATGAGATAAAACTTTAGGCACTGATGCAGCGGTTAACGCAATTGCTGGTTGCGCTAATTCCTGCTGCAATCCTGTTACCAATTCAGATAACCGGGTGATTTCTTCAGCAGTAAAAGGGCGATTGTTGCTGAGCAAATGCTCTGCCGAGCGAGCCAATTTCGACCCTTCGGGATAACCAAAAGATGCCATAGAGCCAGCCAATTTATGAGCTTCATACTTTGCCGCTTGCTGTAATTCTGGCTCTAAATTGCCTGCGAATAAAGCAGTTTTTGCCTGTTCCAATACGGCAACTTGTTGGCTAAAAACTCCCCGAAATCGTGCTAAAACTTGGTCGATCGCCGACCTATCTCCCGCGCTAGATTTATGTTTTTTGCTGCTAGCGATGCCAGAATTGTTAGCATCAGAAGCCGGAGATGGCGGCGAAGGCTTGAGTCTATAACCCATGCCATAAACTGTTTCGATAATTTCTGCGGTGAACCCGCCTGTTTTCAGTTTTTTGCGGATATTTTTAATATGAGTCACAATCGCGCGATCGATTGGTGCATCATCCAATCCCCAGAGGCGATCGAGAATGGCGCTGCGGCTGAAGATCCGATCTGGATGCCGCAAAAACAATTCCAGCAGGTTGTATTCCGTAGCTGTGAGTGGAATCACCTGCTCGCCAAACGTGACTCGACCAGAATCTTGGTCTAAACAAAGATTTCCCCAAGTCAGTATTGAAGAGGATGAGGAAATTGTGTTACTTCGTCGCAGTAATCTGCGAATCTTTGCTAGCAATACTTCTGGGGTACAGGGTTTGCTGATGTAATCATCAGCACCCGCATCGAACCCTGCTACTACATCTGCATCGGAATCATTAGCCGTCAGTAGCAGGATCGGTTTGCGGTAACCTTGCGATCGCAGTTGCCGACACAGCGTAATTCCGTCTACTTTGGTAACCTTTACGTCCAGCAGAATCAGGTCATACTCAATTGCCGTCGCCAGGTCTAGTCCTTCTTGTCCATCGGCTGCCCGATCGAGCGCGTAGCGCTCGGCTCCCAGCACCTTTGCTAGTTCCTCACTCAGCAAGATATCATCCTCTACCAGCAGAATTTTCATTAGGATTACCAGGCACGCCTAGAGTTATCAATTTTTTGATCGGCTTATCCATAAGTTAATTTAGAGTTCCTGTGGGATCAGCTGCACTCCCAACACGTCCGCAAACGCAGACGCCACCAGCTGACGCACCCGATCAATTTCAATACCGGGTATAAACTCAGCCAAACTGCCGACAGGTTTATCTGAAATGCCACAAGGTACGATGCGTTTAAACCCTTCCAAGTCGGGACAGACATTTAACGCAAAGCCGTGCATGGTAATCCAGCGACTGACTTTAATCCCAATCGCCGCCACCTTGCGTCCCTCCAGCCAAACTCCGGTATAGCCTACGACTCGTTCTCCTTTTAATCCGTAAACCGCTAGCACCTGGATTAGCACTTCCTCTAACTGGCGCAGATACCAATGCAAGTCTTGGCGATAGTGTCTCAAATCTAGAATTGGGTAGCCTACTAGCTGACCGGGACAATGATACGTCACCTCGCCGCCCCGTTCTATCCGGTGAACTTCCGATTCGGTTTGGTTGGGGTCAAACTTGAGAAAATCCAAACTGGAGCCAGTTCCCAAGGTGTACACAGGCGGATGCTCCAGCAAAATCAAAACGTCATTGTCAATTCTCCCGCTCCGGCGCTTTGCAACCAGGCTTCGCTGTAACTCCCACGCCGCCGCATAAGGTACCAGCCCCAAGTTGTGCAGCCAACACAAACGTCTTGTATTGCCACCGTCGGAGCCAAGATTGCCATACATACTCGAAACCATAACAAAAATCAATAGGGCTTTCAATTATATTTCGGCAAAAGTCGCAATACTCAAATCAAGAATTGTCAAGGGATGCAAAAGATTCTAAAGAGAAGTCAATAGTCTATGTTCAATAGAATACAAAATGCTAGTGTTTTAGATATAAGCTCAAACTGGATCGGGAGGAAGCCTCTTCAAAGAGAATAAAGACGCCCACCCCGTTGAGATAGCGATCCCCGCTCAGATAAAGGCAAGCTGGTGTTGGTTAATTGCATAACCAGGTTCTAGCCAGAGGGTGGGTGTAAGCTCAAGGTCGTGCGTCTAAAAATATGAGTGCTTTGGTTGCTAAAAACAATGCAACCCAACGAAAGCGCTCGTATAAGTTTCGGCTCCGTTTTTCGCATGACAAATTGTGGAAATAACCCAAGTTTTGGTAAACAAAAACGGGCAAGCATATTGGGGAGATGGAAAAGTAGCAATCGTTGCGTTTGCGTAGCGTGCCGGAGGCATATAGCTTTTCTATCCAACCAAAGGTAGAAGCAGGCAGAAAACCTGGCTGTAAATATGGAGTATCCAAGCGGGAGCATTTGATATGAAGCTCGTAATTCATGGCAGAAATATTGAAATCACTGATGCAATTCGCGAGTACGTACATCAAAAAATTGAAAAGGCGGCGAACCACTTTCTAAATACAACGAATGAAATTGACGTGCATCTTTCCGTGGCTCGCAATCCCCGGATAGACTCCAAGCAAACCGCTGAAGTGACAGTCTATGCTAACGGTGCGGTAATTCGTGCGGAAGAAAGCAGCGAAAACCTTTATGCCAGCATTGACTTAGTGGCAGATAAAATAGCCCGACAACTGCGTAAATACAAAGAACGGCGTTTAGATAAAAAGACCCAAACACAGGTTAAAACTAGCGATGTGGTCGAGCAAGCACCTGTGGAAACCGATTTAATTGGGGCGCGCACACCCGAACTACCCTCAGAAGTGGTGCGTACCAAGTACTTCGCTATGCCCCCCATGACGATTGAAGAAGCTTTAGAACAACTCCAGCTAGTGGGACACGACTTCTATATGTTCCACAATGCTGAAACCGGCGAAATCAACGTAATTTACGAACGCAACCACGGTGGTTATGGTGTGATTCAACCCCGTCCCAATGGCAATGGCAACCACAAAAATGGCAAAACAGCTCAGGCTAGCAATAGCGCTTCAGAAGTTAAACGCTAAATAAGTGCAGCTTTTGGGTTGAGCGTAAACGATAGAAGCTTAACCCAAAAGAAATAAGTTTGGGATCAAGACCATGCAGCGGTCAGTCTAAACGCATTTATTGGGTTGAGACTGGCTTTTTTTTGGGTTTCTGCTACGATGTAGAGTTCCATAACTCACATCTTGCACCTTGGCTAAAAACCGGGTTTCTTGCAAATAGCTCAGCTTGGAAGCCTTGATTTTTCGTTAAGAAACCCGGTTTTTCAAGGCTTGTTGACAATGGTGCAAGATCTGAGATAAACGATTTTTCAGGTGAAACCCGGTTTTTTTGCGTAACTGTCAACTGTCAACTGTTAACTGTCAACTGTTAACTGTTTGCAGTGTTTTGAGCGACTCTTCGATGTGTCCTTTGAAGTTGAACTGGGAGTTAAAAATATGCTGAACAACTCCATTTGCGTCTATTACGTAGGTAACTCGCCCTGGAAGCAAGCCTAAAGTCGCGGGAACTCCGTATAGCTTCCGCACTTGGTTGCCGGTGTCGCTCAATAAGATGAAAGGCAGTTGGTATTTGGTGGCAAACTGTTGGTGCGATGTACTTGAGTCGCCGCTAATGCCGATAACTTCTGCACCTGCTGTTTTGAAGACTTCATAGCTATCTCTAAATGCACAGGATTCAGCGGTGCATCCTGGGGTGTCGTCTTTTGGGTAAAAGTACAGGACAACGGATTTTTTACCTTTGAAGTCGTTAAGGCTGACGGGTGTGCCAGTTTGGGAAGGAAGGGTGAAATCGGGAGCGACATCTCCTACTTTTACTGCCATAGCTGCTAATCCCTGCAACCTGAAACGAATGTTAACTTTTGTTATGGTATCGCGATCGCTACAACCAACGCTACCGTCATCAGTAGTTACTCTGTGCTTGTATGCAGCTATGTTAGTATTTTATGCTATTAATATTTCTAGGTATACTTAATTGTAAATACTTGACCTAATAATGTTCTATCGAGGCTATAAATATTCCAGAATAATACTTTCATCTACTTAATTACATTCGCGTAAAACCTCAAAAAAACAATTTTATCAAATTTAGGTGTAATAACGTTGGTGATTTTAAAAACCAGTGGCTAAATTGGAACGGTGTCCACCTATAACGAAGTTCGATGAAAGCACAGCTATTAACAGGTTTAACCGTCGCCGCCGCAGTTGCAGGGGCGATCGCCACGGCTGAAATTGCCAACGCCAACACGCTGACGCGCCGCACGGTGTACCAACAAACGCAATTCGATCGAGACAACGTGCCGACAAACTATCTGGATCAAGGTTATGGTCGTACAGATATTCTCAATTCAACTCTGGGTATCCAACAGTTCAGCCCCTCACAAGGTACGCTCAGAAGCGTAACGATCGAGTTTTCGGGAGATATTACTGGAGATGGAGGTTTAGAAAACAGAGATGCGCGATCGCAGACAATTACAGCCAATCTTTTAGGCAATCTGCAATTAACCATGCCCGATGGTACATCATTATTTAATTTGAATCCCACTAACTCGCTTACCTTTGAAAATGTGAGCAGGTATGACGGAAGACAAGATTTTGCCGGTAGTTCTGGGAGGACGTTTGAGGGATTAACCGCCACCTCCTCCGGACGGAGAACCTTTACCGATAGCAGCTTCTTGCAGCAGTTCATGGGTAATAGCGTCATGAACTTCACGTTTTCATCTACAGCCACCTCTAGTTTTACCGGCTCTGGAAACGTATCCTCTTATGTAGATACATTTGCCAGATCCGCACTCATGGTTACGTATGAATACGAGGAACCCCCTCGCCAAATCCCCGAACCTGCTACTACTCTTGGTCTTGGTTTAGTTGCTGGATTGGGGTTGATGTCGCAGAAAAAGAAGATCTCCAAGAAAATTTAAGATTTGAGATTGCAGATTGCAGATTTTAGATTTAAAACCCGCAATCTGCATTTCCTTTTAGCCTAAAAAATAGGTTTAAAGCCTTCCCCTTAAAGCTCAACTGTCAACTGTCAACTGTCAACTGTCAACTGTCAACTGTCCACTGTCCACTGTCCACTGTCCACTGTCCACTGTCCACTGTCCACTGTCCACTGTTCATCGAATTAGCTGTTTCAACTCGCGCCATACAGCCGGTAACTGTTTAGAATTAGATTTAGGTTGGGTAAAAATCCCGTAACTGGGGCTGAATAATAACGCCATTACAAATAATCCGGATGCAACTAATACAATAGCTGGGCCAGAGGGCAAGTTAAAAAAGTAACTGAGATACATGCCGCTGATGCTGGAAAAGATGCCAATCCCAGCCCCTAAAATCATTACCTGATGCAGTCGTTTGACCAATAAATACGCCGTTGCTCCTGGTGTAATTAACAAAGATAAAACTAGAATAACTCCTACGGCTTTCATGCTGGCAACAATTGTGAGGGCAATTAGCACCATTAAGCCAAAATTGAGTAAATTTACCGGCAACCCGGCAGCTTGAGCGCCTAAAGGGTCAAAAGTATAAAATAACAGTTGCTTGTACAGCAGAAAGACAACTAATAGAACAACTGCCGCGATGATGGCAGTGTCGCGAACTTCCTCGATCGTGACGCCTAGAATATTGCCGAAAAGGAAGTGATTGAGGTCAATTTTATTGTCTTTTTGAATCAGGGTAATTAAAGTAATGCCGAGGGCGAAAAAAGCCGAAAAAACTATCCCCATTGCGGCATCTTCTTTAATCGGCGATCGCGTCCTAATCCAGGCGATCGCCATTGTACTCACCACCCCGGCAATAAACGCGCCGACAAAGATATTGGTGCCTAGCATAAATGCGATCGCTAACCCCGGCAATACCGAGTGCCCGATCGCATCTCCCAGCAGCGCCAATCGCTGTACCATTAAATAGCTACCGACGACGGCGCACAGAAGACCGACTAAAATCGCGATGATGAGCGATCGCTGCATAAAACCGTACTGCAACGGCTCAATTAATGCTTCTAACATTACTTTAATTGGTAATTGGTAATTGGTAATTGGTAATCTAGCATTTTCCTTCAATTAGCTATTAGCCATTAGCCATTAAGTGAACTAACCGTAAGCACCACCGGGCAAAAATCCCAATAATTGTTTTAATTTGGGACTGGCATTTTCATAACAATGACTCGGCATTTGATAATTCATAAACGGATGATACTTATGACCCACTATCCTTTTTGCATAGGTCACTTGGGTAATATATCTCGTCACTTGTGAATTATTTCTCGAGCCTCGATGCCAAACTTGGTTATTGAAGCAAACCGCCGCGCCCATCGCCCCTAAACAGCTATAAACTTTGTCTTCATAGCCTGAAATATCCCCATCGCACAGTTTTCCAAATAAATGGGAACCGGGTATAACTTGCGTTGGCCCATTGGCTTCGCTCAAAACATCGGTCAAATAGTAATTGACAGTAAACGCTAACACGTTTAAGCGAACATTTGTTAAAGGTTTCCCGTCAAGGGATAGGATATGGGGCGTATCATCTTGATGCCATTTATTGCGAGCTAATCCATCCGTTTCTGGAGGAAGTTTAAAAGAATTGTTGTGAATTACATGAATGACATTCGCATTGACTATGCCTTCATCCATCCTATAACCAGGGCCGTTTGCTCCTCCGATTAATTGTTCGGCAAAGGTGACAATTGGCTCTAAATCAAACAGATTTAAGTTTGATTGAGAATGCTCGAACATTCGGTTCATTATCTTGCGAGGTTTTCTCCCTTCTGACTTAGCCATATCCGCCATTAAAGCTGCATCCAGATCGCTTCTCAGCGCCTCGCATTGTTCTGGGTTTAAAACATTGGGAATGACAAGAAAACCATTGGCATGAAAGAATTCAATCCATTCATGCAATTGTTCATCTGTCGGCGGTTTGCCAGTTAAATATTCAGTCATGATTTCTTTTCTTGGCAACTAAGTTTATTCTTGCTCCATCAACGCTTTTATCTTGTTATTAGCCTGAAGGAATTTAAAAATCCTGCATTGCTTCTGGATAAACCTCTTTCCAAATCTGGAGGCACGGCGACGCTCACTTGATAAACTCGCTGCCTGACAATATAAGTCCTCATTGTGATAACATAATTTTCATTATTCCTATTGATAACTGCCATTTTGATTTCGCGACCCGGATAATTATTCAATCTTAAGTTTCGCTGATTTAGCAAGCGAGATTCTGTATTTCTCCATTCTCTATTTTGCATCTGGTCGAGCATTTGATTTGGATTGACTTCTCCCAAGGAGATTTGGGGCGGAAATTGCATAATTCTCACCGTATACTGAACTTTGTTTTCGTACTGACTCGCTACAAAACCCCGAATGTTCAGCGAGATATTTCCTTGGTCGGGATTGTCAATGTTTATACTAGCCCTAACAGGTCTAGGATTACCGGGCATCAAAATGCTAAAGTTGTCTTCTGTGGAGGTAAAAGTTTTCCATACTGACTGAGCTAATAAGACAGGCGATCGCGCCAGACTCGCTTGGACAATTGGATATCCAATCGCTGCGAGGGGGATAGCGATCGCAATCCCAAGACTAAGCCTTCTAGCAAGTTGCATATGCTCTTACCCTGACAGAAAACTGAGGAGATATATAATAACTCAAAATTGATCAGGCTGCCTCTCCCGCGAAGAACATTACTTGACCCCCATAGGCGCGGTATAAATTTTCTTGACTCAGCACTTGTTCGCGGGAACCCGCAGCAATTAGTTCAGTATTGAGTAAAATTAAATCGTCAAAGTGAGAAATAGATTCTCCTAAATCGTGGTTGACAACGAGGACGGTTTTACCCTCGTTTGCGAGGTCGTGAAAAATATCAAAAATAACTGCTTGGGTTTTTTGATCGATGCCGACAAAGGGTTCGTCAAAACAGAAAATATCCGCTTCTTGTGCTAAAGCTCTAGCTAGAAAGACACGCTGTTGCTGTCCTCCCGATAGTTGACCAATTGGGCGATCGCTATATTGACTCATTCCTACCCTCTCGAGGGCGTCGGCGGCAATCCGGCGACTGACGCTAGAAAAGCGGCGAAACCATCCGGTTTTTGTGACTCTTCCCATCATCACTACATCCCAGACGGTGGCGGGGTAAGTCCAATCGATTTGCGATCGCTGCGGTACATACGCTACCCGATCGATTTTGTCTACCAATGGTTTACATTCGTACAGCACAGTACCGCTAGTCGCCGGAACTAATCCCAGCATTGCCTTCAGCAAGGTACTTTTACCAGCACCGTTGGGGCCAATTATACCCGTTAATCGCCCCGGTAGAATTTCGCAAGTAATATTCCTTAGTGCCTCTACCGCACGGTAGTAGACGCCTAACTGACTAACCGTAATAATTGCACCTGGATCGTTGGGCACGATTCTCAAGTGGCAGACTAACTTCGTCCAATCGGTATCGGGGGATGAGGTAACAGTTTTCATAAGGGGATGATGAGTTGGCTACTCTTTAGTGTATTATAAAAATGAGAAGATTATGAAAGCATCTATTAATGGGAATAATTTAGAGCATAAGCGAGACTAATAGTGCAACCAAGTAGCAAACTCAGATGGCAAGCGGCAGTTGGGGTTTTACTCGCATTTTGGCTTCATGCCTGCGATCGCCAAACTACCAACCGCACCAATCCAGAGGCAGATAATAAACCAAACGTAGTAGCAACTAGCACTATTATCGCCGACTTGACCGAGCGAGTCGGGCAAGGTGAAATTGAGCTAACCGGAATATTGCCAGCCGGTTCAGATCCTCACGTTTACGAACCCGTCCCAAGAGATACGCAGGCGTTCGAGAGAGCCAATCTAATTTTATACAACGGTTACAACTTGGAACCGGGGTTAATTAAACTGATGAACGCGGCGGGAATAAAAAGCAGAAAAGTAGCCGTTGGAGAGGTAGTAAAACCTTTACAGTTGCAGAAAGACGGCAAAGAAACTGTTCCCGATCCCCACGTTTGGGGAGATGTAGAAAACGCGATTCAAATGGTTAATGCGATTCGAGATGCGTTAATTGAAGTCTCACCAGAAGACAGAGAGACATTTACCAAAAATGCGGCACAACTGAACAGCGAATTAAAGCAACTAGATACTTGGATTGCTCAACAAATCCAAACGATTCCACCTGAAAGGCGCAAATTGGTAACCACTCACGATGCTTTTCAATATTATGCTCGTGCCTACGGACTTTCGATTATTGGTACGTTAATAGGCATCAGTACGGAAGAACAACCCAGCGCGAAAACCGTCCAGCAATTAGTAGAAGCGCTGAAAAAAACGCAAGTACCGGCAATATTTGCCGAAACTACAATTAATCCGGCTTTGATTAATACCGTCGCCCAAGAAGCGAGGATAAAATTAGCGCCGCAGCAACTTTACTCGGATTCAATTGGCGCAGCGAATAGCGAAGCCAATAGTTATATCAAAATGATGGAAGCAAACACGCGCACGATTGTAGAAGCATTGGGAGGAAAATCTGTACCTTTTAGGGGTAATGGGTAATGGGTAATGGGTAATTGGTAAGCAGGGTATTGTTCTTACTTCCAGTATAAAACTATTTTGTAGGTTGGGTTTCGTACCTCAACCCAACCTACAAAGAAATGGCAAAAGTGTTGTTTAACTCACATCTTGCACCTTGGCTAAAAACCGGGTTTCTTGACGACAAATCTAGGCTTTCAAGCTGAGCTATTGGCAAGAAACAAGGGTTTGAAGACTTGTTGATAATGGTGCAAGATCTTGTTGATAATGGTGCAAGATGTGAATTAAGAAACCGGGATTCTGTTAGAAGGTAACTGTCAACTGTCAACTGTCAACTGGTAAATCTATCTCAGGGGAGGTTTGTTAGAGTTGCCTACCGCTTTAAGGTAGGATTTACCAGGTTTTATTGATTTTTTGGCAGAATTAACAGAAAACAAGTTACTTTCGATTACAGTAAATAAAAATCAAGCAGTTCTGGGTGGGATGGCAAAAGATGCCTAGTTTCGCCACAAGTAAACAAATTTCAGCAGCGACAAGTGCCTTTGCTATCTTTATTGGCTGTCTCGTCTTAGTTGGTTGGGGATTAGACATAGCTATCCTCAAGAGCGTATTTGCAGGCGCGGCGACGATGAAAGCCAATACAGCCGTTTGTTTTATCTTGGCTGGGGTGTCGTTGTGGCTGACTGGGAGGGGAGGCGGAGATTCTCCGTTAATCTTACCAAGGTCGCAAAAGAAAAGATGGCGGCGTTACGGGGTGCTGGTAGCTCAAACTGGCGCGATCGCATCCTCCACCATCGCAATCCTCACCCTAAGTCAATACCTCTTTGGGTGGAATTTGGGGATTGACGAACTGCTGTTTCGCGACTCGCCCTTATCTCCAGCAACGTCGCATCCAGGGCGGATGGGAATTAACGCGGCTTTCAACTTTTTCCTCGTGGGTGGGGCGCTGTGGCTCTTGCACAAAAGCAACAACGCCAGAGGGCAAAAAGATCGTTTGATTTTGCTAGCTCAATGGTTGAGCTTAGTAGCGATTTTAATCGCGTTACAAGCGCTGGTTGGCTATGTCTACAAAGTGGAGGTTTTTTACCAATTCAGCCCTTACACCAACTCAATGTCAATGCATACAGCAGTGACATTTTTAGTGCTGGGTGTGGGGCTGTTATTTGCTCGTCCCCAACGCGGGTTAATGCAAACGATCGCTAGCGATTTAAATGGCGGAATAGTGGCGCGTCGCATGATACCAAGCGCGATCGCTCTCCCTCTAATTTTGTGCTGGATAATCTTGCAAGGACAACAAGCAAATTATTACGATGCCGCGCTTGGAATGTCTTTATTAGCAGTATTGATGTCGGCGATTTATATAGGTTTAATTTGGCGCAATGCCGCCTTTCTCAACCAACTCGATGGCAAGCGCAAACGCGCCGAAGCCGCAGTGCGCGAAAGCGAAGCCCGTTATAGCATCATGGCAGAAAACGTACCGGAAATTCTCTTTACTAACCTACCCGACGGTAGCAACGATTACACGAGTCCCCGGTTTTACGAATATACCGGAATGCCGCCCGGAGCGGCAGAAGGCTTTGGTTGGGCAATAGCACTCCATCCCGACGACGCCGAACCCAGTACAACCCAGTGGATGGAATCGGTCAAAACCGGACAGATATTTGAAATAGAGTACCGCTTCCGCCGTGCTGACGGCGTTTATCGCTGGTTTAAAGGTCGCTGTATCCCTCTGCGGGATGAAGAAGGCAAGATTAAAAAGTGGTTCGGTGTTTGTACTGATATCGATGACCAAAAGCGCACCCAAGAACAATTGCGCCAAAGTCAGGAACGCTTGCAGCGGATGGTGGAAACCGCCCAAATAGGCATTGCTTTCGGCAGTTCAACCGGAGAAGTGTTTGAAGCGAATAACGCCTTTCTAGAAATGGTTGGTTATACCCGCGAGGAAATGCTTTCTCAAGGTTTGAACTGGTGCCGCTTGACGCCCCCAGAATATGGAGAAATAAATTATCAAGCGATCGCAGAACTCTCACAAACTGGTGCGTTTAATTCTGTGGAAAAAGAACTGTTTCGCAATGACGGTTTCCGCATTCCAGTTTTAGTCAGCGGTACTCGTCTCAATGGCGCCAGGGACGAACACGTGGCGTTTATTGTAGATTTAAGCGATCGCAAACAAGCACAAGCCGCTCTGCAACAAAGCGAAGCCAAGTTTAGACGAATCTTTGAATCGAATATTGTCGGCATTTACTTCGGCGATTTTAGCGGTGAAATTAGCGAAGCCAACGATGCTTTTCTCCAAACCTTTGGCTATACGCGAAAGGATTTGCAAGCGGGTATTCTGCGTTGGGATAGCATGACTCCACCGGAATACCAAGCACTCGATCGAGAAAAAATTCAAGAACTGCAAAAAGTGGGGGTTTGCGCTCCGTTTGAAAAAGAATACATCAGTAAAGATGGTCGCCGCATACCGATAATACTAGCGATCGCTCTGATGCCGGGAACAGAAAAAGATGGTTATAGCGTTTGCTTCGTTCTCGACATTTCGCAACAGAAACAGACACAAGCAGAATTACAAGCCAGCGAAACCCGCTTAAAGATAGCCTTAGAGGCGACAAATACTGTATGTTGGGAACGGGATTTGATTAGCGATCGCTTAATCTTCACAAATAAAGCCAACAATCTAGACAAGCCGCAAGTCATTTCATACAGCGAAGCTCTTAGCTGGATACATCCAGAGGAAAGGGAAAAATTACATCAAGCCAACGAATCAGCTATTGCTAACAAAAGCAGTTTTGAGGTAGAACATCGGCTGAGGGAAAGCCCAGATAGAGATTGGCGATGGGTGTTAGCAAAGGGCAAAGTAATAGCAGATGAAACAGGCAAACCTATTCGGATAATCGGCGTGTCCGTAGACATTACAGAACGCAAAGAAGCCGAATTTTCAATTAAGAGAAGCGAAGAACGGCTGCAACTATTTGTAGAATCAGATTTAATTGGCATTTCTGCTGGGGATGAGCATGGCAACTTAACAGAAGCCAACGACGCTTATTTAAAGATTATTGGCTATACCCGCGAAGATTTCCAAGCAGGTAAAGTACGGTGGAACGAACTGACGCCGCCGGAGTACTTACCATTAGATTTGGCTGCGATTGCCGAAGCTAGAGCTAAGGGAGCATCCTCTTATTATGAAAAAGAATATATCCGCAAAGATGGCACTCGCGTTCCCGTATTGATGGGGTGCGCGGCGTTTGGGGAATCGGGGGAAGAATTGATGGCGTTTACGTTGGATATAAGCGATCGCAAACAAATTGAATCCCAACTCCGCCAACTCAACGAAACCCTCGAAGAACGAGTCAAACAACGCACCGCCCAACTCGAAGCCACCAACCAAGAATTAGAATCCTTTTCCTACTCAGTTTCCCACGATTTGCGCGCCCCCTTGCGCCACATCACCGGATTTGTCGATTTACTGCGAAAACGCTTGGAAAAAACCGCATTAGACGACACCAGTCGCCATTACATCGAAGTCATCGTCGAAGCTACCAAACAAGCCGGTGAATTAATCGACGACCTGTTAGCATTCTCTCGCATGGGACGCGCCGAGATGCGCTACAGCATCATTGACATGAACTTATTATTACGGGAGGTACAGCACGACCTAGAATCAGAAACCAAAAACCGGCAAACTAACTGGCAAATCGAACCCTTACCGCAGGTAATAGGCGATTCCTCGATGTTGCGCCTAGTTATCCGCAACCTGCTAGAAAATGCGCTCAAATACTCCCGAACTCGCCCGATAACAGAAATTACCGTCGGCAGCACCAGCAGGGACGCAGAAGTGGTATTCTTTGTGCGAGATAATGGCGTTGGTTTTGATATGCGCTACGTCCACAAGCTGTTTGGCGTTTTTCAACGCCTGCACAGCGACCCCATGTTTGAAGGAACTGGGGTAGGACTGGCAAACGTCCAGCGCATTATACACCGTCACGGCGGACGGGTTTGGGCAGAAGGCGAACTTGATAAAAGTGCAACCTTCTATTTTTCCTTGCCTTTAAACCCGGAAGCACAACCAGAAAAAGGACTGGGGATTGTGGACTAGGGAGCTTTTTTTGGCTCTTGAGTCAGTACAAACGAATTGATCGTTTGCAGAACTGAGGCACGACGAACCGAGAAACCGGGTAACAAAGGCAGCGATGTAGAGACGTTACATGTAACGTCTCTACATCAAAAACCGAAGATTAATCAATAGAAACCCGGTTTCTTTGCGTAAGTCCTCAATTCGTTTCTACTTGACGATAGACTCCTAACTCCTAACTCCTAACTCTTAACTCCTAAATGTTCAGTCCTAACTCTTCCCTAAACGTCGATGGAACTCAAGCGCATCCTGCTGGTTGAAGATAGCTTAAACGATATCGAACTCATCCTGACCTCCCTAGCTGAAAATAACTTAGGCAATGAAGTTGTTGTGGTGCGAGATGGTGAAGAAGCATTGGATTACATATATCGACGCGGCGTATTTCGCCTGCGGCGAGAAGGTAACCCAGTCGTGGTTATGCTCGATCTTAAACTACCAAAAGTCGATGGATTTGAAGTTTTGGGGCGACTCAAATCTGACCCCAATTTAAGAATAATTCCGGTTGTGGTGCTAACCTCTTCTCGCGAAGAACGAGACTTAGCCCGCTGTTACGAATTAGGTACGAATGCTTATGTAGTCAAACCGATCGATTTTCACGAATTTGTTGATGTAATCAAAAATTTAGGGTTGTTTTGGGCAATAATAAACGAACCTCCACCTGGTTCGATGCCTTCGCCACGCAATAACCAGTCAGTATAAGGAATAAGGTGATGTCTCAGCTAAAGTTTCTCTTATTAGAAGATAGTCTGCTCGATGCAGAACTAATCCGCGCCACTTTAAGTGAACGCGGGATTGACTGCGAGTTAATACAGGTAAAAACCCGCCTCGAATTTGTTTCAGCCGTAGAACAAGGCGGTTTTGACTTAATTTTGGCAGATTATGCTTTACCCGGCTTTGATGGCATCACCGCCTTGGGAATCGCCCAAAATATTTGTCCGGATATCCCGTTTATTTTCGTCACCGCTACTTTGGGGGAAGAAGTAGCAATTGAAACGCTTAAACAAGGAGCCACTGACTATGTTTTGAAGCAGCGCTTGGCGCGGTTAGTGCCTTCGGTATGGCGCGCTTTGCGCGAAGCCGAAGAACGCCGCGCCCGCAAACGAGCAGAAGTCGAACTGCACCGTCGCGAGCAAGAGTTTAGAGCCTTAGCGGAAAATTCCCCCGATCTAATTGCCAGATTTGATACAGACTTGCGGCATTTATACGTGAATCCCGCAATAGAAAGGGCGATAAAGTTATCTGGTGAAGCGATCGCAGGCAAAACACCTGCCGAATTGGGGTTTCCCGAAGAAATTTACGTACCCTTGTTGGCAAGATTGCGGGATGCGATCGCTACTACAGAAGAAAGCTGTTTTGAGTTTGAGTATACTTCACCCGATGGAATTCGCTACTTTGACGTGCGAATCGTACCGGAATTTGCCACCGATGGCTCGGTGCAATCTTTGCTCAGCATCAGTCGGGATATTACGCAACACAAACTTTCCCAGCAAGCACTAGAAGCCAGCGAAGCGCAACTGCGAAAACAAACAGAAAAACTAGAACAAGCAAACCGCATCAAAGATGATTTTTTAGCAGTGCTGTCCCACGAATTGCGGAGTCCGCTCAATGCTATCCTGGGTTGGGCAAAACTCTTGCAAACCCGTCAATTCGACCAAGCCACCGTCACCAAGGCGATAGAAACAATCGAACGCAACGCCAAGTTACAAACGCAGTTAATTGAAGATTTATTAGATATTTCCCGAATTATCCGCGGTAAATTAACCTTACAACCTCAACCCACCAGTCTGGTTACCGCTATTGCGGCATCTATTGATACTTTGCGCCTAGCAGCAGAAGCAAAATCCATCGATTTGCAACTTTTAATTAATGGAGAAAAGAAACTAGGAACAGGCGACTGGGGATTGAGCAAACTTCCCAACACCAAATTTATAGTTAATGGCGATGCCAGTCGCTTACAGCAAATTATTTGGAATATTCTATCTAACGCCCTCAAATTCACCCCAGCAGGCGGACGAATAGAAATAGAACTAAAAAAATTGCAGATTGAAGATTGCAGATTGCAGATTGAAAGAGAATTGCAGATTGAAGATGAAAATAAAACTTCAAATCTGCGATCAGACATCTCAAATCTAAAATCAAATAAATCAGACATCTCAAATCTGAAATTAAATTACGCCCAAATTACCATAAAAGACACAGGAAAAGGCATTTCAAGTGACTTTCTCCCTTATGTATTTGAAACATTTCGTCAAGCAGATGCATCGATTACCAGGCAATATGGCGGATTAGGATTGGGATTAGCCATTGTGCGACACCTAGTAGAACTTCACGGTGGCACCGTCAGCGTTGAAAGTCCAGGGGAAGGACAAGGTACAACTTTCACCGTACAAATTCCCTTGCTTGCGAGTAAAGAAGATAAAGTCGAAAAAGGAGACAAGGAAGACAAACAAAACAAGGGAGAATTTCCCTTAGCAGGGAAACGAGTTTTAGTCGTCGATGACGAACCCGATACTCAGGAATTTCTAGTTTTTACCTTAGAACAATATGGGGCAACAACTTGTGCCGTGGCTTCAGTTGCTTCTGCACTTGAAGTACTAGAATCATTTCAACCAGATTTACTCCTCAGCGATATCGGAATGCCCAATGAAGATGGCTACAACCTAATTCGTAAAGTCCGCAATCTTGCAGATAAAAGCGCCACGCTTCCGGCTATTGCCTTAACCGCCTATGCCCGCAGCGAAGATCGCCTTCGCGCCTTAGAAGCTGGGTTTCAAACTCACGTATCCAAACCAATCGAACCAGAAGAGTTAGTCACAGTTGTTGCTAATTTGTTGGGGAGTAATGTTAGTAAGGCAAATTGCTAGTGACATCGATTTTTTACTGGTAATTGGTAATAGGTAATAGGTAATAGGTAATAGGTAATAGGTAATAGGTAATTGGTAATTGGTAATGGGTAATGGGTAATGGGTAATAGAAATATCACCCATTAGCAATTACCTATTGACTAACCCCAACCTTTAAAGGGATTTAGACCGTTTTCCGATCAATGCGCTACACAATGGGGGGGCGGGTTTAGTTAAATGGTTTGTTTTTATCAAAGGTTATAGGCATGTGCCATAGTTTTACCTCATGCGATCGCGCCTACTTTGACGATCTAATTTTTAGCTTAACCACTGTACGGTTAGCTCTACATATTAATCGGTAAATTACCCAATTTTAATTAAGTTAATTTTCCCATAAAATAAGATACGTAAGTATCCTAATGTAACAATAGGAGCAAAAACAATGGCTGCCAACCAGCCAGATATTGATATTGCCCCCTTAATCGAACACGCACTATTAATACCAACCGCTACCCCACAGCAAGTGCAGCAGTGGTGCGAAGAAGCCGAGAGGTATAAATTCGCAACGGTGTGCCTGTATCCAGTCCACGTGCGCCAAGCGGTTGAGTTACTACACAACAAAAAACCCAAAGTTTGTACGGTAATTGGCTTTCCTTCCGGTGCCACAACCAGCACCGTCAAGCTCTACGAAGCGCAAGAAGCCGTGGAAAATGGAGCAGAGGAACTGGATGTGGTAATTAATCTGGGTTGGTTGAAAACCGGGAAAACCAAGGAACTGCACCGGGAAATCGCCGAAATTTGCTCGGAAACTGGCAAAATTGTCAAAGCTATATTAGAAACCGCTCTGTTGACAGAGGCAGAAAAACGGCTGGCGGCGGAAATATGTATGGATGCGGGGGTAGCGTTTTTGAAGACTAGCACCGGCTGGTCAACCGGCGCCACCGTGGCAGATGTAAAACTCCTCCGGGAATTAACCAGAGGCAATATTGGCATTAAGGCATCCGGAGGCATTCGCACCCTAGAGCAAGCGCTAGATTTAGTAATGGCGGGCGCCACTCGCTTAGGAACCTCAAAAGGCCCCGATTTAATCCGCGAGCGCGATAACCTGGAAAAGGAGGTAATTGGTAATGGGTAATCGGTAATCGGAAAAATACTTGCCAATTACCAATTACCAATTACCAATTACCAATTACCAAATCTCATGAGTCGCACTTACAAAGCAACCGGAATTAATCTTAAGAGTATGCCCTTGGGGGAGTCAGATCGCCTACTGACGATTTTGACCCGGGAATTTGGTTTAATTCGGGTGGTGGCTCCAGGGGCGCGCAAGCACCTGTCAAAGTTGGGTGGACGGAGTGGGCTGTTTGTGGTAAACGAGTATCTGGTAGCCAAGGGGCGATCGCTCGATAAAATTACTCAAGCAGAAACTTTAGAATCCTACCCAGCATTGAGTAGCGACCTACTGAAACTATCAGCCGGTCAATACCTAGCTGAAATGGTCATCTACCATGCCTTAAGCGATCACCCCCAAGAGGAAATATTTTACTTGCTCAGCGAACATCTTAAACGGTTAGAGCAATTGCCCAAAACTAGCGCCGAACGTGCCTATATAGTCTTGGCTCATCTAGCTCAAGCTGTCTTCCACCTGCTAGCCAATGCCGGAATTGCCCCCCAAGTCAGGGCTTGTTGCATCACCAAGTCGCCTCTAACGCCAGATTTGAACGATCCAAACTGGCGCGTCGAGTTTTGCCCCTCATCAGGTGGAACGATAAAGCGCGACCAAACATCAGATCCCATCCCCCCCAAGACTACGCCAATCCAACTAAATGCCACAGAGTTGACATTGCTTCAGCAGCTAGCTGAACGCTCTCTGTCTCAGTTACAACAAAATTTAGGCCAGCCGGAAGGTTATTACACCAGCTGGCTTTCCGTAGAGCGGATTTTGCGTCACTATACTCAATATCACTTTGGGCGGATTATTCGCTCTGCCGCTTTGATAGATAACTATTTTGACTCCTTGCCGACTTCAGAGCCTCATGCTGCAACAGTCTGATCCCGATTTAAAAACAAATGTTTGTTCGCCCAGCCACAAAAGCAACTCGCACCCAGCAAGAGTAGCTTCTGCTGCCACACCGACAAACTATCACCCTCAGAAGCGCGATCGCGGCGACTTGAAAGGGAGCAAATATGCTGCTAACGAGCCATACCTGTCGATTAAGAGCCATTTTGAGCCAGCTTCTGTATCCCCACCAATAGTGGATCGGGAGCATTCCGAAGCAAAGGAAGATCGGCTCGAAGCTGGATCGAATGGTAGCATTGCCGAACCAGAGAAAGAGACAAGCGCTAGCAACGGCGCCGCCATACCTCCCAAAGAAACCGATTCCGAACAGGGATTTGTCCCCGTTCTGAAAAATCGTAACTTTTTGGCGCTCTGGAGCGGTCAGGTATTTTCCCAGTTGGCGGATAAAGTATATCTGGTGCTGATGATCGCCTTGATAGACAGCCATTTTAGTACTGGCGATCGCACGATCAGCGCTTGGGTATCGGCAATTATGATTGCTTTTACCATCCCGGCGGTACTTTTTGGTTCCCTCGCCGGTGTATTTGTAGATCGTTGGTCGAAGCGCTTGGTGCTGGCATCAACCAATCTCCTGCGCGGCATCTTGGTGATGTCCCTGCCCCTGCTACTCTGGCTATCAGAAGGATGGGGCAACCTCTGGGGACTACCAGCAGGCTTTTGCTTGCTGCTGTTGGTAACGTTTTTAGTTTCTACCCTCACCCAGTTTTTTGCCCCCGCCGAACAAGCCGCAATTCCCCTGATTGTCCAACGGCGACACTTGCTCTCGGCAAACTCGCTCTACACTACGACGATGATGGCATCGGTGATTGTAGGGTTTGCCGTCGGTCAGCCGGTATTAGATTTGGCAGATAGTTTGATGGCTGCCGTGGGGCTGGGGAATGGGAAAGAATTAATTGTAGGCGGAAGTTATGCGATCGCTGGCATGTTACTGTTACTGCTCAAAACCAACGAAAACACTGAAAGCGATCGCGAAGCCCCGCATATCCTAGAAGATCTACGAGACGGACTGCGTTACTTAAAACACACTCACCGCGTCCGTAATGCCTTAATCCAATTAGTGATTTTATTTTCGATCTTTGCCGCCTTATCGGTTCTCGCGGTTCGCCTCGCCGAAGTGATTCCCGGACTTAAACCGGCGCAATTTGGCTTTTTAATGGCAGCAGGCGGCATCGGTATGGGGATTTCTGCCGCCATTCTGGGTCACTTCGGTCAGGGAGTTTCCCATACCTGGCTGAGCTTGGTGGGGTCTGGCGGCGTCGCTGCGGCACTGATCGGTCTAGCCTTACTGCCGCACCAACTGTGGATTGTACTGTTGTTGGTGATGCTGCTGGGAGCCTTTGGCGCGATCGTTGCCGTACCAATGCAGACCACCATCCAAAAAGAAACCCCGCCGGAAATGCGGGGTAAAGTGTTTGGGCTGCAAAACAACGGCATCAACATTGCCCTCACCTTGCCATTGGCTTTAGCAGGCGTAGCCGAGACATTGTTTGGATTGCAAGCAGTTTTTCTGGGATTGGCTGCGGCTGCGATCGCAGGAGGACTCCTAACCTGGTATATTTGCCGTACAAGCTCTCTAGTCAAATAAATTAGCTAATCGCTAATGGCTAATAGCTAATGGTATTACTTGTCAAAAGTCAACCATGACAATAAACAATTAGCAATTAGCAATTAGCAATTAGCAATTACCCATTACCCATTACCCATTACCCATCACCAAGACTTGAATGCATATCGCTTGGCTTGGAAAAAAATCACCCTTTTGCGGCAACGTTACCTACAGTCGGGAAATAACCAACGCTCTCTTAGACCGGGGTCATCAGGTTAGTTTCCTCCACTTTGCTACTGACGAATCCGACCCAGAAAACTGGCCTGAGTGTCAAGAAGTTTCCCTACCCTTCTTGTATAAATCTCAGGTTTATACGATTCCGACGCCAAAATCGGGCAAAGTCTTAATGGACTCTTTGCGAGAGTTAAAGCCCGATTTAGTCCATGCTTCGTTAACGCTTTCGCCCTTAGATTTCCTCCTACCAGAAATCTGCGAAGAGTTGGGTTTACCTTTAGTTGCAACGTTCCACACTCCTTACGCCCGTAAGGGAGCCAAACTCAAATCGGGAACGCAACTGCTAGCCTATCAGCTCTACGCGCCCTTTTTAGCTAACTACGATCGCGTCATCGTCTTTAGCGAAATCCAGCGAGAACTATTGGCGAAAATGAGCGTACCGCCAGCCCAGGTGGCGGTAATTCCCAACGGAGTGGACGAACAAAAATATTCTCCCGGCCCTTCTCAATTCAAGTCAGAATTGCAAGCAGAACGCATTTTTGTCTACCAAGGGCGCATAGCCGTAGAAAAAAATGTCGAAGCTTTGCTCAAAGCTTGGCACAAGGCAAAAATGGGGCCAGATTGTAAATTAGTTATCGTTGGCGATGGGCCGGCTCGCTCTTCATTAGAACCATTTTATGATTCGGAATACGGCATCGTCTGGCTGGGATTTGTCGCCGACGAGCAGCGACGAATTGAAATTTTACGGGGATCTGATGTATTTATTTTGCCTTCTTTAGTCGAAGGACTTTCCTTATCTCTGTTAGAAGGAATGGCTTGCGGTTTGGCTTGCATCGCCACCGATGTAGGAGCCGATGGCGAAGTTTTACAAGGGCAAGCCGGTGTAATTGTCAATCCCCAGAGAGTGGTAACCGAGTTGCAAACGCTGTTGCCTTTAATGCGAGAGCATACAGAATTTACCGCCCGCTTGGGACAAAAAGCGCGTCAGCGGATTTTAGAACGTTACACCCTCAGCCGCAATATCACTCAGTTGGAAAAACTTTACACCCAGGTATTGCAGCAGCCGCGCCTTCAACTCAGTCGTCGCGTCTGACTTTAACGGGTGAAGCTCTCGACGGGATGGCGCTTGGTGTTGCTCCATTCCAGTTCTTCTAATTCCCGCAGCGCTTTGGCTATCTGCATTTGGGCGTCTGCTACAAAGACTTGCCAGCAAGCTTCGCCAACTTTTTTGTCGGCAAAAACGGCGATAACTTCGCGTTCCCAATGGAAATTTTGCCAGCGATCGCCTAATTCTGGCACCAAACCATCCTCGTCAGCATATCTCTGAAGTTTAGCGCTGACGGCTCCCAGCGTTGAAATATGAAAGCCCATTGAACCACTCCTCACCAGCAAGGCTAAGTTCCCATCAAAGCACTCAACCCAGAAGTCTGCTCATACCGAAGCGATTTAGGCTTGTGCTTTTCCTTTTATTTAAGTCAAAAGCGTTTCGCAGTCTGTATCGTCTTTACCTATTTAAGCTTTTTCTCAAGATTTGACAGAATATCTATGAGGCCGCTCCAGGGGCAGAGGAGATGATGCAGATCGGGAAGATAAGAGAGTAGAAGTAATTTCTTCCCCAGCTCCCCCAGCTCCCCCAGCTCCTCCTAGCTCCTCCTAGCTCCTCCTAGCTGCGATCGCAAATCTTTAAACTTTGTGGAAATGTTATTGAGCTACAATTCCTAAATTCCTTCGCGATCGATCAAAACAGAGGTGTTACTGGGTTTCGTAACCGTAATAATTCTGAGGTAAAAGGTAAACAAAATGACAATATCTACTCAGGGCGCTTGGTTGGTCAGTTCAGCCCTCTTGAGTGCAGCGCTTTTAGTTATTAATCCGGGGGGAGCGGCGGCAGAAGAAGTGGAGCGAGTGCGGCTGGATTTAAATCAAGATTTTACCCATCGAAACGTGCTGAGAACTCGCCTCCAAGCTGGAAATAGCAATGCTTTAGGCTGTAATAGCAATAACAATAGCATCGATATTTTCAGCTTTAGCACAGGCGATCGCAGCAACGATATTGTTTGGGACAAATTGCTATTTTCAGCTCTGGAGGGGAAGTGCAGCTCAATTTCTCTTGGTAGTGAGTCGTTAGTTTTACCTACATCTCAGTATATTCACTGCATCTGCGTTGGCGATCGCTAATATTTTACCTAGTTTGCGATATATCCTGACTTCAGCTGATGCGTCGCAGATTATATTTGAGTATGATCGGCGCGTTAAGTACCGATAAAAGTGCAACTTGGTGTGAGGTAAAAAAATGAACAGAGCTACTAATATTTCTTGGTTGGTGAGTCCAGCCCTATTGAGTGCAGCACTTTTGGTTAATGCGGGTTCAGTGGCAGCGGAAGAGTTGTCACAAAACATACCCCAAGCTGGGGAAACCCAACTAACTCAACTCTCAGACCTGCCTTTATCTGCTCCAGGCAACAGCAGTTTTAAAGACAGCGACACAATGGGGCAAGTAACATCCGTCTCTCAGCTGACCGACGTAGATCCCACCCACTGGGCGTTTCAAGCACTGCAATCCCTCGTTGAGCGTTATGGATGTATAGAGGGATACCCAGACCGCACTTACAGAGGCAACCGGGCGCTGACGCGCTACGAATTCGCCGCCGGGTTAAATGCTTGTTTAGACCGAATTCAAGAACTAATCGCCGCCGCGGTAGCCGATTTACCCAGCAGAGAAGATATCGCCACGATTCGGCGATTGCAAGAAGAATTTGCCGCCGAACTGGCAACGCTACGAGGGCGTGTAGACGCGCTAGAAGCGCGCACAGCCAAACTGGAAGCTCAGCAGTTTTCTACCACCACCAAACTGACAGGGGAAGCAATTTTCGCCCTAACAGACTCATTTGGGGAAGATAACGATAACAATACAGTCTTTCAAAGTCGAGTCCGGCTAAACTTCAATACCAGTTTTTCCGGTAGAGATTTGCTGCTAACCCGCCTCCAAGCTGGCAACGGCAATCCTTTAGACTTTACCAGCAACAACAACGGCATCGACTTTCAAACCAGCACTCGCGAAGGTTTCCAAGCGCATCAAGTGTTTGGCAATAACGGCAACGATATTGTTTTAGATACCCTGTTGTATTCGGTGCCCGTGGGGAATGCCTTCACCCTAACCGTGCTAGCAAATCGCGGTAGGTTTGAAGATTTTACCCCCACTTTGAACCCATTTTTAGAAGACTATGATGGCGGTAGCGGATCGATTTCTGCCTTCGCCCAACGCAACCCAATTTATCGCATCGGCGGCGGACAAGGGATTGGGTTGAATTTTAAACCAGCCCGGAGTTTACAAATCACAGCTGGTTACCTAGCACCTGAAGGTTCGAGTCCGATAGATGGCAAGGGTTTGTTTAACGGATCTTATGCAGCTTTAGGACAAATTACTTGGACTCCTGTCAGTCGTTTTAGCATCGCCGCTACTTACAACCGCGCTTACTTTGGGACGGGAGAATTTGGGTTTGATAACGGCGCACTCAATGGCGTAGGTAATGGTTTTACAGGTACAACTTTAGCCAACCGAATTGGTACTGGAGGTCCAGTTACTAGCGACTCGGTAGGCATTCAGATGGCGGCGCGCCTGCATCGCTACGTGCAACTAAATGCTTGGGCGGGTTACACCAATGTAGACTTGCTAGAAGACGATATTGAAGGCGTAATTTGGAACGGTGCTGTTGCTTTAGCATTTCCCGATTTAGGTAAACCGGGAAATGTGGCTGCCCTAGTTGTGGGAGTAGAGCCTTACGTGACTAACCTAAATGGTTTCAACGATATCTTTAAGGATGATATTCCTTTTCACGTTGAAGGCTTCTACAAGATTCAAGTCACTAATAACATTTCGATTACACCGGGGGTTATTTGGCTCACAGCGCCCAATCAAGATGCGGATAATGATGATATTTTCATCGGTACGATCAGAACCACATTTAGGTTCTAACTCAAGTTGCTAATTGGTAATTGCTAATTGGTAATTGCTAATTGGTAATTGCTAATTGCGCTCTGGGTAATCTAGCATTCTTTCCGAGGGAACCATTAGCTGCTAGCCATGACAGTAGGGGCGGGTTTAACTTGCATATATCGTGTTTACACGGATTGATTGGTAAAACCCGCCTCTACTAGAGTTAATAGATAACGTAAGTTGCTAGTTACAAATATTGTCGGTTCGATCCCCCCTAACCCCCCTTAAAAAGGGGGGAACCGGATTCTTAGTCTCCCTTAAAAAAGGCGGAACCGGATTCTTAGTCCCCCTTATTAAGGGGGGAACCGGATTCTTAGTCCCCCTTATTAAGGGGGGAACCGGATTCTTAGTCTCCCTTAAAAAAGGCGGAACCGGATTCTTAGTCCCCCTTATTAAGGGCGGAACCAGATTCTTAGTCCCCCTTAAAAAAGGCGGAACCGGATTCTTAGTCTCCCTTAAAAAAGGCGGAACCGGATTCTTAGTCTCCCTTAAAAAAGGCGGAACCGG
>CAYXCW010000069.1:0-40835 GCA_964463555.1 uncultured bacterium
TTTTAACCCGTTTCAACGGGTTTTAGCTTTAAGCCAGAAATTTATTTCTGGGCTTCGTGCTTCCCCAGAACTAAAGCTGCGTGTCACAATCGGTGGTTGGTGCGTGACGCTGCGAGAATATTTGAACTTAGCAAAAAAACTTGTAACGTCACGCACCCTACAAAAAAATATGCCAGTTGTGTAAGCCCTATTCCCCTAACCCCTAGCCCTTCCACATATGACATCTCGCAACAATCGCCCGATTGAAATTATGCTCAGAGTCTACCCTGATTCGGCTTTACTGGAAGGGTTAGAAGTGTGGTTGCGTTTGGGATTATTAACTGAAATTCAAGTTAGAGGTTTGTGTCAAGAACATCTAACTTGCCCTCTTCCCACTATTGCGCCCGTCGTTACCTCTTCACCTAGTGAAAGTGCTGATATCGCGACAATTCCAGATTTGGTTCTCCCAACCCCGCCTACGCCTGCTGCAAGGAGAAATACCACCAGGAGCAAGCGCGATCGCTCGAGTGGGGTGTTACAGTCTTTTATGGCAGAAGTTAGCGTTTTGTGGCTGCTGTTTTTGGGTGTATTTCTGATAGTTGTATCCTCAGCAGTTCTGGCGGCGAGTCAGTGGCGTAATTTCTCGCCAGTTGGACAATACGGCATTTTATTTGCTTACACTTTAGTATTTTGGGGGATAAGTGCTTGGGCAAGAAGGCAGCCCAATTTACAACTAACTGCCAGAATGCTGCAAGTAACAACTCTATTAATTATTCCCGTCAATTTTTGGATGATGGACGGGTTTAAATTGTGGAATTTTCCCTTGGGATGGATTGTCGCACCAGTGGCAGCTTTGTCGCTTACGGGTATTTTAGTTCATCTACTCCAACCCAGTGTTTCTGTTTCCGGTTTAACTTTAGCCAACAGTATCGGTTTAAGTTGGTTGCATTGGGGTTGGTCGGTGATAAATTTTCCCCTAATTGCGACGTATATCGGGACAATTGGCACGGCATTCGCGCTATTTTATCAAAGCCGAAACCGCAGATTAGAAGCAGAAGCAAGCATCTCTAATTCTATTTCTCTTGGCGGTGTTACTATTACCTTTGCCACGCTGTTGCTGGTGGGGAGAGCAATTTTAGGGGCAAAAATTCCGCTTAGTAACCTGGGTTTGGCTTTGGGAATTTGTGGTTGGTTGCTAGGTTGGTTATCTCGCCGAGAACGTCAGCTTGAAATCTGGTCAAACCTCGGCTGGGTGTTACTTTTAGCCGGTTGGTTAGTTGCGGTTGGAGAAATACCGCAACAAGCGATCGCAGTCAGCGTTTTAGCTTTATGGCTACTAGCAGATCGACTCTTTCGACTTAAACAATCTGCCGATTTAATCGCGTTATTTTTAGTTGGCTTACAAAGTTTTTGGTTGCTGTGGCGCGCGCTTCCTTGGCAATTGAAACAAGAAGTGATTGCTTTTGGCATTCGCTTTGCTGGGAATGAGTTTATGCCTCAATCATTAATCGGATTGGGCGTTTTTCCTTACGTCATATTAACGCTATTTTTAGCAGCTTATCTGCGGCGACAAGAAGAGGAAAGATTGGCACAACAAGCCGAAGGAATGGCGTTAATTTTGGGTTTACTTTTAACAAGTGTTAGCTTTCTCAATCCTCTAGTTCGCGTTATCAACTTGCTAGTATCTTTTATTACCCTCGCTGTTGTAGTTATCCTCCGAACTGCGGCAGGAACGGGGTTAATTTACTTAACTCATATTGCTGGATTGGTCACAATTGCGACTTGGATTAATTATATCTTCCCCAATCTAACGGTAAATACTTGGTTAATAATTCTGTTAGGCGGCGCGATTGCCGAATGGATTTTTAGTATCGGTAATAACTGGCAGCAATGGCGGCGCAGTTCTTGGTATTTGGGTTTAGTATTGGCGGCGATTAGCTACACTCAATTATTCAATCCCGCTTTACAAAATCCCAAGGATTGGTATCTTATTTGGTCGATCGTACCGGCGGCGCTGACTTTGCTATCTTATTTACCAAACTTTCTCGAACCTAGAATGGCAAACTGGCTGAGTGTTGCTGCTATTTTGGCTATTCAGCCTTTAACAATAATTGCTAAACCGACAAGGTTAGCGAGTTTATTAATTGCCACCATTCTGATGTTGTTAAATACGCAAAAATTGCCAAGATTGCTCCCAGCATTGCTAACAGTTGGATTTGGTTTAAGCTGCGGCGGTACTGTTATTTGGGAAGTATTTTCCGAACGGATGACAATAGGTTGGTGGGTAACAGTTTTAGCGATCGCACCGCTAATCCTCTGGTTACTTCACAGTTGGCTGAGAAAGGATTCTAGCCGCCTGCGTCAAGTTTATAGCGCCGCAACCGATGGGTGGGCGATCGCTTTAACCATTCCTACTTTAACTTTCCTGATTGGCTACAATATCAGCGCCTATTGGTATCCTTCTGTCACGGCTGTTGAATTTATCTTTGCATCGGGATTTATTACCATTGGTTTGCTTTATCGTACTTGGAATTTGCCAACTAACGGCAGTTTTTACAGTCTGGCGCTAGCTGTAGAATTGCTGGTTGCGAGTATAATTGCCTCCAGCAATCGTTCTGTTTTAGGATTAGCGATCGCTACCCTAACTCTCGGTTTAACTACTCAACTCGCTGGCGATTTTGTCGCCAGTAGGCGGGAAACAAATCCATACCTTTCCAGTTGGCACGCTATCCCCATTTTCTACGCATTTTTAGGATTAATGATTGCCCATCACAAGTTTGATGCTTACACGGGTTTATATACTTTGGCTGCGGCTTTAGTGGGAATTGGCATCGGGCGGCGCAACGTTAATTTTAAACCGATTTCCTATTTATCTATTTTCGCTGTTTCGGCTGCGGCTTACGAATTATTAATTTACCAACTTCTGCAAGCTAAAGCAGGCAATCCGGGTGATGGGTTAACTTTATTGGCAGCTTTGGCGATCGCGATCGCTATCTTACAAAGATTATTGGCAAGATGGTTGTTACCCTACCTGCGTCTTGACAATGCCGAATTAAAAGCGATCGCACACCTGCACTGGCTAGCTGGTAGCGGCTTAATCTTACTTGCATTAATTAATTCTCTCAGCACTCCAGGGGAAAAAATTTGGTTAGCGGTAACCACAATCTTAGCCGTTTATGCGCTGATTCAAGGTCGTTCAAATGCAAGCTGGACATATGCAGGAATTTTGGAATTAGGCATAGCAATTGCCTATGGGTTGCATTTAGTTTTACCCGATTCAGTATTGCTGAATTGGTCGCCTGCGATCGCTTGCTTTTTTGCCTATTTTATGTATGTTCTACCTTGGACAAGTTGGGGATGGTCGGCGACGCCTTGGCAAAATTCAGCAATCATATTACCAATTTCAATTATTATCATCAATGAAGCGATTTCTTTAACTTTTTGGAGCGTTTCTATCCAAAGTTTGCTGATTGTCGCGGCATTTTATGCTTGGATTGCTAAAGCGCGATCGCAAGTTCGCCTCAGCTATCTCAGCGTGGGATTGGCAAATTGGGCAATTATCAGAATATTCAACGCACAATCAATCGCCGAACCTTTATGGTACGCTCTGCTTTGGGGCGCGTCGTTATTGTACATTGCACAAATCGATCCGGCATTGCGATCGCCTTCAGGCAGAGAAACGCGGCATTTACTTCGCTGTTTGGCAATCGGACTGATTTGTTTTACCGCCCTCTATCAAGCTGAAGTCGGAATTTTCGGTATTTCTTCCCTATTTTTAGGATTTCTGACGATTGGTTTAGCAATTGCCGTAATTATGATTGGTATCGCCCTGCGAGTGCGAGCATTTCTCTACATTGGCACGCTGACGTTTATCATTAGAGTATTGCGGCAAGTTTGGCTTTTTATTAACGATTATTCGTTATTCTTGTGGGCAATTGGGATTGTTGCTGGTTCCCTATTAATTTGGATAGCGCTAACATTTGAAGCGCGTCGGAGTCAAGCGATCGCGTTTGTGCAATATTGGATGACGGAGTTAGAAAATTGGGAATAACAGTGGACAGTGGACAGTGGACAGTGGACAGTGGATAGTGGACAGTGGACAGTGGATAGTGGATAGTGGACAGTGGATAGTGGACAGTGGAAAGTGGACAGTGGATAGTGGACAGTGGATAGTGGATAGTGGATAGTTGGCAGTCGATTTTTGATGGGGAAACAGTTATATTTTGGGGTTGAGTTGTTGTTTGGCTGTTTTAATGATGGAAGTTAGTAATTTTAAGATTTCTTTTAGATCGGTTAAGATTGATTCGCTTTGCTTTGGGGTAAGATAATTTGTTTGACCCAGTAGCAGTATCCAGTATTCGGTTTCGTTGGCTTCTTTGAGGGCGATCGCTAATTTATGAATAAAATCGGCTTTACTTTCGGCTTGATCTGCTTCTCTAACTAATGCACCAATTGCTGTTCCAGACCTTAGCAGTTGTTTTGATAATACATATTCTTGTTTATTTGAACACAAGTATTTATACAGGTTCACTATTCGGACAGCAAAGGCAAAAGATTTATTTTTTAGAGGGTATTTATCAGACATTTTTAGTGGACAGCGGACAGTGGACAGTGGACAGTTGACAGTTGACAGTTGACAGTTGACAGTTGACAGTTGACAGTTGGCAGTTGACCAAGCGTGCTGGAAGAACCTTGCTTTAAACCAAGTTTTTCATTAATAATTTTCCACTGTCCACTATCCACTATCCACTGTCCACTGTCCACTGTCCACTATCCACTATCCACTGTCCACTGTCCACTGTCCACTGTCCACTGTTAATTTCCTGTAGGTGCAGGAGTAGGGGTTTGCAGGCTTCGTAATTGCTGTATCTCGGCGTCTACATTCAGCAATTCTGGCGGTACTTTTTCGGGAACTACCCACAGAGAAATTGTATGTTCGCGTCTGGGGCCTTTGACTCGTTCGACTCTTTCGGGTTTCCAAATGCCCATATCGAAGTCGTGAGAGACAATGCGAGTACCCGGTTTTAGAGTTCTTAGCAAGGTTGGTCTTAACCTTAAATTGAGTTCGGGTAACAAATATAAGGTAACCACACTTGCCGAACTGATGTCAGTTTGAAATAAGTCTTGTTCGAGGAATTGGACGCGATCGCTTACTTTGGCTTTTTCCGCATTTGCCTGTGCTTGTTTCACCAGATTCGGGTCAATTTCGATACCAGTGCCTCGCGTGCCAAACTTTTGGGCGGCGGTAATCACAATCCGCCCGTCGCCGCTGCCGAGGTCGTAAAGTACGTCATTTTTCCCCACTTTCGCCATTTCCAGCATTTTATCTACCACTACTTGCGGTGTGGGAACGTAAACCACATCGGGAACCTTTTTCGGCGTTGGCGTGGCGGGTGCGGTTTGTGGAGTTGGGGTATTCGCAGTAGGGGGTGTAGTCTCCCGTTGAGCGGTGCAACCTGCGAGTGCTAAGCTGGTGGCGATCGCGGCTGTAGTTGCAACTTTTAGTATTTGCATTCCCATACAATCTTCCTCAATTCAACCTTACCTATTGTTACTGTTGACGGGAAAACAGCAATAGCGGAACGCCTGTCAACAAAACTACTACGCCGATAGTTCCGCCAATGCCGGTATAAACGAGACTCGAATAGAGCAAATAACCACAAGTGGCGCAAAAAAGCAATGGCATCACTGGATAAAATGGCACGGGAAATGGACGAGGTGTATTTGGTTCTTTCCACCGCAACACTATAAGGGCGATTCCAGATAAAAGAAAGAAAAACCAGAATACTGGAGCCGTATAATCTACCATTGTTTCAAAGCCTTTGCGGGTAATTGTTCCCAGAAAGACGAGCAATAATGCGATCGCTCCCTGTACAAATAGCGCATTTGTAGGTGTATTTCCACGCGCTTGCCAGCGTCCGAGAAAACGGAACATAGAGAAATCTTGCCCCAAGGCATAATTCGTTCTTGCCCCGGTAAAAATAGTAGCGTTAGCTGCGCCCAATGCTGAAAGCGCAATCAGAAAGCTGACTAATTTTGCTCCATTTTCTCCGATGGCGCGGCGCATCAAGTCAGCTGCAACTGCCTTTGATTTTGCCATTTCTTCTAGCCCCAAACCGTGGATGTAAGCAAAGTTAATCAGCAGGTAAATTACGGCGATAATGCTGATGCTTCCTAGCAATACGCGCACCATGTTACGCTGATTTTCTCGCAGTTCGGCTGAAATATAAGCTGCTTCGTTCCATCCACCATAAGTTAGCAATACAAACACCATCGCCAATCCAAAGGTTGTTTTGGGTGCTGTTGTGGTGATGGTATCCGCCGCTAGGGGTTTGGCTAGAACTATTCCGGCTACAATCACTAATAGCAATCCCAGGACTTTGGCGGCAGTCAGCCAGTTTTGCGTCCACTTGCCTTGACGCACGCCCAGTACATTTAAACTGGTGAGGAGTGCGATCGCCACTCCGGCATAAATCGCTGAAGAATCATCTCCCAAACGCCACAACTCGGAAGCATAGTCCCCAAATACAAATGCTACCAGCGCAATCGATCCAGTTTGAACGATTGTCATGCGCGCCCAAGCAAATAAAAAGGCTAAATTTCTACCAAAGGCGCGCATCAAGTAATGGTAATTTCCCCCTGGGTGAGGATAAGCAGTCGCTAATTCCCCGTAGCAAATAGCACCTACGAATGATATCCCTCCACCGAGTAACCAAGCGAACAAAGCAAGGTTGGCACTCGCGGTATTCGCCGCCACCAAAGCTGGTGTTTCAAAAATCCCTGCACCTATCACCATCCCTACAATCAACGCACCGGCATCGATGGCTGAAAGTGTCGGCTGAGGGGCTGTTCCTTTTGTCGTCATAATTTAAGCTGGAGGAAATTTTTGGTCATAGCGATCGTTATTTTTATCTCAGGGTTAGAGCAAAAGTTGCATCCCCATCCCAATCCTCAGACAATACAGCAGATTACCATTGAATGAAGTACACCAAAAGGAATAATCTGAAAAACGAGGAAGAGGTAACTATCAACTGTCCACTGTCCACTGTCCACTGTCCACTGTCTTTTTAGTGGGCATACCCGATATTTTTTTACTGCAAATAGTCTGATGTCAGCTCGTGTTCTGCCAAAACTTCCATGTCAGATTCTATATTATCCAGAAGTGTTGAGAAGTTTTTCCGGTCATAGTCCCCGTCAAAAAAAGTTTCTAAAAACAAAGTCTTTTCTTCGTCAATATATGCTTTTATAAACATAAAATTTGCATTCAAATCGTTGGCATATTTCAAAAGTTCCATTTCGCCGATACCTGGCTCGCAATCATAAGGAATAACGATCAATACTCCTCTGTCTGGAATATTTTTCAGCATCATATTTGATTTTCTGGGGTGACGGCATAAAAGCAAATCTTCCTCTTCTTCTTCAACTTGATATCCATTGAATTCCAAATGATTGCGATATTTTGCCAAAGGATGAGCTACTGCATCATTGATATTCATTTCAGTCATAACTTTTCAGCCTCGCAGATTTTTTTTGCACACCCGCAAGAACTCTAAGGAATTGGGGAGCAAAGGAATGTAGAAAATTCTTCCTCTACCCCAATACGATCTTGCCCAATGCCCAATCCCAGCTCAATAAGATTGTTCACAAGCTTTCTCCAGAGTTGTCACCTTGTCGGGCTTTAATTAATTTTACTAAATTGTAGTAATTTTGACTGCGTAAGCCCAAAATTTCTGCTTAGCTTGTCTAGGTGCGATCCGATGGTGATGCTGGGATTCGGAGGTGGGCAATGCTAGCTGCAAGGGCTTTTTGCCTAATTATTGCAATAACCCCAGCAGGGAATGCCTCAGTCACGGGAGAGCGATCGCATAGCGTCGCGCCTGCATATAGTGCAGCATTTTCCCAAACTCGTTACCGCTGCAATGGTGGCAACTGCTAATGGCTAATAGCTAATAGCTAATTGATGATGAGCGATTAATCTTCATCTAGGGCGGGAAAAGCTTCTTCTATTCGCCACAATTGGTTTTTATATTCAATTAACCACTGGCGACTTTCTGCGGTCAATTGTTCCCAGACAATTTCTATTGGCACGTGGGGAGATGAATACCGATACTTTTGCCCCAAGGTTTTCAGATTTTCGGCGACGCTAAAGGGTATACCTAATTCTTCCCAGTCGGTTTCTACAATAATTCCAGAAACTCCCGCCGCTGGGTCGCAAATTAATTGCGAGGCTCTAATTAAATCGGCAAAATGCTTCGGTTTGAGTCCGGTTGTTTCCTGAATTTTTAGGGCTTTTTGCTTGTCTGGATTCATCGGAATTAAAGTTGCAGTATGCTCAAGTAATAATTGCAATATTTATCAGTTTATCTTGGCAATTTATCCAATCTTGAAAATCAACAAATTCTTTTAAACTTTTATACCAATTGACTCGGTACGCGGCTTTCTAGACAAAGTGCGCGATCGCTGCCAACCTCAAAATATTAAGTTTTGTAAAAAATACATAAAGTTCTAACTATCCAGACTGAGTAACAAGTAGAAGCCCAGTTTGAGGAGGCAAAGCGCAATGAACAAAGACTCTTAATGTGATGCCTTGGGGTTAGCAGATACATCCTGTGGCACGTGGTTATCGAGAGGAAGGAAAGTAAACAGCGTTGGCACGCAGTCATGAATGGCAATCTTGATGTGACTTTTTAGACTATGGATGAGCAACTCGAACAATTAGCACTAGAGGCGCAAAGATACGCTAGCCAAACTCCGGAGAGGCTGTTAGTCTTAGAGGAGCTAGTGAAAGAAATCTTGCGATCGCGCAAAATAGCTCGTCCGCCTATGGGTGAAGCTTTATCTGGGATTTATCAGGAGATTTACGAGCAAGTAAAACAGCAGCTTTTGCACCAAATAGATGAAGAACTAGATAATTACAAACCAAAATGTGGCTCGGTGAGAGAATGGGCTAATATCCACCGGGATCAAGCTGGCAAAAAGGCTCTGGAGGATGGACAACTGCTCAAAAATCTCGCCCTAGAAGCCCAACGATACCAGCCTGGTTCTAAGTTAAGGCAACATGCTTTGACGCAACTGATTGAAGCCATTAGGCTGTCGGGTAGGTTGTGTCATCCAAGACGGCCTGGATTATCACCCAAGTTTTATAAATTGCTTTATGATGAAGTAGTGAATAAAACCTTAATCTATGTCTGTCGAAAGATTGACAATTACGACCCAGAGCGGGGAGAAAAAAAATTTATGAACTGGGTCAACTTTCGATTAGAAAAAGTATTTATAGAGTGCGAGCGCGAATTAAGGAATCGGGATATCGATGTGTTACCCTGGCCTGAAGATCCATTCGATATTGCCGCACCAGAGGCAGCAAATACATTGTTTGACATGGTGCGAGAATGTCTAGAGGAAGACGCTGGAAAAGTATTTCAGAAAGAATACATTAGGCCAAGAAAAGATGCAAACTTTAGAGCGATCGCATTAAAAAGATTTGACGGACAAAGCTGGAAAGAAATTGCCCAAGAACTAGATGTAAAGATTCCTACCTTGAGCAGTTTCTTTCAAAGAAGTTGCGAGAAATTTCGCCCTCAGTTAATGCAATGTATTAGAGAGTGAATAGCCATGAGCGGTAATCAATCAGCCATCTACACCGATCTCGAACCTTGGACGTTTAAAGTGACGCTGGCTTTGTCAGCACATCAGCGAGCAAAAGAGTTTCAAGGTTACCATTCCAATGCTGAAAAAGCCAAACAGGTTTATCTCAATACTTTGGCGGTGTATGCAGTCGATTTTTATCTGGATTGCATGGGAATTGAAACAAATTGGTCAGCCAGTTTTAGTGGTAACCCAGTAATGCAAACAATCCTGGATGTCGCCGATTTAGATATTCCTAAACTAGGCAAATTAGAATGTCGTCCGGTATTACCAGAAGATGCGGTTGTTTGCATTCCGTTAGAAGCGTTATCAGATAGAATTGGCTATGTAGCGGTACAGCTTGACGAAACGCTGCGAGAAGCAACATTGTTGGGATTTAGCAAAACGGTTCCAGAAAGCGGTAAATTAGCGATTGGCGAGTTGCGATCGCTGCCATATTTGCTAGAAGCCGTAAAACCAGTTCCCCAACCCATCCAACTCAGCAAATGGTTTGAAAACATATTTGAAGCTGGTTGGCAATCATTGGAAGCACTTTTAAGCACAAATCAAGCGAATCTAGCCTTTAGAAGTAAGGCAAGTGTAGTCAGTGTCATAAGTAATGATGAGACGGTTAAAGCAGCCAAACTGATCGACTTAGGAGTAGAACTGGAAAATCAATCGGTAGCACTGCTGATGGCGATTACGCCTACTTCCGAACAGAAAGCGATCGTTGTAGTGCAAGTGCATCCAGTGGGTAAAAAGACTCTGCCAGCCAATCTGAAACTAAGTTTACTTGCATCGGAAAAAACTGTCGCAGAAGTCCAATCTAACGGTCAATATAACTACATACAATTGAAACCATTTCGGGGGGATTCAGGAGAAAACTTTGATATCCAAGTGAGTTTAGGTGAAGAGAGTGTAACCGAGACTTTTGAAATCTGATTTCAGGTGCGTTTGTTTAAAAAGGGTGATATAAGAGGTTTATGGAAAAAAGCTAGAAACCCGGTTTCTTTGAGAAACCGGGTTTCTTAGTGGTTGGGTTGGGAGTGCGATCGCGCTTGATCGGCTGGGATTTACGGCAACATCAGAACACTCCGACTGGGAGCGATCGCACGACGGCTGAAGTAATTGGACAGTTTTACAAACAGTTAACTACCCCTCAAATGACAAAGGCAGATCCCAGGGAATATTGGGCTGTTTTGATTTGATTTTGTATCCAGGTTTCAAACAGTTCGTCAAGCAAGCGGCGGCGCATCGCTTCATCTAGTTGTGCTGGCAAAATGTTTTCTAATCGGACAATCACAACCCATTCGCCTAAAGCACGAGGCGACCAGAGTTGACCCGCTTTGCTAACAGAAAGTAGTTTGCTAATAGCAGGATGCGGATAATTTATTGGTACGAGTCCCAATAAGCCACCTGTACGTGCTTCTGAACCTTGGGAATACTCGCGGGCTAATTCGGCAAAAGACTGTTCGCCTTCTTGAATGCGAAAGTAGATTTCATTGGCTAGTCCCATGTCTTGAGTGCGGATCAAGGAATAGACTACTTGGTCTAAATTGGCTTTTTTAGTTAAAAAATATGAATTGATTTTGTGACCCCAAGTGGCAGTTTTGAATTTTTCTATTCTAATTGGACGGGTGGCAATATCGTCCACTTCTTCTAGGGTAATACCATGATTAAGTAACCAAGATGACCGCGATTCATCTGATGTAATCTGGTGCTGCTTTTCAAAGTATGTGATGGCTGTAATCCGCTCTTCTTCCGTACAAGAAATGTCTGCGATCGCTTGGTCTATAATAATGTTTCGCACTAACGGAGGCAGCAATTGATAACGACTCAGCAGGGATAGAGCTTCGCAAGCCTGAATCACCCTACTGCCTACTTGAAGAGTTTTTGTCACCATAAAACACCGTTCAAAATTGTATAATGAAGCGTTTTTTAATATTGCTAATTGCTGGATTTTGACTACTGAGTTTGCTTTTCACAATACATGCTTTATCAATCATCAAAATACTCTACAACAAGTCACAAAATATAGTAAAATGGAGGGCAAAAAGCTATTACCCCCCATTCCTAAACTGACTTTTCCCGGTATTTCCAAAAGTGAATGTGAAATGTAATGATTGCTTTTCCTACATCCTACACCCAACAGCCAGGTACTTGTTTCAAGACTTAACGGGAAAATTCATATCCTGAAGTGCAGCCAAATCCTATCGCTAAGCTTAGACAAAGGTGAAATCATATGCTGGCAAGACCTGATACCCCGACCTGTCTTCCACAACACCAATTAAATCATTTTGGTAGTAGATTGTTGTATCTAAGGCACTGGTACCAGAAAAGTTTTCGGTTTTGACCTCGTAGTAATTCAGGCTGCCAAAGAGTTGGATTTTATCGCCTTCTGCGTAGTTAAAGTCTTTAATGATGGCGTAGCCACCATAACCGTCACCAGAGTAGTAAGCGCCCCACGAATCACCGAGTATAAACTTGTCTGCTCCCGCGCCGCCGCTTAAAATATCGTACTCATATGTAGTGCCACCAAAACCTTTTAGGGTATCATTACCATTCTCGCCATAGAGTTCATCATTGCCAGAACCACCAAAGAGAGAGTCATTACCATCTCGACCGTAGAGATAGTCACTACCTTGCTCACCGTAGAGATTGTCGTTAAGTGGTCCACCAACCAAGACATCGTTGCCTGCCTTACCGTACATTGTCCAGGACTCCCATGACTTGAATGGCCAGAACCCCGTTTTCTCTGCGTATTTGGTGTCGTTTCCAGCTGTACCGTTCCAAGTTGCCATTTCCGATGCTCCTTAAAGCATGTAATTATCAAAGTTAGTATTTGAACTGAGGGTTAAGTTTCTTTCCCCTCCTTCTATCTATCACTCCGGTCAAAAAGCCATAGTTTTATGCAATATTTAAAGTATTAAGTTTTATAAAAAATGCGTAAAATCTAGTGTTTGGAGGCTGATTAATAATCAGATTCTACATATTAAAAATTTAGCAAAAAGGCAATTTTATTCCTTACACACGCATACCAAATAAACCGGGTTTCTGTACAGAAAACCGGCTGGGATAGTAAATTATGATTTAGTTATGCGTTTGACGTGGTTATTCAGACAAATAAAACCAATGGGATAAGTCTAACGGCAGTTTTTGAGAACCGCCATTGATTTCGGAGGAGCGATCGCTTGCTATTTCCAAATACTCTAAATCGGCGATCGCTCCTAACTTTCTGTCATTGTTAGTAACAACCGCTGAATTAACCAGGTTTATGCTATCGGTTTTATTTTGATTATTTTGGCGCTTTTTATATGTTGATTTTAAAATACGGTTGTAAGTGCGGTAAGGTATATATTGGACAGGATTATAGCCAGCAAAGCGCAAGATTAAAACACAAGCCCAAGAATACTTTCCACTGAGAATGGCCTCACCAACTCGATCGAACTGTTCGTCAGTTAGGAATTTATCGAGCTTTGTATGATCGGAGGAAAGTTGGTTATTCATGAAAGTTTACTCTTGTTAAATTCGGGATTGGTAGTTGAGAAAATTAGGTTTTCGAGTCAAGCGAGTTCGCTCGTCATGGCTAAATGTTGGACAGATCCTCTTGGCGCTGTCCTCCTTCTGTCTATAACTCCGGTCAAACACTCAGGGTTTTATGCAAAAATCAAAATATTAATTTATGTAAATAATACATAAAACTCTGGTTGTTGAGGCTGAGTAACGATCGTAGGTGTTTATTCTGGATATACGCAGGAATGAAAACAAATTATGAAGGCTTTATGACAAGCGGCTATCTAAGTGGTAACTTCAAAACAACGGATAGTTTTTTCATCTGACTGCTGGTAGTCACAGGCGAATGAGTAAAAAAGTAGTCTTGAGCTTGGGACATGGTAACTTGCAAAACGGCTTTCCCGCCGTTACCGCTCAGCTTTGGACGGAAAGTTCTAACCCGGAAATGAAGTTTCAAGGTAGTTTACCAGCAGCAGATATCGACCCACTATACAAAAGTTGGCAGTTGCTTTATTTGGCTTGCTATCAAAGTTTAGATTTGCATCCTCGCATCGAAATCATCGATTCTCCTGAATATTTGCCTGGAGTTGATTTGGATGAATTTAGCAATTTATGTCAGCAATTGTCAGAGGCAATTAATGCTTGGCTTAACTCGGAACTTTTTCGCAACATTAATGATGGATTGCGAACCCATTTAAACCCTTCAGACGAAATTCAATTTATTATCGAAACTCAAGATGATTTGCTGCGGCGACTCCCTTGGCATCTATGGAATTTTTTTGAGCATTATCCCAAAGCGGAAGTTGCTTTGAGTGCGCCAGAATATAGATCGAGGAAGACAAAACCTACAGAAAAAATAGGCGATAAAGTCAAGATTTTAGCCATTCTTGGCAATAGCCAAGGTATTAATGTTGAGCAGGATCGACTTTTTTTAGAGCGATTGCATGATGCGGAAGTAAAATTTTTGGTAGAACCTGAGCGATCGCAACTAAATGACCAGCTTTGGACTGAACCTTGGGATATGCTGTTTTTCGCGGGGCACAGTTCCAGTTTTGCGGGTGAAAAAGCTGGACGAATTTATATCAATCAAACTAAGAGTTTAACGATTCAGGACTTGAAACATGCGCTGGAAAAGGCAATTGCAGGGGGTTTGAAGCTGGCAATTTTCAATTCTTGCGATGGTTTGGGGTTGGCACAGGCACTGTTTGATTTGCACATTCCGCAAACGATTGTCATGCGAGAGCCGGTACCGGATGCGATCGCTCAAGCTTTCTTAAAGTATTTTCTAGCAGCTTTTTCGGGTGGAGAATCTTTATATACTGCGGTACGGGAAGCAAGACAAAGGCTGCACGGACTAGAGGAAACTTGTCCTTGTGCGAGTTGGTTACCTGCAATTTTTCAGAACCCCGCTGAAGTGCCACCAACTTGGAAAGATTTATTACGAAATAGCAGCGAAAATCTGGCTCAAAATACACAAACCACAAATACAAAATCCCAAATAGAAATTTGGAAAATAGTGCTGCTAGCGAGTGTAATGGTAACTGGTTTAATAATGGGTGTGCGACACTTGGGAATGCTTCAGAGATGGGAGTTGCAGGCTTATGACCAAATTATGCGATCGCGCCCCGATGAAGCGCAAGATCAACGCATATTAGTTATCGGGATCGCGGAAGAAGATTTCCAACTTCCAGAACAAAAACAGCGCAAAGGATCGCTTTCTGATTTAGCACTATCTCGTCTGTTAGAAAAATTAGAACGATATCAACCGCGAGCGATTGCTTTAGATATTTATCGCGATTTTCCTGTAGAATCAAACTATCAAGCTTTAGCTGCTCGTCTGCGGCGCAATAGTGGCTTTTTTGCTATTTGCAAAGTTAGCGCACCCAAGCATGACGATCCGGGAATTTCACCGCCTCCAGAAATACCGATACAACGGCAAGGTTTTAGCGATTTAGTTGTCGATCCGGATGGGATTATGCGGCGACAACTGATGGCGATGAAACCAAATCCTACCTCTCCTTGTACGACTCCTTATAGTCTTGGGGCTAGACTGGCATTTCAATATTTGAAGTCAGAGGGAATCTCGGCAAAATATACGCAAAAAGGAGAATTGCAACTGGGTAAGGTGGTTTTAAAAAGGTGGCGATCGCATCAAGGCGGCTATCAACAATTCGATGATTGGGGTTATCAAATATTGCTCAATTATCGCTCCCATCGCTCTCCTTTAGAAGCTGTCGAGAAAGTATCTTTAAAAGATGTACTAACTGGTGTCGTTAAGCCGGATGCAATCAAAAATAGAGTTATTTTAATTGGCGTCACTGCACCTAGCGCCCGCGATCCATTTTTAACACCTTATAGTGCAGCGCAATGGCCCAATCAAGAAATGCCAGGAGTTATCGTTCATGCCCAAATAGTTAGTCAAATGTTGAGTGCAGTTTTGGATGGGCGACCTTTGTTAACAGTTTTGCCGATTTGGGGCGAAATTTTAGGTATTTGGATTTGCTCTTTGGTGGGAGGCGTACTAGCTTGGCGCTGGCAATCAATTTTATATTTGGGATTAGCGGGAAGTGCTGCAATTGGGGTTTTATACTTGGTTTGTTTGGTCTTTCTAATCGAAGGAATTTGGCTGCCGCTTGTACCTTCGGCGCTGGCATTAATTCTCGCAAGTGGAAGTGTAATAGCGGAGCGCAAATTGCGAGCAAAGCAACAACAGAACACATTTTTTTTTAAGTTGAGTAAGGGAGAAGTTTATGTGGCAGATTCACAAAATTAAACTAGCGATCGCATTCGGTTTTGCCTCACTTATTTTTGCCCCCGTACAGGCACAACCAACGTTAAATTACCACAAACAATTAAATCGACCATTGGTTTTCAATGCACCTCCCCCACCCTCTGACATTGGCGCGCCTGGTACTCGTAGAGGAGGAGGAAAGCGCCCTACTTGTCCGGATGTAAATCAGTCGCTGATTGCTTTAGTGCCTAACTATTCGGATACCAATTTAGTCATCGGATTAACGACTGCGGAACATCCAACTTTGTGGTTTTACGTTCCTCATCAATCTCCATATACTGCCAAATTTGTATTGCGATCTGCTGATGGTAAATCGGTTGTTTACCAGACTGATGTTACTCTGCCAGAAAAGCCGGGTGTTGTTAGTTTCCAAATGCCGTCAAACACCCCGGCGCTAGAAATTGGCAAGCAATATCGCTGGTATTTCAAAATTTACTGTGGCGAACCTCAAGAAATATTAACCTTCGTTGACGGGTGGGTGCAACGGGTTGCTCCAAAAGCGGGATTGCAAGCTCAATTAGAACAAGCTACGCCGCGCGATCGCATTGCACTTTATGCTACAAATGGCATTTGGTATGAAGCCGTGACAAATCTTGCTAAACTGCGTCGCACTTCCCCACAAGATGCTGCTTTAGCTACTGATTGGGCTAATCTTTTGCAGTCTATTGGTTTGGCGGAAATTGCCCCAGAACCAATTGTAGATTGCTGTCAGGCTAAAATTAACAGGTAATTGGTAATTGGTAATTGGTAATTGCTAATTGGTAATTGGTAATTGCTAATTGGTAATTGGTAATTGCTAATTGCTAAAAAACTTCAACACGGCATTAGAGATATCTCCGACACAGATAACGTTTATCTTGCCGTGTCCCGGCTGCTAATTATGGGTAATCGACCGGACATCATATAAGTCCTGAACCTGTTTTAACAGGTTTTAGCTTTCAGCTTGAAATTTATTTCAATGCTAACAATCAATGCTAATCGTTCTATTTCCTACAACCAATTTCCCACCAAAACATAAGGTGCCCAATACATTGGTAAACTATATTCGCGACTTTGTAATAAACTTAGCTGCGCCCTCCGCAATGCTTCGGCTTTAGTCAGTCTTTGGTTGGCATATTCTCGGTAGAATTCACTCATCAAAACAGCAGTGGAGCGATCGTCAAGATACCACAAAGAAGCCAGCGTACTGCGCGCCCCTGCCCGCACAGCAACCCCAGCCAATCCTAAAGCCGCCCGCTTGTCTCCAGCGGCTGTTCTACAAGCACTGAGAACGAGTAATTCGATAACGTTATCTTTATTTTCGCTTCTATTCCGCAGAAAGTTGTTTAATTCGTTAACATTAATCGGTTTATCCCAAGCCAGAATAAAAGTTTTTTCGGCATCGGAACTAAACTGCCCGTGAGTTGCTAGATGAATGACGGGAAAAGGTAATAAGTTAATTCTGTTTTGCAGGTTGTTGCTGGTAAATTCCTGATTTATGATTACCCTGCTAGATACTTCGGACTGAATTTCTTTAACTTCATTTTCTACATTTGGTAATGCAGAAAATCCCAAACGGGCTTCAGTTAATCCACCGATGAGAGCCTGTAATTTTTCCGTTTGTAATGGTTTTGGTTCGAGTAGTTGCAAACCGGGAGTGAGGGCAATGCTGTAGTTTTCTACCAGATATTGTTTGCCGTTGTAGAGGGCTGCCATTGGCACATTTCGCAAGGCTCCATCTAATACAAATACTAAGGTTTTGACGTTACTTTGGGCTAAATCTGTTGCTGCTGGTTTGATTAACCAATCGTAGACTTGTTGCGACAAGGATTTAACATCTTCAATGGCATCGGGTTCTGTTAGTTGTCGGCGCAGTTCATCTAGTAGTTTTTCTACTTCGATTTGGGATTTATATGTGACGTAATGGCGTAGTTTCTCTTGAGTGGGTAATTTTAAGATGACTTGTATGCGATCGCTTAAAATAATCGGATATATAACCGCTGCTGTTTTGTCTTCTCGATCGACAACTCGGTCGATCAGTTCTGGGTTAGCATCCAAACAACTTGCTCGGAAAAAATTCTCTAATTCTGCTAATTGCAATGATTCAATTAAATTGCGTGCTTGAAGCAGATTTTCTTGACTTGGTTCGGATTGTAATAGCAAATCAACCAGCTGTCGATAGACGGGTTCGACTTCATCGCGAAAGTTAAATTGCACATCTGGATTGACAGCAGATAAATCTCTGCGGATAGACTTGAGGTTGTTTACCGCTTCGGTGTAAGCTGCGATCGCTCCTTTTATATTCCCCTCTTGTTTCAGCAACCTTCCCATTTGCCATTGCCAACGATAAGCAATATCTTTGGCATCAATTGTTTGGGCAATAAATAAAGCTTGTTGGGTAACTTCTCGAGCATTTGAGCGCTGTTGTGCGACTTCGTATAACTCCCCCAGAATACCGAGCGCATAACTGGTTGCTTGTTTATCTTGGAGACTTTTCGCCTGTTGAATTGCAGCAACCAAAATTTTAGCAATTTCTGTTTCTGCGGGAGCGTTTGTATAATTTTGTTGTTTGAGGCGAATTAGACTTTGAGCTAAATTAATTCTGGCATAAACTGCTGCACGGCTGGGGGGAAGATTATTTAATTGAGCTTGTATTTGTGGTAATAATTGCTGGATTTTGGTAATTGGTAATTGGTCATTGGTAATTGGGGATGGCGATTGTGGGGCAGGCACGGAGGCACTGCCCCTACGAGTCTGGGTTATTTCAACTAAGAGGCTTAATTGATTTAATTGAGCTTGGATGCGATCGCTCTCTAAAACTGCTGCTTCACTTGCTTGTTGATACAATCTTAAAGCTGTTGGAATATCGGCTCTGGCGCGGGCGGTATTGCCCAAACTGAGAAGGGCGGCGCTAATATCTTGGGAAGATTGCGATCGCTGCGCCACTGCCAAACTTTGCTCTAAGATTTCTTGGGATTGTTTTAAAGCGCCAATGGCTCGAAAAACATTCCCCAAACTCCGCAATCCTTTGGCTTTTAGCGGTGAGTCTGGTTGTTTTTGCAGGCTTTGATTTGCTTGGGTTAAAATGTTCTGCGCTTGATGATAAAGTCCCAATGATTGTAAAGCTTGCGCTTGATTAATTCGGTTACGGTTTACTCCCATTTCATCGCCCACGCGAGCATAAATATTAGCTGCTTGTCGCCAGGTATTGAGAGCGCTTTCCGCTTGTCCTCGAATCAAATATAAACGCCCTTGAACATCTAAAGCTTGGGCAAGAACTTGAGCTTGGGCAGTGCTTCTATTTTGTCCATTTTTTAATAGATTCATACTTTGATAAATCGCCTTTTCTGCCAAATCCCACTGTCCGAGTTGCTGATAAACTAAAGAGAGATTGCTTTGCGCGATCGCTTCTTTCAATCCATCCCCATTAGCTTTAAAATCGGCGATCGCTTGTTGCAAAGTTGCCGCTGCTTCCGAATACCTTTGAGCTTCGTACAAACTTCTGCCCAAATCAACTAATTTTTGGGCATCCGATCCACTTTCAACGATGGAATTTCCCGCCACAATATGGGCGAAAGTGGGCAATGTCGCCCCGGTTAATAATATAGTCAAAAATAGCGTTATTGGGTGCGCGATTCTCCTAAAGAAAGATTTTGCGATCGCATTTCCTTGTTTTAGCAGAATCTGAAACAATCCAGACCTTTTCTTAACCATATTACCGAGTCATACGTTGTCGCGCAGACGCTGATGGATACTTACCAACATCGATTAATATTTCCCGCTCTAAAATGCGGTCATTGTTGTTAAAATCTAAAATACGCGCTGTTACCTCTTCAATATCTGTTATAGGCTGAATTACAGCTTGATTGAGTTGAAAATGATCTCCCCAAAAGTCTCGACGGGGGTTAAAAAACCGGACAAGATCTCCTGTCCGCCAAAGAATTGAGCCTAGATCGTTTCCTTTCTGTAGATTGCACAAAACACAAGCGTAAGCAAGATTATCTGCTGTTGTTGGCCCACCATGTTTTACGCTAATGATATGGTCAACTTGACAACCCGATCTGTCTGCCTCTGAAATTAGGCAGTATTCGCAGATATAATCGGCTCGGAGGGTAACTAAACGTCGAAGTTCTGCATTAATGTAAGGACGAGACATAAAAACAATTACCCTGCTTTAATGTACGCATGAGCGCGGCCTTTAATTAGTGTAATTATATGTTCTAGTACCAGAAAGCGATCTAATTCTTTCTTTTCCTCCTTTGTCAGACCTTCGGTTTTATATCGATAAATCAGGTCTTCTATATACTCTTTACCTTCGTCGGATAGTTGAAAATCGATAATGCTTTGGGGAGTGGTTCCAGCGGCAAAAAATTCAACGATTTCTGCGTAGGCTTTGGGGATATTAGTAGCTACAGTCACGCTCGGATACCTCGTGAAGTACAGCATATCCAATTGTATAGCGGCAGAATTAATTCTGCCGCTATACAACTAAATTCTTTTTTGCCGTACTTACGAGGTTAAATTTCGGTATAAATTTTATGGACAGTCAATTGGTCTTTGCCAAGAATTATGAGGCGTGGCGGTGGGCGGATTTGCGGTGAGAATCACCTCGCCATTGGGGCCAGTGACCCATCCTTGGGCTTCTACAATGCGATCGCCAACGATAAAATTATCCTCTGCTCTTTTGCTACTGGAGTCGTCTGCTCCCCTACTCTTCTGCTCAGGAAGAGTAACCCAATTAACATCAATCGCATCACCGCTGAGGACAGCAATTGGACTCGCAGGCAAGCCGCCGCTACCCGTAACTACAAAGCGACTGGCGCGATTAGAAGGCGAACAGCGACGGTCAACTAGACTCGAAGCATCGACGAAATTTTCTGGCAATTGGATTAATCCAGAACTGGGGTCAACATCCGGCGTGTTGATGATTATCGTGCCTGCTTGAGTTCTCCCAGTCGCGGTAATGTCACTCTCAGAAGTCAGTGCATCGCGGGGTTGCGTGCCAAAAATTGCTTGAGCCGTGATAGTAACATTACCCCCTTGGAATTCTTCAGAATTAGCGCTGATATCGCTATTTTCTAAAGCAACGAGAACATCGGTGTTGAGAGTGATATCGCCACCTTTGACTTCGCTTCCGGTGGCGTTGGTAGTGATGCTGCTGTTTCGGCGCACGATCAGAAAGGGCGAAGTCACTGTGATATCGCCTCCACCTCCTTTGGTATCAGCGCTAAGAATTCCAGAGTTATCAAGCACGATAAACTCATCAGCATTTACAATCAAATTTCCCGCTTTACCAGAACTAAAAGATTTAGCTCTAACCTCTCCTCCGTTCCGAATAATTAGCTGCGCGACGTTAAAGGTTGCTTTTCCCTGCTCGCCTGGACCGAAATTGTTGGCTGATATTTCAGCCCCATTTTCCACAGTCAACTGTCCAGTGGTAATCTTTAATTCCCCTGCATTACCAGTTGCCCCTTGTTCAGCCGAAACAAAAAGGCCACTTCTGCCTACAGTTGAAGTCGCTGTTGGTGAAGCTCCGCTCAGTTGAATAAAATCTGAGGCATTGATGGTCAAAGTTCCACCTTTACCGACACTGCCGGTATAGCTTGATATCTGCGCCCCATTCAGGACAATGAGTCGTCCAGTTTCAATGGTTAAATTTCCAGCATTGCCTTTAGCTTCCTGCTCAATTAGATTACCATTAACCTCAAATAGCTGAGTATTAACTTGAGTAAATAGACCGCTAGAAAATATATCGCCTGGTGAGAAGCCGTCCAGTTCTACTGACTCTGAGGCATTCACTTTCAAGTCTCCGGCATCACCTGAACTAAAAGTAGTTGTTGCCACTTGCGCTCCATCCCGGACGCTCAACCTTCTAGTTTCAATGGTCAGTGTTCCTCCCTTGCCCCTAGCTTCCTCCCCTGGATTATCAACATCAACTCCAGCAAACAGACTGCTAGGAAATCCAGCGTCTGGTGAGGTGCCTTCTATTTCTACTAACTCCGAAGCTTTTACTACCAAATCTACTCCTCTACCTGCACCAAATGTGGTTGTTGATACTGTTCCTCCATCTCGGATGCTCAGCCGCCTAGTTTCAATGGTTAGTGTTGCTCCTTCCCCAGTAGCTTCTTTCTCAACTCGAGCAAACAGTCCAGTAGGAAAGAATCCACCATCTGGGAAGGTACCTACTCCCAACAGTTCCACTGATTCAGAAGCATTCACTCTTAAATTTCCTGCTTGACCCGCAGTTAGGGAATTAGAAAAAACCTGACTGCCTTCAGTAAGGATTATACGTCTTCCCTGAATTTGGATATCACCACCTCTATCGCCACTGGTATCGACAAAAGATGTTTGTGATAGGTTAATGTCTTGAAAGTTCTGGATTCCCTCGTAACCCAAAACCCAGCCTCGCTCATTTAGAGTCAGGCTGACTAGATTGTTGCCTGCAACACTCCCTAACTCAATTCGTCCTGTTTCTGCTGTGATATTTCCCCTCACCTGTTTCAGCTTTCTGTTTGAGGATGGTTTGGAACGCAATTTGTCCGGTCGTCATGTTTCCCTGTTGTTCGATATGTACGTGTCTTATTCAGAACTGTTCTGCGACGAAATCGAAGGCAGGGTTACCCGATTGCAGCGGACTGTAGAAAAAAACATCTAATAACTCAAGTTGCTAGTTATAAGGTCAAGCATTTTAGATCCCCCTAAATCCCCCTTAAAAAGGGGGACTAAGAATCCGGTGCTAGCCCCCCTTTTTAAGGGGGGTTAGGGGGGATCAAACCGACAATATCTGTAACTAGCAACTTGCGTTATTAGAAAAACCGGGTTTATGGGTAGGTGGGTAAAACGCTAATTTTGCTCGATCAAAGCAGCGATCGCGCGTAAAATTTCCTCTTCTCTAAACGGCTTGTTAAAGTAGCCCAAAGCCCCCAATTCACAAGCTAAACGGCGATGTTTTTCCGCCGTGCGAGAAGTCAACATCACAATCGGTAATTTGGCTAATTCCCCATCCTGACGACAATAACTTAAAAACTCAAATCCATTCATCGAAGGCATTTCAATATCGCAAACTACCAAGCGAACTTCCCTATGGTGTTGCAATTGCTGAATTGCTTCGCGACCATTTTGGGCTTGTAGCACTTTGTACCCAGATTTTTGCAGCGTCAGTGCTAAAGTTTGCCGCACGCTAATTGAATCATCGACGACCAAAACAACTTTAGCGGCAGGAAGTTGGTTTAATTGCAGATTTGAGATTTCAGATTGCAGATTTAAAGCCGAATTTTTCTTTTCAATTTGAAATCTCCCATCTGAAATCTGCAATTCTCCACTGATTTGGTTTAGCCAACTATTTACCAAAGCTCTACTATCAATTACCAGAGTCAGACGACCATCGGCTAAAGTGCTGCCACCATAGACGTAACTGGGGGGTGCGATCGCTTTCCCCAAAGGTCGGATAACTAACTCTTGTTCGCCCAAAATTTGGTCAACTTCTAACCCTACCAATTCCGATCCTTCCCTTAACCCACTCTGAGAAGGTTGGCGCAACAACAACATCGGATTCTTCTGCTGTCCGTTTTTAGCGATCGCTTGTTCTTTGCTCGTAATTCCTAATAAATCGGTCATCGTATAAGCAGGAACGATGCTTTGAATACCGCCTTGGTTCAAGTGCAAAACTCTTTGACCGTTATTATGTTGAATTTGGTCAGATTTGGGAATTAAAATTTGCTCGATCGCATCGGATAGCAAAGCATAAACAGCACCACCAGCCTCGCAAATCATCAACTTAGCCATCGTCAGACTAAGCGGAAACTGCAATAAAAATGTAGTTCCTTTTTCAGGTTGAGAACGAACGATAACCGCTCCGGAAAGCGCTTGCATCTGGGTGCGGACAACATCTAGCCCCACACCGCGCCCGGAAAGATCGCTTAATTTGGAAGCAGTTGAAAAACCCGGTTGGAATAATAAATCTAATACCTCAGCTTCAGATAAATTGCTTGCTTGTTCCGCTGACATCCAATGGAGTTCAACCGCACGCTGACGCACCCGGTTCAAGTCTATCCCTCCACCATCATCTTTGACTTCAATAATCGTTTGATTCCCCTGATGATAGGCGCAAATTTCAATTTGACCTGTTGATTCTTTGCCCCGCTGAGCGCGAATTTCCGGAGGTTCAATCCCGTGATCGAAAGCGTTGCGGACTAAGTGCAATATGGGATCGTACAGCTTTTCTGTCAGCGCTCGATCGACTAAAACATCTGTTCCCAAAAGCGTCAAATCCACTGGCTTTTTATGAGAAATTGAAAGTTGTTGCAACAGTCGGGAAAAGCGGTGAAAAATGTCTCCCAAGGGCGACATTCTCGCCTCTTGCATATCCTCTTGCACTGTATTTAACAGGCGGCGCTGTTTTTCTAAAATTTGCCCTGATAGGTTTGTTAATAAATCGATTGAGTCGCCAGCTTCTTCCATCTGCACCATTTCTTCCAAAAGTGACTGCAACAGCGGGTGAAGTTCGCTGTAGCGGTCTAACTCTAAGGAATCAAAGTTATTGGTAATGGATGATGGGTAATTGGTAATTGGTAATTGGTAATTGGGGAAGTTTTCTTTGATTTTATTGGTTTGGATACTGAGTAGACGATCCGACCAATCGCGCAATTGACTGATGGTTTGCTGGTGTCGTCTGTGGCGCCATCTTAGTTGCGCGATCGCTGCCTGCAATTGTTCGTTAATATTAGTTTGTCGGTTGTGGTTAATTAACAGTTCTCCCCCGATGTGAGTGAGGCGTTCTAGCAACTCTAAATCAACCCGCACAATCGACCGGGGAGTTTTCACCTTTGATGGGGAATTAGCAACTGGAAATGGCTGTATTTTTAAGGTTGATATAGGATTAGAAGGCGCTGTGTTAAGTGTTGACCGCTCGGAGTTATAATCTTTATTTTCCTTTGGCAATTCCGGCTGCGGTTCTGTGTTTGGATTGGCAGCTTCAGCGGTTTCTACAAAGTTGCCAAAAATATCATTTAAACTGGGTGGCGAAGCACATTGTGCTAAATCTAAATCTTCTGTATTTAGTTGCTCGATCTCTGGTTCAGATTCATCCCTACAGTTAGTTAATTCCGCACGATCAATTTCGCTAACTTTGCTATCAATTAAAATATCATCAATATCTATCTCTGCTGCTTCCTCGTTTAGATCTACTAAATTTGACTCTAGGAAATCTTCTGTCTCTATCTCAATTACAATCTCCGATTCATCCAAAAAGTCAGAAAATTCGGCATCTAAATGTTCATATTCTTCGTTGTTTTCGCTAAAATCATCCTCAATTTCCCAGGGTTCATCATCAATTATCAGGGGTTCGCTAACCTGAAAAATGTTATTTTCAGAAAATGAAAAATTATCTCGATCGTTTTCTTCTTCTATAATGTCCAATTCAACTAAATCCAAAGAGGAAGTTTCTAATGTATGCAAGCAGTCAGAATTCTCTGCAATTGGAAATTCTTCCAAGGTTTGAGCTAACTGTTGTAACTCTAAAGAAGGTTCTCCACCAAGAGTGCGATCGCCTGCAATTACCGCCTTCCATCCTGCCTCAAAGTCTTTCAGCGCCAATTCTAGCAACCGATGCGCTTCGAGGGGATGAGCGTCTAAAGCGGCGAGGGTGCGGGATGCGATCGCGCCAAACCCCGGTAAATTTAAAGACTCCGCCAACCCGACAAATATTTCCGCCTGTTCGCGCAAAGCCGATGCTACTTGTGCCGGATCTGAATTAGTTAATAAAACCTCTGCTAAACTTTCAAGCCGTTGTTTTACACCCACCTCAAAAATCGATTTAGTAATATCAAAACCTAATTCAACAGAAGTTGGAATAGGAGTTTCTTTATCAAAATAGTCTCCCAATTTCTCTTGCAATTGAGCGAAAAGAGAAACGGCGCGCTCGGTTACTTCGTCATTATTAACATAACCGCCCGTAATTTCTGCCATTAAAGGTAAGCGCAGACATTCATAAGCTTGCAGCAGCAACGCTTCTAACTCTGCATCAATAACTACATCCGGGTTATAAAGAGTTTTAAATACATCTTCCAAGTAATGAGCAATTGTTTTAATTGCCTCCAACCCCACATTAGCCGCAGCGCCTTTAAGTGTATGAGTTGTTCGCATCAGGTTATGCACTTTAACAATACTGCGCTCTTCTGCCAGACTAAACAAATCTTGTTCAAGTGCTTGTAGTAATTCCGGTGCTTCTTGAGCGAAGTACTGGTAAGCTTGGTGGCGAATGTCGGTATCGTGGCTCATTGGTAATAGGTAATGGGTAATTGGTAATTGGTAATTAAGAATGGCTAATTGCCGATAGAGTTTAGGTAGGAGTTTAGTTTGGGTGACAGTTCATCAACCAGTGGTTTCAACTTTTCTTGCTGTTCAGTTGTTAATATTTTCCGGACGTAGGCCATTCTCAACCAGCATATTGTTTCGTATAAAGAGCCTCTGGCAATTTTCACAAAACGTCGATTATCCTGAAAGTTGTACCGACCTCTCCCTTCTGCAATATTAGTGCAGACGCTATCGGCAGAACGAACAATTTGCTTTCCCATTGTCTCTTTATCAAACGCATCCCATTGTTTAACGATATACCAAATCTCATTTGCCAGCTTCTCTGCTAATTTATAAACATCTAGTTCTTCAAAATCAGGTCTTCCCATGCACTCCCTCAATTGGTAATGGGTAATTGGTAATAGGTAATCGCGTATTTGGTACTTAATTTACCGCTAATAATTACATTTCAATTGCGACTATGCGGGTTATCTATTACCAATTACCAATTACCAATTACCAATTACCAGTTAGCTAACTTTAAATCGCCCCACACTCGCCTGCAATTCTTCTGCCATTGTCAGTAAATCTTTGAAGGAGTTGGAAATTTGCAGGGAATGCTCTGAGGTTTGGGATGCGATCGCAGCGACTTTGGTCATCGTTTCTGTCACGGATTTCGATTGCTCGGTTTCCAGTTGAGTGGCTTGGGTAATTCCCTCGACTAATGCTTGAATTTGTGCCGTCGCTGTCACAATTTCATTCAAGCTTTGACGGGTTTCGTTAACCAAATTTGTCCCGACAACTACCTGTTGAATTCCCGTTTCCATTTCGGCGACAACTTCACCCGTTTCGGCTTGAATTCCCTGCACGAGTTGTTCAATTTCTGTGGTTGCTGCTGCGGATTGACGCGCCAAACTCCGCACTTCATCGGCAACGACTGCAAAGCCTTTACCGTATTCTCCCGCTCTGGTAGCTTCAATTGCAGCATTGAGCGCTAGTAAGTTGGTTTGAGTCGCTAAGTTGCCAATCAAATTAACTGCTTTGGAGATTTTTTGCGATGATTCGCTCAAGCGTTTAATCTTCTTCCCAGTCTTGGCAACTGTTTCTCGAATCGAGATAATTTCGTCTACGGTGCGGTTCATTGCCGTATCGCCTTGCCGCACAATTTGGTTGGCTTGTTGCACGGCAACTTCTACTAATGTGGCGTTTTTAGCAACGGCTTGAATTGAACTTGCCATTACTTCAACTTGACTCAAAGCAGAAGTTAGTTCGCGGAATTGATTTTGTGCTTGTCCGGATAGTTCTTCAATTGAAGTGCTACTAACTCCAGAAGTGTGCGCGACTTTAGCAGTAGCATCCTGTACTTGGACGAGGATTTTACGTAAGCTTTGAATCGTGTTGTTGTAAGCGTCTGCAATGGTTCCGACTTCATCGGTTGAAATTGGCAGGCGCACGGTTAAATCGCCTTTTAAAGTTGGTTGAATGTTTTGCAGCAATTGAATCGCACGCTGTTGTAGTTGCTCTTTGGCTTCTTTTTCTCGTTGCGCGGCAATTGCTAATTGTTCTGATTGTTGCTGCACTTGTTCTAGATAGTTAGCTTGACGCAATGCCAGTCCTAATTGCAGACCAACTTGACCTAACCAGCCAATTTCTCCATCTTCCCATTGTCTGGTGTTGGAGTGTTGATAAGCTGCGAGCAAACCCCAAAGTTTTTCGCCTTTAAAAATCGGTACGATCGCATAAGCTCGGATCTGGAATTGCTCTAAAATTTCTACGTGGCAGGGAGACAAACCAGCATCGAGAACGTCGTCAGCTTTATAGATGTCTGCAACTGCTAATTTTTGATTGTGGCGATACCGCCCTCCTTGGGTTTCTTGCAAGTGCGTATCTTCCCAAACGGTTTTGAGATCGGCTCCTACCCATTGCGTCCAACCACTCGCTACAGATTCGGCGACAAATACTCCACTCCAATCTGGTTGAAATTCATAAACCGACACGCGATCTACACCTAGCAACTGTCGCATTTCTTGGGTTGCGGTTCTAAAGATGTTATTCACATCTTGCGACTGCCTAATTTTGTCGATCACTTTAGTCAGCGCTTTTTCTTTTTCTGCAACCAGCGCCAGTTTCTCCGATTTTGCCCGCAATTGTTTAAAGGTTCGGTCTTGCAGCAAAGCCATCCCTAATTGAATCCCAACTTGTGTCAGCAAATTTAACTCAGATTCTTCCCAATGACGGGCAGCAGAGTTTTGATAAATTCCTAGCAATCCCCAAAGCTTTTCTCCCATAAAAATGGGGACGATCATATAAGCTTTGACTTCAAATTGCTCCAAGGCTTCGATGTAGCAGTCGGAAAAACCTGCTTGATAAATATCATCGATGCGGAAGGTTTGGCGCTGTTGGAAACCGCCTCCTTTTGTCCTCTGCAAATACGTATCTGGAAGCCTCGGCGTTACCACATCTCCCAGACGCAACATGCCGCATTCTACAATACCCGATACTAAGTCTTCCTCTTTCGAGCGATTTGACAAAATTGGCGTCCAACCATTAGCAACCGACTCAACTACAAAGTTACCACTCCAGTCAGGATTGAAGCGATAAATCACGGCTCGATCTGCTTTCAACAAACGCCGAATTTGTTGCGTAGCGGATTGGAAAATGGTTTTAACATCTGACGATTTCTGAATTTGATCGGCAATCGATTGCCCAATCTTGCCGAGAACCTGAATATAATTTTTCTCCCGTTCTGCGATAGTCGCTAATTCCTCAGACTTATTGTGCAGTTGTTCCAGGTAGTCAGCTTGTGCTAATGCCATGCCAAATTGTGCTGCAATCCGCTTGACAAACTCAATTTCATAAGTTTGCCATTCATGGCTGTCTCTACATTGGTGAATGCACAGCATTCCCCACAATTCTTCCCCTTTCATCAGCGGCACAATTAAATTGGCTCGGATTTGAAATTGGGCGAGTTGTTCCACGTGGCAATCTGATAATCCCGCATGGTAAATATCAGCAACGGCTTGAATTCTACCTTGGCGATATTGGGGTGCGTAATCTTTACTGAAATAGCGGTCGTAAAATCTGTTGCCCAAGGTAACAACAAATCCCGGTTGTACGTCTTCGGCGATAAATTCTCCTTCGTTATAGTTAGATTCCGGCGAGAAGCGAAACACGACGACTCGATCTACTTTAAGTAACTGCCGAACTTCGCGACAGGTTGACTTAAATAAGGTATCCAAATTCTGACATTGCCTGATCCGGCTGAGTACGTTATTGACAGTTCGCTCTTGTTCTGGCTGAAGTTGTAACTGCCATCTAAACTCGGATTGTTGCAGGTGAATTGTCAGTTCGGTGGCAATGGTGTAAAGCAAGTGAATTTCACTTTCTAACCAGTTACGAGTTGCATTGCATTGCTGCATCACTAGCAATCCCCAAACTTGTTCGCCTACTAGCAGGGGTACGCTGACACTGGCTTTTGCTTGTACTTTATTCCATGACTGAATTTGCTCCGATGTCAGTTGGATTTCAGCGATGTCATTAATAGCTACTAACCGCCGAGTCCGATATTCTGCCGCCCCGTCGGCTCCAAAACAGTTACTATCAAGAAATTCCCCCAATAATGGATTGCATCCCATTTCGATTGCTTCTGCCATTACAGCGCCGCGCTTTTCGCCTTGAAAGCGATAAACGATGACGCGATCGCTTCCCAAATATTGACGCAGTTCGGTAACGGCGGTTTTCAGCTTGCTTTCCCAGTTCGGAGATTGACGAACACTGGATGCGATCGCTAATAATTTCTCCTGTTCTGCCTTGAATTTTGCCTGAATCGAAGACTCCCAAACTGGGTTAAGTTTTTGCTCTACTGCTGTTACTAATTGTTCTAACCGCAGGACTTTATTACTAATTTCTGGAGTTTCCCAAAGAACGGATTGCTCTAGGTCATTTTTTAAACTGCTGAATCCAGTAGCGATCGCTCGGATCGGAGAGTTACCGTTGGTCAAATTTGTTTCAACTTTATGACCGTTTTTGGTTATGTCAGAGGGGAAATAGGGTGTTGTAGTCATTGGTAATTGGTAATTGGTAATTGGTAATTGGTAATGGGCGTTTTACGATCTATTGCCCATTACTCAGGCGGTTATGCTGCCATAGGGGAGCATTGGCTATTGCTCTAGCATTTAATACCATCAAAACTTCTTGATTTGCTCCGATTAAGTATCCCTGTAAATAGGGCATCAATTCGGGGGCAAACAATCCGATTGCAGGCAGATTGATTTGGTCTAGGTGATGGCGCTCGATGTCGTTAATTTGTCTTACGACTAATCCCAAAACTTTGTCTTCGATTTGGATAGCGATCGCCATCACATTTTCTGCACTACTCAGGGGCGGAAATCCTAACAATTGACCGATATCGACCAACCAGAGCATTTCGCCGCGCCAGTTGTAAATTCCTAATACACAACCTGGCATTTGAGGCACGGGCAAAATTTCTGCTACCGATACCTGCATCACTTGTTTGATAACGTTCAAAGGCAGTAAGGCTATCCCTTCTGCACCCAGATGAAAGCGTAAAAACTTTTCTCCTTCTTCCAGGGAAGCATTGATTGCTTCAATCGTACCAACCGGGGTTAATGTGGAAATTTTTGCAGAATCAATCATAGTTTATTTGATTAATTTCAGATTTAAGATTGCAGATTTTAACTTCTATTTAAATCTAAAATCTAAAATCTGAAATCTGAAATTTTACTGAATTAGCTGTCGAATTGTACGCACCAAATCACTTTGATCTACGGGTTTGGGCAAGTAAGCATCAGCGCCTAGCATATTTGCCCACATTTTGTCAACTTCAGTATTTTTGGTGGAGCAAATGACTACCGGAATTTGATTATTCACCGGATCGGTTTTAATTTCTCGGCATAGTTCAAACCCACTTTGATCGGGCAGAACCACATCAAGAATAATCAAATTTGGTTTCTGTAAATTCAGTTTTGCTTGAGCTTCTTCCCCGCTTTTGGCACTCACTACAGCTAAACCAGCTTGTTGCAGATAATGGGTGAGGATTTCCCTCTCGGTTAAGCTATCTTCAACTAATAATACGGTACTCATGTAGACCTCTGAATGAATTACCAACTGAACGAACACTAGCCGAGTTTAAATTTTAAATTATAAATCGATTCAGGTTGATGAAGTTTGAAAACTTAAATTTGCCAGGGCTGCATCTTGGGATAAAGATTCGGAATTTAAGTGCTTTTTCACGGCTGCCAAAACTTTTTGTTCTGAGATTGGTTTAGCCAAAAAGTCAGTGGCGCCGACCATCTTGGCGCGAACTCGATCGACAATACCGTCATTCCCGGTAAGAATAATTACGGGGGTATTTTGGAATATGGAAATTCTCCGAATTTGGGCGCAAATTTCGTAGCCGTTAGCAACTGGCATGACCAAATCCAGAAATATTAAATCTGGCTTATGTTCCAACAGCAAAGGCAGGGCTTGCATTGAATCTTCAATACTGACAAATCCATAGCTAGCCCCAGTTAGGATCTCCTGCATCAATTGGCGTTCCTGCAAGCTATCTTCTACATGAGCTACCAGGGGTCTAACTGTTTTGGGTTTGGTAATCGGTAATTGGGAATGAGAGGCTAAGACGGGAGAAACCTTTTCTTCTCCTGCTACTGGGTGGCGCTCCTCTGGGTTGCATACCAAAGCGTTGGGGGCGAGGTGATTAGCTTTTTCGGCTGTGGTGGCGGATGTGCTTGGGATAGGAAAGTCGGGAATGTTGGTCAGTACTATGGCTTTTTTGCGGATATAGGGAATGAGACTTCGCACTAATACCAGTTCATCTTGCTTGACTTTAACCGCCATATCACGCAAACTGCGCTTGCCATCAATCAGTTTCACCAGGGTTTGGTAAACCTGGGGTGAAGCCAGCTGTTGCAGTTTTTCTGGTTGCTTAATCACCGCTCCCATGTTGGGAGATACACTCGTCAAGCCCGCATGGCGCCAGGTTTTCCAAGCTTGCTCTGCTTCAGCGAGCGCTTGTATCGGGTGGATGGGGATGAGTGAGGTATCCAGAACTGTTTGCTCGTCGGAAAAATTGCAGATGAAAGTCAGCGGTGCTTTCTCTTCTTGCTGGAGGATATCAAACAGAACTTCAGCGATCGTGCTTTTGATTACAGCTACCGCTTGTTCGTGTTGGATCTTTTGTTGCTTCACCAAGAGGGTTAAGGCTTGGTACTTCCAAGACTGAGAAGCATCGACCTGGCGGGGGCGGATACTTTTGGGAGGTATTTGGGGACAGTACTGACTCAGAAGTCTATACCACCGCCTAATGCGATGGGCGCCTCCGGCTATCCATACCAGGCGACCCAGGCAAAAGTAAAGGTTCCAAGTAATTGGTAATGCCTGTACCTCAAGCTTGCCTGTGAACTGCCTTTGGCTCAGCGTTTCTAACAGGTCGCTCAGTTTGTCTTTAGCTAGATCGTTGGTCATCCTGATTACCTAAGGGCATTGTAAGAACAAATGTTGACTTATCTTTTTGGAGCGCGATGTTTTTGTTAGCAACTAGATTCAGTATTTGTACTGAGAATTACCTTAGTATCGAAAGATGCACTTACCGGCTAGGCTGCTCTCTGCTGTTGAAATCATCGAGATCGATGAGTTTTTCAGCAGCTTGAAATAGCTACATTTCCCGATCGGGAAGGGTCGCTCACTTCGCGTCCAGCTTGCGAACAAGTTTCAACTCCTATAAGTTCTTTTCTGTTGTATACCGTTTATTCACAATAAGACACCGATAAATTCAACAGAATTGAAATATAAACAGGGAATTAAATTTACGTGTTATCCCTTAAAAAAGCGAGAGAATGTTACCTAATGTACATTTGTCGTGGTATATAGCTAGCTATTGTTGATCCCTTGCCCCGACTATTAATGCCATCAAGCTGGTTGATGTTATCTACGATCGCTCTGACTGCTTGATGGGAATTTCGATTTGGAACTCGGTGCCTTGTTCTGGTAAGGCAATACACCTGAGCTGACCTCTATGTTTTTCCACGACTATTTGGTAGCTAATAGAAAGCCCTAAACCCGTACCTCTACCGATGGGTTTGGTGGTGAAGAAGGGGTCGAAGATGCGCGATCGCACTTCTTCGGGAATTCCAGGGCCATTATCAGAAATCCGAATCAATACCCGATCGGCGATCGCTGAGGTGCGAATCAATATCTTCGGTAATGTGTCATGGCTCATTGCTAATGGGGGATGAATATTTTCTGCTCCCCGCTCTATGCTCAAGAAACCTTTGCCGTTATCTTCTGCCCTTGTCGGAGCCATTGCCGGAGATGCCCCCAAACCATCTTCGATCGCATCGATGCCATTACTGAGGATATTCAAAAACACCTGATTTAACTGCGCCGGATAGCATTCGACTGGTGGCAAATTTCCATACTCTTTAACCACCTCAATATCGGGTAAATCTGTATTGGCTTTTAACCGATGTTGCAAAATTAACAATGTGCTGTCGATGCCTTCGTGCAGGTCAACCGACTTCATTTGCGCTTCGTCGAGTCGGGAGAAGGTGCGTAACGACAGCACTAACTGCCGGATGCGATCTGCTCCCATTTTCATCGAGGCTAGGGTTTTAGGCAGGTCGTTGCTGATGAATTCCACATCGATCGCTTCGACTTGTTCTTGAATTTGGGAGACGGGACTGGGATAGTATCTCTGGTATAAGCTCAGTAAGTTGAGCAAATCTTGGGTATATTCGCTGACATGGCTGAGGTTGCCGTAGATAAAGTTAACGGGGCTATTAATTTCGTGAGCCACACCAGCGACTAACTGTCCCAAACCAGCCATTTTTTCTCGCTGCACCAGTTGGTCTTGCGATCGCTGCAAATGCTCGAATGCCTGGGTCAGTTCCTGTGCTTGCTTGCGGGTTTGTTCGAGTAATTCTGCTTGTTGGATGGCGACGCCCAACTGCACGCCTACTTGGGCGAGCAAGTTGATTTCCTCATCTTGCCAGTAACGCGGCTGGGAATTTTGATAAGCTACCAGCAATCCCCACAGTTTTTCCCCCTGCAAGATGGGCACGAAGGTTTCGTTGCGGGGATAGCGCCCTACTTGGGTTTTTGGCAAGAAAATATCTTCGATCGCAGGTTGATTTTTGACTAAGGGTTTCCAACCATCAACAATCGAATCGGCGACAAACTCACCACTCCAATCCGGGTAAAAGCGATAAATTGCCACCCGCTCGACTTCCAATAGCTGCCGCACTTCTTGGGTAGTGGCGCGGAAAATGGTATCGAGATCGAGAGATTGACGAATTTTTTCGACTGTGGTAGCGAGCGCTCTTTGTCTTTCGGCGGCTTTCTCCAGTTCTTCGGCTTGGGTTTTGACTTGCTGGAGGTATTCAGCTTGCTGCAAGGCGATGCCCAATTGAGTGCCAATTTGGGTAACTAAATATACCTCATCTCCTTGCCAGTGGCGGGGGCCGGTATTTTGGTAAGCGCCCAGCAAGCCCCAAAGCTTGCGATCGTAATAGATCGCGACAATAATATAAGCCTTGGCGTGATAGCTTTCTAGAACTTCTATGTAGCAGTCGGGAAATCCAGCGCTGTAGATGTCATCGCAGATGCGGAACAATTCACCTTTAGTGAAGCGTCCTCCCTCGGTATCTTTTAAATAAGTATCGGTAATTTCGCCGTTACCACCTAAATATGTAAACGTGCATTTACTGATATCTTCGACGATATCGGGTTGCTCTAGCTGCTTTTGGATCAGGGAATTCCAGCCTTCCGCGACGGATTCGGCGACAAATTCACCTGTCCAATTAGGATTGATGCGGTAGATGGCAACTCGATCGGTTTGCAAAAGATGCCGAACTTCTTGGACGGTATTCTGGAAAATCGTTTCTAAATCGAGGGATTGGCGAATTTTATCGACTACTGTAGCCAATGCGCGCTGCCGTTCGGCGATTCTTGCCTGTTCTGTGGCTTTTGCTAGTTGTGCCGATTGGGCTTTGACTTGTTCGAGGTATTCGGCTTGTTCTAGGGCTACGCCCATGTGTTCGGCAATTTGACTAACAAATTCGATTTCGTAGGATTCCCAGCGACGGGGGCCGCTGCATTGATGGATGCAGAGCAATCCCCAGAGGTCTTTGCCTTTGATTAGGGGGGCGACTACATTGGCGCGAACTTGGAATTTTTCCAGGATTTGGATATAACAATCGCTAAATTCGCCGCGATAAATATCTGCGATCGCATTAATCCGTCCTTGTTGATATAAATGAGCAAACTTATCGCTGAAGCAGTGGTCATAGACTTTGGCAGCGACTACCGAATCCCAGTTTTCTCCCACATCTTCATAGATAAATTCCCCTTCCCAGTCCCTGTGAGGATCGAAGCGAAACACCCCGACGCGGTCAGCTTTGAGCAGTTGGCGCACTTCGGTAGCGGTAGTTTTAAATATGGTGTCTAAATCTAAAGACTCGCGAATCTTGGCTATGACTCCGGCTAAAGCTTTTTGTTGCTCTGCTTGAGAGCGAGCTTGGGTGAGAGATTCGGTATGTTCCAAAGCTACCCCCAAGTGTTGAGCAATTTGACTGGTAAATTCTATTTCCGAGCGCTTCCAATCCCGAGGGCTGCTGCATTGATGAATGCACAGCAATCCCCAAAGATCTTTACCTTTGAGCAGGGGTGCGATGACGCTGGCGCGGACTTGAAATTTTTCCAAAATTTGGATGTAACAATCGCTAAACTGACCTTGATAGATATCTGCGATCGCATTCACTCGCCCTTGATGATACAGGTGAGCAAATTTTTTACTAAAGCAGTGGTCGTATACTTTGGTACCCACGGCACTATTCCAACCATCCCCCACGTCTTCTGAAATAAATTCTCCCTCCCAATCAAATTCTGGATAAAACCGAAATACGCCAACGCGATCGGCTTGGAGCAGTCGCCGCACTTCGGTGACGGTGGTTTTAAAGATAGTTTCTATATCTAAGGGCGCTCTGATGCGGGTAATGACTCGAGCTAATGCTTTCTGTTGCTTCGCTTTTCCCCTGGCTTGCGTTACTAATGCTGTGTATTGCAGCCTCACCCCCAAGTGGGCTGCTATTTGTTTCACCAATTCCAATTCCGATTCTTTCCAGCGACGGGAACTACTGCATTGATGAACGCATAACAATCCCCACAGTTCTTTTCCTTTCAGTAAGGGTACGACTAAGCTAGCCTGGATTTGAAATTTTTTCAGGCTCTCGATATAAGACTGGCTCAACTTGGTGCAATTGATGTCAGCGACGGCTTGAAACCGACCTTGTTGAAAGTGCGTAAGCCGTTCGCCAAAGTTACTTTTGTCAAGTTTTACACCCAATATTGAATTCCAGTCCGATGCTTTGTCCTCGCAAACGCACTTTACCTCCCAGTCTCTCTTAGGATAAAAGCGAAACACCGCCACCCGGTCGGCTTTGAGTAGCGATCGCAATTCAGTGGCGGCGGTTTTGAAAATGGTTGCTAAATCCAGCGACTGCCGAGTCCGAGCCAGTACTCTAGTTAGTGCTATTTGTTGCTCGGCTTGGTTTTGCGGCTGACTGGCGATCAAATCTGGCTTCGTTTCCATCTCTGCTGGGGTTGGTTGGTTAGCTTCGGTGGTTGGAGTTGTTTTCATTTTGGCTTGACTTCACCAGTGCCGAGTAGGTTTTCTAGCTGGAAATCTCTAGTCTATTGGTTCCCAAAGGCTGTTTAAATCAACGCCTCCTTGTTCAAGAATTCCCAGCACTCCCGCAGATAGTAACAGCGCTGCTTCCGCATCCCCAAATTAGATGTGCTGATTTTGTCTAAGTTTAGAGTCGGATGGGAAGCATCTACTAAACCGATGGTGCTGGATTGGCATACTTATAGCGTCGCGGCAATCATAAAATTCTCCTTTTGTAAATAATTTTGGGATGTTTCCCAGTATTTCATTTAAACTTCAGTGTTGGTTAGATGGGGCGATCGCAACGGCAGGGGCTAATTTTTTTTGGCTGGCGATTTTGGCTCGGAGAAGCACTCGCGTGCAATCAAGCGATCGCCAAGTCGAATCGTGTTTGCATTCCAAACTATCTGAGTCAGGTAAAGAAGTTACCCATACCTATAGGATACTTGTTGTTGGTTGGGGGTCTGACCCCTCATCCTGTATTTTTCAGTGAATATACCGAACCCAATACCCACATAGGGAAGGAGAGAATATTATTTCCTTACCTTCCCCATCTTTTCCATCTCCCCAGCAGCGGAGCGTTCATCAATTGGTTAATCCGTGTTCGAGGGCGTAGCGTACTAACTCGGTGCGGCTGTTGGTGCCGGTTTTGCTGAACAAGCGGCTGACGTATTTTTCTACGTTGCGGACGCTGGTTTCTAGGCGGCGGGCAATTTCTTTGTTCATCAACCCTTCTGCAACTAAATTGAGAACGCTTTGTTCTCTAGGCGTGAGGTCGATTTTGATCGGTGGGTTGGTTTGCGCGATCGCTGGTCGTTGTTGCAATTGTGCCTTAATTTCTGCCAGCTGGCGCGCTATTTCTTCCAGGTTAGTTGCTTCTCCCGTATTATCCGTACCAGTTCGACGTTCGAGCAAGTTTTCTACAATTGCTACCAACTCATCGGGGTCGAAGGGCTTGGATAGATAAGCGTCACACCCGGCGTTATAACCTTGTATGCGGTCTTTGGTCATGCCTCTAGCTGTTAAAAATACTACTGGCAACGACTTGAAACGGGGATCTTCCCGCATTTGCTTCAGAAACTGATAGCCGTCCACTTGCGGCATCATGATGTCTGTAATCACCAATTCGGGCGTATTTTTTTGCAATTTATCCCAGCCTTCGTTGGCGTTACTAGCAACATCGACGCTAAAGCCGCTATCTTCCATATAAGCTTGGACGGCTTCCCGCAATCCGGGTTCATCATCTACCACTAACAAATGTGCCGACATCCCTTCCTACCTTTCTATTTCACTACTACTTTTCAATGTAGCGAAATTTAACGGCTGTCTAATGGGCTAGGGGTTAGGGGCTAGGGGCTAGGGATTAGGGGAAGAAGGGCTGCCAATTTTGGTTTCACCAATTAAGTTAGGTTCTACTCAGATCTTGCACCATTATCAACAAGCGTTGAAAAACCGGGTTTATTGACGAAAAATCTAGGCTTTTAAGTTAAGCTATTGGCAAGAAACTAAGGTTTAGCCTTGGTGCAAGATGTCAGTTCTAAATACTTTGGCGGTTACTATATGTTCAATATCGGTACAACTACTTACCCGTTGGATAATAGGCTTCTAACTACGGAATGATTTCTACTTCTGTTCCTGTTTGCACGAATTTATACAACTCATTCACATCTTGGTTTTTTAACAAAACCTGCGGAATTCCCCATCCGCCTGTGCGGTGGGGATGGTGTGCCGTGGATAAATTAGGGGTAAGGGTACCCCTAATTTATCCAATCTCCCACCAGATTGATTTTGGATATACTTTTTGACCGCTTCCAAAGGCGCTCCACCACAAGAAACAATACACTTGGAGTCATGCCACAACTTAGCCTTTCCCCAATAGTACTGATCAATTTCCGGCCTATACTTCTCTCTAAGAATTTTACTACTAGCAGACTTAAGGAAAGCAATTAAATCGGAAATATTATTATCTGGATGCAGATCTACTCGTAGATGAACGTGGTCAGCTTCGCCATTGCAGTCAGATAGCTTTGACTTGTTCGCACTTAACACTCGCTCAAACACTTGCTTCATGTCTTGAAATATTTGTTGCGTCAGGACTTTCCGCCTATATTTGGTCACAAATACAATATGCAGGTGGAGCGAAAAAACGACATGAGAGCCGCTGTGCAGTTTAGTCATACAACCTTCTTGTCATACCCGAAAAACGTGATATAGTAATTTGAGTTTAAAACGCTGACTGAATCAGATCGGGAGGTTAGGCAACCGATGGCAGCAAGAAGGCAAACATTTCGACTGTACCCCAACAAACAGCAAGAGAATAAGTTGTTTGAGGCACGGAGAAATCATGCCTATCTTTACAATGCCTGCATAGCTCATCGTCGCTATGAGTGGAGAGCCGCTCAAAAAACCGTTACTTATTTTGAGCAACAAAATTGTTTACCGGCATTAAAAAAAGAATGGGTTGAGTTTGCTTATTTACACTCGCAAGCGCTGCAAGCCACGGTTAAGCGCGTCGATTTGGCCTATGGTGCATTCTTTCAAGGATTGAGAAAAAGACCCAAGTTCAAGTCAATTCGCGACTACTCCGGTTGGACTTATCCAGCGACATCTGGCTGGAAGGTTAATAGTAACGGCAAGCACGGAAGCGTTAGTTTGAACGATTTGGGCATCACGATTAGGATGCGAGGTCAATCAAAACAATGGGGTGTTCCTAGCACCTTGACTGTTGTTTACAAGCCGGGTACGAATCAATGGTTTGCATCATTTACCGTTGAAGTTTCAACACCAGAAACTAAATTTGGTTCGGATTCGGATTTGAATTACGAATCAATTGTGTGTTTTGATTTGGGGACAGAAACAGCGCTAACTCTTTATGATGGAGACACTTTTACCGAGCTAGAGAATCCACGCTTCACCCAACGCCAGGAGCAGTTGATTAAGCGAAAATCTTCATCTTTGAGGCGCAAGCGCGCACCTAGTCGGAAAAATAAAGTTAAAGCTTCAAGGCGTTGGAGGAAGACGAGAAAGCTCTTATCTAGACTGCAAAGAAAGGTAGCTAATCAACGTAAGGATTGGCAGCATAAGGTGACATCAGAGATTGCTAGTCGTTACGACATCGGTGTCACCGAACAGTTGAATACCAAATCCATGACTCGCAAAGCGAAAAAAGGCAGCCAACGTAAAAAGCAGAAAGCCGGACTCAATAAGTCAATCCTTTCTGTTGGTTTCGGTACGCTCAATAAAATGATGGCGTATAAGATCGAACAAAAAGGTGGCTTGATGCTGATGCTGCCGACAAAACAAATAAAACCATCACAGCGCTGCCCTAACTGTGGAGTATTCCATAAAGATTGGGCTTCTTTATCAAATCGCTATCATGTTTGTGGTGATTGCGGATTTGAAACACCTCGCGATCGAGGTTCTGTGATGGTTTTATATCATGTTGCGACTAATTCGCAACCGGGGCTAGGAACTCGCCTCGAAGACTGTGGATGTCTAGGCTCTACTAATTCGACCAGTCAGCGCAAGCATACTGGCTCGATGCGGCAACTTGGACAGAGGAAGCGTCGAAAGTCCTGTGTCAATTTGGATGGGGAATTAGAAACCCCGTCCTCCTTTGAGGCGGGGTAGTTCATATAAGAGCGGGCTGTAATGGTTGTAAAATCCTCATCGCTACAACCATTGAAGCACAGCACATCCCACAAATCGGCTACAGGTGGAAGATAGCCGAGACGGTGGAGTGGAAAGTATACGAAGCTGGTAGCGATCGCAAAAACCCCCAGGCCAATTAAACTCTTTCTAACATTGCCTGGGGGCTGTTTGAATTTCATTACCATAAAAAATTGGTTGTTAACCTCCCCCTGTGAGGGGAAAAGAAAAATTAACTTCCCTCACTACCAATCCCATAAGCTTTAGTAAAAGGTAACTATCCACTGTCCACTGTCCACTGTCCACTGTCCACTGTCCACTGTC
>CAYXCW010000070.1:0-1182 GCA_964463555.1 uncultured bacterium
CACTGTCCACTGTCCACTGTCCACTGTCCACTGTCCACTGTCCACTGTCAACTGTTAAGAGGTAATACATGACTTCATTTGATGAAATCAATTCTAGAATTGAGGGTTCTGATGCCAATTGGGTAGCAAAAGAAACTCCTCTGACTTTGCTTTCTACCGCTCAAAAGCGGAGACTTTTAGGAGTTGTGGTCGATCGAGCGGATTTGGCGGCGGCGATGGCTCGCCGTCCCAGATCTGTAGTGCCTAACTTTGCACCGGCAATCGATTGGCGCGCAAACAACGGTAACCACATCAGTCCAGTAAAAGACCAAGGAAGCTGTGGTTCCTGCGTATCTTTTTGTACAGTATCGACCGTGGAATCAATGGCATCGATCGAACTAGGACAAAAGTTGGATCTGTCAGAAGCGGATCTGCATTTCTGTTCGGATCATGGGGCAAATTGTCAAGGTTGGTGGCCTCATGAAGCTTACAATGCGCTGATAACTCGCGGCGCGCCAGATGAAGATTGTTTCCCTTATAGTAGTGCTTTTACTTCAGGATATCCCTCGTGCATTATTGGTAAAAATCGAGACGCTCGCGCTGTGAGAATTACAGAATCGACCACGATCAATACAATGGTTGAACGCAAGAATTGGCTAACTAATGTGGGGCCAGTAAGTGCTGTAATTCACGTGTATGAAGATTTCTATTCCTATGGCAGCGGCATTTACAAACACGTTACCGGCGAAGATCAAGGTCTTCACTGCATTGAAGTAATCGGTTATTCAGATGCAGAAAAATGCTGGATCTGCAAAAATTCTTGGGGAACTCAATGGGGAGATAATGGCTTTTTTAAGATTGGCTATGGGGAAGCCGGAATTGATACGGAATTCCCATTTTGGACGGCGCGTGGGGTGAAAATTCCGGCAACGGAGGCTAAGCGAATTCCCGGATGGTTTGGGGCCGAAAATCAAGGGGCTGGGATTGCGATCGCCGACCTAAATCGTAACGGTCGTCCAGATTTAATTGTCTTACATATCGACAATCCGAGCGGTCAAAATCGCGGCTACTATCGCATTGGTTGGAATTTAGATACCAAAGGCAATGTGACAGGTGGCTGGAGCGAGATGAAACAAATTCCCGGCTCTTTTGGTGCAGAAAATCAAGGCGCTGGGATTGCGATCGCAGACCTTAACGGTAACG
>CAYXCW010000070.1:1282-40403 GCA_964463555.1 uncultured bacterium
GTCGTCCAGATTTAATTGTCTTCCATATCGACAATCCGAGCGGAGAAAATCGCGGTTACTACCGCATTGGTTTCAATTTAGATAGTAACGGCAATGCCACTAACTGGAGCGAAGTTAAGCCAATTCCCGGTTGGTTTGGTAAGGAAAATCAAGGCGGTGGGGTAGCAATAGGAGACATTAACGGTAACGGTCGTCCAGATTTAATTGTCTTCCATATCGACAATCCGAGCGGAGAAAATCGCGGCTACTATCGCATTGGTTGGAACTTAGATGCTAACGGTAATGCCGCGGGTGGTTGGACTGATGTCAAACAAATACCGCAATGGTTTGGCTGGGAAAATCAAGGCGCTGGGATTGCGATCGCCAATGTTAACAATCGTCCCAGATTAGTTGTTTTCCACATCGACAATCCCAAAGGTGAAAATACTGGTTACTATCGCATCAGTCAGCCTCTAGACAGCAACGGTAACGTCACAGGTCAGTGGAATGAAGTTAAGCCGATCCCCGGATGGTTCGGATGGGAGAATCAGGAAGGAGACATTGCGATCGCCGATATCAATGGCAACAATCGTCCCGACTTGGTAGTATTCAACATCGACAATCCCAAAGGTGAAAATAGCGGTTACTACCGCATAGTTTGGGACATCCTCTAGATTCAAGACTGAGGAAAATTTTCTATATGTAGGGTGCGTTAGCGTCAGCGTAACGCACCATCAAACCAGTATGAAAAAGAATCCCAGTTTCTAGGTCGATTATATTTGCACAGCTAAAATCGGCACATTAGCAGCAATCCATTCATACCAACTTTCTAACCCAACGCCAGTTGTAGCAGAAACTTGAAAGATCTGCATCTTCGGATTAACCTGCTTAGCATATTCAATGCAGCGATTGACATCAAATTGCACGTAAGGTAGCAGGTCTATTTTAGTAATAATCATCACCTCGCTAGCGCGAAACATGTGAGGATACTTAATCGGTTTATCTTCCCCTTCCGTAACAGAAAGAATCGCAACCTTTGCCTTTTCTCCCAAATCGAATAAAGCCGGACAAACCAAATTACCCACATTTTCAATCATCACAATTGAATTCAACGGGGGATTGAGTTGTTGCAAACCCCGTTCTACCATTGCCGCTTCTAAATGACACCCAGTTCCCGTATTGATTTGGACGACTTTACACCCGGTTTCTTGAATTTTTTGAGCATCGTTAGAAGTTTCTTGATCTCCCTCAATCACGTAAATCGGGCATTTATCTTTTAAGTCATTAATCGTGCGAGTTAATAAGGTAGTTTTCCCCGAACCTGGAGAACTGACTAAATTTAACGCTAGAATATCTCTACCTTTGAACCATCCCCGATTTTGCGCTGCAATTAAGTCATTTTTTGCCAGAATCTTCTCTTCCAGGGTAATCGTATTCCCGTGCATTTTGGCGTGAATGTGGGCGTTGCTATCAGCGTGATGTTCGTGACTGTGAGAATGGGTAATCACAGTTCCATCCGCCAAGGTATGAGTATGAGTATGATGTCCGTTTGAGTTCATAGCAACTACTTCCCCCGTTTCGGGATTGGTAATTTTGGTTTCAGCATCATCAGAACAACCGCAAGTTACACACATAATTCTTCTATCTCCATTTCTTTTATTTTCAGTTCTTCACCCGCTATTATTTCTAAGTCTGTATTCCCACAGCCACAAATGCCAAAAGGTTGTTCTAGGGGAACTTTACCACCGCAGCGGCGACATATTGCTAAGCCTGGAATTTCGATAATTTCTAATTCGGCTCCTTCTACAATTGTACCTTGGCAGCAGACATCGAAGCAAAAACGGATGGCATCGGGCATAATCGCTGTCAGTTTGCCGATTTCTAATGTCACGCGCTGCACTTTTGTGCCTTTGGCATTTTCAGCGACAATGGCGACGATATTTTGAGTGATTCCTAATTCGTGCATAATTGCTAATTGCTAATTGCTAATTGCTAATTGCTAATGGGGGTATAGGTTTGACGATCTGAGAAACCGGGTTTCTTGCTGCGATCTTTAATTTCCTAGCGACGATTTTTCAGAGAAACCCGGTTTCTTTGCGGGGGTTTTGACAAGACTGAGGCAAATTTTATATATGTAGGGTGCGTTAGCGTCAGCGTAACGCACCATCTATCCCATTTGAGTTAAATTCCAATTGCCATTACATAAAGAATGTCTTTATCTGTTCCTAAAAATTGTTGAGTTTCATCGTCGTAATAAGCGCCGATACCGCTGCATTCAATTCCCAGATAGTTGCTAAAGAGATAAAGTCTCTGCCCTAAGAAACCTGCCAATTGCACGGCATTTTGATAGTTTCTATAATCCGAAACAAAAAACAACGTTGCGGCGCTATCTCTACCGATGGCTTGATTGACGCATAAGTAACCGGCTTTTTGACTGAAATCCCCCGATTTAATCAAATCTTTGCCTTTATACAAACCCGTTTCCATTCCTTCGACTCGATTGATAACCGAGTAAATTTCTATCTCCTCAAAACTTTCTGTGGGAATTGGTTGTTCGACTTGTTTGAGGATAGTCCAATAACTTGCTTGAGAAATCGACTGTTTTTTAAATCGCCGAATTGAACGCCGATTCCAAATTGTCTGGAAAAATTTATCTTTATCAAAGTTAAACTCAGGATATGCGAGTGGCTGTTGAGAACTTTTTGCCTCTGCGGTTTCTTTATAGCCATTTTCAATAAATTGATTTGGCTCAAAATAATCAGTGCCGGAAACAAAGGGAACTTTGAGCCTTAAACGCCTTATCTTCTTTTCTACAACCTCGCCAGAGATAGCGCAAGCTGCGATCAATTCCTTGTTCTCAAAGCCCAAATCGGCATTGAGGGAAATTTTATCAAAATCAAAGATAAGTTGTAGGTTTCTGTCGTGAAGATAGGCGGCAGCTTCAATCGCACCGAGATGATGTCCGCTATCTAGAAAGCAATAGCGAATGCTGCGGTTTTGATATTTCCAACTGGAACGATAATAAACGCAACTGACTAAAAAGATGAAGCCTTTGACAATTTGATTGGGAAAGATGTAACTCTCTACTCCATCATCGATTAATTCGTAGATTAGAGTCAGAGATTGACTGGCGACTTCTAGATGATAGATACCATCGACAATGCCTTTGATTCCCCTAATTTGTACGTAGATTTCTGTGGGATATAAAGCACCTGCGGAGGGATTTACGCGCAGTTGATAGGGGCCATCTTTATAGATTTTTTCAAAGGTAATGGCGCTGGTTAACCAGATAAATGAATGGATGGGATTGTTTACATCAAGGGTAAATCTCCGATAAAATTTTGGATAGGTTTTAAACGGGGAAGGCTGGGTGGAAGCATCGACGTAATTCGGATCTATCAGCACTGATAAATACGAGTGCTTGGTATCGTCGTGGTAGGTTTTCCCGGCTATCTTAGCTTGCAGCATTTTTTAGCACCTTGAATACTTCTTTGGTACTGGCGAAATCGAGGGCGCTAAAGTCGTCTAAGTTTTTCAATTTTAGGTTTGGTTGGTATTGCAAAAGCAATTTGACGACTTCGGTTTTTCCGGCTGAGGCGGCATACATTAAAACTGTGGCGCCGTTATCGTTTTGATTGTCGATGTTGATGTTTGATGCGATTAAAAGTTTGATTAAGTCGCTGTGGTTTTTGTAGCAGGCGAACCATAAGGCGTTGTTACCGTCGTTGTTTTTGATGTTGAGATCTGCACCTGCTTTAATTAGATCTTGGACTATTGCGATCGCTCCCTCTATTGTAGCTTTCATCAATCCGGTATCGCCGTTTTCTCCGCGCTGGTTTATGTTGGCTGGATTGTAGCCTTTTTCTATCAGCCACTGGTTGGTTGTTTCGCTTATTTGTTGCATCATGTTAGTTCCTTGCTTCTACGAGCATTGTCCCAAAATTTAGGGGTAAATAAAGTATTGTTTGTTACTTTAATTTCGGTTACCATTTTAAGATAATTAAACGAACAACAGAGGCACAGAGGATGCAGGGGAAGAGAATAGTTTAACCCAAGTTGCTAGTTATCAAACGATCCCCCCAACCCCCCTTGCCAAGGGGGGCTTAAGAGAGATTAACACAAATTCTCCGCCTGAGTAAGGGATCTAATATCAGGTATTGCATAACTAGCAACTTGCGTTAGTTTAGCAAATTCTTGGGAGTTGATCGCCTACTAGCATGTCTATTATTCGTTCTGCGCCGAAGGTGGTTTTTAATAGGACAACGCCTGAAGGTGAGGGTATTGCTTCGCCGATTATGCTGGCATCTTTTCCGGCGGGATGGGTTTTCATTGCTGATAATACTGTTTGGGCATGTTCTGGTTTTACTACTAGGACTAATTTGCCTTCGTTGGCTAGATATAGGGGATCTAATCCTAAGATTTCGCAAATTCCTTTGACTTCTTCGCGGATGGGAATTGCTTGTTCGTTGAGGCGGATTCCTATGTTAGAAGTTTGGGCAAATTCGTTTAAAACTGTGGCTAATCCGCCTCGCGTTGCATCTCGCATGGCGCGAATTTCGGGACAAACTTTGAGGATGGTTTCTACTAATCCGTTTAAGGGTTGGCAGTCGCTTTCTATTTCGGTTTCGAGGGCTAATTCTCCACGGGCAATTAATATTGCCGCGCCGTGATTTCCTAGTTCGCCGTTGAGAATTATTACGTCTCCTGGTTGAATGTTATGGGCGGAAGGTGTTACTCCGGCTCGAATTATTCCTATGCCTGCGGTGTTGATAAATAGTTTGTCGGCAGAACCTCGATTTACGACTTTTGTGTCGCCTGTAACGATTTGAACTTGGGCAGCGATCGCAGCTTTTTTCATGCTTTCTACTACGCGCCGGAGGGTTTCGATTGGCAGTCCTTCTTCTAATATGAAGCTACAGGAAAGGTAGAGTGGTTTGGCACCGCTAACTGCTAAATCGTTGACTGTGCCGTTAATTGCTAATTCGCCGATGTCGCTGCCTGGAAAAAATAGCGGATCGACGACGTAAGAGTCGGTGGTGAATGCGAGTCTGTCTCCTTGCGCGATTAAGGATGTTAGGTCAAAACTTGCCCAATCTTCGAGTTGGGAAAGGATGGGATTATCTAAACTATTTACAAATACATCGTCGATTAAATCGCGCATCGCTTTACCGCCGCTTCCGTGGGCGAGGGTAATATGGGTATCGCGCACTTTGTTACGTCGTTTTTTGGCGGTTTCGACTTTTTGAAATAGAGGATTTTGTGCTGGGTTTGTATTAGAGAAAATGTTCATATTAATTAATAGGGACTGCCGTCTTTGTGGGCGAATATCCAAACGCCTGAATTATCTTTGGCGATTAAGTCGTCATCGGGATAGGTGACGTTGTCGTTGGGCGTGCGATCGCCTATTTCTAAGTACTCTACAATTCCATTCGATCGATTGATTAAATGATGTCCATTTGCCTCTCCTGCTGGAAAACCTGCTGCCATTCCTGGCTTTAAAATTTGCTCTCCGGCGTTGGTAACTAAGGTAACTTCTCCTGATAAAATGTAGATAAATTCATCTTGGTTATTATGCCAATGACGCAGTGATGAACGACTTCCCGGTTCGAGTTTGACGAGATTGACGCCGAAGTTTTTTAAACCTGCTGCATCTCCCAATCGCTTTTTAATTCTGCCTGCAACTAATGGTTTAAATTGGTCGGGGTAATTTGAAGTTTTTCTATCTGGTATTTTTTCGGGTTCTATTAACATGGCGCAACTCTTTGTTTTTGGTAAGATGCGATCGCCTGCTGGATAAATTTTTGCCAATTTTCATTGGGTATCCAAATTTGATGCAAATCTTGCGTCGCTTGTTCGTTACTTATCTGTTCGCGCAGCAGGCGATATAGATACATAAAAGCCGAAACTCTCATATTTGCCGCACAGTGGACAAATATAGATTTATCGGCGTTTGCTTCGACAATATTAAAAAAGCGGGCAAGATCGTCAAGGGTAGGATTTTCCCAAACTACGGGAATATGAACGTACTCCATCCCCAATGATTCCACAATTTCTTGCTCATTAGGCAAGGCATTTGAAGATTCCGGAAGTGCCAGATTTACGACGACTTGGTAACCCGATTCTTTAATCGCAGCAAATTGCGATTCAGTGGGTTGTCCTGATGTTGCCATTGAATCTGATAATTTAAGAAAGTTGTAAATCTCTTCGATTTTCATTCAGCTTATTGGTTCGTAAAAGGTAATGCAGACACCCGCCGGATCTAAAACTACAAATTCTTTGACCCCCCAAGGTTTTGCTTCTAACTTGCCATTCGGATGAATTATCTTTTCTCCCTTGCTTTCAAACTCTTGATAAAGTTGTTCGATGTTGGTGACGTGGATGCGAAGGCTGGTTGATTCTGCGAGTTGTTTGTAATCGTTTTTGACTAGAAAGATTTCTGCCGTGTCGCGCTTGACAATTGCCATCCGGATCGGGTTTCCTTCTTTATGGATGGTGCTAAAGCCAAGTTTTTCGTAGAATGCGATCGCTACCTCAACATCGCTACCAGCAGGAATCAGCGGGCTGATATTACCTAAAATTGGTTGTTGGTTCATAATTGTTGCTCTCGCATTACTATCAACGCCCACCAGGGATTTAAATCCAAGGGCTTTTAGCTCAAGTCCTCTCAAGAGGACTATTAAAAATTTTAGTCGATTTTAATGGATTTGTAGAGACGTTACATGTAACGTCTCTACAACCCGTAAAATCAATTTCCGGGGGGGCTTTGGGGCTTGTCTCAACAATTTACCCAACTAGCTGGCAACTTTTTCACCATGTCTACCGCTATGTTTATCTGAGTGCAATTCACCTCCCACTGCCCAATTTTCTCGCTCGAATTCATCGATGTGAATCGTCACCCACTCTGGCTTTGTTCCCAATGTAGAAACCAGCGTGTCGGTGATGGCTTTAGCTAGTTCTCTTTTCTTTTCGATCGAATGACCTTTGGCAATTTGGACGGTTACGAAAGGCATAATTTACCTCCTGAAATTGTCCTTTTGATTGATAGATAACGCAAGTTGCTAGTTACAAATATGGTTGGTTTGATCCCCCCTAACCCCCCTTCAAAAGGGGGGAACCGGATTCAAAGTCCCCCTTTTTAAGGGGGATTTAGGGGGATCGACAATGCTTGACCTCATAACTAGCAACTTGAGTTAGATAACACCCTGCGATCGCCTTTAAATCGTTACTTTTTCTTTTTCCGCTATCGGTTGTTTGGCAAATTTGGAGAGTCGTCCGTATTTATAATAGGCTGCACAAGCTCCTTCAGAGGAAACCATACAAGTTCCAATCGGAGTTTCGGGGGTGCAAGCCGTACCGAAGACTTTACACTGCCAAGGTTTTAACACTCCTTTGAGGATTTCTCCACACTTACAAGCTTTATGATCTGCGACTTTGACGCCGGGAATTGTAAATTTAACTTCGGCGTCGAATTGGGCATATTCTGCCCGCATTTTTAACCCAGAATTGGGAATATCTCCCAAGCCGCGCCACTCGAATTGTTCTCGCACTTCAAATACTTTATTCATTGCTTCGAGGGCATTAATATTTCCCCGTTTCTGCACGAGTCGATTGTATTGATTTTCCACTTCGCAGCGTCCTTCTACGAGTTGCTGCAATAGCATCCAAACCGATTGCAAAATATCCAAAGGCTCAAATCCAGAAACCACAATTGGTTTATGATATTCTTGGGCGATAAACTGATAGGGGTCGCTGCCAATTACCATGCTAACGTGACCGGGGCCGATAAATCCATCGAGTTGCAAATCGGGATTATCTAATAAGGCTTGGAGGGCGGGAATTACTAAAACGTGATTGCTAAATAGGCTGAAGTTTTTAATGTTTTCTGCTGCTGCTTGTAGGACTGTAAAAGCTGTGCTGGGGGCGGTGGTTTCAAACCCAATGGCGAAGAATACAATTTCTTTATCGGGGTTTTCTTTCGCAATTTTGAGACTATCTAAAGGCGAGTAAACCATGCGGATATCTGCGCCTTGAGCTTTGGCTTGCAACAGGCTATATTTTGAACCAGGAACGCGCATGGCGTCGCCGAATGTGGTAAAGATAACGTTGGGGTTTTGGGAGAGTGCGATCGCATCATCTAATCTCCCTTTTGGCATCACGCATACCGGACATCCAGGGCCATGAATAAACTCTATATTATCCGGCAGCATGTCTTCGATGCCATACTTAAATATCGAATGAGTATGACCGCCGCATATCTCCATTATTTTGAGCGACTTTTCTAATTGTTGCCCTAATTTTTTGATTTCCCAAAGTAAGGCTTCGGCTTTTTTTGGATCGCGGAATTCATCGACGTATTTCATAGTTGATAGTTGATAGTTGATAGTTGATAGTTGATAGTTGATAGTTGATAGGTAAAATTAGTTGGTTATACTGGCTTGGGCTGCTGCTAGTTCTTGTAATAATTGCAAGGTTTCGGCGGCTTCTTGTTCGTCGATGCGGTTCATGGCGAAGCCGACGTGAACTAACACCCAGTCGCCGATACAAGACGCGGGGGGATGTTGTTCGTCAACGATGCAAGCGATATTTACTTGCCGCTTGACTCCGCCTACGTTAACGATCGCTAATTTTTGATTGGCGTCGCTTATTTCTACTATTTGACCGGGAATTCCTAAACACATTTTTAATCTTCCTTTTGCTGTTTATTCTTGTCAGCGTGTTAGAATATCTAGTACAATTGATGCTCCAAACTCCGATTCAGGATCGATGTCCTGAATTTTTTCTGTCACTGCTTTTGCTGGTTGGACTTCTCCCATTTTAGCTAAAATAAAACCTGTCGCGGCATAGGCATTTAAATACCGTCTGATCTCCGGTTCTTGGCGGCGAATTGTTAAGATCGGTTTGAGTTTTTCCCAATCATCGGGTAAGTTTTCGGCTCTTTTAATGGTTGCCAAAATTTTCTCTGCCATCTGGAGCGCCATTCGATTATTTTGCTTATAGTAAAAATAGCGATAGGCGGCAACCAGAATATCTGGATAAGCTTCGGCTTTTGCCAGAGCTTGGTTAATATATTCATCGGCAATGGCAGTATTTTCCCAGTGGTCTACTGCCTGCATTAACAAGCTTTTGACCGATTCTGGGACTTGATACTCGGAAAACGTATCTTGACTAGCTTTCATAGAATGATTGTGAGCGATACGCCTGACGGCACACTTCGTGAACGCAAATCCCCGACCAAACTTTTACAGGTTTTTCTTAACAATTGAGATCGTACCAAATCCGCTTTCATCACCCCCTTTATACCAAACGACTAAAGTCGCGGCTACACAAACAAAGCCTGCCTACGCAGGCTATAAAATAAAAGGGGTAGCTAACTCGGATTTGGTATAAATTGTAGGTTGGTTTGAGGTGACGAAACCCAATCTACCCCTGACGCAGAAACCCGGTTTTTCAAAAAAACCGGGTTTCACCAATCCTAAGCTTTGACGCGCAGATCCGCTGGGGGTGTTAGTAAAGCTTCAACAAATAGCTCTCTCGATGTTTTTTGTGGTACTTTGCCACTTTGGAAAGCTAAGTCAGCTTCAAGTTCGTCTACTAAATCCCAAGCATCGTTTGCTTCTTTCGTGTGAGTTCCGTAGGTAGCAGAAGCAGAGCGAGCATCGGAAACTGCTTGTTTAAGTTTTTGTTCTAGGAAAGCGATTTTGGGATTTTCTAGGAAGTCGCTCTTATGTACGATGTCGCCAACAGAAATAATCCCCAATAATTCGCCAGCAATTACGGGTGCTTGTAAAATTCCCGTCTGACCAAATAACCGCGCTACGTATTCAACGCCCAGATCGGGATTGACAACAATGCAGGGTTTGGTCATGATTTCATAAACCCGTACCTGCTTGGTATCTTTGCCGTATGCAACGACTTTGAACGCAATATCTGCTTCGGTGACAATCCCGTATGCGTCTTCATCGTTGCGAGTTTCTACAACGAGCGATCGCACTCCTTTCAACCGCATTAATTTTACCGCGTCTTCTACCGTTGCCGAACCGCGAATCAGCGCGACATCTTGCGTCATTATGTCTTTAGCTTTCACGATCGATGCTCCTTCAATTAATTGGTTTGTGTTAGAAATCAATGCTCTTATAAACTGCTGCAATAAACCACTCAGCAGAAACAATCTGATGTGCATGAAAACTTTAATGGTGGCATCTTCAGAGATTTTTTATTCATCCCTGAAACATTGAAATTTTCTTGGAGAAGACCTACGCATTTCTCCGGCTTTTAATTTTAGAGATATTCTCTTTACCCTCACTTTTGAGGGAAGACTCAGGAGTACGTATGTCTACTCGCTTGTTTGAGTTTTGGTTTACTGCGAACAATTTAACCTACTTTTATAGTATCACCAATACTTGGGCTAACTCTGAATTTTTCTTTTCCTTAATATTTTCCAAATTCTAATTGAGCAGAACTGACGCAGATAAACCGGGTTTCTTTGGAAACAGCAAGAAACCCAGTTTTTAAGATTGTCGTGGATAAGTACTATTGAGTTTAATAATCAATAAAAAATGGCGGCAGCGATCGCAGCTTGTCCCAAGGATAAACCGCCATCATTGGGCGGTACGATGCTATGAGTGAGTACGGTGATTCCTTTTACTTGCAAGCGCTTGCTAATTAGGTCTAACAAAACACTATTTTGCCAAACGCCGCCGGATAGGACAACTCGATCGATGAAATTGCGATCGCATAAACGGGTAACCATGTCTGCGATCGCATTCGCCAAACCTTGATGGAATTTTCTAGCAATAGCAGATTCAGGAACCTGCTGTTGCAAATCGTCCAACAAGGCTTGCCACATAGGACGCGATTCTAAGTACGAGATATTATTAATCATCCCAATTTCAAAGGGATAAGCGCCGGTTTCTTTATCATCATTTAAGCTATTGATATCAATTAATGCTTCCATTTCAATTGCCGCTTGTCCTTCATAGCTGCACTCTTCTCGACAGATGCCAATCGCCGCAGCTACGGCATCAAATAAGCGCCCGCAAGAAGAAGCAAGAGGAGAATTAATTCTTTTTTCTACCATCTGATTTAGCAGATTCAGAGGCTTTTGTGCCAAAAAAGTCAATAGGTCTAAATCCTTATATTTTTGTTTTAAATCCTGCCAATTGAAAGCTGCTGTCAAGTGGGCGTAAGTATTGCGCCAAGGTTGATAAATCGCTTGTTCGCCGCCAATCATCGCCACGGGTTTAAAGGTTCCCAAGCGTTTGTAACTGCGATAATCTGCTAAGAGGAATTCCCCGCCCCACAGCGTGCCATCTTCGCCGTAACCCAATCCATCTAAAGCAATTCCTAACACGGGTTGCGTATCGAGAGGCAGGTGATTTTCTGCCATGCAAGCGGCGATATGAGCGTGATGATGTTGGATTTGGTAGAGTTGTAAATTGTTCGCGGCGGCGAGTTCTCGACCTAGTTTGGTGGAGAGATATTCGGGGTGTTGGTCGATTGCGATCGCCTCCGGTTTATGCTCGAATAAATCCAAGTACAAATTCAGCGTATCTCGATAAGCATTAAACGCCGCAGCATTTTCCAAATCCCCCAAATGTTGCGATAAAATTGCCTCCCCATCCCGCAACAAACAGAAAGTATTCTTTAACTCGCTACCCATTGCCAAAATATGCGGGGCAGCTTTAAATCCATCGGGTAAGGTAATCGTAGAAGGCGCATATCCTCTAGCGCGGCGGATTGTTTGCAACTTGTCCCCAAGTACCCGCACCACAGAATCATCAATGCGGTTAACAATATCGCGATTGTGGAGTAAGAAATAATCGGCGATTTTACCCAACTTCTCCCGCGCTTCATCGTTATTTATACATTGCGGTTCATCGGAAAGATTGCCGCTGGTTAATACAATTGGACGTTCCATCCGCTTTAAAATTAGATGGTGCAGCGGCGTATAAGGAAGCATAAATCCCAGAGTATTTTGCCCTGGCGCAACTGAAGCCGCAACAGACTTCTCTAATTCTTGTGGGGTGGGCATTCTGCCCGCCTTTGAGGGAAGTTTGTGGAAAAGTCTAATCGCATTTTGGCTGGTGTCTTTCCTTTGTAATAAAACAATGGGTGCGGCGGGACTTTGTAGTAATTCTCTTTCTTTAGCACTGACAAGACAATACTTTTCAATAATTTCTATATCCCGCGCCATTAAAGCAAAGGGTTTATGATAGCGTTGCTTGCGCTGACGCAATTTTTCCACCGCAGTTTCATTCGTCGCATCGCAAGCTAAATGAATTCCCCCTATCCCTTTAATCGCGACAATTTCACCCCTTTGTAATAGGGTACAAACTGCATCCACATCATCCATCATCGAGAACATAGAAGCAGTCACAGGTTTACCATCTGCGCGTTCTAACCATGCAGCAGGGCCGCATTTATAACAGGCTACAGGTTGGGCATGAAAGCGACGATTTTCTACATCGTGATATTCTTTTTCGCATTCCGGACACATGGGAAAATTCGCCATGCTGGTGTTGCGCCGATCGTAAGGAATTGCCCGAATAATACTTAAACGAGGCCCGCAATGAGTGCAATTTGTAAAAGGATAGCGATACCAGCGACTAAATGGATCGAGTGTTTCGGTTTTGCATTGAAGACAAGTAGCAGCATCGGCGGCAATTTTAGTGCGGACTTTACTGCTGATGCTAGAGGCGATCGCGAAATCATTTAACTCATCTAAATTGCCTTCATAACCAGTGCGAATAATTGCCTCAATCTTGGCTAAAGGCGGACATTCTTCCTGCAACCTTTGGACAAATTCATCGATAGATTCATCAGTACCGGAGGCGCGAATTAAAACGCCTTCCCCGTCGTTGCAAACATCTCCTTTTAACCCACAAGCTTTAGCAAGGCGATACACCGTAGGACGGAATCCTACGCCTTGAACTGTGCCGCATACCCTGATTTGTTCTTGAGTCATTGGTAATTGGTAATTGGTAATTGGTAATTGGTAATTGCTAATGGGTTAGATGCAAGAGTAGAACTCGATTATTACCGGAGTCAGAAATAACTGCTGTATTCCCGCAAATTTGTATTGCGTAAGGCCAGCAAAAACTATCTCTCATCGCCAGTCCGAAATCGCGATTTTCGCCTTTACTTTGAAAATCTCTTTGTCCGGCGATCGCATCTGCATCAGCCCCCTGTAAAGATAAAATTGATAGTGGCTTTTTCCACCCCAATAATCGAGAATTCGCCGTATCGGCAACGAATAACCAATCGCCCCAAGTGCCAACGCCATAAGGCAGACTCAAACTACTAGGAGTAGGACAGTAAACTCCTTGATTCATTTCCACCGATTCAAAATTCTTTTGCCCTAAAACAACGGCACAAGGAGTGTTATTTTCTGTGGGGATTCCTTCCCAAATCATCGCGCGGTTATTTCCCGCATCAATCAAGACTAGATTATCTTCCCAAAAGGTGATGCTATGAGGCCATCTCATACTCGAAGCAGTCGGAGAATTGCCGCCATTTTCGTTACGAGAAACCATATCCGGTTGTCCCAAAACCACATCCGCAGGTTGACCGTTTTCTTGCGGTAATTGATTCCAAATCAACACTCGCCGATTTCCCGTATCGGTAACAAACAATCGCCCTTGATGATACAAAACCCCATAAGGCCAGTGTAAGGTATTCGCATCTGCATCCAAGCTTCCCCGATTCGATTCGTTGTGGGTAAAATCCGCTTGTCCTAACACCAAATCTGCTGGAACATTACTATCTTCCGGCAGACTTTTCCAAATCAAAACGCGATGATTCCAAGCATCCGCCACCACCAATCCTTCCCCACAAACGCAAACGCCAGTCGGTACGCTTAACGTTGCCCTTCCTGGCGTTTTTTTAGCATTTTGTCCTTCAGAATTAAAGTTTGGTTGTCCGATAACCCAATCAGCAGGTCGTCCATCTTGTTGAGGTCGATTTCGCCATCCCAATAATCGATGATGTCCCGTATCCGACACCCACAAAGCACCTGTTTCTGATACCAAACAAGCACCGCGAGGGCCAAATAAAGTAGTAGCAGTAGGTTCAACGGGAATTGCTAATTCACCCTGTGCGGGACTTTTACCTAAAATTACCTCAGCACCAACAGCAACGAGGGGCAAAGGTTGAGGTTGCTTGGTCGCGTTTGAGTTAAGTGCTGTGGGAGGACTAAGCTTTATTCGGGTATCCATTTTTTTAATCGGTTTGAACCGATGACCCTACAACAATGCTAGCGAATTTATTACTCAATTGGGTAATTAGTAATAGGTAATTGGTAATGGGTAATTATTTCTCCACCTGCACAAATACCTTATTACCCTCCACTCGCACGGGATAAGACTCTAGGGGAAGTTCTGGCGCAGTCAAGCATTGACCATTCTCCAATTTGTACTTAAATCGGTGAAAAGGACAGGTAATAATTCCGTTACTAACCTGACCCATATCTATAGGATAGGCGAGGTGAGTGCAAGCATTGCGATAGCAGGTAATTAACTCACCTTTTCGCCATAAAATTATCGAATTTCCCCCAGCTTTTGCCGCCAGGACACCCCATTCAGGAATTTTTTCCACCGTCGTTACTTCGACCCATTCATATTCTCTTGGATGGTCAAAGGGACTGGTTAAACTCAGATCTGCCTCCTTGGTTTTATTAACTGCAACTACATGGGTAATTTCCGGACAATAAGCCTTGATTGTCTGTTCTATTCCTTCAGTTAAGGTCAGGCTGGAAGCGACGCAATGACTGCAATTTCCGATTAACCGAATTTCTACGGTATCCGGTAATTTAACTGCCACTAATTCCACATCGCCATCATGGCTTTTTAAGCTAGGGCGGACTGTTTCTAAAGCTGCTTGAATTCGCTGTTCTAAAGGTACTTGCGGCGGTTTTACTAATTCGTGATAGCGCAAGATGCCGTAGACAACCTCGTCTTCAACCGCATGGCGCAATGCTTCTAGAGATTCTTGCTTAACGGTGCGAATTAATCGGGTTAGCGCTTCTTTATGTAAATCTTCAATCGCTCTTTTTAATCCCACAACGACACAGCGCTGACCTTCATCCCACTCGGAAATAATTGCTTCAAAGCGACCGATTTCTGCGACTAATTCTTCTAAAGTATGTTTCTCTTCAACGGTTGGTTTATCCTTGGCGATGGTCATAATAAATTGCTAATAGCTAATGGCTAATGGCTAATTGCTAATACAGTTTTCCCATGAATGCGAAACACAAGGGGAAGGGGCGGGTTTAGTTCAATTGTTTGTTTTTATCAAATGTAACTGGTAAAACCCGCCCCTACAATTCGCACATGTTGATATGTACCCGATTGAGGTAAATTGTCCCTCATCGTCAATTTTTACTTCATTTTGACATCCTTCAGTAAAAACGGCATGATTGCGCCTGTTGCTAAACTGGAGACGATAACCGGAAACCAAAAAGGTACTTCAGCTTGTGCTAGCGATACCAATAACAGCGAACCAATTCCCGCACCAATCGCAGTTTGTCGATAAAAATATCCGGGATTTCTTAGCAGCTTTCCTTTGAGAAGTAACTTTGTCGAAAACCAGCCGACTTCTAACATGAATCCTCCTAAATAGTTGATAGTTGATAGTTGATAGTTGATAGTTGATAGTTGACAGTTGACAGTTGATAGTTAGTTAACCTTAGTAGAAGTACTTTAGCTCTCAACCAAGTTTTTCTTTGATAATTGTCTACTGTCCTTTGTTGGCAGAAAGGTAATTGGTTGTTGGGGAAGTTTTAGCCTACAAATCTGAGGATGACTAACCCGATTAATACGGCGGGAATTACGCCCGCTGGGCCAAATAGTCCACCAATCATAGCAGCTAACTGATTGCCTAAATCTTTTCCACCCACCAACACTCCGCCTATTGCACCGCCGATTACCGATAAAGCGGCTGCTAACACTAACCACACTAATCCCGTCACCAGATTGATATCACCAGCTGCCAAGCTGGTAAGAAAGTCTTTCAATGTCGGGCTTGTCAAAATTTCATCCATTGTGTGTTCTCCTCAGTTAATAATTTCAGATTTCAGATTTTAGATTTAAATTAAATCTGCAATCTAAAATCTAAAATCTACAATTCTTCCAATGCTTGGGCTACGGTTTGCGCTTGTTCTATCTGTCCGTATTGGGTGAAAATTGCCAACGCTTCTTGATAGTAATTACTTGCTTGGGCGAGATTTTTCGGGTTTCCCGCTTTTGGTTTTTCCCAGTCGTCGGGTAAGTTAGAAAGGGCGTTGGCTTTGTTAGAAATGGTGTTGGCGTATTCTAAAGGCGTGTCTTGACGTGTCCTCACTTTTAACGCTTCATTGTAGGCCGCGATCGCTCGCAAATTATTCTCCACCGGATGAGAACTCGGCAAGTATTGCAAAGCGTTGCCCAAATTATTCTGCAACATGGCATATTCGCTAGGATGATCGATCGGGTTAATGTGCTTTAGCGCCTCCTCAAACGATTGCACAGCTAGCCCCTGACGCAATTCTTCCCCCGCCGCCGCTAACGGCATCGAAAGGTAGGCGATCGCAATATTATTGTGCAAAATCGCAAATTCCTGGGGATACGCCGCTGCGGTAAACACCCGCAACGCCCGCTGATACGCAGAAATCGCATCCGCCACCTTCGCCAAATTAAACGGCACTAGCGATTGCAACACCAATCCCAAATTCATCTGCGCTTCCGCCACTTCCTCTGGCGAGGCGAATTCTTGCAACACCGGCATCGCTGCTTCATACCCCGCCTTCGCTTGCATCAGCAAATCCGCCCCCTCCGCCGGGATTGTGCGTAGCGCCGTCGCCATTCCCGCCGTCGCCCGCGCTTTTAGTAGGGGATACTCGTCATTGCACAATGCGATCGCGCGATCGTACAGAGTTACCGCATCCTGCAACTCCTTGGCACTTTTGGGCTTTTTCTGAAAACCCAGCGCCATCTCGATCAGCATTTCGATTTTTTCTGGAGTTGTTGCTGATTCTGATTCTATCGCTGCGATCGCTGCCTTCACCGCCGCATCGGTGATGCTAGGTGTCACCACCACCCTCCTTTAACTAGCTAATGATTAACCGCCCACTTCCCGCCTTTAATAATTCAGTACTATAAAGCACCATTATTCTAAAAATCTAGACTTCATTTTCAAATGTTTACAATCCGATCCATTTTTTTAAAACCCTTTTATTTTTCTCAAAAAATGCCAGCTTTCCTCAAGCACTGAATGCCTGATATAGATTATATTGAAATTTTTTATCAACTAGATTTAAACAAAGAATTAGTTGTTTAAATCTAGCTAAGTATAGATACTTGTCGATCGCTAAAACCTTTACTTACAAGGCTTTCAAGCCTAAAATAGACGTGGTAATTCGACATCGTAGCACTAAGCTGACCTATATAAATCCCCAGTTTTAAACTAAAAAATTGTTGTTAAAACTACTTTTTTAGGCTTTCTTTATATTTGGTGATTCAGCAAATTATAAAATTTTATTAAACCCAATAGTCTTAAATCGAAAATTGCCAGATATTGAGAAATAAGAGTGTAGAAGCGAGTGGCGATTCCCTGCGGGGGGCAGAGAAATCGTCACCGTGATTTGGCATTGGAAACAATAGAAAAAATTTAGCTTATGGTCAACGTACTGTGGCTGCAAGGTGCTGCCTGTTCGGGTAACACCATGTCATTTCTCAACGCCGAAGAACCCACCGTCTGCGACTTAATTGCAGATTTTGGTATCAACGTGCTTTGGCATCCATCCTTGGGATTGGAATTAGGCGCAAACTTGCAAAAACTCTTGTGGGATTGCATCAACGGCAAAATTACCCTGGATATCCTAGTTTTTGAAGGCAGCGTCGTCCAAGCGCCCAACGGCACCGGAACTTGGAACCGTTTCGCCGACCGTCCGATGAAAGACTGGTTAACCGACCTTTCCCAAGTTGCCAGCTTTGTCGTTGCGGTGGGAGACTGCGCCACCTGGGGCGGAATTCCCGCAATGGAACCCAACCCCAGCGACTCGACCGGATTGCAATTTCTCAAACGCAAAGAAGGCGGATTTTTAGGCACAGAATACCGTTCAAAAGGCGGATTACCTGTCATTAACATCCCCGGATGTCCGGCGCATCCAGACTGGATAACTCAGATATTAGTTGCCATCGCAACCGGAAGAATTAGCGACATTGCCCTGGACGAATTAAATCGACCCCAAACCTTTTTCAAGAGTTTCACCCAAACAGGATGTACCCGCAACGTACACTTTGCCTACAAAGCATCCACCGCCGAATTTGGACAGAGAAAAGGTTGCCTATTTTACGACTTGGGTTGTCGGGGTCCGATGACTCATTCATCCTGCAACCGGATATTGTGGAACCGAGTTTCTTCCAAAACCCGCGCCGGAATGCCATGTTTAGGTTGCACCGAACCAGAATTCCCCTTCCACGACCTCAAACCCGGAACAGTGTTTAAGACCCAAACCGTCTTAGGAGTGCCAAAAGAATTGCCAGTAGGCATCAACAAAAAAGACTACGCCCTCCTCACCATCGTGGCAAAAGATGCAACGCCAAAATGGGCAGAAGAGGATATTTTCACAGTGTAGCTAATGGCTAATCGCTAATTGCTAATGGCTTGAACAATTAGCAATTAGCCATTAACTATCAACTATCAACTATCAACTATCAACTATCAACTATGCCAGTACAAACATTAGACATTTCCCCAGTTGGGAGAGTAGAAGGCGATTTAGATGTCCGCGTTGAAATCGAAGATGGATATGTAACCAACGCTTGGACGCACGCCGAACTGTTCCGAGGATTTGAAATTATTTTACGCGGAAAAGACCCCCAAGCCGGATTAATTGTCACCCCTCGCGCTTGTGGAATTTGCGGCGGTTCCCACTTAACTTGTGCCTCTTGGGCATTAGATACCGCCTGGGGTACGGAAGTTCCCCGCAACGCAATTTTAGCCAGAAACTTAGGTCAATTAGCCGAAACAATTCAAAGCATTCCCCGCTATTTTTACGGCTTATTTGCCATCGACTTGACCCATAAAAAATACCAGCACAGTCCATTTTACGATGAAGCAGTCAAACGCTTCGCCGCCTTCACGGGTAAATCCTACGAATTAGGCGTAACAATTTCTGCCAAACCCGTCGAAATTTATGCATTATTAGGCGGACAATGGCCTCATTCTAGCTACATGGTTCCCGGCGGCGTCATGTGCGCCCCGACGTTAACCGATATAACCCGCGCTTGGTCGATTTTGGAATATTTCAAAACCAATTGGTTAGAACCAGTTTGGCTGGGATGTTCCTTAGAACGCTACGAAGAAATCAAAACCTATGACGACTTCATGGCGTGGATTGACGAAAATCCCAATCATGCCAATTCCGACTTAGGTTTCTATTGGCGAATGGGGTTAGATATCGGTTTAGATAAATATGGCGCAGGCGTGGGCAAATACGTCACTTGGGGATATTTACCCCACGAAGATCGCTATCAAAAACCGACAATTGAAAGTCGAAATTCTGCCGTCATTATGAAGAGCGGCGTCTACGACAGTTTTACCGACACTCACCGATTAATGGATCATACCTTTGCCCGCGAAAATACCGCCCATGCTTGGTATGAAGAAGGCAATGCCGACGTTCACCCCTTCGATCGCACGACTAAACCGATTCAGAAAAATACCAAAGATTTCGAGGGTGCTTATTCTTGGTCAAGTGCGGTGCGTCACCAAGATTTAGGCAGATTAGAAGCAGGGGCGTTGGCGCGTCAATTAGTTGCAGGCGGAAAACATGGGGAATCTTGGCAACATTATGATGGGTTTATTCTCGATGCTTTCAAACAAATGGGTGGGGCAAATATTCACCTGAGACAATTAGCACGAGTTCACGAACTTGTCAAGTTATATCGAGAAGCAGAACGCTGCTTGCGCGAATTTAAACTCAACGATCCTTGGTATATCAAACCAACAGAAAAAGATGGTCGGGGATGGGGTGCAACTGAAGCGGCACGGGGTTCTTTGTGTCATTGGGTGGAAATTGAAGGCGGCAAAATTAAGAATTACCAAATGATTGCACCCACGACTTGGAACGTCGGCCCCCGCGACGGTGAAGGTGCAAAAGGGCCGATTGAAGAAGCATTAATTGGGACGCCAATTCAAGATGCTACCGATCCGGTGGAAGTTGGTCACGTCGCGCGATCTTTTGATTCTTGTTTAGTTTGTACAGTTCATGCTCATGATGCAAAAACTGGGGAGGAATTAGCGCGTTTTCGGACTGCGTAGAAAATAGCTAATGGCTAATGGCTAATGGCTAATTGGGATGCAGTTAGCCATTAGTTTTGTTTTGTTATTATTCTTGCTAGCATTTACTCATCATCAATAAGACTCATTTTTGACTCTCCACACAAGTCAACAGATCTATGCCATTGAGCGTGATGTTTTGAACATAAAAGCACTAGATCGGTATATCTCTCGTTGCCTTTATTATCGTATGTCAGATGATGAACATGAAGGTCTGCTTCCCAGTTATCCATATACCATGACTCTCCCATTGCATAGCAAGATTGTTCTTGGCATAAGGCTCTATGAATTAGGATTTGCGCTGCACGAACCTTGGCCCAATGTTTTGTTTTCAAGTACAACTCATAGGGGAGTTTGCGAAGTTCTAATATAGTTGCTTCCTCATTGCGAATAGTCAGGTTGAACCACAAAGCATTTATTGCTTTTAGTCGCGGTCGCTCGTTCGACAGTTCTCTTTCTATATTTGTTGTAGCTTGATAATTGTTCAGCCATTGTCTGATGCTGTTTCTTTCTTGGTTTATTTCGTTACATAAAGCCCGATGCTGTTTGTAGTATTGGCTAAACCCAACGCGCTTTTGAAATTGCTGCCACCTTATTTGAAGTTCATAATCATAAAGTTCGTCATAATTCGATATGCCGTGGTAGAACCTGAATTGATTCTCCGTTAATTTTTGAATCCTGACATACTGCGAATGATAAAATAATGCTGCCTGGTGATAAAACATATCAAGCCACTGTTTGTAGATAAATTCTCCTCGCTCGGCAGATGTCAAGACTTTCCTAAAATATGAAACAAAAATGTCATAACGCAATGGCTCAAAGATGTGGTAGTCAAACGGATCAGCAAGCATATTTGAAGTTGATGTGAAAAACTCTGGATGAAGTATCAGCAGCCGACAATATATTATGCCGCGCACTAGCATAATATTTTACTATAATTATAAAATTTTTACAGCAGATTGCCAGTCAGTCGTTCAGAAGATTAGTCAGTAGGGTGCGTTACGCTGACGCTAACGCACCCAATTCAACAATTTGAGAGTAAATTGTATTCCTTGCTTATCGGTGAAATGCGATCGCTTACGTTCCCGTGATGCTATTCGAGTCAATGGGATGAAATGCGATCGCATTTCCATCACCATCTCAACTAGAAACAAAAGCTCTAGGAGCAGGTGCGCCTCTGAGCATTCCTTCTGTACTGAGATCTTCATCTATCTCTTCCCAATGAATGCCATAACCTCCACCACAGATTTCCCACTTGGCTCGTTGTTGTTCTGTAGCATTAAATAATCTTGGATACCAAGTTAAAGGAACAGTAATGGTTCGTCCATCCATCAGATCTACGCTAATTGTTTCGTCTGTAAAGTAGACATTCTTAACTCTCTCATCCGCTCGAATTGCCAAAATACCCATACCAAGCCTCCAGTAGAATTTGTTGATTTTCTTGTACTATAGATTGCAATTTGTTCAGTTCTTTGGCACTAAAACCAATATTACTTGCCAAGCTGACTGTTTCCAGCCAAAATTTAGCTGACGAGTTGTCGCGGTCAATATGGACGTGCGGCGGTTCGTTTGGCTCATGGCTTTTGAAGTAAAGTTGCTAAGTATCTACTCGTAGAACTGTTGGTATAATTCTATGTTACACAATGACTAAAATAGCATAAGTCAATCTCATCCCAGATTAAACAGTGATGCCAAACTCCGAGCAAGATGTACCTCAACGCCCTGTTTCGCGGCAATGGATCGATACTCGTTCATGTGCCATAGGTTGTCTGGGCTATGTAGCAGGAATAGTGACTTTGCCAATCGTTATATTTATCTGGTCGAATACACCCGATATTAAAAAGGAAAGATTTTTGGATAGAGAAACTAATAAATGTCAGAAATGTGATTTATCCAACCAAGACCTAGCATTGAGAAATTTAAACAATGCAGATTTCTCAGAGGCAAACCTTCAAAATACGATTTTAGGAGGAGCTAAATTAAAGAATGCTAATTTTTCCAATGCTAATCTTAAACAAGCTGTGCTGCGGCAAGCAAATCTAGAAAATGCTATTTTTAATCGCGCAAATTTGGAGAAAGCAGATTTCCGCTGTGGCGCTGGGACTTGTACTTATCTCGCTAATACAAGCTTTAGAAAGGCGAATCTAACTGGTGCTGATTTTAGATACGTTGGATTTACGCCAGTGGGTGAGATCGGATTACCAAATGTTGATTTTACAGAAGCAGATTTAACTGAAGCTAACTTTGAGGGTGCTAGCTTAAAGGGAGCTTTGATCGAGCGAGCCAAGTTATGTAAAACAACAATGCCTGATGGAAAGATGTCAAATCGAGACTGCTAGATTTGAAAATTGAATAGTTACAAAAAACTAGATGAGGCAATCTTACATGCTAACTATTATTGGTTGCGGCAATCTCAATCGAAATGATGACGCTGTAGGTGCAATTATTGCCCAACGCCTTCAGCAATTTCTCGCCGAAAATCCTTATCCAAATGTCCAAGTTTATGACTGCGGCACGGCGGGAATGGAAGTAATGTTTCAAGCTAGGGGTAGCAAACATTTAACCATTATTGATGCGAGTTCGACGGGTTCCGAACCCGGTGCAGTGTTTAAAGTTCCTGGAAAAGAATTAGAAGCTTTACCGGAACCAAGTTATAATTTGCACGATTTTCGCTGGGATAATGCTTTAGCTGCGGGGCGAAAGATTTTTAAAGATGATTTTCCTCAAGAAGTGACGGTTTATTTAATTGAAGCGGAAAATCTTGATTTTGGGTTAGAATTAAGTCCGGCTGTTAAGCGTGCTGCCGATATTGTTTTTGCAGAAGTGACTGAAATTATGAGGAATTATGCCGGAAATTGAGCATCGCTGCAAGCATCGCGCCAACTTCACAGCTAATATCCTCAAGCGGCGATAATATTAGTAAGCACTCTCAAGGAAAATACCAATGTTAACCACTACAGAAGCATCAAAAATCTTGACGCTAGAAGACTATATGCTCAATCCCCCCGATAATACAGAATGGGTGGATGGGCAATTAGTCGAGAAAAACGGCATGGCAGCAAAACAAGGTCGAATTCAAGCTAGACTCGCTAGGTATTGGGGAAATTACATCATTTCCAGCAATCGAGGTGGAGAAGTTTACACAGAAACTCCTTGTCGCACAGTAGAGCGAGGGCGTTGTCCTGATGTTGCCTACATCACACCAGAATTACTGACACAATTTGGTGTTAACTTTACTGTCTTACCTCAGAGTTTCCCTCTCATTGCTGAGATTGTTTCGCCAACAGATCGAGCGGAAGAAGTATTTACAAAAGTCAGAGAATATTTAGAATCCGGCTGTCAAGAAGTTTGGCTAGTTTTTCCTGAAAGTCAGTGGGTTTTAGTCATCACCCAACAGCAGCAGAGATTGTTTAATTTAGGTGAAGTGGCTAGCACTCAAATTGTTCTCCCAGGTTTTAGCGTATCCGTCGATGAATTGTTAGCTTGAAAAATTAGCGCTTTGGTTGTTAAATCAAAACTTATAGTCTATTAAAATACTGCCATGTTAAACAAACCTAAAAAAAGCTGGACACCGGAAAACTGGGCAAGTTGGAAACCCTTCGGCATCGGCGAACAATATCCTAATAATTATTGGGAAGTTTTTCGCGCCATTTGGATGTCGCGAGACAACCTTCCCTATGCGTGGGAAGTCCTCAATAAAGGTGTCTGCGATGGCTGTGCGTTAGGCACAACGGGAATGAAAGATTGGACAACAGATGGCATTCACGTGTGCAATGTGCGTTTGCGTTTGTTGCGGATGAATACAATGCCAGCATTCGATCCGGCAATTTTAGCGGATGTTTCGCAGTTAAAAGGTAAGCGCAGCGCCGAGTTACGCGATTTGGGACGCTTGCCTTATCCGATGATCCGCCAACGCGGGGAAAAGGGATTTAAACGGGTGAGTTGGGATGAAGCTTTAGACTTGATTTCTAGTCGCATCCGCAGCGCGATCCCCCCCAACCCCCCTTCCCAAGGGGGGAGCAGGAGCGACTTCCAACCCTCCCTTAGTAAGGCAGGGGAGTTGGAAGAATTTGCCCCCCCCTTGGCAAGGGGGGATGGGGGGGATCGACTCGGCTTTTATATCACCAGTCGCGGCACTGTGAATGAAACCTATTATGCCGTCCAAAAAGCAGTCCGGGCAATGGGAACAAATAATATCGATAATGCTGCCCGAGTTTGTCATTCTCCTAGTACTGCTGCACTTAAAACATCCCTCGGCGTCGCGGCAACAACTTGCTCTTATAAAGATTGGATTGGCACAGATTTATTGGTATTTATTGGCTCAAATGTCGCCAACAATCAGCCGGTTACGGTTAAATATCTCCACTGGGCAAAGAAAGCGGGGACAAAAATAGTTTGCATCAACAACTATCGCGAACCGGGAATGGAGCGTTACTGGGTACCTTCGATTGTAGAAAGTGCTTTATTTGGGACTAAATTTGCCGAAGATTTCTTTTTAGTCAATGTTGGTGGAGATGTTGCTTTCCTCAATGGTACGCTCAAGCACTTAATTGAAAATAACTGGCTCGATCCGAATTTTATTCAAAATTATACCGCAGGTTTTGCCGAGTTAAAAGCTGCTCTCAATACGCAATCATGGGCAGAATTAGAGCGAGTTTCTGGTGCGACTAAAGAAGACATGTACGCCTTTGCCAAAATGGTAGGAGAAGCGCAAAAAGCTGTGTTCGTTTGGAGTATGGGAATTACTCAACACGAATGCGGCGAAGATAACGTGCGTTCCATTATTAACCTCGCTTTAACTAAAGGATTTGTGGGGCGGGAAGGATGCGGATTAATGCCAATTCGGGGACACTCTGGCGTCCAGGGTGGGGCAGAAATGGGATGCTATGCGACGGCTTTTCCAGGGGGTAAACCGATTACTGCTGAAAATGCTGCCGAATTGAGTAAGATTTGGGGATTTGATGTTCCTAGCAGCAAGGGATTAATTGCCACAGAGATGATTGATGCGGCGTCTGAAAATAAGCTGGATGTGCTGTTTTCAGTTGGGGGGAATTTCCTGGAAGTTTTACCCGAACCCGATTATGTGGAAGCGGCTTTAAAACAAGTGCCATTGCGGGTACATATGGATATTGTGCTGTCCAGTCAGATGTTACTTGAACCGGCAGATACAGTGGTTTTACTTCCGGCAACAACTCGCTATGAAATTCCTGGAGGAGTAACAGAAACTAGCACCGAAAGGCGGGTAATTTTTAGTCCAGAAATTCCCGGTCATCGAATTGGCGAAGCGCGTCCGGAATTGGAAGTATTTATGGAATTGGCAAGGCGAGTGAAGCCAGAATTGGCAGATAAACTTCAGTTTGAAAATACTGCAGACATGCGCCAAGAAATTGCTTTGGTGATTCCCCAGTATGCGGGAATTCAACATTTAAAAGAAGCTGGCGATCAATTTCAATATGGAGGTTCTCATCTCGCTTTTGGGTGGAATTTTCCCACACCGGATGGAAAGGCGCATTTTGCCGTTTTGTCTCCCTCGCCGAAGGAATTGCCGGAGGGTTGTTTCTGGGTGACAACGCGACGGGGGAAACAATTTAATAGCATGGTGCAAGAAAAGAAAGATGCGATTACTGGTGCTTTTCGAGAAGCGGTGTTGATGAGTCGAGAAGATGCAGAAAAATTGGGATTAAAACAGGGTGATGCTGTGGTTTTGAAGAACGATTTAGGCGAATTGCAGGGGAAAGTTTACATTGCTGCTGTGAAACCGGGGAATTTGCAGGTACATTGGCCTGAAGGGAATGTATTGTTGGATCGGAAGAAGCGATCGCACGTTTCCGGCATCCCAGATTACAATGCGATCGCGCATCTGGAAAAAGCCCTGAATTAAAATTCGGGCTAAAAGCTAAAACCCGTTAAAACGGGTTGTAATATTATCCAAAATCTAAAATGGTAACAGTTATGGATGCAACAACAAGTCCATCTTCACAGATAACCTCCAATCTTTACGAGGAAGATTTCTATGCTTGGACGCAGGAACAAGCTAAACTACTGCGATCAAGAGTATGGGATAGCTTGGATATTGAAAATTTAGCCGAGGAGATTGAATCTTTGGGTAAGCAAGTACGGCAGGAATTAAGAAATCGTTTGGGGATTTTACTCGGTCATTTGCTTAAGTGGGAATTTCAGCCTAACAAACGCTCTAAAAGTTGGTTTATCACCATGCGAGGACAACGGCGTGAAATTCGTGACCTATTGGATGAAAATCCTAGCTTAAAACCCTACCTTCCTGAAGCGTTGCAGAAAGCATACAAAGCTGGAATCGATTTAGCTGTACGTGAAACATCTCTCACTGATGAAAACTTTCCGGATGAGTGTCCCTACGCGATTGAGCAAGTTTTGGATGCTACTTTTTTTCCAGGTCAACCTGTAGAATCGGGTCATAATTGGGTGGTAGATAATTGAATTTAAGGTAGACTTTTTATGGTGACGCTTCTACTCAGACAACTAGACATTCCGCCAGGACAACTACTACTATTGCACGATATTAGCTGGTCGGAATTTGAGTGGAAACTTGAAATAGTAGCGATCGCTGTTAACTACCAGGCGCGATCGCCAACCTGCTTTGGTGTAGTTTAGCGGCAGCGATCGCCAACATTATAGTTTAAAATAGAAGAGACATATAGTGTAGTTAGATTTTTTAAATCCCAAGCAAGAACTATGAGTATTGTAATTGACGATGAAACTTTACAAGCTATCCAAATGTCTGAAGCAGAAATGCTCGCTGAAATTGCAATATTGCTGTTTCAACAAGAGAGATTTACTCTCGGACAAGCCAGCCGTTTTGCTCGAATGAATCAACTTCAATTTCAACGCCTACTCGCCAGTCGTCAAATTTCCCTTCATTACGATGTTACCGAACTCAGAGAAGATGTGAAAAGTTTAGAAGCTAAGGGGTGGAGATGATTGTTGTTAGTAACACTTCACCGCTCAGTAACCTGGCAGCGATTGGACGAATAGAGCTATTACAACAACTTTATGGCAGGATTTTGATTCCACCTGCTGTATATCAAGAAATTATCGACTCTGGGGAAACCGATCCAGCTACACTAGCAATTCAAAGTTTAGATTGGATTGAATGTAAATCTATTAGTAATCAATCTTTATTGCAAAAGTTGCAGATTAATCTCGATCCGGGTGAAGCTGAAGCGATTGCGCTAGCTGTTGAATTAAAAGCCGAGCGATTGATTATTGATGAAAGAAAAGGCAGAAATGAAGCAATTCAACTGGGCTTGCAAGTGACTGGATTGTTAGGAATTTTAATTGCTGCCAAACAACAAGGTTTTATTTCTTTGGTACAGCCAATTTTAGATGATTTGAGAACCAATGGATTTTGGATTCACGATCGCCTGTATACAGAAACTTTGCAGTTGGCTGGAGAATAGTAGGGCGCGTGAAGCGTTCGCGAAGCGGCGCGGATGCGCTTAGCTATCGCGTTAGTGAATCGCACCCCTTTATCTCCCTCACAAAACTTGTTATAAACTAGATAAATAAATCCCCAATCCCAAATCTAAAATCTAAAATCTAAAATCTAAAATCCTATGCCTTCTCCATTTCCAGGGATGAATCCCTATTTAGAACATCCAGATTTTTGGTCAGAAGTTCATCATCGGTTAATTACGGCGATCGCAGATGCCTTAGCACCCGATCTCCTGCCAAAATATCGCGTAGCAATTGAAAAGCGCATCTACTCCAGCGAAATCGAAGACGATCTTTTAATCGGTATTCCAGATGTCTCAATAGCTTCTAAGCGTAAGCAAACTGTATCCGGAGGGGAATCGCCTACTAACCAAACTCAATCTGCTGTCATGCTTGCTTCTCTCATCGAACCAATGGCTGTCACCGTACCTATGCTGGAAGAAGCCAGAGAAGGCTATCTAGAAATTAGAGAAGTTAGTACAGGTAAAGTTGTGACCGCGATTGAACTTATTTCACCTAAAAATAAACAAGCTGGTAAGGGAAGAGAAGCATATGAAAAGAAGCGACAGAAAATTTTGGCAAGTAGCACGCATTTGGTAGAAATTGACTTGATTAGAAGCGGAAAACCAATGCGAATTATAGAAGATGTAAAATCAGATTATCGGATTTTAATTAGTCGCGGAAATCGCCGTCCTAGAGCATATTTATATGCCTTTAGCGTCCGCGATCCGATTCCTTCTTTTCCCCTACCGTTACAATCGGGCGATCGCGAACCTTTGGTACAGTTGCAGGAACTTCTAAATGGGGTATACGACCGAGCCGGATTTGACATCGTACTCGATTATAATCTAGACCCCGTACCAAAACTCAAACCAGAGGATGCAATTTGGGCTTCGGAATTGTTGCGATCGCACTCACTACGCGATCGAGTTGAGTAAGCGATTTTCCTAACGCGATCGCGCAGATTTATCCACCTCGCAAAAGTTGTTGTAAACTATATCAATAAATCCCCAATCCCAAATCTAAAATCTAAAATCTGCAATCCCCAATTAATATGCCCCAATCTAAACCCTATCAACCACTACTTTTACGCCTCCTCCACGGCGTTAATGCCATCCTCGTCATCGGTGCAGCAATTACCGGATTTTTGGTTTACGATAGCTGGGATGGTCGATTTGGCAAGCTGGGATTAACTTTAAAAAACCGAGAGTTCATCGATATTCACGGCACGTTTGGGTTTTTCTTTCTGCCGTTTATGATACTGTTTGCGATTTACAGCATTCGTGCTGGTTCTAAACGCTTGGTACAACCGGATTCTTTGAATAAACTGACGCAAGTTGGAAAACCTATTTGGTGGGTAACTCTCCAACGGTTGGGGAATACGCTGATGTTAATCGCAGCAATTTTTGCTTTAGTTTCGGGCAAGTTTCAAGATGAAAATTGGTTGCCTAATGGCGAAGTTAATCATGTCTGGTATTACATCCACCTGATTGCTTGGTGCGGGATTATTGCCAGTCTGGCGATTCACATTTTGATGAGCATCAAAGTAGGCGGAATTCCGCTCATTCTTTCAATGGTTGATACTCAGTTTCGTCCCGAAGATAGTCCGGCAAAATGGCCTGAGAAAGTCAAAGCTTGGCTGCGGCGCCCCCATTTGTGACGTTGATATGAGCGGTCAAAAATTACTGGCGATCGCTCAAACTCCCTCTCAGAAACCGGGTTTCTTGAAGAAACCCGGTTTCTCTCGCTAAGTTTAATATTTTTTCTATTGTCTTGGAAAGCAAAGTATAGTAAATTAATCAGCCAACAGGGAATGGAAAACCATTACTTATTGCTATCTCACCCATAAGAAATCCAAAACATGGACGAAACGAAAGTGTTCGGAATGCCAGCAGAAAAAGGAAGATGGCTATTCATTCTGTTGGGAATAATGGTGTTGCTGTGTCTCGGTACGGTTTATTCCTGGAGTATCTTCAGAAACCCATTAGAAAAGCTGCTCAATATTGGTGCAACGGATAGTTTATTACCATTTACGGTATTGCTAGTCGTTTATGCCGTACTAATGCCAATTACCGGCTTTTTTATCGATAAATACGGCTCTCGCACCGTGACGGCAGTTGGGGGTATCGTGACGGGAATTGGTTATATTTTATCGGCTTTTGCACCTAATATTTATGCCCTGGTATTAACCTATGGCATGATCGCCGGTGCGGGAGTGGGAATTGCTTACGGCGTACCGCTAGCACTAGCAGCAAAGTGGTTTCCCGAGCGAAAAGGATTGGCAGTTGGGTTAACAGTAATTGGGTTTGGTCTATCGCCTTTAATTACGGCACCGATCGCTAAATATTTGATCGATACCTATCAAGTGCAGACAACTTTTCTAATTTTAGGTATCGTTTTTACCTTGATTATTTTGGCAATTTCGACAATGTTGAAGACACCGCCAACTGGATGGAAGCCTGCGGGTTTTACGGCTGCCCAAGCATCAGCAATGTCAAGAGATCAAAGCTTACCGATGATGCAATCTCCTACATTTTATGGCCTGTGGCTATGCTACAGCATCGGCACATTTGTAGGATTGAGCGCGATTGGAATTTCTTCTCCAGTGGCACAGGAAATTATTCAATTAGACGCAGGAACGGCGACGGCGGCTGTTTCTCTGTTTGCGGTGTTTAATGGTTTAGGTCGTCCGATTTTTGGTTGGGTAACCGATAGGTTTAAGCCAAAATATGCCGCGATCGCAAACTATATCCTCATCATCATCGCCTCGATTATGATGACTCAGGCAGGTGCAGGACAAGTCGCAACCTATATCATCGCGTTTTGTTTATTCTGGCTATCTTTAGGCGGATGGTTAGCGATCGCACCCACAGCAACTTTAACTTTATTCGACCCCACAAACTACGCCAAAAACTACGGTATTGTGTTTACCGCCTACGGAGTAGGAGCGTTTTTCGGAACGATCGTCGCGGGGAAAGTTCGCGATACTTTTGGCAGTTATACCAACGCTTTCTACATTACGGGAATTCTTGCCATTGTTGGCATCATCATCGCTGCATTCGTCCTGAAGCGGAGTCCTAAACTGGCATCAGAAGCGAGTTAATTTGATCGGGACTTACGCAAAATTTCCACATATAGGGTGCGTTAGCTTTCTTCGTAACGCACCATTTCTCTTGTGAAGTTTAGTTAATCGCTGGTTACAGGCAATTTTAGCCAACTGCTAAGCTCTCCGGATAACCAGTCAAGTTCTGGTGAAGTCAGAACATTGTTACCGCCCAGTGAAAATTTCTTTCTTCCTGCCCAAATGTTGATCTGAGGGGGAACTGCAATCGTCTGATTTCCTCCCTCGCTACTAGCAACTTGCCTATAATAACGACGAGTGAGTTCAAGTTTTACAATGTTCTGTCGGACTGCGGTAATAGCTGGTAGACACCACAATCCAAACAGTTCGCGAGTCAAAGAGATTTTCAGTGGAGTGATGCGAACTCTCACTCGTCCGAATAAAGTTAAGACAATATAGCCAATGAACCACAACTCCATACCGACAGCTAAGGGAGGTATTGCCAAACTTACTAAACGTGAAACGTCTTCATACTTCAAAATTAACAAAAGGTCGTTCCACAATGATGGCAACGCACCGATATATAAGAGTACTGCAATCATAGTGGGAGGTAAGAGCGCCGCCAGAATATATTGTATTAATCCAAGATGGAAACCGCGTGGCGGAAGCAGAATATCCAATGTATCTCTGGTCTTTGCAATCTTTACTCTGCTACCAGCAGGTTTGGTGACAATTGCCTCATAACTTTTTGGTAAATTTGATTGTTCTAGGGGGGAGCTTGTCAGGTTTGCAATTTGCTTTTCAAGTAGGACACCGAACAATCCAGCCAAAGGGTTTGAAACCCAACCTGGCAAGTTGATATACTTCCCTTCTAGGGCTTGTAATGCTAGGGAAGCTGATGGCAGTCGCAAATTAAGGCTGGGTTGTGTTAGCCCTTGCAGCCAATTAATCAAATTTGGGCTGAGGTTGACTCGATCTTCAAAATGAATTCGCATCTGTTTCTGTGGCAATTTATCGGGATGTTGCCCTGTCGCCAAATAAATTAGCGTCGCCCCTAGCGCATAAAGATCGGAAGCAGGTGTAGTTTCTCCGCCAAACTGTTCGGGGGGCATGTAGCCGTAAGTGCCTACAATTGTTCTGGTTCCACCATGCGCTGCCGTTTGCACGGAACCAAAATCAACTAAATAGATCTCTCCCGGACTATTGCCGCTACGGTTTGTTGTCAATAAAATATTGCTCGGTTTGATATCCCGATGCACAACAGCAGGTTGCCGACTGTGAAGGTAAGTTAAAATTTCTAGTAATTTTGTCGCGATCGCTTTGATTTCTTCCTCGCTAAAAGTCCGACCCGACTTGATCCAATCCTGCAAAGATCTTGCCTGAATATAAGTTTGAACTAAGGCAAATCCTTTCCCCAATTCCGTCTCAATTTCAAAGCTATCAAGATATTGAGGAATCGCTGGATGACCGAGGGATTTAAGCACTTCTGCCTCGCGCTCAAACAGTTTGAGGTCTTCCCAAGTAAAATCAGGGCCAAACAATAGCAACTTAATAACAACATCAGAGTTTGTTTGTAAATCAATTGCTAAAAACGTTCTTCTACCAGTCTGACGTCCTAGTAAAGATTTGATTTGATAGCGATCGCCTACAACCCGATTAATTAATTGATCCATTGTTTTTGCTTATAAGCAAGGTTAACACCCTTAGATATCTCTACAGTTTATGCGATCGCTCTTTCGCTTCTTGCAACATTTTGTTACGCATATTGCTCTGATTTTTATACAACAGGTTGGCGTTCGCGTAAGCGTGCCGGAGGCATATCGCTTTTTGTTCATCTTTCCCTCTCCGGCAACCCCAACCTACTTGAAACTGGTGTATTATTGGTAATACAACTGACAAAATCGTCCAGATTGGGATAACTATTTATGCAACCGATTCGACAAGGCGACGTAATTTTATTACCAGCACCGCAAATTGAGGGAGAAAAGCTGTCTCATTTGACACTTGCAGAAGGTGAGGTGACTGGGCACAAGCACCGGATTAGCGATGGGAAAGCGGAATTGTACGAAAAAGATGGCACGCTTTACCTGCGCGTCTTTTCAGACACCGCTACTTTAACCCACGAAGAACATCACGCAATTTCGGTTCCCCAAGGGAATTGGGTAGTACGAATTCAGCGGGAATACGAACCGCAAAGTTGGAGATACGTGGCGGACTAGGTGAGTCAAACTTAATCGCTAAGCGATCGCATATGATTTGTGTGCGATCGCACACGCATGTTGTAGGCATCTCGCCTCTATTTCTAAAATCATAAAAACTCTCTTACTTTATGTCTTCTCAACCCAACCAAACAACTAATTTTACCACCTTTGCCGACTGGTGTTTGCATAAAGATAGCCTAAGCCAAGCAGCAAGGTATACATTTGAAATGCTGTTAAACTGTACTAAAACTTCTGACTGCTATGAAGCGGATAGGATACTTTCAACCCGGACTTCTCTGACTCTCTATCATCATCAGATCGTAGATATTAGTCCGCTGTCTGCCCTCACCAACCTGACATACCTCTATCTCAATAATAATTATCAACTCGCAGATATTAGCCCCCTGTCTGCCCTCACCAACCTGACACAACTGCATCTCAACTACAATCAGATCGAAGATATTAGTCCTCTATCTACCCTCACCAATCTGACAGAACTGTATCTTAACTATAATTATCAAATCGTAGATATTACTTCCCTCTCATCTCTCACCAAGCTAACTTCCCTAGAACTCTGTGGCAATCAGATTGCAGATATAAGTCCAGTCTCATCGCTTACCAATCTGACATATCTTTCTCTCTTCCACAATCAAATAACAGATATCAGTCTACTGTCTTGCCTCACCTATCTAACATACCTGAATCTCAACACCAATCAAATCGCAGATATTAGCCCCCTCAAAGCCCTCACCAAGCTGAAAATATTGTATCTCAACAACAATTCAATTACAGACCTTAGTCCACTGCAATCCCTTGACCAACTAAATTCTGTATGGATTTATGGTGTTGATTTGCCCAAAAAATATTTTTGTCATCAACACCAGTGGCACGCAAAATGGATTTTGGAAGAAGAAAACGCTGAAGTGCGTCGATTGCTGATTCAAACTATTGGCTACGACCGAATTTGTCAAGAATTGCAAGCGACTGAATTAGATTCATGGTGCGAATACACCTTATTAAAAATCGATATATTTGATGATTTCGATGACGACAATAACGAATATCCAACTTACCTATTAAAAATGACATGCCCTAGCACCGGACATATCCACGCCTTGCGCGTTCCACCTGATATGAAATCGGCACGGGAAGCAATTCGCTGGGTGAATTGGGGCATCGACCCAGAGGAATTTGCGGTGCAGACTTGAAACATAACTTTAGCTATCAACCTTTCCCGATACTACTTCGCTTGGGAGTATCGGGAAAAATAGCGATCGCCAGCCCCTTATTCAGCAGCTTTCGCTCTGTTAATTGCACCCAAGATTTCATTTGCAAGTTGTGTCACACTCCAACGCTCAAACGGACAGCTTACCGCTTGATCGCCTGGTTCCTGTAGCCATCTCAAGCATTCTTCCACCTCAGAAGGTCTGTACGCATCATCGATCAGAATGCGAGTTAACAGATGAGACATGACCATAGCCTGTGAATCAGTAAGAACGAGCATAGCTATCTCTCAACTCATTACACATAAGCTTAAGATAAAACTGTCAGTAAGTCAATTGTCTTACGCAAGCTATTGCCTGTGAGATGATCGGAAGATGGCTAAACGCAAGGATCAAAGAGAATTTAGGGTTTACGTGCCTGAAGAAGTCCACAGGCTACTACAAAGCATTGCGGCGATTCGAGATAGTTCGGTCAATGCGGTGGTGAATGAGGCGATCGAGTTCTGGCTAGCTGACGAAAAGCAGCAGAAGACTATAGAAAGACACCGTTTAAACGATCTAGACGAACCTGAATCAACCTAGAAGAATTTTTGATCAAAACTGGAAATTATCGCGATCGCCGTTAACTACCTGGCGCGATCGCAAAGCTTTATCATTTACACTAAAAGTACAATAAGTCAAGCAAAAAGAACAATGAAAATTCAAGTCACCGAGCAAGGCGTAATCATCCCCAAAGAATTTTTTGAAGGGATTGAAGAGATAGAATTGCGTCGAGAAAATGGTTGGATTGCGCTCGTACCAAGTCAGCTATCCAACAAACCGCGATCGCTAGGATTACACCCTGATGCAATTGAGATGAGCCACGATTTTGGTCAGCCATTACCTGATGAATTTTGGCTGGGCAACCTAGCATCGGTAAGTTAAAATAAACCTATGAATGTTGTCTATCGTCTAGAAGGTGTTGAGTTTGAATGGGATGCCAATAAAGCACAGAGCAACATAGAAAAACATGGTGTAACTTTTGAAGAAGCCGCCGAAGTTTTCTTTGATCCTTTTTACAAAGAAGGTGATGCCAGTGCTAATAACGAACAACGTTACTGCATAATCGGCTATTCCCTAGCTCCACGCCTCTTGCTTGTCGTTCATGTAGAACGTGGTGTGAGAATCCGGCTAATTTCTGCTCGTCCTGTTACCACCGCTGAAAGAAAGTTATATGAATACACCTGAAGAAGAACTAAAAATCAACTGGCGCACCCGTCCAACGGAAACTGTTTCAATCGAGATTCCTCAAGATACATTAGAATCGCTCAAAAAAGTAGCAGCCAGTAAAGACATGCCTTTGGCAGCTTTAATAAAGTTTTATATTGGTCAAAGTTTACGACAAGATTTAACTAAAATATTTGCAGAAAATCTATTAGAAAAAACCGCAAAGGTTCTATCGCGACATATCGAATCTGAAGAAGAAGTTTCAACGATTATTCGAGAAATTAAAGCCGAAACTACTAGGTAATTAAGGCAGATGTAAAATTGAGCAACCCTAAAACCAAAGGTAAAATCTGGATCGTCGAAAACGGCAAAATCCGTCCTCGCACCGATTATCTTGCCACAGAAGAACCTTTGGAAATTCGCCTTGTTGCCGGTGGAAGGCGTCGCAATGTAGCAGTTACCATGAGGACGCCTGGAAATGACTTTGAACTCGCCGCCGGATTTCTCTACAGCGAAGGGGTAATAAGCGATCGCGCCAATATCCGCCGCATTACCCATTGTGTAGACAAAGAAATCGAACTCGAAAATCGCTACAACATAGTCAATGTAGAAATCGCCGCCGAAGAACTTCCAGATTTGGCAAGTTTAGAACGTCACTTTTATACAACTAGCGCCTGTGGCGTGTGCGGAAAAACGAGTTTAGAAGCATTGCGGCGGCGAGGTTTTCCACCAATTCAAACCCAAATCAAAGTATCCCCAGAACTAATTTACAGTCTACCCGAAAAACTCAGAGCCGCGCAAGGTATTTTTACAGTCACAGGTGGATTGCACGCTGCTGCTTTATTCAATTCTGAGGGCGAATTATTAGCAGTGCGAGAAGATGTGGGGCGGCACAATGCGTTAGATAAACTAATCGGATGGGCTTTACTTACTAGCCAATTACCGCTGGATAATCATATTATTATGGTCAGCGGCAGGTCGAGTTTTGAAATTATGCAAAAATGCCTCGCTGCTGGCGTCCCCATTGTTTGTGCTGTCTCCGCACCGAGTAGTTTAGCAGTATCTTTAGCCCAGGAATTTGGCATCACTTTAATTGGGTTTTTGCGGGGAGAAAGGTTTAATGTTTATGCGGGAATCGAGAGGATTGGGAGTGCGATCGCATAATTCTTGTAATTACTTGTTCCCAGGTTCAACCTGGGAACACAATGCCTAGAGGCTCTGCCTCTGGTTAGCGATCGAGGCAGAGCCTCTAGAAATTCCGTTACTAGGCAAGAGCCTAGTAACGAGAAAAAGGGTGCGATCGCAAATTAGCATTTAGAAAAATTTACAAAAGCTCTCCTGATGCACTAAATGTTCTACGTAGATCTAGGTAAAGCTAAATCCACTTACTAAGAGATCATCAATGACTATAAAAAAATTAATCGTTGCACTACTAACTTTAGGTAGTGTAGCAGTCTTAGCCTCCCCAGCTTTGAGCGTGCCTGTAGAGATCCTTTTGCAGACAGGAGGAGACGACTTACGGGCAGGAAGCTACGCCAACTTTTATATCAAGCTGCGAGGCAGACCGCTAATCGCACGCAACAATATTACAAGAAGGCAGAATCTGGCTAACAATTCCCTAACTCGACGCACAATTGATATTCCTGAATTAACTTCGCTGAATCAAGTAGAATACTGCGAAATCGAACATGTTTCCCAAGAAAGCGGTGGTCAAACAGCAGATAACTGGAATTTAGATAGTGCTGTTATCAGAATGCGTAGACCTTCCGACAGCGCTCTTGTTACTATTTGTGAGAGGACAAGACGACATCGATTTGATGGTAACAACAGACGCCTTACGATTAATCGCGTTCGCTAAGCTAGCATCATTCCACCATAGTGCGATCGCGCTAGATTGCGTGCGCGATCGCATGATTTTTTAAAGCGCTATCTTAGTATTAGATCTTACTCCCCATCCTGCTCATGACTACTATTACCCTCGCACCAACATCCTCAATATTAGCTTCTCGTACAATTACCATCAAAAAGCAGTTGATAGTTGATAGTTGATAGTTGATAGTTAACTTAACTCACATCTTGCACCTACCCGATAAACAGCCCTGAAATAAATTTCGGGTTGAAAGCTTAAGTTAGCTTTAGCTAACTAATATCAACGTTTTAACCCGTTTCAACGGGTTTTAGCTTTAAGCCAGAAATTTATTTCTGGGCTTGGTGCAAGATGTGAGTTAACATATTGGGTTTCGCTTTACTCTAAGCTAATCAATTACGAATTCCATCATTATCGATCGCACTATAACCTTCAGTACTCATCAATCCCAACCAAGGATCGGAATTAGGGGTTAAAAACAATTCCGCGTAAACTTTTTCATTCAAAGCACTGACATTATTAATTGTTTCATTACCCTCGATAAACCATTGATGAATTTGACTGTGCAGCATATACTCATTTCTGACTGTATCTAATGCGATCGCACTCTCAAAATTGCTCACAACTCGCTGCAAGTTCTCCGCATTTCCGTTAGCAAAGCGTTTCGCACCAATCAAAGCGATGCTGTTGCTATCTAACTTTGCATCGCTCGCATACAATTGAGCAATTCGCTGCCAGGTGGCTTCATCAGTAATTTCTCGTAGGGCAGCTCGATTTATAGTAGCAGGCGATACATTTGAAAGCATTGGCCCTTCCACCCGCGCTTTACTCACTGCGATGGTTCCCGCGATCGCAGCGCTAGGAGGTTCGCTATTATCGGCGGGCATTCCCAGCAACCGGGGCGGATTTTGAATCCCCAATTTGGCTAAATCTGCCGCCCATTGACTTTGAATCGCGGCGAGACGCTGACGGTGATAATCGCGCAGGAAGTTTTCCCGTTCGGCGCCTGGGCGTTGGGTATAATTTTTGACAACTTGTTCGCCTTCAGCCAATTGGCGCCAGAAAGCTTTTGGGCCATATAAACCTGGAATGGCATCAATCGGGCGACCGGAACTGTCTAATATGTAGTGGATGCTGTTCCCTGTAAGGGTGCGTTCTAACTTGCGTCCGTCGCCAAAATCGACTGTAACTTTAGGCACATCGCGCACAGATTCCCAGTGTAAGATATAGCGATCGCGCAAAAATTGAGCAATTTCTGCATTGGGATACAAAGCGACGCGGAAAAAGCGGCTATTGGCACAACTTAAATCTTGGTCGAGTCTTCCCAATAATCGCAGAGACAGAATCGGTTTACCAGTTGCGATCGCTGCGGCTTTAGCTTGTGCTAAATCGGTATACCAATAAAGTTTAGAAGCATAACAATCTCTTTGCTGACAAAGTGCATCTAACGCCTCGCGCATTTCCGGCGAAGGGTTGTTTAGAGAATCGCGATAGGTATTAAGAAATGTTTCTAAACCGCGCGGCCCTTCGGCGCGCAGTTGGGCGACTTGTTGGGCAAGTTGCGAAGAATTGGAAACTCTTTCACTATAAGCTGTTGGCACAAAACCCAAGCTGATAACAGCGAAAGTTATCGCAGTTTGAATTAGTTTCGATTTCATCTTTTTATTCCTCGCAACAGGCCCAAATCAATCATATTAGACTAAATGCGGAATCATTAGTTCCACCTGTTTGATATCGGATGATGGAGACAAGGAAGACAAGGAAGACAAGGAAGACAAGGAAGACAAGGAAGACAAGG
>CAYXCW010000071.1:0-38856 GCA_964463555.1 uncultured bacterium
GCAATCGAGCGATCGGTATTATTTTCTTGAATCCATACCTGAGAATTAATAATATCAATATGTATGATGCAATCGTGAACTCGTTTTTCCCCCATCCAACCTATAGAAATTAGCATGTATCGATCCTGTTCTAAATCGAAAATTGTTTGACTTTTCACCTCATCGCCAAAATTAAAAAACACAGCATATTCAGTCAGAAGTTGCTTGACGCTCTGGCGGTAAAATTCTACGGTATCCATTTCACAATCTCCTCTATTTTTGGATTAAAAATTATTATTTTTATATCTTCGTCTTCCAATAAAAGCTCGTCGAATTTATCTTCTTCAAACAGCTTTTCAAATGGAACTACTGGAATTGCGAGATAAAGTTCTCTTTCTGGTTCATTCTTTTGTAATATTTTATGATAAAGGATATATTGCCCCAAAGCCTTTTCTAAATCTAGAATTATAGAGTCGCCAATAAAACTTTTAACTTCAACAGCTATCTTCCGTTCCTTTTGTTCAGCAGCAATTAACTGTTCTGCACCAAGATCGATAGATAAATTGCGCTTGAACCATTTTAATGGGAATGGGTCGTGAGTAATTGTCCAGCCAGCTTTCACAAGTGCCTGTTTCACAGTTTGATGATACAAGTCTTTTGCTGAGACTTTTACTCCTTTTTTACTACCCTAGAAACCCGGTTTTTGAGAAAAACCGGGTTTCTTTCTTATTTGGCTAAGGCTACTGCTTTTGAGACTGCTTCATCCAATTTATCGACTACAGATACTCCTAGCGCTGTCAGACGCTCTCTAGCGGCGGCAAGGTAAGAACCGGCTAGGCGGACGACAAAATGGGGATAGTGAGCGGGCGATCGCATTTCCACCCCAGCAACTACTTCCTGCATCACGCTTACTCCCCTACCACGGCGACTTCCACTGGGGGGATTTACCACTGGTTGCTCTTCCCCACTGGGCGGGAGATATTTGGCAATAACGCCTGCTAAGCCATCGCAGGAAGTTGCTGTGCCTAAAATATTCACTAAAACAACCTTAATCCCGCTATTTTCACTCAATAACCCCAGTCCCCTTTCTAGGCGATCGCACAATGTCATCGATGCGCCCATCCCCGTCATTTCTTCGTCTACGTTCAAGTAGCTCGCTGGCTTTCCCCCTCCTTGGTATACCAAATCCAGCGTCACCATCCCTAAACCCGCCCCGTTACACAATATCGCAATATTCCCTTCCGCTTCCAACACCTGGGGTGCTGTATTATACCACATATTTATATTATTAGCAACAAAGCGCTCTTCTGCCTTTTCCCTCTGCCGCTGTTGAGCCAACATTAACAATTCCTGATGGCGTCCCAAGGCGGCATCGTTGGCGATGACTTTACCATCGAGCGCCATCACTTCGCCAGCGGGGCTGACACCCAAGGGATTAATTTCCACTAAATCCAAATCTTTTTGGATAAACAATTTGTACATCGATTCGACGATGCCGCTGACAGACAAAATTAATTGACCTTGCAATCCCATCTTTAAAGCCAAACGGCGGGCGTAGAATGGGGAAAATTCACCATCTACAATTACCTGTTGCATTTTTTCCCGTACCGCATCCGAATCGATACCGCCTTGGGGCGAACCTAACAAAACGGGGCGACAAAGATTATAGTCGAGGGCGACAGCCAGATAAAATTCTTGGGCGGCATTATAGCGAGCTTCTGCCAGGAGGACTTTGGGATATTCACCGCGAATCGGTAATTGGAAAATAGTTTGAGCCGCGGCGATCGCATCAATAGTATTTTCGACAAATTTAATCCCACCAGCTCTTCCCCGGCTCCCCTTTGGCACTTGAGACTTCAACACCACCGGATAGGGTATCTTTAAATCTTTCAACTCGCTAGGGCGGTCGATGCGTTGCGACGGTAAAACCGGAATGCCGATTTCGCGAAATAATTCTTTAGCTTGATATTCTAGTAAATCCATAAATCAGGGCGATAGTGGGGATGGGAAGGTTAATCATAACGAGATTTACCCACTAATTCTTACCTGCTAAGTTTTCCTGCCAGTCTTTGGCGACTAAATCGATACCGTAGAACCGCTGCCAGAAGCGATCTACAACCTTGGTGGGCAAAACTTTGGTCATGAAAAATAGCAAAATCTTGCCGCCGGTAGCAGCAGTATAGCGGGGTTTTGGCTTGGTGTCTGTAAGCGATCGCACAATTACCTCTGCTACCCGCTCAGATGTCCAAGCGCGGGAACTGGTTTGATCCTGCAATCCTTTTAACTTTTCAAATGCAGCGCGATAAGGTGTAGTTTCCGGAGAGCTTACCGCTTGCTCGACGCCTTGAGCCGCTACGTCAAAAAAATCCGTACTTACTGGCCCTGGTTCAATGACGCTGACTTTAATATTAAACGGCTCCAACTCCATCCGCAGGGCATCGCTGAGGGATTCCAAAGCAAATTTAGAAGCACTATATAACCCACCAAACGGAAACGCCACCCGTCCCCCGATTGAACTAATATTAATAATGCGTCCGCCGCCAGAGTTACGCATAACCGGAATTAAGGCTCGGATCAATGCCAGCGGCCCCAAGACGTTAACTTCAAATTGCCGCCTTGCTGCCGCCGCCGGGACTAATTCAATCGGCCCCATTTGACCGTAACCGGCATTATTCACCAAGGCGTCAACGCGACCAAATCGTTCTAAGGCTCTGCTAGCCAGCGCTTCGACTTGTTCGACCTGTGATATATCTGTGGGGACGATTAATACTTCCGCACCGGCTTTGTTACAGTGAGTGGCAACGGCTTCTAGCTTTTCGGTGTTACGAGCTGCTAAAACTAATCGAATGCCTGGACAGCGTTGAGCCAAAACTTGTGCTAAAGCCGCTCCAATTCCAGTGGAGGCACCTGTGATCAGTACAACTTGTTCGGATAAGGTAGGAAAATCGGGCATAGTAAATTTAGTACTCCTTAGAAACTGGCTCAAGAGCAGCTGGGCAGGCGAGCAGGACTTTCTTTTTTATATGACTGGTGGCGATCGCGCAGCTAGCGGTATGCTTCCCGCAAGCTTGGGAACGCTCTTCATCTTATCTTTACATTTCTTATAACTTTTTCCCAGCGCACTTGTCATGTTTCTATGGTGGGAAAATTAACTTAGTTCGCTGGTGCGATTGCAGAATAAACCCAGATGGGAGTTATCTTTATCGATCGACGTGAAAATTAAGTTGATTAAAATTAAAAGTCAAAAAACCAAAGGTGATGCCCTATGCAAACAGTAGCGCGGCAGGATGATATCAAAGCACTAAAGCGATTTTTGCAGAAGCGGTTGCACTCAGAAGCAGGATTGGCAGCACCCTTCCAAGTGCAGTGCGTCGTCAAAGATGGGGAATTGCTGATTTTGGTGCAACATGAGGCATCAAATGGATACGATCCAGGCAATATCTTCAACACGCTACAGCAAGCAATCTCTACCGTAGGATCTGCTTTGCCTAATGCCGGGGAGGACTTCCAGCAGGTACATGTCTTCCTGAGAGTGGCGGGACAAAAGCAGCCTTATGCAGAGGAAGATTTTACAATTGAGAACCCAGCGGCGGCAACGAAGAATGGTGCCGAATTGGAAGATCTGCTGGCATTGGAAGAAGAAGAAGAAAACCAGCCCCTCAGCTTGGATAGTCCAACCAATAATCAGATAGACAAATCCGCGACAGAGGCAAAAGAAACAGCCGAGTATTATTCCCACAACATCAAACCATCCCCAGAAGCCCAAAAGCAACCAAAGCTAAAAAAAGATAATCCGTTTAAAGCGACACCCAAGGTGCAGCAGGACAGCAGGGACAGCGAACCCCAATCGCAAGCGCCCCCAGTACCATTGTTGGCAGCGGTTGGGGTAATGGCGGGGGTGCTGTCATTGGCAAGTATTTATGCCTTGACGCGCCCTTGCACGATCGGAACCTGTTACCAGCTACAAAACGCGCAGCAGTTAAATGAGGAGTCAACTGAAATTGTGCGTCAAGCCAAGTCTGGACAAGATGTGGTAATAGCGCAACAGAAATTACAGCAAGCCACCACACAGTTGAACAGTATAGCCCCTTGGTCGGGCGATCGCGCTAAGGCACAAAACCTATTACAAACTTACTCAGCCCAGATGGCGAGGCTGGACTTGGTTTTAAATGGGTTTAATAAAGCCAGTCAAGCAACGCAAAAAAGTCAAAATCCTCCCCACTCGGTGCAAGAGTGGCGAGATATTCTAGCGCTGTGGAACGAAGCGATTGGACAATTGCGGCAAGTTGCTCCTAATAGCTCAATTTATCCCCTAGTTAAACAGAGGTTGCAAGAGTATCAGCTCAACGTTGCCATTGTCAACCAGCGCATCCGCACCGAACAACAAGCTGACCAACAATTAATTGAAGCCAAACAAACGGCGCAAGTTGCCGAAGCGCGCATGGGTAACGCGCGCACGTTTGAAAACTGGCAACAAGTTTTTAATAGCTGGCAGGCAGCCGTTGATACTCTTAAAACCATCCCGCCTACTACAATGGCTTACAGAGAAGCCCAGGATTTATTGTTAAACTACCGACCGAAACTGGCAACGGCACGCGATCGCAGAACCAGAGAACAAATCTCGGCAAACAGTTACAATCAAGCCGTGAGTCTGGCATCTCTCGCCCAGCGCCTAGAACAACAAGGTCAATGGTCGCAAGCAGTCGCTACCTGGCGTCAAGCTGCCACTTCTGCCTCCCAAGTCCCCAGCGAGACTTTTTATTACAATCAAACTCAACCTTTGATCGATGCCTATGCTAATTCGATTAAGCAAGCAGAAGCCAATCTGAAAATAGCTCTGGTTTTACAAAAAGGTCGTTTGGATCTCAATCGTACTTGTGCCGGTACGCCGAGGATTTGTAATTTTACCGTCGCCAATGATGGGATTAAGGTTTATCTTACTCCCGCTTATTACAACAAAGTGATCCGCACTGCTGCTACCGCCAATATCAACGGCGATTACAATACCCAAGTCGCACTGCAAGACCACATCGAAACCTTACAAGCAGCCCTAGTTGCTATTAGCGAAAACGCTACCTTGCCCCTGGCACTTTACGACCACCGCCGTCAACTAATTGGCACTCATACGCCTAAAAGGTAATGGGTAATTGGTAATGGGTAATGGGTAATTGGTAATGGCTAATTGCTAATGCTCAATCGGTAGCGATCGCTACACTGGTGTTTTGTATCCACCAGACAGGCTATGAGCGATCGCTTTATAACGACAGAGTGAGGTTTCTTTATTATTATCAATTACCCATTACCCATTACCCATTACCAGTATTTTTGTATATAACTAGCAACTTACGTTATTAGCTGATCCGATGAATTGAAAACTTTTAAACAGATTCCTTTTGTGACTAACAAAGTTGCGATTAAAGTAGCAGTTGCGACCATAAATAAAACTATCATCTGGTAAAATGCTGCTTGAAACGGGCTAACACCGCCCAAAATTTGACCTGTGAAAAATCCTGGCAAGGTAATAATACCGACGATCGCCATCGAGTTTAAAGTGGGAATCATCCCAGCCCGGATGGCTTCTTGGCGATAGGATGCGATCGCTTGAGTAGGCGTTGCGCCTAAGCTGAGGTGCGTTTCAATTTCGATGCGCGAGGCGTTGATGGTATTGACCAGATTTTCCCCTGCGATCGCTGCCCCATTCATCGCCTGTCCTAATACTATCGCCGCTAATGGCACCAGATACCGGGGTTCGTACCAAGTCGGCGATCGCAATACCAACAAATTGACATACCCTACACTTAACGCCGTACTGAGTAATAACGCACCCCAAACAATTGGTAACATTTGGGGAATCTTTTTACTGATGCGGTTTCTGGCTACCAACGCCGCCGTTGTGAGTATCAAAATTAACACAACTAGCACCTCAACTGGGCCATTCCCGGCGAAGACTACCTCTAAAACAAAGCCTAGCGCGAATAGTTGAGCGATCGCGCGCAACGTCGCCGTGAGCAGGCGCAATTCCAATCCCAGTCTTTCTATCGCAGATAACCCGATGGCGATCGCGATTAATCCCAATCCCCAAGCTAGATGTACAAAATCGAGTTCAATTAAATCCATATGCTAATGGCTAATGGCTAATGGCTAATGGACATGCTACGGGAAGCCGAGAAGCGCGTCTACGTCTTTTTCCCTCCTACCAATTACCAATTACCAATTACCCATTACCATTCTTATAGGTAAAAATTACTGGTAAGAGAGTGAGCAACATTCCCCCCGTTGACTTGGCGCAGCAGTATAAGACGATCGAAGCAGAAATCAATGCTGCTGTTTTAAGCGTACTGGCTTCTGGTCGTTACATTGGCGGTAATCTGGTAGAAAGTTTTGAACAACAGTTTGCTAGCTATAACGGCGTCAGCGAATGCGTGGCGTGCAATTCTGGTACTGATGCGCTGTATTTGGCATTGCGATCGCAAGGCATTAAATCGCAAGATGAAGTTATTACCACCCCCTTCACGTTTATTGCTACCGCTGAAGTAATTAGTGCCGTTGGCGCAACGCCGGTATTTATCGATATTGACCCGGAAACGTTTAATTTAGACCTTAACCAGTTAGAAGCGGCGATTACCTCCAAAACAAAGGCGATTATTCCGGTTCACTTGTTTGGGCAGCCTGTAGATATGACGCGCTTGATGGCGATCGCCAACGCCCATAATTTAGTTGTAATCGAAGATTGCGCCCAAGCAACGGGGGCAGAATGGGCAGGCAGAAAGGTAGGCAGCATCGGACACATTGGCTGTTTTAGCTTCTTTCCCACCAAAAATTTAGGTGCTTGCGGCGATGGCGGGGCGGTGACTACTAATGATAGTGCGATCGCTACCCAAATTCGTCGTCTGCGCGAACACGGCACCAGCAGTCGATATTATCACGAAGCCACGGGCATCAACAGTCGCCTAGACTCCCTGCAAGCGGCTATTTTGCAAATTAAACTGCGTTATCTCGATACTTGGAATGCCCAGCGCACCGAAATCGCCACCCGTTACCAAGATTTACTCAGTCCAATTCCAGGAATTGTCCTCCCGCAAGCAGCAATTGGAGGTAAAAGTGTCTGGAATCAATTTACGATTCGGGTAATCAGCAAAGAAACAGAAGCAACTAGAGACAAAGTACGCAGCCAAATGCAAGAAAAAGGCGTCACTTCAATGGTTTACTATCCTTTGCCGCTACACTTGCAACCCGTTTATCAAGGTTTAGGATACAAGATTGGCAGTTTACCTGCTGCCGAACAAGCTTGTCGCGAAGTATTGTCTTTGCCAATATTTCCAGAACTATCTATCGAACAACAACAGCGAGTTGTTTATGCCTTAAAAGAGTGGACAGTTGACAGTTGACAGTTGACAGTTGACAGTTGACAGTTGACAGTTGACAGTTGACAAGGGTGTAGGGGCACGGCAGCAGCCAGTTTTGCTATTAATGCTAAGTTTTTCCGATGCCGTGCCCCGGCGATCTGGCAATGCCGAGTGTTGCCGATGCCGTGTTACACGCGGACGCGGTTTTTCGCTGCTACTGCCAAAGCTTCTACTAAGCTGCGAACAGCTGCTACCATTGCCACTTCGCTATTGAGTTGGTTTACCGCCGATCCGACGCCGACGCCAGATGCACCGGCAGCGATCGCTAAAGGTGCGGTAACGTTGGAAATGCCGGAAGCGCAAAGCACTGGCACCGATACGGCACGGGAAATTTCATAAGCTGCCGCCAAGGTGGGGGAAGCTTTTTCGATCAATCCCAAAGTTCCTGGATGAGTTGGGGTGCTGCTGGTGCCGCCTTCGGTTTGGATGATGTCGGCACCCGCTTTCACCAGTTCTTCTGCCAGGTGGACTTGTTCCGACAGTTCTAAGGTATGGGGAACCGTCACCGATAAGGTAACCTGGGGTAAAAGGCTGCGGGTTTGGTGCGTCAGCGCCAATACTTCGGCGGCTTCAAAGCGACGCCCCAAAGCATAAAAACTGTCGTAGTTACCAATTTCGATCAGATCCGCACCAGCTGCGATCGCCGCTACAAATCGCTCTGGTTCGACTGCCGATACACAGATTGGCATATCTGTCAACTCGCGGCACAGCACCACCAAATCTGGATCGGCGGCAATATCGACAAACGTCGCGCCACCAAGGTGTGCGGCTTTCACCGTTGCTGCTACTCCCACCGGATCGAAATTATTCAAACCGCTGATAATTTTCAGCGCCACGCCTTGGTCAAAAGCAGCCTGTAGTTTTGGATGAATCATATTGCTTTTGTCCTCGCTCACAAAAATGTATAGACCATTTTGACATTCTCTGGGAGCGCGCCAGCTTTTGCAATGCGATCGCGTCGGTTGATATTACAACCCCTCCAGGGGCAGAGGAGAAAAACTAATGCAAACCGATTTGATGTTGCGGCGATCGCTTATATCATATTCGGTCGATTACCCATAATCATCAGCCGGGACACGGCAAGATCGAAGTTATCTGTGTCGGAGATATCTTTGATGCCGTGTCCCTACGCAACTACTGGGTAAGGTTTTTTTATTATGGGCAATTCAATGGACACTATATTACTCTTCGACTACTTCAATTAAATCTTCCATCATCACATCGAACGTGCGAGCCAGCTTTTGCAGTGCCGTTACGTCAACCGTTGCCAATCCAGGTGAACGGGCATAGGTTCTGAGAGTGCTATAGACAACGCCTGAACGATCGGCAACTTCTTTGAGCGTCCAACCTCTCTCTTGGGCGAATTCACGAATCCGCAACCTGACTAAACCCATATAATTATCGGCGATCGCCTATTCCTCGACGACTTCAATCAAGTCTTCTATCAACACATCGAACGTTCTCGCCAGCTTTTGCAGCGCTAACACATCAGCCATTGTCATTCCATTCGATCTAGCATAAGTTGTGATGGTGCTGTAGGGAATGCCAGCCCTGACAGAAACCTCTTTGAGCGTCCAGCCCTTCTCCTCAGCAAGTTCTCGAATCCGCACCTTAAATAGCCCCATTGTAATTTTGTCGGCGATCGCCTACTCTTCAACGATTTCAACCAAGTCTTCTATCATCAAGTCAAACGTGCGTGCAAGCTTTTGCAAGGCTATCACGTCAGCCGTTGTCATCCCATTGGAGCGAGCATAAGTCGTTATGGTGGTATACGGTACACCTGACCTGACGGAAACTTCTTTAAGCGTCCAGCCTTTTTCCTCAGCAAGTTCTCGAATCCGCAGTCTAAATAGCCCCATTCTGACTCTTGACAAACGACGACTTAACGTCCTTTAATTTATAATTACAACAATCAAATGCAATCGCCCTGCGGCCTGGAAAACTGAAGGGCGATCGCATAACCTCAAACAATAGGAGGCATATTCCATGATATCAACACGGCAGCCAGTTAGCCCGAAGAGAGTTGGGTTTCGCTATTGCTCAACCCAACCTACGATGATTAGATAAACTCATATCTTGCACCTACCCGATAAACAGCCGCCAAATAAATTTGGGGCTGAAAGCTTAAGTTAGCTAAAGCTAACTAAAATCAAGCTTTTAACCCGTTTCAACGGGTTTTAGCTTTCAGCCAGAAATTTATTTCTGGGCATGGTGCAAGATGTGAGTAAAGCGATCGCTACAGAGCCTCAATCAATATCGTCGGGTAAGTCATCAATTGACATTCCGGCTTGTTCTAGGAGTTCTTTCAATCGTTTGACAATGGGATTATCTGTGCGATGAAATAGTCTAGAGTGGTAAAACTGTTATCCCATTTTTATCCCAATAACAACCCTTTTCCGGCTGCATATTTAGCTGTAAACAAAGCGGGTGAAGGGACTCGAACCCACGACATTCACCTTGGGAAGGTGACGTTCTACCACTGAACTACACCCGCATACAATCGTCTAGTATAACACGTTATGGCAGAATCGATCAAACTAAAGAGGCGATATGCCTCCCTTCGCTGCGCGTGAAGCGTTCGCGAAGCGGCGCGGATGCGCTTAGCTATCGCGTCAGCGAATCGCTTACTCAATCCAGTCTCAGCCCTAGCGATCCTATAGGGAATGTTACGAAAGTCCCTGCCAGCGTTGGTTGCGCTACCATATTATGCAATTCTGGAAACAAGAGGGATTTATTCGTAATCTTGAATAAAAATTAAAGAAGACAACAAACAACTATATATCCCCAATCCCTTTAGACATTGCAAGCAGTACGAGCCAGCGAGTAACCAGCATGTTTAATGCCACAGAAATCCTGATTAACAACTTCGTACAAAACCTCCGGGATGGCTACCACCGCACCTACGGGGGCTGGAAAACCGACTACGAAGACATCATAGGCTGGGCGGGAAGTATGGCGCTAGAAAATATCGCCAACAGCGACGCGCTCTATCATAACGTCGAACATACCATCCTGGTTACCTTAGTCGGTCAAGAAATATTACGCGGGAAACACATCCGCGAAGGTGGAATTTCCTGCGAAGATTGGTTGCACTGCATTATCTCTCTGCTGTGTCACGACATTGGCTACGTTAAAGGCGTGTGCCGCGCTGACAGAGATCAAGAAAGATTGTACGCAACTGGCAAAGACGACGGTATGGTCGTTCTGCCCCCAGGTGCTTCGGATGCCAGCCTGACGCCTTATCATGTAGATCGAGCCAAACTATTTATTGAAGAACGGTTTGGCGGTCACAAGCTGATCGATGCGGAAGTTATCAAGCGCAATATAGAATTAACCCGTTTCCCTGTCCCTGTAGCAGAAGATCACCAGGATACAGTTAATTATTCGGGTTTAGTGCGCGCCGCCGATCTAATCGGTCAACTGAGCGATCCGCGCTATCTCAAGAAAATCACTTCTTTATACTATGAATTTGAAGAAACAGGAGTGAATAAAGCTTTAGGGTACAGCCATCCGGGAGATCTACGCAAGAACTATTCCAAGTTCTACTGGAATGGAGTTTATCCTTACATCCAAGATGCACTCCGGTACTTAACCCTAACCCAGCAAGGAAAGCAAATCATTGCTAACCTGTACTCGAACGTGTTTGTGGTGGAACACGAAAAGGTTGAGGAGGATCGAAGACAATTGGTGGAACATAGGTAAAAGTATATGAATTGGTGGCAGAAACTGAAAAAGAATCCCCTGGCTACTTTGGGGGCAATCGTCCTGTTAATTTTTTACTTGGCAGTGATTGCGGCTGATTTTGTCGCGCCTTATGACCCCTATGCCTCTCAAATCAACGGTTCTTTACTGCCACCAACTCAGATTTACTGGCGCACGGAAGCGGGACAATTTATCGGGCCGCATGTGTATCCAACTACACAAGGGGCGGTGGATTTGGAAACAGGCGATCGCTTGCTAGAGGTAGACCGGCAAAAACCGTCACCCTTGCGCTTGTTTGTCTCTGGGTCAACCTACAACCTATTTCAGTTCAGCCTTCCCTTACCTCCGAAGTTTCAAGAAGTAAAAATTTTTTCAGGCATACCCTGCAATTTACACTTATTCGGCACGGCGGGTGAAGGCAAAATTAACTTATTGGGAACCGACGAACAAGGACGCGACCAATTTAGTCGCCTCGTGCATGGAGGTCGCATTAGCCTTAGCATCGGTTTGGTCGGAATTGCGATTTCTTTTCCTATTGGCGTACTAATAGGGGGAATTTCTGGCTATTTCGGGGGCTGGATTGACGGCATTTTAATGCGCGTCGTTGAAGTATTGATGACGATTCCTTACATTTATCTTCTGGTTGCCCTATCGACGATTTTGCCCCCAGGAATCAGCAGCGCCCAGCAATTTCTGCTAATTGTTGTCATCACTTCGTTTGTCAGCTGGGCGGGGTTAGCACGAGTGATTCGCGGACAGGTGCTGTCAATTAAAGAACGGGAATTTGTCCAAGCGGCAAAGGCGATGGGTGCTAAACCCTTGTACATCATCACCCGTCACGTTTTACCCCAAACGGCTACTTATCTAATTATCGCGGCGACTTTATCGGTGCCTGGTTTTATCGTGGCAGAATCAGTACTGAGCTTGCTGGGATTGGGAATTAAACCGCCCGATCCTTCCTGGGGTAATCTGCTTTCGGTGGCAACCAATGCTTCGATTTTAGTGTTGCAACCTTGGCTGATTTGGCCTCCAGCGATTCTAATTATTGTGACAGTATTGGCTTTTAACTTACTCGGCGATGGTTTGCGGGATGCCCTCGATCCTCGCAGTCAGCAACGGTGAAGCACAAGGGGGACAAGGGGGACAAGGGGGACAAGGGGGACAAGGAGGAGAAATTGTTTCTTACACTCATCTTTTTCTGTCCAGCTTGCAAGATGCCGTGAAAAGTCAGGCTACCGATAAATTCTTATCTGCTGGGTGTCCCGTTTTAGACTGGTAGCCAAGCGCCCCAAGGTTTAAAACTTTCAGCACTCGACAGCGCAGGTACTATTTTACCGCTAGAATTACCTACTGGGGATTTCCCTGGGTAGCTCGTTTCCATGACAGCTGCTCTTGGCGATTCCCAAGTCATACTGCAAACTTAACTTCCCACCCCGCAAGGAGCAGCAATAAAGTTTCCTGTCATTCAAAATTCGGGGTGGGTTTCTCCCATTAAACCCACTTGCTGACCATGTCAAAGGTTCTTGTTTCCGATCCAATTGACCAAGCTGGTATCGATATCTTATCCCAGGTAGCTCAGGTTGATGTTAAAACCGGGCTGCCCCAAGAAGAATTGATCCGGATTATGCCAGAGTACGATGCTTTGATGATTCGCTCTGGCACTCAAGTTACTAAAGAAATCATTGAAGCTGGGAAGCAGCTAAAAATTATCGGGCGTGCGGGTGTTGGTGTTGATAACGTGGATGTACCTGCTGCAACGCGGCAAGGTATTGTGGTCGTCAATTCTCCCGAAGGGAACACGATCGCAGCAGCAGAACACGCGATCGCTATGATGCTATCCCTATCTCGCCACATCCCCGACGCCAATGTCAGTGTCAAAGGCGGCAAGTGGGATCGCAAAACGTTTATCGGGGTGGAAGTCTACAAAAAAACCCTCGGTATCGTTGGTTTGGGTAAAATCGGCGCCCACGTCGCCACCGTAGCACGGGCAATGGGGATGAAACTTCTAGCCTACGATCCTTTTATCTCCACCGAACGCGCCGATCAACTCGGCTGTCGCTTGGTAGATTTGGATCTGCTATTTCGGGAAGCTGACTTTATTACCCTGCACATTCCTAAAACACCAGAAACGGCTAACATGATCAACGCCGAAACTCTGGCGAAGATGAAACCGACGGTGAGGATTATTAACTGCGCCCGTGGCGGCATTATCGACGAAGCAGCTTTGGCGGATGCGATCGCCCAAGGTAAAATCGGCGGCGCAGCGATAGACGTATTCTCCCAAGAACCCGTCGGCGACTCGCCCCTGTTGCATCTCGGTAAAGAAGCCGTCCTCACCCCCCACCTGGGAGCCTCTACCGCCGAGGCTCAAGTCAACGTATCCCTCGATGTAGCCGAGCAAATTCGGGACGTGTTGTTGGGCTTGCCAGCGCGGTCAGCGGTGAATATTCCGGGGCTATATCCCGACGTAATCGAAAAACTCAAACCCTACCTGCGGCTGGCAGAAACCTTGGGTAACATGGTCGGTCAACTCGCAGGCGGACGAATTGAAAGTCTCAACATCCGCATGGAAGGAGACTTAGCTAGCGTTGATAGCAAACCCTTGGTCATAGCAGCGCTAAAAGGTCTGCTCTACCCAGCGTTGCGCGAGCGCGTTAACTATGTCAACGCCGGAATAGAAGCCAAAGAACGGGGAATCCGGGTAATAGAAACGCGCGATGCCGCGATTCGCGATTATGCCGGATCGCTGCACCTAGAAGCTAAAGGCTCTTTGGGCGACCACTCGGTAACGGGCGCTTTGTTGGGCAATGACGAAATTCGCATCACTTCGGTTGATGAGTTTCCCGTCAACGTCCCGCCGACGCAGAACATGCTGTTTACCCTGCACCGGGATATGCCGGGAATTATCGGTAAAATCGGTTCCTTGCTGGGCAGTTTTAACGTCAATATCGCCAGTATGCAGGTGGGACGTAAAATTGTCCGAGGTGACGCGGTAATGGTTTTGAGCCTAGATGACCCCCTCCCAGAAGGGATTTTGGCAGAAATAACCAAAGTTCAGGGAATTAGGGATGCTTATACGGTAACTTTATAAGTGCTGAAGGCTAATTGCTAATAGCTATAAACAATTAGCAATTAGCCATTAGCAATTAGCAATTAACGGCTCAAGTATGGCAAACAACTGGTGGGAATTGCAAATTTTGTGCGATCCAGTGCTAGAAGATTCTATCTTTTGGCGATTGGAAAATTTCGGCTGCCGCGGAACGGCAAGCGAAATGAAAGGACATTCCTGCCTGGTGCGTGCCTACATTCCCCAAGAACAAGCGCAGCTGTTAGACTTGGCGGCGCTATCTTTGTGGTTGCGTCAAGATGCTTTGGTGTTGGAGTTGCCAATCCCGACCACTCATTGGCATTTAATTGATGAAGAAGACTGGGCGAGTAGTTGGAAAGCGCACTGGCAACCCCAGGAAGTGGGCGATCGCTTTCTCATCTACCCCGCCTGGTTACCCGTTCCCGAACAATCAGATCGGTTGATTTTGCGACTAGATCCGGGACTGGCGTTTGGCACCGGCACCCATGCCACCACCCAGCTGTGTCTGGAAGCGCTGGAAATGCGCGTAGATCAAGACAGTCACGATGTGGTGGCAGATCTCGGTTGCGGTTCTGGAATTTTATCCATAGGCGCGATTATGCTGGGAGCGGAAAAAGTTTATGCTGTAGACCTCGATCCGCTAGCGGTGCGCGCTACGAGAAGCAACCGGACGCTTAATCGCGTGAATAGCGATCGCTTAATAGTAGAACAAGGCAGTATCGATCGAATGATGAAAATGATCGATGCCCCCGTCGATGGCATTGTGTGCAATATTTTAGCCGAGGTAATTATCGATCTGATTCCGCAAATGAGCGCTATTACCAAACCTTCTTCTTGGGGCATTCTCAGCGGCATTTTGTTAGACCAAACTAAACCCGTTGCCGATGTTGTAGAGCAAAATGGTTGGACAATTGCCGCCCTTTGGCGGCGGCAAGATTGGTGCTGTTTTAATATCCGCCGCTCTTAGGGAAAGGGGGGAAAAGGGGAAAAGGGGGGAAAGGGGAAAGGGGAAAAGGGTTTAAGATCTGGGAGATTGATTGATGGCTTCAATTTGATGAGACAGCATTGCGCTCAAGTGCTTAGCTTGGTTATACATTTTTTCATAGGTTGGTTGCTCCAGATATCCAACTTCTAATGCAACTCTTACAGCGGGTTGCGCTATTATGCGGTACGCTCGCTAGCTGGGGGAGCTGGGGGAGCTGGGGGAGCTGGGGGAGCTGGGGGAGCTGGGGGAGATAGATGTACCTCATAACAGCGGGAACCGCTGTAAAAGACTGCGAACCTCGCCTGCTGAACCTTTGGCAATAACCAAGAAATGTACGTATTCTTTGCGAGAATATCTTTCAAATCCTTCGGCAATATTTGCCGTAATTGACATTGATGCACGTCTTAATTGATCTCTTAAGCCAAAGTCTTTACTCAACTCACCTTCCTTAGTGAGTAAATATATTTCTTTAACTAATTCAATTCCTTTCTGCCACACTCTTAAATCCGCAAAAGTTTCAATTTTCTTCTTTTCCATTTTCCCCTTTCCCCCTTTTCCCCTTTCCCCCCTTTTCCCCTTTCCCCCTTTTCCCCTTTCCCCCTTTCACGGCTGCGCTGTTTCTAACTTGCTCTTGTCAATATTAATAAACGGTAGCGCTCCGTTTCCACCCAATACCATTGGAAAATGTCCATCCCATTTTTCTATAGCTTGCTTTTGCAGAATTTCCGAGGTTAAATTTTCTCGCAGCAATCTTTGTGCTTCGGCTTGTCCTTTGGCGCGATTAACTTCTGCTAGTGCTTCTTGGGTGGCTTTTTGAGCGAGAAATTCGGCTCTTTTAGCTTCTTGTTCGGCGATTTGTTTGGCTTCTACGGCTTCGCTAAAGCGTTGGGAAAAGTGAATATTAACTAAAGAAATATCATCAACTGCGATATTATACTGGGCTAGCCTAGCTTGCAATTGGTCGTCAATTCCTGCTTTGACTTCGCCGCGTCTGGTGATAATTTGTTCGGCGGTATAAAGCGCCATCACGGCTTTAAGTACTTCTTCAATTGCTGGGTTAATAATTCGCTGTACGACTTCGCCTTCAGCGCCAATTTGTTGAAAAACTGTATTGGCTTTGTCTGGATTGATATGCCAGTTGAGCGCGACATCGGTGTAGACATCTTGCAGGTCTTTTGAGGCTGCTTCGGCGGGAATTTGGTGTTTTTGAACGCGGATGCTGAGCTTCTTAACTGTATTGACAATTGGGATAATTAAGTGTATACCTTCACCTAAAACTTGTTCTTGGACTTGACCGAATTGCATGATAACGCCGCGTTCCCCGGCGTTGATAATGACAAAGGGTTTGAAGGCGATGGTGACGACGATTAGTAAGATAGCGATCGCTGCACCCAAAATCGATGTGTTGGTAGATTTCATAGTGATTTGGGAGAGTAAGTATAAGTTAAAGTTGTTCGGGTTCGATGCCTCGTTGCCGCAATTGCTCGAGCAAAGCTTGATAGCGCTGTTGTTCTTGTTCTCGCAGAATCCGCTCTTGTTCTAAAGAAGCGATCGCATCTTCTGCGCGCTGACTTTCTTGTTCTGCGCGCTGACGTTCTTGTTCGAGAGAAGCGATCGCATCTTCTGCGCGCTGACGTTCTTGCTCTCTTAGTTGATCCAGTTCAACGGGTGTGAGGAATTTTTGACCATCGGGGCGATAAATTTCTAAGGTGTCTGGTTTGAGTTCAAACCGGATGCCTAAACGAGGACTGATCCACCCATTCATGGTTTCAATCGGTTCTAACCAATCTCCAGAACGGGTAAATCCGGTTAATTCGATTTCTTCTGGGTCATAAACATAATATTCTTCTACTCCATAACGTTGATAAAAGAGCGTTTTTTGCAGCATTTTTGTAGCGCGATTGCCTGGGGAAAGAATTTCAAACACGACTTGGGGGGGAATGTTATCTTCTTGCCATTGTTTGTAGGAACCTCGATCGCCTTTGGGTCTGCCAAAGACAACCATTGCATCGGGTGCAGTGCGAATGGTGTTATTTCCTTGCACCGGATACCAAAGCATATCCCCAGCGATAAAGACATTATCGACCTTGGCAAACAAGATTTCTAGATTTTCTTTGATAACAACAATCCAGCGAAATTGTTTGCTATTGTCTGCCATTGGTTGTCCATCGCTATCAGGGTAAATAATTTCTGGGGTAGTTTCAGCGGCGAGTTGCTGTACCATACTGTTTTTGCCTGGAGGAGCCGATCTCAATCTTAGCTTTACTGGAATCGCTTACAGCAGGGGAATCTCCTACGGGATAGCTACCCTTCGGGAACGCTTCGCTCTCTCTGGCGATATATAAGCTCGATGTTATAACTGGTGATTAATAGGGAGCGTCAGCATTTGGGCGTATGACTCTGGGCAACATCGAAGCAGCACTTCATACCGAGCAGGAGTTCCTCGCTGCGGTTATAGACCAAATTAGTGTCTTGGTCGTCGTGATTGACCTGAAAGGGAAAATTGTTCGTTTCAACCGTGCCTGCGAGGCAATAACTGGGTACTCTTTTGAAGAGGTTAAGGGCAAGTCTTATTGGGATTTGTGCTTAATTCCACAACCAGTGGAGGCAATTATGGGGGTGTTGGAGCAGCACAGAGAGTTTCCCAAGCAGTGCGAAAATTATTGGGTTGCCAAGGATGGCACACCTAGACTAATTGCCTGGACTAATAACCCTATAGTCAATTCCTCTGGCGCTGTGGAGTATATCGTCAGCACGGGGATTGATATTACCGAACGCAGACAGGCAGAAACGGCAATCCGAGATAGCGAGGAACCACTGCGCCTAGCTTTGGATGCTGCGAACATGGGGATTTGGGACTGGAATTTTTTAACTGGGGTAGTCAGTTGGTCGCCGAGTTTGCAACAGATTTATGGTATTAAGCTGGACAGCTTAGAGGGAACTTACGAACAATTTTTAGCGATTGTGTACGAGCAAGACCGCGCTAGGGTCACCGATGCCATCCGCGCTTGTCGGGAAGAAAAACAACATTACGATATTGAATATCGCGCGATCGCGTCTGATGGTAATATCCGTTGGGTGAGGAGCATAGGTCGCGTTTTTTGCGACGAAACCGGCACGCCCGTCCGCATGGCTGGGGTAGACTTGGATATTAGCGATCGCCAGCAAGCAACAGCAGCATTACAAGCAAGAGAGCGTTTTATTCAAGGCGTCGCCGATGCAGTTCCAGGGATTATTTATATTTACGATATTATCGAAAACCGCAATGTCTATTGCAATCACCAGGCGAGTCTAGTTTTGGGCTATACACCCGCAGAAATTCAACAGCTAGGTGGCGCATTTTTCTCCACGGTGATGCATCCCGACGATTTGGCAAATATACAAATGGCGCAAAAATTTGCCAGCATAAAAGATGGGGAAGTCGTAGAAACTGAGTACCGCATGAGGCATAAAAACGGTGAATGGCGCCACTTTTTGAGCCGGGATACTGTTTTTTTGCGTAATGCTGACGGTTCCCCCAAGCAAATTCTCGGTACTGCTTGCGATATTACCTCCCACAAACAAACTGAAGCAGCGCTGCGAAAAAGCGAAAATCTTTATCGCACTCTGGCGCAAAACTTTCCTAACGGAATCGTTCTGTTGTTTGACTCCAACTTCCGCTATTCTGTCGTCGAAGGGCAGGGATTGGCGCTGGTCGGTCTTGACAGAGAAACTATGGAAGGAAAAACAATGTGCGAAGTTCTTCCCAAGGAAATTTGTGAAGAACTAGAGCCAATTTATCGGTCAGTTCTGGTTGGGGAAGAGATCGCTTGGGAAATGCCGTTTCGCAATCGTAACGGCTACGTGCAGGCGCTGCCGGTAAAAAACGAGCAAGGAGAAATCTTTGCTGGGATGGTGGTGGTGCAAGATATTACCGAGCGCAAACAAGCTGAAAATTTACAAACGCAATTGATTACCTCTTTACGGGAAAGCGAAGAGCGATTTCGCTGTTTAATTGACCAAGCTAGAGATGGAATTTTTGTAATTGATTCAGAGGGATGGTTTGTTGAAGTTAACCAGCGCGCCTGTCAAGATTTAGGATATACCTACGCGGAATTGTTAAGTTTAGGACTTTGGGATCTCGACCCAACTTGGTCTGAGAATAGATTTGCCGAATTATTCAAGCAACAAACCGATCTCAGAGGCGATGATACTTTTGAAGCTGCGATCAGACGCAGAGATGGTTCGATTTTTCCCGTAGAAATCCGCGTCGGATTGTTAGAGTGGAACCACGAGCAATATATGCTGGCTTTGGTGCGCGATATTACCAAACGCAAGCGAGCCGAACAGGTACAAACTGGATTAATTGAGTTTCTCCAAGAAAGCGATGAGCGCTTTCGCCAGATGGCAGAAAACATCCGCGATATTTTCTGGATGCGCCAGGTAAATCCGCCTCAATTACTCTACATTAGTCCGGCTTACGAAGATATTTGGGGTCGTAGTTGTACGAGTTTATACGAGGAGCCTCATTCGTTTCTCGATGCCGTGCATCCAGAGGATCGCGATCGCGCGATCGCTGCCTTCGCTCAACAAATCCAAGGCGATGCTACCGATATTGAGTATAAAATCATACAAAGTATTGGTACGATACGATGGGTACACGAGCGGGGTTTTCCGATTCGGAATCCGTTAGGAGAAGTATACAGAGTTACTGGCATTATAGAAGATATCACTGAGCGAAAGTTAGCTCAAATGGCGCTACAACAGGCGAAAGAAGATTTAGAACTGCGAGTGATGGAACGCACGGCAGCATTATTGATCGCTAACCACGACCTGCGGCAGGAAATTACCGAGCGCAGGCAGGCAGAATTAGCACTGGCAAAGAGTCAGGAACAGTTGGAATTGTTTTTCTCTCAATCGTTGGATGGTTTCTTCTTTATGATGCTAGATGAACCCGTGCGTTGGGACGATAGCGTTGAGCGAGAAAAAGTGTTGGATTACATCTTTTCTCACCAGCGGATTACAAAAGTCAACGATGCCATGCTGGCTCAGTACGGCACCACAATTGAGCAGTTTATCGGGCTAACTCCTAACGATTTGTTTGCCCACAATCTAGAATATGGCAGACAGCTATGGCAGCAATTATTTGATGCGGGAAGATTGCACATTGAAACTAACGAGCGCAAGTTGGACGGGACGCCAATTTGGATTGAGGGAGATTATATTTGTCTTTACGACGAAAGTCGTAGAATTGTCGGACATTTTGGCGCCCAGCGGGATATCAGCGATCGCAAACTAGCCCAGCAGGCGCTGCAAGAAAGCGAGGAAAGGTTTCGGCAATTAGCGGAAAATATCAACAGCGTTTTCTGGATCGGCGATCCCAACACGCATGAACTGATTTACGTCTCTCCTGCCTATGAAAAAATTTGGGGCAGAAGTTGTGCTGAAGTATATGCGACGTATAAATCTTTTATAGATGCGATCCATCCAGAAGACCGAGATCGCTTCTTGGCTTCTATGATCGAACATCCTTACGGTGATAGCGATCAAGAGTATCGCATTATTCAGCCCGATGGGTCGATTCGCTGGATACGCGATCGCTCGTTCCCGGTGCGGGATAGCAGTGGTAAAGTATACCGCCTAACCGGGATTGCCGATGATATCAGCGATCGCAAAATGGCAGAACAAGCGCTGCAAGAAAGCCAAAACCGATACACCCTAGCAGTCAGCGCCGGAAAAGTCGGCGTTTGGGATTGGAACCTTGAAACCAACGAAATTTATGTCGATCCGCTGTTAAAAGCGATTCTGGGCTATACCGATAGCGAAATTGCCAACCATATCGATGAGTGGGGCAAATTGGTGCATCCCGACGACGGCGAACAGGTGATGGTGGTGGCAAATGCTCACATCCAAGGATTGATATCGGAATACTTCGTCGAACACCGAATGCTGCACAAAGATGGTAGCATCCGCTGGTTTCTCGCTCGCGGCACGGCGATTCGAGATACATCGGGTAAAGCTTATCGCCTGATGGGAACAGATACCGATATTACCGATCGCAAATTAACAGAAATAGCTTTGCGGAAAAGCGAGGAACGGTTTAGATCTTTAGTTGCCAACGTACCGGGGGCAATTTATCGTTGTATCTGGGATTCTGACTGGAAAATGGAATATATTAGCGATGCGATCGCCTATATTTCCGGCTACAATCCAAAAGACTTTATTAGCAACCGAGTTCGTACATTTACCAGTATTATCCATCACCAAGACATCGCAGTGGTAGAAACTTCTTTGCAAGACGCGATCGCAAGTAAAAAATCTTTTGCGATGGAATACCGGATTGTGCAAACCGATGGTGGTATCCGATGGGTAGCCGATCGAGGTCAAGCCAAATACGGCGAGGAGGGGGAAGTTTTGTGGATCGATGGGGTAATTTTTGATATTAGCGATCGCAAACAAGCCGAAGAAGAAATTCGTAACGCTTTGGCTAAAGAAAAAGAACTGAGCGAACTGAAAACCCGCTTTATTACAATGGCTTCCCACGAGTTTCGCACGCCTCTCAGCACCATTTTATCTTCGGCGGATTTACTAGAATATTATCTCCAAGAGAACTCAACCGAAAAACAACAAGAACATATCCAACGAATTCAAAATGCTTGTCTGAATATGACTCAACTTTTGAACGATGTTTTAGTAATTGGCAGGGCAGAAGCAGGAAAATTAGAGGTTCAACCATCACCGATTAATTTGGCGGAATTTTGCCGGGATTTAGCCGCAGAAATGCAGTTAAGTGCTGGTTATCAGCATCGGATTAACTTTGAAGTGACCTCTGACCAATTACCAATGGCAGAATTTATGCCTTGTCTGGATGAAAAACTGCTGCGATACATTCTGAACAACCTGCTCTCCAATGCGATAAAATATTCCCCATCTGGGGGAAATGTCATCCTGAGGCTCTATTATCAAGATAACCGTGTTATCTTGCAAGTAGAAGATGAGGGGATAGGGATTCCCCCAGAAGACAAAGACCACTTATTTGAACCTTTCTATCGAGGCAAGAATGTTGAAAATATCGGTGGCACAGGATTGGGGTTAGCGATTGTTAAAAGAGCGGTAGACTTACAAGGTGGAAAAATCGAATTTAAGAGTCAAATTTCTAGAGGCACTATATTTAATGTGGCGCTGCCTTGGCAAAGCAATTGTTAATAATTAATCATTCATGAACCATGACCCAAAAAATTTTAGTCATTGAAGACGAGACAACCGTTGGTCTTAACATCAAAGAAATCCTCGAATCGGGAGGGTTTGACGCAATTGTGGCAGCAGACGGCAAAATTGGCATTCAAATGGCAAAAGAACAACTGCCAGATTTAATTGTTTGCGATATTATGATGCCGGATATGGATGGTTACGCGGTGCTGACAGCGTTGCGCCAAGATGAGGCAACAACAACAATCCCGTTGATATTTTTGACCGCAAAAACCACCCGCGATGATGTGCGTCAAGGGATGAATTTAGGGGCGGATGATTATCTGACTAAACCGTTTAGAAGAAAAGAATTATTAGATGCGATCGCTTCCCGACTCGCCAAACAAAACAACCTCAAGCAACTCGAACAAAAAATCCAAGAACTTCAACAAATAGATCGGCAAAAAGATGAGCTGATTTGGACAGTCAGTCACGACTTGAGAGCGCCGCTGGCTAATATAAAATTAATCGCTGAAACTTTAAAACTGATCGAACCAAATGCACAACAACAAAAGCAATATCTCAATATATTAGAAAGCGTTTGCGATCAAGGAAACGATTTAATTAATAACCTCTTGACTTGGCGTCAGTTAGAAGCTGCTGAATATCCGATTGCTTATGAAAATATTGACCTTGAAGATTGGCTGAATGGACAGTTAGAACCATTTACAATTCGTACCAGCGATCGCCAGCAAATACTCAAGATTAATATCCCAAATTACTTGCCAACTTTCAGAATCGATCCCACTAACTTAAAACGGATTTTAACCGAACTGCTCAACAATGCCTGCAAGTATACCTCCTCTGGCGGACAGATCGTATTTCAGGTGATTTATCAACCCGCTTTATCTCCTAAAAATCCTGGCGCAATTATTTTTATTATCGCCAATGAAGCTGAAATTCCAGAAACCGATCTTCCCCATATTTTTGAGAAATTTTATCGAGTGAGTCACAGCGATGCCCAGTTTCAAAGCGGCACAGGTTTAGGATTAGCTATTGTGCAGCAGCTTGTGGAAAAACTCCAAGGCACCATTCAAGTAAAAAGTAGCAGCGGATGGACAACATTTACGGTTAAATTACCTGCTTGAGGTAATGGGTAATGGGTAATGGGTAATGGGTAATGGGTAATGGCTAATTGCTAATTGCTAATTGCTAATTGGTAAGCATAGGTTAGGTTGGGTTTAGTTTGGTTGTATGCTGATAACAAAATTTATTGATAAAACCTAACCCTACAACCATCAAAATATATAATTAAAAAATTCCTAGATGGCAGAAACCGGGTTTCTTAGTATATCTATAGTTTCCAAGTCGAAAATTAATCGATAGAAACCCGGTTTCTTTAGGTAAAACCCGCCCCTACAGCATCAAAAATTATACACAACCTAAGCTAGCGGACATCATATAACTCTTAACGAATTACCAATTACCAATTACCAATTACCAATTACCAAAATTAATTATTCTAACGGTTTAAATTGATAGCCATTTTTAGTAGATTTGACAACAACTAATTGCACAGCAGCTTCTCGATCGCCTGTAGGACGAAAACTGACAATGCCCGTAGATCCCGTTACTGAAAAATTGGATGACGAAAGCGATCGCTGTACCCCCTTGCGAGTCGGATGGTTGCGAATTGCAGCAATTAAAGCTTGGGTGGCATCGTAAGTCAGCGCGGTGCGCCAATTAACGCTAACCTGCTGGGAGGCAATTAAATTATTATTTTTAATATTACCATTATTTAAAGTTTGATCGGTCGAATCTTTTCCCCAAAGTTGCATAGCTTGGGCGCGAAATTGTTGCCCCTTTCCGCCTAGAAGACTGCCAGGGACTGCTAGCACCATTCCCTCAGCATCCTCGCCAGCAATTTCCAGAGTTTTAGTCAGATAAAAACCATCTCCTGCCAGCATGTGTAAGCGGCGACGGTTAATATAAACCACTTGCAGCGCGCGATCTAAAACTTCGTTGGAAGGTAGCAATACAATCGCATCCGCGCCCTGTTTAATTGCGGTTTCAATGCTTTTTCTGGCATTAAAATCCGGGCTGGCTAAATTAAATTCACCGATAACTTTACCGCCACCTCTGTAAAACAAGGCATCTTTAAATTCATTTTTAATCGATTGGCTATAAACGCTATTATAATTGTAAAAAACCACGGCTTTTTGCTTGTTTAACCGATTTGACATATAAGTCGAAAGCGCCCTGGCTGCGTAGCGATCGCTTGGCATGATCCGAAACACATATCGCCCTAATTCCGACAGTTGCACCGCCGAACTTACGGGAGCGATCGCGACTAATTCTCCCGATTGATAAACCGCTCCGGCGGCTAAAGTCGTATCGCTGATACCGTGCCCCACTACGCCCAAAATTTCTGGATTTTTGACTAATTCTTGAGCTAAAGATTTGGCAATTATCGGGCGGTTATCGTCGTTGGCAATAGCCACTTTTAAAGGTACACCATTAATCCCGCCAGATGCATTAATTTCATCTTGCGCTTGGGCAATTCCCCGCAACATTTCATTGGCAGAATCCGGAGTCATTCCCAGGGGAACAGCGGCAGCGATCGCATAAGATTTCCCATTACCAATCCGCGCATTATTCAAATAAATTAAAGTTTCCGGATCGGTAATATCTGCTTGGCGGGCAGCTTCAAAAGCCTTGACTGCCTGCTGGTAATCGCCAACTTTAATAAAATCCGCGCCTTCTTGTTTGGCGGGATTATCCGAGCCAAACTCTAAAATTCGGTCGCCGAAACTAATCCTTTCTGTAGCACTGCTATCAGATTGGGGAGTAGAAATAATATTAGATTCCGGTATTTGTACTGGAGTTTGAACGCTTTTTGTCAGGAAAAAGAAAGCGATCGCAGCAGCAGCGATCGCGCCCCCCGTGAAGAGCAATTTTCGATTGGGTTGGTGGTGGCGCAGTCGATCGACGGGTGGGGTATTAATCCAGGTAGAATCGGGGGTTTGAGACAGCATTTGCAGCGCCTGTAAAACTTCAGTTGCCGACTGATAGCGATCGCCAAAATAACAGCAGACCATTCGATCTAAAATATCTGCCAACCCATCGCTAACATTTGCCCGATCTCGCCAGATAATTTCAGAGGTACGTTGATCGTAAGGCAGATCGCCAGGATTGATTCCCGTCAAAGCCTTAATTGCGATCGCGCCCAAGGCATAGATATCGCTATTAAAGCAAGGTTGCCCTGCCAATTGTTCTCTTGGCATGTAACCTTGAGTGCCAATAGCTACCGTCATCGCCGTGCGATCGCGCATCGCCTCGGTAGGAACATCAGTTACCCCATCTGTTATCTGATTTCCAATATCCTTCACCGCCCCAAAATCGATTAAAACTAACCTGCCATCTGCGGCGCGGCGAATCAAATTGCTGGGCTTGATATCGCGGTGAATTACCCCTTGCCCGTGAACAAATTCCAGAATTTTTAGCACATCTTGCAGCAAGTTTATAACATAAGCTTCCGATTGTTTTTCACCAGGCGGTAGTTCCGAGGACAAAGAATGCCCTTCGATCAACTCTTGCACCAAATAAAATTCTTCATTCTCTTCAAAATAAGCCAACAATCGGGGAATTTGGTCGTGTTTGCCCAGCCTTTCCAGCGTTTGCCCCTCAGTATGGAAAAGTCGCCGCGCCACCGGCAAAACCTCCGGATTCGGCTTTGCCGGTTTAAATTGCTTCACCACGCATCGAGGATTACCGGGGCGCTGCATATCTTCTGCCACATAAGTTTGGCTGAATCCCCCCGATCCTAAAATTTCGATAACCTTATAGCGCGATCCTAAAATTTGTTCGATCATGATGTCTTTATTGTGCAGCTGTCGGGTATTGCATGTGGGGTATCGCCGATCTTAAATCTTCAGGACTGAGGCAAAGAAACCGGGTTTCTATGAAAAATCGTGGTTGAGAAACTAAAGATCTACGAAGAAACCCGGTTTCTGTCCTCGTCGTGCATCAGTCCCGATCTTGCACCCTTGACTGTCCAAAAACTTCGCCCGAAAGGGCGGTTGATGTCAATCGATCTGTATAAATAAAACAAGCATAAAAATTTTCTCACCCACTTTCTAGTTTATGAAGATAAATCAACGCCATGCATGGCCTAGTACAGTTGAAGAAGCAATCCCGATTCAGCAGCAACTCGCAGGAGAAGTGATAACCAGCGACGAATTGGGGGCGGTGCAGCATGTGGCTGGAGTCGATGTAGGATTCGAGGAAAATGGTACGATAACGCGGGCGGCGGTAGCGGTACTGAGTTTTCCCCAATTGGAATTGAAGGAATATGCTGTAGCAAATCGTCCTACCACCTTTCCTTACATCCCCGGATTTCTTTCATTTCGAGAAGTTCCCACCGTCATCGACGCCCTAGAAAAACTTACCCTTACTCCCGATTTAATCTTATGCGACGGTCAAGGCATCGCCCATCCCCGTCGTTTTGGCATCGCCTGCCATTTAGGAGTTTTGCTCAATTTTCCCACGATTGGAGTCGCCAAATCATTGCTAATTGGCAAGCACGAAACGTTACCCGACGCCAGGGGCAGTTGGAAACCTTTAATCGATCGAGGCGAGACAATTGGGGCAATTTTGCGGACGCGCGCCGGAGTTAAACCGATTTATGTGTCTAGCGGACATCGCATCAGCTTGCTGACTGCGATTGATTATGTGATGCAATGCACCCCCAAATATCGCTTACCAGAAACAACTCGTTGGGCGGATAAGATAGCATCAAAGAGGGGAAAATGGCCTTTACTTGAAACTGGAGAATGAATCAAAATGTCTAAAGAATTATTCGAGGTACTGAGATTAGCCGATCTGCTTTCACCCGATGAGCAATTAGAGCTAATTTCTTATTTAGCACAAAAACTTAGAAATTGCGAAATTCAACGCAAACCTCGTCGCAATGTCATGGAATTCATCGGACTAGCACCGAATCATTTAGGAGGAATGGATGCTCAGGAATACGTTAACCGCATCAGACGCGGTGAGTTTCCAGAACTTGAAATTGAACAAAAGGAATCAGGGAAGCAAGAGTGACTATTGAACAAAGTTTACAAGGCGTAACGCGGTTGTTTTTAGATACAGCACCAGTCATTTATGCTGTTGAGAGAAACGCGCAATATTTGCAACTGGTCAGAGGTATTTTTGAGCGCATTTACAATGGTTTGCCAGTCGGGGTAACCTCACCCATTACCCTCGCTGAGTGTCTAGTGCGTCCCTATAGTTTAGGACAAACAGAATTACAAACAGATTTCATTGAATTAATGACTAATAATGAAAACATTGTATTTGTGCCAATTGCTAGCCAAGAGTTAGCTATACAAGCTGCTCAAATTCGAGCTAGATACAATCTTCAATTGCCCGATGCTTTTCAAATTGCTGTTGCGTTAGCAGCCAACTGCGAAGCAATTTTAACCAATGATGTAACCCTGAGACGGGTGACAGAATTGCGCGTGTTGGTGTTAGATGAATTGGCTGTTGCTTAGGGGGAAAAATCTGCGATCGCTCCCCAATCCGATTTCTTGTTAGCGTCCGTTGTGTTATACTTAAGAACATAAGTTTTTGTCATCCTTCTTAGGGTATATCGCAAGATCCCTGAGCGCCAATTTCTTGCAAAAATCTAGGATATAGCGCGGAGCGAGCCAGTGGGTACAGTTTCAGTTTAACTAAACCCACCTGCCACAGCAATAATTTAGTGACACATTGGAAAAGAGAAAAATGAGCGATCTTACCTTGATTTCAGCAGAAAAAGTAGACTTCAGCAGCTGCTACGGCGAAGCCATCCATATTCCCGGTTCGATTCAGCCTCATGGAGTTCTTTTAGTTCTCCAAGAGCCTGAATTTAAAATTTTACAAGCTAGTAATAACACCGAGCAATTTTTCGGAATTCCCGCTACCTCGTTAATTAATAAAAAATTAAACGTTATATTTTCACAATATCAAATAAAAATTCTCAAACATTGCCTTGCTCAAAAGAATCCAGAAATATTAAATCCTCTAAAATTATCAGTAAAAATCAGAGATAACACTTTAACCTTTGATGGCATTGTCCATCGAAATGAAGGTGGATTAATTTTAGAGCTTGAACCAGCCTTATCTTCACAAAAAAACTCTAATATCGGGTTTGAGTATTTGGTAAAATCATCTATTTTAAGGATCAAACAAGTTTCCAGCTTAGAGGAAGTAGCCGAATTAATAGCTAAAGAAGTTAGAAGCGTTACCGGATATGACCGAGTCATGGTTTATCGGTTTGAAACAGATGACAGTGGCGTGGTAATCGCTGAAGATAAAAATGAAGAACTCGAACCTTACCTAAACTTACATTATCCAGCTATCGACATTCCGCCGCCAGCTAGAAAACTCTATTACAAAAACTGGCTGCGCTTAATTCCCGATCTAAATTACCAACCTGTTGAAATTATTCCGGCTAATAACCCCCTGACCAATGCTGCTTTAGATTTAAGTCATTCTTTATTCAGAAGCGTTTCTCCTTGTCACGTGCAATATTGCAAAAACATGGGGATGTCCGCTTCTATGAGCATTTCTTTAAATCACGAAACAAGGTTATGGGGATTAATAGCTTGTCATCATTACTCGCCAAGAAATGTTAATTATCAAATTCGTAAATATTGCGAATTTTTGGGGCAGATGATGTCGCTTTATATTGTCCAGGCACAAGAAGAAGAATCGAAGGAATATCGGCGGAGCATTTTTGAAGTCAACCAATCATTGCAAGATAAAATTTCTGGTAATTACCAGAATATAGCCAATAAATTAGAACAAAATAGCAGCAGCTTACTGAATTTAGTTAATGCAAGGGGAGCGGCACTTTACTTGGGAGATAATCTAAATTTAATTGGTATAACTCCCCCTAAAAATGCCGTTATGGATTTGCTGAATTGGTTGATAAATTCTCAGAAAAAAGAAGTATTTTTTACCAATTCTCTGCCCCAGATTTATCCCCAGGCTAAGGAATTCAAAGACTCAGCCAGCGGCTTACTCGCCATTTCTATTTTTATCAATCAGAGTTCTTACAACATTCTTTGGTTTAGACCAGAAGTAATTCAAACAGTAAACTGGGGGGGTAATCCCAATGACTCTGTATTAGTTGAAAGTAATAGTAATATCCGGCTGTCGCCGCGGACATCGTTTGAATTGTGGAAAGAAACCGTTCGCGATAAGTGTTTACCCTGGCAACAAGTGGAAATTGATGCTGCAAGGGAATTGAGAAATGCGCTAATGCTAGCAGTATTAGAATTTTCTCAGTTAGCATTGCAAGAAGCAGCCGAACAAGCAGAAATAGCCAACCGTGCCAAAAGTCAATTTTTGGCAAAAATGAGCCACGAACTGCGTACACCCCTAAATGCTATCCTGGGTTTTAGCCAATTATTAGTGCGTGAAGATAGCTTATCTTCAGACCAGCTAAAACAGTTAGGAATCATCAATCGCAGTGGGGAACACTTGCTGGATTTAATTAACGATGTTTTGGAGATGTCCAAAATTGAATCAGGCAAGTTAACGATCAACGAACGCAGCTTTGATTTATATCGACTATTAGACTTAATCCACGAGATGCTGCAACTGAAAGCCAATGGCAAGGGATTGCAATTTATTTTTAATCGGATGCCACAGGTTCCCCAATATGTTATGGGCGACGAGAGTAAATTACGTCAAGTATTAATTAATTTATTAGAAAACGCGATTAAATTTACACCTCAAGGGAGCGTTACTTTGCGAGTCATGGGGGAGGAACAAGAATCACCTATGACCAAATTAATTAAATTTGAAATTGCCGATACGGGTTTAGGGATTGCGCCGGAAGAACTCAACAGTTTATTTGAACCCTTCGTGCAAACAGAAACAGGCCGTAATTCGATGCAGGGGACTGGATTGGGTTTGCCGATTAGCCGACAATTTGTGCGGTTAATGGGGGGAGAGATTAACGTTAGCAGCAAGGTGGGTGAGGGGTCAATTTTTAGGTTTGATATTCGAGTTCGCCTTGCGGAAGAAACTGACGTGCGATCGCGCGCAAAATTCAAACGCATTGTTAGTTTAGCACCGCATCAAGAGCGCGATCGCATCCTAGTGGTGGAAGACGTGCCGGAAAATCGCCAGCTGATGGTGCAACTGCTCAAAACAGTAGGTTTCAAGGTGCGTTCGGCGGTTAACGGATTAGAAGCGATCGCTATCTGGCAAGAATGGGAACCGCACCTAATTTTGATGGATATCGAAATGCCAGTGATGAATGGGTATGAAGCAACTCAACAAATTAAAGCCAATCCAGAAGGTAAAAATACAACGATTATTGCCTTGACTGCTCATGCTTTTTCCGAAGAACGCTCAGATATTTTAGCCGCAGGATGCGATGATTTCTTACCCAAACCCTTCCAGGAAGAGATACTGTTTGAAAAACTCGCAAATCATCTAGAAGTGCAATACATTTACGAACAGGAACATCCAACTGTTTTACCCGAATTATCAGAACAGCCATTGCAATTAAGCAAAAATGACTTCAGCCCCATGCCAAAATCTTGGGTGGAAAAACTATATCGTGCCGCAATCACAATGGATGAAGACATGCTGGGCAAGTTGATCGCTCAAATCCCCGCACAGAAAGAAATACTTGTTAAAACCTTAACCGATTTGGTCGATAACTTCCGTCTGGATATCATTGCCGACTGCGCTCAAGCTAAGTTAGAAGAAAATCCTGATTAGACCGATCATACCTGCGCCAATTTTCTGAAACGCCCACACTTCTATTGCATGTGGCTACACAAACAAAGCCTGCCAGAGCAGGCTAGAATTTTTACAGGCTGCTCTAGCAGCCTTTGTTTGTATACTCACATCTTGCACCTTGACTAAACCTTAGTTTCTTGCAAATAGCTCAGCTTGAAAGCCTAGATTTCTCGTCAAGAAACCCGGTTTTTGAAAGCTTGTTGATAATGGTGCAAGATCTGAGTATACTCACATCTTGCACCAAGCCGAGAAATAAATTTCACAGCGAGGAAGCTAAAACCCGTTGAAACGGGTTAAAACCTTGATTGTAGTTAGCTTTAGCTAACTTAAGCTTTCAGCCCCAAATTTATTTGGAGGCTGTGTATCGGGTAGGTGCAAGATGTGAGTATAGCGATACCCTGAAGGGTATCGGCTTTTTGACGCAGGTATTAGACTGAAAAACCGGGTTTTTAAGCGTAGTCTTATTATTAGGACTAAAGCTACGTGTCACAATATGCCTCCGGCACGCTGCGCGAACGGTGGTTGGTGCGTGACGTCAAAAGTCTCATTGCTAGGAGAAACTATTATCGCAGCGTCACGCACCCGGAGAGAAAAAATATGCCAGTTGCCTAAGTCCTAAGTATGCGAACTCGATGAAAAACCAACAAAATGAACCAACTAACCTTAGAATGGCAAGACGCAGGACAAACACAAACCCAAACAATTAGCGAGCAACAGGCGAGTAAAAATCCTGGAACTGTTCGCATCGGTCGCGATCCAGTGCGGTGCGATATTGTATTATCCCATCCCACCGTATCGGGACTGCACATCGAAATTTATTTCAACGCTTGGCAGCAAAGATTTTTCCTGCGAAACTTGCGAGAAACAAATCCGCCCTGGGTAGATGGGGAACGACTCAATGTGCCGGAAGTAGCTTTAAACCAAGGCACAATCGTTTATTTGGGAGAAACGCAACTCAAAATCGCGGCGATTTCAATTGTGGAAAGCAACGTTCCCCCAACGGTTTTAATCTCGCCCCACGCACATAGCCCTAACCAGGGACAGTTTCCCCCAGTACCTCATCGCAATACTTCCACCGTACCGCCTGCGGCTCCCAATGGGGCGAATCAAACCTTCGGTTTGCAGTGTCCCAAATGCCAGCGGATTTCCCCCTACGAACGACTCGATATTGGATGTCCTTGGTGCGGTACTTCTCTAGCGGCGGCAGCAAGTGTTTTAATAGCTCCCAATAAGGTTAATCAGGGAGTGCCACCGCATGAGTCTTAAACCCTCGATTGTTTGCCTCAGATGGGAAGATCCCGCTACGGGAGAACGACACGAACCCTTGCTTTCGATTCCCGTTGCTTTGGGACGGGATTTTAAAACTATGCCAACTGCGGCAAACGGACGCCGCGTTTCCCAATTGGTATTAAACAGCAGTGAAGTGTCTCGCTTTCACGCTTTGATTGATGAAGATCGGGGCGGGTTGGTAATAATTGACCAAAATAGCAGTAACGGCATTTTCGTCAACGGTCAACGCCAACCGCGCATTACAATTTCTAACGGCGATGTAGTGCAAATTGGCCCTTATCAAATCAGCATTGCATTAGCTGATAGTGGCGCTACAAATGGCGCTGCAACAATTGAAATTCCCAGTATTCCAGAGGAGGCAGAGAGTAGGGAATTCTCTGCTTCGTCTCAATCTTTCCCCCCAGCGGTATTTGAGGCGCAACAAGTTTCTGTGCAAGATTTGCACGCTACGGGTTTACCCGTAGATGAGGCAGATTATGTTGCCGTGGGTGCGGGATTGGGTAGTTTTGCTTGGGTGGATTTGTTAAGAATTCACGGGGCAAAAACGAGGCAAATTGTCGCGTTGGGACTGTACGAGAAACCTTACGGACATTACCAAAAATTGTGTAGAAATTCCCAAATTTTTCCTCACGAACGGTTGCGCTCTAATTCCGATTCTTGTCCCGATAATATTTGGGGATGGCCTAGTTATGCGCTGCGGGAAGCTGGGCGCGAATTGCTCAAAGGACAGATTAAAACGGCGTTGGGGTTATTGTGGCAAGTGTTTGCCGAACCGGCATTTGCTCAAACTTATACGCCCCGTTCGGGGAATGTATTTGCCGCATTAGATCGGGAAGCAAAGCGGATTAATTGGGAGCAAATGTATCGTTACGGACGAGTGCGGGCGATTCGGAAAACCGATGATGGACGATATGCGATCGCTTACTCCCGTTCCACAGCAAATCAACGCGACCATGCGATTATCATCGCTCGTTACGTGCATATCGCCATCGGCTATCCCGCAATTCAATTTTTACCCGACTTACAAGCTTACCGCCAAAAAACCGGCGATTTTAAATCCGTCGTCCACGCCTACGAATATCACGACCACATTTACGAACATTTAGAAAGATACGGCGGCACAGTGCTAATTCGCGGGCGGGGAATCGTTTCCTCTCGCATTCTGCAACGCCTCTACGAAACCCGACAAAAAAACCCGAATATTTTAATCTTGCACTTAATGCGCTTTCCCAAACCCCAAGGTAATAAATTTGGTTTATCCCAGCGCAAAGTCATCAATCATAACGAATTTCAACCGTTTAATTGGCCTAAAGGTTGTTGGACGGGCGAACAACGCGCCTTGTTAGAAAAAGCTGACGCAGAAGAACGCATCCGTCTAACCACAGATTGGGGCGGAACTACGACGGCAGAACGCAAAGATTGGAAGCGAATTATAGACGAAGGATTGAAAGAAGGTTGGTACAAAATTGAATTCGGCGAAGTCGAAAAAGTCGAGCGGGAACCGAATGGTCTGGTTACTTACATTCAAGCCAAACAATTTAAAGGACAAACGCGCCTTGAAACAGACTTTATTATCGACTCCACCGGACTCACTGCCAGCGTTTTTGAAAGTCCGCTGCTGAAGGATATGGTCGAACATTATCAACTTCCTCTCAACTCTTGGAAGCGTTTCCTGGTAGGCAATGATTTTGAAATCGTCGATATGCAAAATCCCGCCCCAGAACCGCCGAAAAAAAGATTCGCTTTGTTTCGTCCCCGGAGGAAAGTAGGCAGAATGTATGCCGCTGGTGTGATTACATTGGGTGGCCCGAATGCAGCGGTTGATAGTTTTTTAGGTTTGCAATATGTGGCTTTAGTTGCAGTTGATAGTCTGGCGGCAAAACGCGCCCCAGGTTTGCACCGATTAAACCCGATTACTTCTTTGGGACAGTGGTTAAAATGGGCGATGAATCGATTGCCTTAATAGACTCACATCTTGCACCTAAGAGATAAACAGCCTCCAAATAAATTTGGGTCTGAAAGCTTAAGTGAGCTAAAGCTAACTACGATCGGGTTTTAACCCGTTTCAACGGGTTTTAGCTGTAGAGACGTTACATGTAACGTCTCTACAGCCAGAAATTTATTTCTGTTGGCTCTGGTGCAAGATGTGAGTAGAGAAAACCTCCCTCCCCTCGTTCCTTGGCTCCTGCCAAGGAACGCCAACAGCGAGGCAGAGCCTCGCGTTTCCCCAGAGGCAGAGCCTCTATGTTTGGGTTCCCAGGTTGAACCTGGGAACGAGATCGAACTAGATCGAGAGCGGCAAATTAATTAAATTGGAGATAAAAATGACACCTACTTTGTTTGGTCGCTGGCAAACTCGCTTGTTACTCCTCGCTACAGTAGGAGGACTGGTAACGCTGCCTTTTTATTTGGGATATATTGGCTCTGGTGCGGGTTTACTTTATTTCCGAATGTTGGGATATGTAGCGTTTTTTGGACTTTTCTGGGATGTACTTTATATCTATATGCAAAAGTTCCGCTGGGATCGAGATTGGCCTGCTGCTTTTCAACTTTTAGCGGGAATTTGGGAAGGAATATTTATTATCAGTTTGGTCAAAACTATAGGCTTACCCGCAGTGCCAAAAGCGTTAACTATAGGAGGGTTCTTTTTGCATTACAGTTTAGTTTGGCTGGCAGTTTTTACCGCGTCTCAAAGCATCATGCGGATTTTGTTTCCTTTCTGGCGATTCCGCGGGGGACAGTGGCTTTAGGAATTTCAGATTTTAGATTTGAGATTTTAGATTTGGGTTCACATTTGTACATGTAAACAATTGTGAAAATAAAGGCGATCGCTTGCACTTGCCAGATAATTCCCTCTTGGCAGTTAGCAAGCTCGGGAAATAAAATAGCGGCATCTACAACCGAGGTCAGCTATGAAACCCTCGCAAGCGATCGCTCTCTTAGTCATATTAGCTTTGATCGTCTGGTTTATCTGGTACAGCGCTAACAATGCCAGTCAGCTAGACTCACAATTAGTCCAAGAGTTAAACGGCAACCGCTCTTTAGCCAGACAGTTGCAAGATGCTGCTAAAAACAAAGGTGTGGCAAGAAGATTGCTAGAACAAGCAAAGTTTAAGTACCCAGGTAAGTCGGATCGATGGTACGTGGAAAAAATTATTTATGACCTAGAACGAGATGGTGCTGGCAGTCGCAGATCTGCCTCTAGCTATAGAATGAGTAATAGAGAATTGCGCGAAAACATTTTCTTGATTGGCTCTGTTTTATGGCTGCTCAGCGCTCTTTCATCGTATATCGATCGCTTGTTTAGAGGTAGATTTTAGCTCGCGTTTTTTGGCAACAGATTTTTTGTTACTCGCCAGAAAGCAGGAATACTAAAGATTGTATTAAGAGCCGCTCCCGAAAGCAGCAATTTAACTTAACATGCGATCGCTAGCCACTGACTGACTTGGACGGTAAACTGAGGGGGCTAAACCTCTCAAATACTCCAAGTTGAGATCGGAGGCTTTCCCATGCATCCAGCCGTTCTCGTTTTACTTCAAGTTCTGATTGTCATTGGACTTTCCCGACTGGTGGGGTTAGTATTTCGCTGGCTAAATCAACCCTTGGTAATTGGGGAAATTGTAGCAGGTATAATGCTTGGGCCATCGTTGTTTGGTTTGGTTGCACCAGATTTAGCCGCTACATTGTTCCCTACAAATACTATTCCATTTCTCGATGTGCTATCTGAGGTGGGGCTGATCTTTTTTATGTTTTTGATCGGCTTGGAACTCAACCCAAAATACCTCAAAAGCAACTTGGATATAGCAATTTTAACTTCGCATGTCAGTATTTTAACGCCTTTTTCATTGGGGGCTATACTGGCTCTAATACTTTATCCTTTAGTTTCTAATTCTACGGTTTCGTTTACCGCGTTTTCCCTATTTTTAGGAGCGGCAATGTCGATTACCGCTTTTCCGGTTCTAGCCAGAATTATTACTGAAAATAACTTGCAAGGCACGCGGTTGGGAACCTTGGCACTCACTTGTGCGGCGGTGGATGATGTGACGGCGTGGTGTTTGTTGGCAGTGGCGATCGCAGTCACGCGCACTAATAGTATGCTGGGTGCATTACCTACTATTATTGAAGCCATAGTTTACATTGTGTTTATGCTGACGGTAGTGCGATGGTTTTTGCAGCGACTCGCCACTTACTACCGTCGCACGGGCAGACTCACCCAGTTAGTTGTAGCTGGCATTTATATGGGTGTGGTTGCTTCTGCTTTAATTACTGAATACATCGGCATTCACCTAATTTTTGGGGCATTTTTATTAGGGGCGGCGATGCCAAAAAATGCCGGTTTGGTGCGCGAGTTAGCCGATAAAACTGAAGACTTTGTTTTGATATTCTTGTTGCCGGTATTTTTCGCTTATAGCGGTTTGAGGACGGAAATTGGTTTGCTCAATCGTCCGGAATTATGGTTATTGTGTTTAGCAGTTTTAGCAGTCGCGATCGCAGGCAAATATATCGGCACTTATGCAGCAGCAAGAGTCTCTGGAATCGAACATCGAGAAGCTTCTGCACTGGGTTGGTTGATGAATACGCGCGGCTTAACCGAGCTAATTGTATTAAATATCGGTTTAAGCTTAGGAGTGATTACGCCGTTGCTGTTTACCATGCTGGTAATTATGGCATTGGTAACTACATTTATGACCTCGCCGTTATTAGAATGGACTTATCCGAAAAAGTTGATTCAATTGGATGTATTGGAAGCATCGGAAGAAACCGCAGAAACATCGCCAATACCCGCAAATTCCGTCCCAACTTATCGAATTTTAGTCCCCGTTGCCAATCCCACCACCCAGAGAGGGTTAGTACAATTAGCGGTTGCGATCGCGGGGAATAAATTGCAACCTTCAATCGTGCATCCTTTAAGCTTAATTGAATTAGAAGAAGATTATTTATTTCAAAGTACCCCCGTTGAAGCAGAAAGGTTAATCAACGAACGGCGATCGCATTTAGACGAATTAATTGCCAGCATAGAACCTCCTCAAATGCGCCATTTGGTGCATCCCATTTTTCGCATTTCCCACGATGTAGCGCGAGAAACCGCACAACTCGCCGTCCTCGATCGAGCCGATTTAATTTTGGTAGGATGGCATCGCCCAGCTTTTAGTAAAAATCGCTTGGGTGGAAGAGTGGGAAAAATTCTCAGCATTGCCCCTGTAGATGTAGCGGTTTTTGTCAATCGGGGACAGGAAAAATTAGAAAATATATTAGTGGCTTATTCGGCAAATTTTCACGACGATTTAGGACTAGAAATTGCCTTAAGATTGCTAGTTAATAACGATAACAACCGCTTAACGGTGTTGCAGGTAAATCAAGAGAATCAGCCCAAAAACGAATTGAGTTACGAATTTCGCACCGTAATGGAAAGACTACCAGATAGCGTGCGATCGCGCATCCAAATCCAAATTGTAGAAGCGCCAGAACCGATTCAAGCAGTCGTAGAAATGTCCCAAAACGTCGATCTCACCATCGCCGGTACCAGTCGCACCTGGGGTATCGAACGTCAAACTTTAGGGCGATACACCGATGAATTAGCCGTCCAATGTCACTCTTCCCTATTAATTACCCGCCGCTACGCTCAAGTTACCTCTCACTTGGCATCAGTAATTGAGGTAGAAAAGGGGCTAGGGACTAGGGGCTAGGGACTAGGCGAAGAAAACATCCTAAATGCCTGAACCTTTGCTATAGATTGAAATCAATCTGCAATCTAAAATCTAAAATCTGAAATTACCAATTACCAATTCCCAATTACCAATTCCCAAAATGAGTCACTTCAACCTCAAGTCTTTACTATTTTATGGTGTTGCTATTGGTTCGGTGGTGCTGCTCTTTAAAGGCGTCACTGCTTGGGGCGAGACGAGTCTGAAAGCTGCCCCGCCGATTCACGGTCGCTATCGCATTGATGCCAAAAATTTACCCGGATGTCTCAAAGCTGAATCATTAGTGCTAGAAATTCAGCAATCTGGCATTTATTTAAACGGGTCTTTATTGCCAAGTAACAAAACTAAAACGCCCGAAAAAATCGTGACGGAGAAACCTTCACTCACAGGGAAATTCAGCCAGCAAAAATTATCGATGTCCGGTGCAGTTTCCCACCTCACATCATGTCAGAATCAGTTTCTCACCATTCAAGGGATAGTAGATGGCAATACTTTCAAAGGTCAAATCAATCTAAGTTCAATTCCCAAGGCCGTTAATTTTACAGCGCAAAAAGAAGCGACTGCACAACAAATCGAACCTAAAAGTCATTAACCTCAGCTCTTGTACCATTCTCAACAAGCCTTGAAACCCTTGTTTCTTTACTCACATCTTGCACCAAGCCGAGAACTAAAGTTCCGGCTTAAAGCTAAAACCCGTTGAAACGGGTTAAAACGTTGATTTTAGTTAGCTTT